>CAJTOJ010000022.1 GCA_910577665.1 uncultured Acetatifactor sp.
ATGTGTAATCACCACCTTTCCGATAAGGATGGGGAACAGGGGCCAAAGCTTATCCCGGCCCGGGGTACCAGCTGCAACCTCGCGTTATCAGCACTGGTCCAGGAGAAATACCCTGCTGGAGGCTAGACCTGGCGGTGCAGCATTTGTGTAAGCAGTCAAGGTACGGCGGTGCGGGCTGCATGCTTTCTAAGCAATAGCGGGTGCTTTGCAGGAGGAACGAAGCAGTACCTTAGCCCAGATTCCACTGGGAACCATTATAGCACCGGGAGGCTCTTGTAAAAAGTAGTAAACAACAAAACATTAGATGGGACAGGATGAACCAGCATTATGGGAGAAAGGGAGAACCCCTCCAGACCTCCATCAGAATATCCTCACATCTATGTAGAAAGAACTGAGACTGGTAACTATTAACTGTATAGATGGGAAGGGATGGAGAGGGAGTCCTCTTAGAAATCATCCTGCATCTATATCAAAAAAGAATAAGTCTATAGCCTGTTCTGACTGGCTATAAACTTATTATACGAGGGAGGAACTGGTCATGGCCTGTTGGGATGGCCTGGATGCTGCCCTGGAGGATGCAGTGGTCCGGTTCAACAGGGAAAGTGACAGGTATCACATTACCGTGCAACTGTATGAGGATGAGGCCTGGCTGGATGCGAAGCTGGTCTCTTCAGATCCGCCGGATATGCTGGTTCTGCTGCCTTTGAATGTCAGAAAATATGGTGGGAAGCAGATACTGGAGGATCTGGATTCTTACCTGGCAGAAAGCAGTATACTGGACCGGAAGGATTTCCTGGCTGCCCCTTTGGAAGGCTATACCATAGAGGGAAGGCTGGTGGGGATTCCCTCAGAGTTCGTCTGCCATACCCTGGTGGCAGACAGGACGGTGGCAGGTCTCCAGGCTGGCTGGAGCCTGGAGGACATCATGGCCTTGACCGAAAAATATCCTCACCGGAAGCTGAATGGCAACTATATTCTCTGGAACCTAAAGAACCTGTGCGGGGATTACATCATGGATACCTTCATAGACAAGGACAGTGGGATATGCCTTCTGGACACGGAGGAATTCCGCAGCCTGCTGCTATGGCTGGAAGAAAGCTGTGGGAACCTGACGGATCCCACCATCATTGTAGAAGTGGAGGATCCGCTGATTTCCCAGGGAATGGTGCGTAATATTGTGGACTACATGGGAAATGTCTCGCGCCTGGGAGATGACATGATATCCATGGGCTATCCGTCCCCGGACGGCAGCCCTGGATATCTGGCGGCGGCCTTCCGGGCGGTGGGTATTGTGTCGAAGTCCCGGCACAAGGAAGGGGCCTGGCAGTTTATTGAGTATTTCCTGTGCCACCAGGAGGCAGACAATGGGGCTTATGCAAGTATGCCCACCCGCAGGGATCTTCTGGAGGAGATGCTGGAGGATGCCATGGAACCGAAGTATATCATGAATGAGGGGGAAGTATCCCTAGATAAGGCGGGGAACCCTATCATGCTGCCAAAATGGACGGTATATGGAACGGATTCTGATGGGAAGTTTGTGGAAAGAAATTACTATTGTGTTACCCAGGAGGAGGTAGACGGCCTGTTGGAACTGATATCCCAGGCTGATTTCTCCCCGGAGGATGGCCTGGAGACGGCTGTAATGGACATCATTGGCGAGGAGATGGGCAGTTACCTGGACGGGAGCAAGCCCATAGAGGAAGTGACGAAGATCATCCAGAGCAGGGTGAACACCCTGGTGCAGGAGAATATGTGAGGAAGGCTGTTTATACAATTGTGTAGGAGATTAGTGAGGAAAGATGCTTATACAATTGCGGCATCTGGATGGTGACTTGGATAAATCAGATGGGGTATAACGATGAAAACGAAAAGCGAAAACTCCTTGTTACAGAACCGCCCATGGATATGTATGGGCCTGTTGGCCATATGGCTTCTTCTGTTTCCTGCCTGTGGCGCAGCCCCTGGGGACGCGCCACAGGCAGAAGAGGATTTTGTCTATTTCCCCAGGCATCTGGCCACCTCTGCCAGTGGATCCTATGCACTGCCGGAGGAATTTAGGCGTCCCCAGGCGGTGGGGGACACCCTGTATTTCATGCAGGGAACCGCCACAGTCCAGACAGTCCGTAGGGCAGAGGTGCAGGAGGAAGAGGGGGAGGTGGACCTGGAAGGGGCACAGGTGGCGGTGGCCCTGTCCCCGAAAGGGATGGAGATGGAGGCCGGCAGGGGGTAGATACCGGATGAGGAAGGCATCCTTGCCATGCTGGACCAGGCCTTGGAGCGGGGGAAGGAAGCATTGCTACAGGAGGAAACGGCTACAACCGTGAAAGTGGATCCGGCTAAAATCTGCCTGTATTTCTCCATGGCAGATTACGGGGTGGACCGGGAGGGCAGCCTGTGCCTGGCCCTGTCGTGCAGCAGGGGAAATTTTGTTAACAGGGAGCATGTGGGAAGCCTGTTCTGCAGGAAGTCGCCAGAGGGGGAATGGGACTACCGCAGCTTCTTTCCGGGGTTGGAGGTACAGGCAGGCTGCCTGGCAGTGGACGGGGCCGGGGGACTGTATGTGCTGACAGAGGAAGGCATCCTGGGGGTGGACGGCCAGGGCAGGGAGGCAGGCCGGGTATCCACCAGTGCCTATAAGGATGAGAATTTCCTGTGGGAAAGGCTCCTGGGGGATCCGGAGGGTCATGCCTGTTACGTTGTCCAGGGGGAACATGGGATGAGCTGGAAGGGCGTGGCGCTGGGGAAAGAGGGGAATGTCCTTTTCCGGAAGGAAGACACGGTGTCCGGGGAGGACTGGCTGGACAATGTGGCCACGTACCAGGGAAACCTGCTGTACACCTATAACCAGGACGGGATCCTGCGGGAATCCTCCAGGGACGGTTCTTCCGACAGGGAGATCCTGCGGTGGCGGGACAGCGACCTGATCAGCAGGAATGTCCGGGCAGCCATGGTACTGGATCCGGACAGGATCCTGGTATGGCATGAGGACCAGGGGGAGCAGGGACTGTTCCTTCTGTCCAGGATGCCCGCGGGGGAGGTGCCCCGGAAGAAGACGGTGGTGCTGGCGGCTTTGGCCCTGCCGGACTCCATGGCGGATGCCGTCGCCCGCTTCAACAGGCAGGGCGGGGAGTACCAGGTGGTGGTGGAGGATTACGGGTATTCCAGTGGTGGGGCAGAAGGGGCGCTGGTACGCCTGGATGCCGCCCTGGTCTTCGGTGACCCGCCGGAACTGCTGTTGCTGGCAGGGCGGGATCTGGAGGGGGACATGGGGAAGGGGCTGCTGGAGGATCTGTCCCCCTACCTGGAAGCCAGTGACGCGCTGGGGCGGGAGGACTTCCTGGACAATGTGCTGGAGGGCTATACTGTTTCGGGAAAGCTGGCAGGGATACCCAGGCAGATGACCATGAAGGCCCTTGCGGGGCGTCTGTCCCAGCTGGGGGGGCTGTCCGGCGGCTGTACCATGGAGGACGTGTATGCCTTGATGGAGGACTATCCCGGCATGTGCCTGCTGGGGGATGGCACGGACTATGAACTGAATACCAGGGAATACCTGCTGGGCAGTTTCTGCGCGGCCTATTACCTGGAGACATTTGTGGACTGGGAGAAGGGGGAATGCCGGTTTGACAGCGAGGAATTCCGCAGGCTGCTCCTCTGGGTGGGGGAGCATGGGAAGGAGACCGTCCGGACTTCCGGGATACGCTTTCATGAGGTGGGTTCCATGCAGGAGGATGCCCTGCTGATGGAAAGCTGGCTGGACTTCCAGGAGGCAGCCCAGTGGAAGGCACAGTTCGGGGAGGAGATCGGTCTCCTGGGATATCCCACGGCAGACGGCCGGGCCTATGCCCATATCTGGGTGGAGGCACCCCTGGGTATAGTGGCCGGATCCCCAAATAAGGAAGGGGCCTGGGAGTTCCTGGAGTACTACCTGGCAGGGGAGATGGAAGAGATGGATGGTACCCTTTCCACCAGGAAGGAAATGCTCCGGGAGCAGATGGAGGAGGCTATGGAGCAGGAGTACATTGCAGGGGAACCACGTAGCAAAGGGGAAATGTGGTTAAACGGGGAGAGGGTTCCCTATTATGCCACTTCCCCGGAGATGGCCGGGATGGTGATGGCGTTCCTTGAGGAAGCAGATTTCACCCCGGCTTCCGGCCTGCGGGACAGGGTGGCCAGCATTGTGACGGAGGAGGCAGAACTTTACTATGGGGGCAGCAAGAGCCTGGACGAGGTGGTGGAGGTGATCCAGAACAGGGTGCAGCTTATGCTGGAGGAGAACCGTTGATAGAGTGCCGTCATATTTAGGGCATTTGCCAAATGTGCTGTTGCCTGTAGAGGGAAAGTTGCCTTGCCATGGCATGTTCCGAGAAAGCAATTTATTCTGGTATGATTGGATACGATTACAAATGGCTTTCAAGATATCGGTGCAGGGCGTTGCGTGTTTTAGGTGCAGGAGTAATGTTCGGCCGATAATCTTGTAAACACCGAAAAAACTGATATAATATAACATAAATAAGAGGAAAGCAGGGTGATATAAATGGGGGCATTGCCATTAGAAGATATGAGTAAAACATACCTGGAGCATTCCATGGTGATCCACAATTTTGTAATAAAAATCGGGAGTCAGATAAAAGATAGCCTTTGTCGTGTGTTTGGGGACAGTGTGCAGTATCAGTGGCGTGAGAATGACGACAAAGTAGTGATTCCGGATGTATCCATTATATGCAATATGAGAGATAGGAAAAATGTATCCTTTACCGGAATACCGCGCTTTGTCATGGAAGTGCTGTCAGATGCCACAGAAGAATATGACCGCAATGAGAAGATGGAGATCTATAGAAAGGCTGGTGTCTCCGAATACTGGATTGCAGACTGGAGAAAGAAGCAGGTTGAAATCTATATGTTTGACTGGAAGGAGGATGACACAGGTTATTCCTATCTATATAAGACAATCACGGAGAAGAATAAAGAAGAACTACAGATGGTAATGTTTCCGGGTCTGCATATTTCTTTTGACGAATTGTTTGATGTGGGATAGGGATCCAAGAACAGATAAGCGGTTGTGGGCAAAAGGAAGTTCTGCAGGGTGCCTGGAGGAGGCACTTTAGGAGAAATGACATAATTTGTGAATACCTGTCACTCCTGGAAATGTGAAATTAGGACCGGCTCTTTTATAATAGATATGAAGCGGCAAACCAGTGTTATTTCACTTTTAGAAGGAGGACAGAATGAAGAGAGATTCGGGAAAAGCATTTGTATCCGTACTGTTGGCCTGTGCAGTACAACTGTGTCTGGTGGCATGTGGTAATCCTGGGGGGAAAGGTGATGGATCCGACAGCCAGACATCTGGAAACGTGAAGGAAGAAGAGGGAAGTTCCGGGGAAGAGACAGGGAAAGAACCTGTGACGCAGACCATCACGATCAGCACCATTGACCATGAGGCAGGCAATGCCAACGTGGGGGATTATGCAGAGGAGATCCGCAACAGGATAGAAGAATATACAGGTGTCAATATAGAGATATCCTGGGTGGCAAATGATGTGCTGGAAGAGAAAAATTCGTTATATCTGACAGATCCCAAGACTATGCCTCAGATCATTACCTGGGGCAGCACCATGACCGGCAATGTGGTGGCAGCAGCAAAAAGTGGTGCATTTGTTGACTTGAATGATTACATCTGGGATTCGGAGAAATATCCCAACCTGTCTGCCATGTCCAGGGATGTGGCTGGGAATCTGACAATAGACGGGAAGCTGATTGCAGTGCCCCGCACCCGGGTGATTGGCCGTTACGGTCTGTCCTACCGAACGGACTGGTTTGAGGCTTTGCAGGAGGAATGGGAACTGGAGGAGCCGGATACCCCCGAAGCAGTGTATAAGATGTTATACGCGTTTACTTATGGGGACCCTGACGGAAACGGGGTGGACGACACCATAGGCATGGAGATGACACTTTATACAGGGCCATTCGACATTATCCAGACATGGTTCGGCTGTGGCAATGGCTGGGCAGAGGTAGACGGCCGTCTGGTTCCCGTGTGGATGCAGGAGGAATACTGGGACGCCGTAGACTATATCAAAAAACTGTATGATGACGGACTGATGCCAAAGGACTGGGCGTCCAGGCCTACCGACACCTGGTCAGACGGGTGCAAGACAGGCAAAAACGGGGTGTTTATCGATGTCCTGGATTCCGGGAAGCGGATCTGGCAGTATTACCTGGCAGACGGGACCTATACAGCTTCCGTGACAGACCCTGGGAAAGCGGCTTCCATGACATTACATGGTGCAGTGAACGGCCACACCCTTGCCACATCCGGATATGCTGGCTATTTTACCCTGTCTGCATCTACCCTGGATACTCCTAAGAAGATAGAGGCAGCATTGACTTTCCTGGACAAACTCAATGATCCGGAAATGCTGATCCTGACCCAGTATGGCCTGGAAGGAATCCACTATGAGATCAATGAGGAAGGGTACCTGGTAGACCTGGATGTGGAAGATAAGGTCCTGGGGGCCAACTATACAGGGTTGAACCAGATGCTGGCCTATCTGCCTTCCATGGAGGTGTGTAATGAGTTGATTCCCCTTGAACAGGATGAACCCACCAAAGTGCTGAACCAGGCCTATGCAGATAACCTGCCCTATGCAATCGTCAATCCGGCATTGTCCTATCTGGTGAATTCCGCGGCCTACTCCGATGACGGTGCTGCCTTAGACACACAGATTGCAGCAGCCAGGACCCAGTATATCTGTGGCGCCATCACCAGGGAACAGTTTGAGGCAGAACTACAGAAAGCCAGGGACACGGGATATGACCAGATCATTGAGGAGGTAAACGCACAGTACCAGGCGAACCAGGAAAAATAGAGGAAAATATTCTGATACAGACAGCACCGGTTCTTGAGAACAGGAACCGGTGCTGTTTCGATGGGATATTCTGTAGGCAATTCCCTGTCTGGGGCTGGTAAGGCAGGCTGTAGAACAGGCCTGCCATTCTTGGATTTGGTACTCTTAAGATAATTTCCGGGAAGCCTGCCGGGTCTTGCAAGCATCCATTCCAACAGATTCCCTATACTCTTTGACCGTCATGTGATAATACCCTTTGAAAGCCTGCAGGAAGCTGCTGAGGCTGGAATAACCCGTCAGATCTGCGATTTCATCCACGGTGTATTCCCCACTGGCCAGGAAGGAGGCAGCGGCAGACATGCGGGAGGCAGTTCTCTTTTTCTGGAAGCCATATCCGTAGTATTCCTCCAGCAGCCGCTGGGTCTGGCGGCGGCACATTCCCGTGATGGCACAGACATCATCCAGGGTCAGATCCCTGTACTGGTACAGGAAAGCTTCTTCGATCTTCAACTGGACGGGGCCGATTTCTTTTGTCTTCCCAGGGAGGGCAGATGACATATTTCTGGCCAGCAGGACGAGATAATGCTGGAAACAGGCCGTGATGGAAAGCGTATGGCCAAGCTTAGTCTGGGCCAGTTCTTCGTGAATCATCCGGATGGTGCGGGCCATATTCTGGGAATCCCTGCCGTACCAGAAGGGATGGGAGCGCAGGGTATTGGTAATGTGGGAATTCTTATTAGGAATATCTGGTTCTTCCAGGTAGAAATACAGACAGTCTTCCTGCATGGGATCTGCCGTATCGGGATACTGGGCATGCTCCACACCCGGTCCGGTGACGAATAAGGTGCCGGGAGAAAGGGGATAACGGGTGTCCTGGACAGCCAGGATGCCTTTTCCTCCGTAGATATAGTGTATTTCGTAGCTGTTTTTGCTGTGGCTGTGCCGGGGAACGGCGGCCGTGATGGTTCCATGGGTAATCATTAGGATATGGAGCTTCTGCCCCTCCAGAATAAAGGAATAGTGTTCCCGCAATTCCAAGTGGATACCTCCTGCCCTCTGGGCGTTTGGACCTGGTGCCTTCTGCACGCAATGGGTGTTATGTCAGTATGCAAAGTATATCGGATTTGTGCGGCTGTGACAAGCATACTTTAGAAAATGTGACAAAGGTTGTGTAAATATGTCATGGCAAAAGGTGGAAAAGAAAAGTATGTTGCATTACAATAGGGAAGGAAACAAAAGGAATGAAAGTAGGAAGGAATAAGGAAGGAAAGCAAAAGCAGAAGGAGACAGCACATGGAACATGTTTTGGAAATGCAGTATCCATCCTCCTGGTGGCATGACCTATGGAGGGAAGGACTGGCAACGGGCAATGGCAGGACAGGGGCGAACCTGTACGGGGGCGCCAAGAGGGAGATCCTGCAGCTTGTGCGCCATGACCTATGGTACAACGGACTGGCGGGAGAAGTCCCGGATGTACAGGAGGCTTTTCACAGCCAGCGCAGGAAAATGAATGCGGGGAATTTCCGGGAAGCCAGTTGGGAAATCGTGAACGCAATGCGCGAAAAGGGGTATACTGCCAGACTGGAGTCCCATATTCCTGCCGCCCGCCTGGTGGTGGAGCAGTCTCCTGTGGAAGGATTTGCTTCCTTTAGACGGTATCTGGACATGGAACAGGCGCTTGCCAGCCAGCAATGGAAGGATGGCCCTATGACCATGCGCCGGGAGGTGTTCGTGTCCAGGGCGAAAGATATGGCAGTGTACCGTATGCTTGCAAAGGGGGAGGAGACAGGGGCAGATCTTGTGGAGTACACATTGTCTCTGGAGGCATACCGGAACGAAGGGGAACAGCCGGGGGATGCCATACAGCAGGTCTGGGATAGCGTCCGCGTGGAGGCGGTGTGCGAGGATGCCCATACCGCATATCTGTACTTCAATGCCAGCAGGAAGAGGAGCGATGGGACGGCAGGGGATTTCGGGGCTGTAGCCAGGGTATCCCTGGCAGAAGGCAGCCTGGAGAGCCAGGGGAACAGGATCCGGGTCAAGGGGGCCATGCAGGTCTTGGTCAAGGTGTGCCTGTATGTGGATGAGGAGCGGCAGGCAGCTTGGGGAAGGCTGCAGGAGTGGTTGGCAGGCCAGGCGGGAAGTTTTGAGGAGTTGCTGGCAGAAAGCGCTGCATTACACAGGTCCCTGTACCACAGCGCGAAGCTGCATCTGGGGAATGGACAGGGACAGAATAATTGGAGCCGGACCAATGAAGACCTGGTCATGGAAGCTTTTTCAGAGAAGCAGCCGGTAGAACTGATAGAGAAGCTGTGGCATTATGGAAGGTACCTGTTTATCTGCGGCAGCAGCCCCACGTCAAATCCGTTTCCGCTGTACGGCCTGTGGGGAGGCGGGTACCAGCTTCAGTGGTGCCATAACATGGCCAATGAGAATCTGCAGATGATCTACTGGCATAGCCTTGTGGGAAACCTGTCAGAGTATAACAGGGCCATCTTCCAGTACATGAATGACAGGATTCCTGCTTTCCGGGAAAATGGGAAGAAGCTGTTCGGGATCGATGGGATCTATATGACGGCAGGAACCACACCGGGAGTATCCTCCCCCACCCAGGTAGTCCCCGTGATTATCAACTGGGTGGGTGCAGCGGGATGGATTGCCCAGCATTATTATCAGTATTACCTGTACACCAGGGATATGGAATATGCCAGGGATGTCATGCTTCCCTATATGGATGGGGTGGCGGCATTCTATGAAGCATTTGTACAGTTTACGCCGGGCGAAGACGGCAGGGAAAGGGTGAGATTCTACCCCAGTGTTTCCCCGGAAAATACCCCCGGAAACTTCATGCCCCCGGATGGGAAACAGATGGCACATCCCATGCCCACAACGATCAATTCCACCATAGATCTGTCTATCCTAAAGGAGTTTTTTACCAACATGCTGGCAGTGGGCAGGATATGGGAGGAACCGCCTTTTGAGAAGGAGAGGACTGATAAATGGCAGAGGATCCTGGATGCCATACCGGAGTTTACATGCAACAGGGAAGGGGCTGTGAAGGAATGGCAGGAGGATCTGTTCGAGGATAGATATGAGCACCGGCACCTGTCCCATATCTATCCGGTATTTCCGGGATATGAACTGTATCCGGAGAAAGACGAAGACCGGGTGAGGGCTTATGAGAAGGCCGTGAGTCTTCGGAAAGTGGATGCGCAGACAGGCTGGTCCATGGCGCATATGGCGGCAATTTATGCCAGGTTTCGAAATGGCGCAAGGGCCATGGCCTGTCTGGACAACATGGCCAAAAGCTCCCTGTTACACAATTTCTTTACCCTGCATAATGACTGGAGAGGAATGAACATATCCCTAAATATGGATCCGGCCCCGGTACAGTTGGACGCCATTATGGGGTATGTGAATGCCATACAGGAAATGCTCCTGTACGCAGCGCCGGGCTATATCGCCCTGCTTCCGGCCCTGGAGGAGAGGCTGTATGTGGGAGAACTGGAGGACTTCCGATATAGCGATGGATCCATATGCATGAGATGGGACAGGCAGAAGGGTTATCTGGACTGTAAGATTGTGCCGCTTTGTGCCCACAGGGTACAGATCGTGCTGCCGGATTTCGTGGAACAGGCAGAGTGGAAGAAGACAGGACCCGTGCAGGTAAAGGAACTTCGGGAACATGTGTGGGAAGTAGTATTCCTGGCACAGGAGGACTGGGTAATGTGCAACAGTTCAGCCCGCGCCATTCGGACAGGGCTAGCGTGTGACAGAATAGAGAAGGAAACAGAGGAAAAGGTAAAGGAAAAGGAAGCAGAGGAAAAGGTAAAGGAAAAGGAAGCAGAGGAAAAGGAAGAATAGAAAAAAGAAGCAGGGAAAAAAGAAGAATAGGAATAAAGAAAAGAAGTATAGAAAAAAGAGGCAGAAAAGGCTCCGGGATATCACGGAGCCTTCTCTACTTCCTGAATGGCCCCGGTGATGCCGATACCCTTCAGCAATTCTTCAAGCTGTTCCACGGAAGAGGAGGAGAAATCTTCCGCCATAAGGAAGACACCCGTAGCTGTTACAGCCTGATCCTCCCCAGCCACAAATGACACCATCACAGAATAGCCTTCCCGGAAGGTGTACAGGTACAGGGTGTTGTGCTCCAGACTACTGCTTACAAAGGTTTTGGATGCCGTATAGACAGAGGCGGTGGCCAGGGCGGCAGATCCCTGTCTGGCGTTCAGCTGGCTGGCCAGGGAGGAAGCAGTCCTGTTATTTAAGAAGGTCCGAAGGGAATCGGAGAAGCCGTCCAGGGGATTGCTTTCCCCCAGAAGTGCCAGCAATTTTCCCGTGTCGGGAACAGTGACTTCGTATACTGCCTGGGGAGTGGCATAGTCACCGACGGCCAGTTTGTCCCGGAGTGCCTCTATCTCGCCCGATGCCATACCATACAGTTCCCCATAGCTGCTGCTTTTCACCATTTCTTCCATCAGCCCTATGACATCAAGGCCATGTGCATATAAGGATCTGCTGCTTCCGCTCCGGGCAGCACAGCCCGGAAGAAAACAGGCCAGTAACAGGGGCAGTACGCATAGGAAAAGGCAGGTAACGCTCCTGTTTATGGGATGCCTCTTCCCGGCGGGCAGCCAGGTGGGCTGGGCAGGGATTTCGTTTGCTGGTTTCATGGATGGTTTTCCTCCTGATTGGTTATCTGCATATATGGTTCTCCGGAAGATTTCTACTGCTTCTGTTTCCGGATGAGATTCTGTATGGGATCCGGGTGCATTCTTCTCTCATTTTAGCACTGCACATGTTTGCGGTCAATGTCAAAAGGAAAGATGATCTGTTTGGTTCAAGTGAATCTCTTGTGTTCCCGGAGGGGTTCGATTATAATAGGTTGTAGAATCTGGGTGGAACAGGAACGGGGGTATAAACATGGCAATTATAGGCATAGACCTGGGAACAACCAATAGTCTGGCGGCCTGTTGGAAGGACGGCAGTCTGGAACTGATTCCCAATGAGAACGGGGAGGTGCTCTTCCCCAGTGCGGTAGGGTATGTGGAAGGGGAGGGCTTCCTGGTGGGGACTGCGGCCAAGGAGCGGCTGCTGACCCACCCTGGTGACACAGTGGCCTCCTTCAAGTGTTTTATGGGCACGGCAAAGGAGTACAGACTGGGGGGCAGGACATATACACCCATGGAACTGTCGGCCATGGTGCTGGAGCGGCTGAGACGGAACGCGGAGAGAGTGCTGCAGGAGGAGATTGAAGAGGCCATCGTGACAGTTCCGGCGTATTTTAATGACAAACAGAGGAGTGATACGAAAAAGGCGGCCCAGGTAGCAGGGCTTAAGGTAGAGCGTCTGATCAATGAGCCATCGGCTGCCGCCCTGGCCTACCGGATGGCTGCAGGAGAAGAAGACAGGACGCTGATCGTCTTCGACTTCGGGGGTGGTACCCTGGATCTGTCCTATGTGGAATGTTTCGACAATGTGATAGAGATTGTAGCTGTGGCCGGGGACAACCATTTGGGCGGGGATGACATTGACAAGGCCATCCAGGCCTATTTCTGCAGGGAAAATGGCCTTGCAGAGGAGAAGCTGACCCTGGAGGAACTGGCCGGAATCAGGCATCTGGCAGAGCAATCCAAATGTGCCCTGTCTGCCACCGGGCAGGTAGATATGGAACTGGAGGTGGGAGGCAGGGTGTGTAGGGCCCGGCTGACAGAGGATGTGCTCTTTGAACTGTGTATGCCGCTGTTTGGGAAGATGAAGGAGCTATTCCTGCACCTTCTGGAGGATGCGGATTCCAGGGTGTCCCAGGTAGACGACCTGGTGATGGTGGGCGGTTCCTCCAGGCTGGGGGTGGTGAGACGGTTCCTGTCGGAACTTCTGGGGAAGGAGCCTGTGGTGCTGGATGAGACAGACCGGGTGGTGGCCCTGGGGGCAGGGATCTATGCGGGAATCCGCAGGCGCGGGGAGGAGATCCGGGACATGCTGCTGACGGACGTGTGTCCTTTCACCCTGGGGATAGGGATCTGGAACCGGAGCGGCCAGGACAGGAATATCTTAAGTCCCATGATTGAGCGCAATTCCACGCTTCCGGCTTCCGTGAAGAACCGGTTCATCACCACCAGCGATTACCAGAGGGAGATCCTGGTGAAGATCTACCAGGGGGAAGAGTACTATGTGGACGACAATGCATACCTGGGAGAGGTAGCCATAGAAGTAGCCTTGAAACCGGCGGGACAAGCCTGGGTGGACGTGCAGTTCACCTATGATATCAACGGTATCCTGCATGTATCGGTGGAAAATGAGATGGGGGAGCGCAGACAGATTTTCCTGGCAAACCAGGCCTTAAGCCCGGAAGAACTGGAGCGGTATGCAAAGGAGATGGAGAAGATCATGCTGCCGCCCATAGAGCAGCCTGAAAATCAGAAGATGCTGGCCCGGTTCCTGGAATATTTCGAGAACAGCACCGGGGAGCGGCGGGAGCAGATCGGGGCCATGATAGGCTACGTCACACGGGGGCTGTGCAGCGGCAGGAAAAAGGCGGTAAGGAATGCCCAGGAGGTTGCCAGGCAGTGGTTGTCCATGCTGGAGGAAAGTCAGGAGACAAAAGAGGAGCGGCTGTTTGACGGGAGGGATTTCTATGGCTGGGACGAGGAGACAGACTGGGATGAGGGGGAAGAGAATTGGAATCGCGAAGAAGTAGAAGAAGCGCATGAGGATGAAAGAGAAGAGAGACGGGGTAGCAAAGAATCAAAGCAGGATGTGGAAAAAGAAGGCAGGGATGACAGAGAAGTAAAGCAGGGCGACAGAGAAGTAAAGCAGGGCGACAGAGAAAAGGATGGGGATGACAGAGAAGTGAAGCAGGATGATAGAGAAGAAAACCGGGACGGAGAAGAAGTGAACCGGGCTGACGGGGAGAGGGAGCAGGGCAATGGCAAGTGAGATATGGGGACTATTAGGAATAGCACCGACTACTGACAAAAAGGCCATCCGTAGCGCCTACGCAGCCCAGTCAAGGCTGCACCATCCGGAGGAGGAACCGGAATATTTCGTGAGACTGAACCAGGCTTACAGGCAGGCGCTGGGCTTTGCCCAGACAGGCGGGGGTGGGAATGTTGGTGCAGGAAATGAGGAGGAGAAGGAATCTGCCGAGAGGAACCGCAGGAAGGTAGTAAGAAAGCGGGAGTCTGCCGCAGAGATGGATGGTTCCGGGAAAGAGGAGGGAAAACGGGAATTTGTAGTTGGGACAGATGAGTCTGGAGAAGATGAGAGCAAACAGGAGTCTGTAGCTGAGACAAATGGTTCCGGGGAATACAGGGAAGTGGTAAGAAAGCGGGTGTCCGCAGTTGAGGCGGATCATTCCGGGGAAGACGGAAGAAAGCCGGAATCTGCCACAGAGACGACTGGTTTCCCGAAGGAAGTGCTGGATAAGGAAACTGCCCAGACAGATGCCGGGGAGGGCGAAGCTTCTCTCTTGGAGCGGCTGGCCGGAGCCTGGCAGAAGGCCATACAGGAGAGCATGGAAACCGGTGCCCTGCATGATTTCATCACCCTTTTTACCAATGCAAAACAGGCGAAAGTGGCCGACACCTGGAGGCGTTTTTTCCTAACAGAAGCCTTTCTGAGGGAGCAGTATACAGAGGATTTTGCCAGGGGTCTGTATACTTATCTGATGGGGCAGGAGGTCTTTCCCTGGGACAATCTTCCCATGGGCCTGCTCCAGGAGTTGGCTATCGCCTATGCGCTGGTGCCCCATTTTGCCGGGGAAGAGTATGGGGAGGGGATGAAATATCCCAAGGAATGGTACAAGGTCTCCGTGGAACAGACTTTTCCCGCCAGGAAGCAGGTGGCGGAGATTTTTAACAGGCAGGGCTGGGAGTGTGACCTAAAATCCATGACCAGGCGGATGTTGAAGCAGCCCGCCAACAAGGTGCGCCACAACGCCTTTTCCGACTATCTGAACTTAAAGGAGATGGGGCGCGGTGGGCAGCTTACGGAGGCGGAAAAGGAGACCTGGCAGCATATCCTGGGCCTGGGGCAGGTACATTACCTGTATGAGCGTAACGGTAAGCGCCTGGGCAGCGGGGACTACGAGAGCCGCAGTGAATGTGTGGTGAAGCTCTATGTCCAGTGGCTGAAGGAGGAACGTCTGCCGGAATGTGTACTGAAGTTCCTGTATCAGAAGTTTGCCTTCCGGGAACTGGATCGCAGCAGCACCAGGGGGCTGTATGGGGCCTTGAAGGAGCAGGTGTTAATCCAGCTTCCCCAGACGGAGGAACTGCTCTTTGGCCAGGATGGCGTGGAGCAGAAGGTGACGAAGGTGTACCGGATCTGTTCCCGGATCATCAATGATAATCAGAACAACTATGAGAAATCTATCTATGAGGAAACGCCTAAGATCCGGGAGCAGGTGGAGGCTTTGCTTGCCATGCCGGAGTGGAGGGAACTGTCGGGAAGCAGGGGGCTGTTCGACAAACTCTATGGGGGTGCAAAGCGGCTTGTGATGCCCCGTTCCCTGGCAGAGGGGCTGATTTTGTACCTGGAACAGGGGGACTATCCGGAGCCGAAGCGCACGGAGCTTTTGGAGAGTCTGCTGCGCTCCCTGTCCACAAGTCAGATGTGTAGGGAGATCGACTATCATTTCCGGATGTCATTTTCGCCAGTGGACATGGACAGGCTGGAGGAGAATAGGGATTTCTGGCAGTATTACCTTATGCGGGGATATGGCTTCCGTCACAGCCGGATCCGGGGAAACTGGGAGGAAGGATATCTGTACGAGATGAATGGGGAGTGCTATCTCCCAGCATATATTCGCTATCTCTATGCACCCTCCAAGGTGTGGCAGAAGGCTTTTACCGGGTTCTGTGAGGAGACGGAGTCCATTTCCAACCCGGTGAGCGCAGTATGTGCCCTGCCGGACGGGAGGCTCCTGCGGGTGGAATTCCATTTTCACTACTGCCTGTATTTTGTGGAAGAAGTGCCAGTGCTGTCCCCGGTGTTGTCCTTTGCCGAACTGCGCCGGTGGGCAGAGGGGTATTCCCGGGCGCAGGATTTCTTTTTCCTGCTGGCCGTGACAGCCATTGAGCCTTCCGAGCGTAAGGAAGCGGAGGAGTTCATCTTGCAGTGTCTGGGGAGGCTTCCCCTGTATCCTCATATCCGTTCCCTGGTAGCCAGGATGCTGGCGGCAGACAATGACCGTCTGCCAGTGGGGACAAAAGCGGTTTACTATGAGGAACAGGAGCGGTTCTGCTTCCGGGCGGTGGTGAGCAGTGAGGGAATCCGTATTTATCGCCAGATGGAGTTCGGCTGGGAGGACAGGATTTTTAGGAGGGCAGAATTTGGCTGGAAAGAGGTTCCGCCGCCAATGGAGTTTCTGTGCGGACAGGATGTATGTGGGGAGGGATGCTGGAAGGAAGTATGCCGGCAGGAATCCCAAGGGAAAGAAATTTTCCCGCAGGATGCGGAACTGGAAGAGGGTGTGCGGGGCATCCTGCGCCTGCTGCGGCAGCCTAAGCCCGTGCGCCTGGCAGTGGAGAACCTGGAGGGGATGGATCCACTGCAGAAAGCTCAGGCGGTCTTGAGGAATATGGAATTTCCGGAAAACCCGGAGGGATACTGTGTGCTGCGCTATGGGAAGGATAAGGAAAGACGTCATGACAAGGTGTTTTATGGTGCCCTGTGGCCCTTCGGTTTTCCCATCGGTGCCCATTCCACGGAATATGAGAGAACCTTGCATTTCCATATGGATGTCTCCCGGACGAAGATCAAGGAGGGGAAGTGCTATGTAGGGCGTTTCGGATGGGGGTTCAAATACTCGCATCTGTCAGACTATGGCCCTGTATGCGTCTACCAGGGGGACAGCGGCACATATTACGCGGATGGTGCCATCAAAATGTACCGGGCCGAAAGCCTGGACAAGCTCCTTGCAGATTACCTGGGCCAGGAACTGGAAGGGGTTACGGAGGTGGAGACCTATGGAGGGCTTCTCACCATATCCAGGCTGGATCATAGGCTGGAATACTGCTATGGGGAGGCAGATCTGGAGGCATCCTTCCGTGGCCAGGGACAGACCATGGTAGATTTCCATACCATATTTGGGGGATACAGGCTATGGGAGGCCTTTGCCCGGTGGATGGATGCAGCCCTGGAGAAGGGACTGCCGGACTGGGTGAATGTCCTTACCATTGGCCAGAACCTGGGGAACAGAGAAGGGGAGGGAAGCCTCCTGTCCCTCACGGCAAGCCATGTGGAAGAAGTGAACCTGGATCTGCTGGAATGGCAGGAGCGGTTGATGGAAGAGGATTCCCAGAGGGAAGACGGAAAGGAAAAACCGGCCGGGGAAGAGGAAGATCAGAAACAGAGGGACGAGGAAGAGAAGAAGCAGGAAGGGCAAAAACGAGAAGGGCAGAAACAGCAGGAAGAGGAAGGGCAGGATGTATACCAGGAATGGGAATGCCCACAAGAACAGGGTGTACAGAGAGGATTACAGAAAGAGGGGACTTCTGGATATGAGGAGTATCCGTTGGAAGCACCATACTTTGTCTGGGGAAAAGGACTCACCGTCCAAGCCGGGCGACAGACCTTGAAGGATGTGGTACAATGGTATCTGGAGGAAGGGTCAGGTGAGGGGGCGAAGCTACTGAAAAGCCTTCAGATCCGGGTGGAGATAACAGACCAGGTAACTGTGTAGGAAGAAAGGCTCTTGCGCGGAAGTCTGGCAACAAATACAAGGTGGTGAACCGCCGTCTCGGGGACAGGGTTTTGGCTTTGCAGGAGAGGCTGCCGGAACTGTTATGATGGGGGAATTTAGGATGGCACGCGTGAAACAATTTCCCATACCAGATGGACGGTATCTTGTTTTTCTCTTCTGTACGGATCAGTATGAGGGAGATCTCATCTCTTCAGGGGAAGGAAATATGTACTGGATCAGAAAGGAAGAATTGTCAAGCGTGAACCTGGTAGATGATTTTGAAGAGCTTCTAGAGGTGATGCTGAATGACAATTTAAATGAGTTTCAATATGTCATAGAGGATGGTAAGTGGAAAATCGTACAGAAATGACTTTTTTCACTTCGGTTGTGATTTTGTATATGAAGAAGGAAAAGCAGGATGGCAGAGAAGGCAGACGGGGGATGGCAGGATGCATGAGACAACGAAAGGGACTGTGCTTTTCTATGGGATTCCGGCCTATGGCCATACGCTTTCCAACCTGTATCTGGCCGGGAGGCTGGCAGAGGCTGGATTCCGGGTGGTCTATTATTCGGCAGGGCCTTTCCGGAAGGTAATCCGGGAAAACGGCTGCGAATACAGGCCGTATCCCATGGACTGGAGGGAACTGGACTTAAGGGATGGGGAGAGGATCTTAAAGCTGTACCGCCTGATCCTCCAATATACGGACCAGATGCTGCCGGATCTTCTGCGCCAGGCCAGGCAGGAACGTCCCAGGGCCATTTTGTTTGAGTCCCTGGCCCTGTGGGGAAGGGCTGTGGGACAACTGTTGGGACTGCCTTCCTTTTCCTTCTATAGTATTGCTGCCATTGACTGGACCTGGGGGTGGCAGGAAGAAAAGAGACCATGGCCTGGCAGCAGGGAGAGGGTGTTGGGTAGAGGTAGGCGGTCATGGCCTGGCAGCAGAGGGAGGGTGCTGGGTGGAAGTGGGGGATTGTCTGACAGCGGAAAGAGAGAGCTTGAGACAGGCTGGAAACGGGGACATCAGAAAGGGAAGGGCTGCACAGGTTCCCGGACAGTGCGTCTTCCGGTAAGTCCCTGGGAAAAAGGCCTCGGGGCATATGCGCCTGGATTCTCCGCAGGTTTTTTACGCTATGTGGGGGAACTTCCAGGAACCATGTCCTATGTGCGGCGGCTGAGAGGAAAGTATGGTTTGCAGAGGCTGGGTCTGCTGCAGGTGCTGATGAACCGGGGAGATTACAACCTCTGTGGGTATTCCAGGCTATTTCAGCCGGGAGGGCACCTGTTCGGGGGAACCTACAGGTTTGTAGGCCCCTTGTCTGTCCACCGGCGGGCCGTGGAACACAATGATTTCACCTGGCCGGAAGCTTCTGGCGGTGCGGTGCGGGTCTACATTTCCCTGGGAACCATATTCAATAGAAATGAGAGGCTGTTACAGGAGGTGATCCGCCAGTTTGGCGATCCTGGTGGGGGAAAGGGAACCAGGGATTGCAGCAAAGAAAGAGACTCTGGCAAGGTGTCCTTCCAGGTAGTACTGGTCTGGGAAGGAGAACGCCAGTTTCCACGGAATTTTATTGTACGTCCCTTTGTGGACCAGAGTGCGGTTCTGGGGCAGGCGGATCTTTTTATCACGGCGGGGGGTGTGAATAGCATCCATGAAGCGTTGTATTTCGGGGTACCCTGCCTGTTGTGTCCCCAGCAGGGGGAACAGCTTGTGAATGCGAGACAGTTTGAGCGGCTGGGATTTGGCAGGATACTGCGGGATCCTGCCAGGTTGCGGCAGGAAGCCCTGGAATGCATGACACTGCAAAAAGACTGGAAGGAAAAGCGGCGGGCGGCAATGACAGCAGTGTCTTTAAGGGAAGTGCTGGAGCTGTTTGAACGATTTGGCAAGTAGCAGATTCCCGGTTTGCAGAACAGCCAGGTGAATACAGATTTTACAGTTGGGAATGGGAAGTAAAGGCTGGATCCAGGATATGCGGGAAGCCAGAGTCTGTAGGAAGCCAGGGGTTGCAGGAAGCGAAAAAAGGCCTGGGGCAGGCCGGGGTATATGGAAAATCGAAAATCCACAGGAACCTATAAGGACAAAGGAAGAGCACAGGTATGGAGGGAAATCCATGGGAGAACTGCGTGAAACAGGGAAAGCAATTGAATGGACCGTAGAGAAGACAGCAGAAAAAACTTTGGAAAAGACCATAGACAGAACCACCGAAAGGAAAGAGACGACACCAGAAGATAGAACAGGAAAACAGACTGTCCTGGTGACAGGTGCCACGGGCTTTCTGGGGGAGTACCTGGTGCGGCGGCTGGTGAAGGAATACCAGGTGCTGGCACTGGGACGGAACCGGGAAAAGGGCAGGCAGCTTACGGCTTATGGAGCCCGGTTTTGTCAAGGGGACTTTACGGACAGGGAAAGCTGTGCTCCCTATTTTGAAGGGGTGGATTATGTGATTCACGCAGGTGCCCTTTCCACGGTGTGGGGAAAGTGGGAGGATTTTTACCAGACGAATGTGGTGGGAACCCATCTGGTGGCGGGCCTGTGCCTGGCGAATGGTGTTAAGCGGCTGGTCTATATCTCCTCCCCCAGTGTCTATACCGGGAGGGAAGACCAGTATCATATCCGGGAAGACCAGGCTCCCAGACAGAATGATCTGAACGATTACATCAGATCCAAGCTGATGGCGGAACGAGTGATCCGCAGGTGGAACAGGAAGGGACTGGAGACGGTTATCCTGCGGCCCAGGGGGCTGATCGGTATCGGGGATACCAGTCTGGTGCCCAGACTCCTTGGGGCCAACAAAAAGACAGGGATTCCCCTTTTCCGGGACGGCAGGAACCTGGTGGATATCACCTGCGTGGAGAATGTGGCACTGGCCTGTGAACTGGCAATGAAAGCCCAGGGGGCTTCCGGGAGGGTGTTCAACATTACCAATGGGGAGCCTATGGCATTTGGCCGGATCCTGGAGCAGTTTCTGGCAGCCATCGGGGAAAAACCACGCTATCTGCGGCTTCCTTTTGGGGTAGTGTATGCCGTGGCAGAGGGACTGGAGTGGGTATACCGCACATTCAGGCTGTCCGGGGAGCCGCCCCTGACCCGGTATACAGTGTGTACCCTGGGATATGCCCAGACCATGGATATCCGGCAGGCTAAGGAGATCCTTTCGTATGAGCCGGAGAAGACCCTGGCAGAATCCATCCGGGAGTATGGGATCTGGTGGCGGGAGCAGGGCAGAAAGGGAGGGCCGGACGGAGCCGGTGACAGGGAAGAGCAAAGCAATCCCGGCAGGAAGGATAACGGAAGGCCAGATGTAGCAGGGTGGTCCGGCAGGCAGAAAGTGACCGGGGAAGATGCAGGGCAGGGTTCTTTGGAACGGCCCGGCAGCAGGAAGCTGGCCGGGAAGGAAGGCAAGGATCCAGGACTCCCGGCTCGGCCTGGCAAGATAACAAAGGTGCTGGCCTACCGCTGCGGCTCCTGCACCAACAATCTGGGAATCATTTTCCGGAGAGGCATCGGGGTCCGGGGAGGGATGTCCGGTTCTGATGGGAGGGGCTTTTTCCAGGGAATTACCTGGGAGAAAAGGCAGTTCCCTGCCAGGGCTGTGCTGATCTGTCACAGGGAGCTTGGGAATATTCTCTATGACACCGGGTATTCTGAAGGGATCTTCCAGGGCGGCATAGGACTGTGGCTGTACCGTCTGCTGAATCCGGTGCAGCTTGGGCAGGGGGAGAGGATCGCAGAGAGACTTCAGAAGGACGGGATCCCGCCAGAGAGTGTGAAGACCATATTGCTGTCCCATGCCCATCCGGATCATGTGGGGGGACTGGAACAATTTACCGGTTATGACCTGGTGGCTCTGGGAGAGACCCTGGAAGCCCTCCGCCATCCCCGTATCCGCAATCTCATGTTTCCCTCCCTGGTGCCCCACAAGGGGTGTATACGCAGGGAGGTGATACCGGCAGAACGCTTGCAGGATCATTTCCTGTGTGGGTATTTTGAGGAGGTGTATGACTTGTTCGGGGATGGCAGCCTTATAGGGGTGCGGCTGGACGGGCATTGCAAGGGACAGATGGGGCTGTGGATCCCGGACGGGAATCTTTTCCTGGCGGCAGATGCCTGCTGGGGCGGGGACCTGGTGCGGGCCACCAGGCGCATGCGTCTGCTGCCAAGGCTGCTGCAGAATGATTTTAGCGCTTATAAGAACAGCCTGCAGAGGATCTGTCGCATGAAACGGGATTATCCCCGGATCAAGGTATGGTTCACCCACCAGAAAGGGGTATCTGTATGACAGACCAGTTAAAAGTATGCAAATACTATCTATACTACAAGTATATTTTGCCGCGCAGCCGTTTCCTTCGGGACAGGAAGGCTTTAAAACAGTGGCAGGGCAGGAAGCTGGGAAAGCATCTGGCATACGTGGCAGGGCACTCGCCCCTGTATCGGGGGATGCGGAAGCTGTCTTCCTATCCGGTCATAGACAAGGCATTCATGATGGAGCATTTTGACCGGCTGAACACAGTGGGGATTAAGCGAAGGGAGGCAGAGGCTTTTGCCCTCCGGGCAGAGAGGAACCGGGATTTTGCCCCGAAGCTGCGGGGAGTTACGGTGGGATTAAGTTCCGGCACCTCCGGGCACAGGGGAATCTTCCTGGTGTCAGATGAGGAGAAAGTGCGTTGGGCAGGCTATGTGCTGGCAAAATTTCTGCCGGGTAGCATCCTGGAATCCATGGATATTGCTTTTTTCATGCGGGCAGACAGCAATCTCTACCAGGCGGTGAACTCCAAAAGGATCCGTTTCCATTTCTTCGATATCTACCGGGACATGGAGGAGCACATAAGGCGGCTGGAGGCGCTGCAGCCCAGGATCCTGGTGGGACAGCCTTCCCTGCTTCTGATGCTGGGTGAGCAGGTTGAGCGGGGCGCCCTGCACATTTCCCCTGAGGTACTCATTTCCATTGCGGAGGTCCTGGAGGGGGAGGACGAAACCCGGCTGAAGAAAGTATTTCGGCAGAAGGTGATCCACCAGGTCTACCAATGTACGGAAGGGTGCCTGGCCTCCACCTGCCCCCTGGGAACACTCCATCTGAATGAGGACATTGTACATATTGGGCGTCAATACCTGGAAGGACGCCGGTTCGTGCCCATCGTGACGGATTTCGAGAGAAAAGCCCAGCCCATGATCCGCTACCGCCTTAACGATATTCTGGTGGAGCGGGAGAAACCCTGCGTCTGCGGGAGTCCCTTCCTGGCCCTGGAGAAGATTGAAGGCAGGGAGGATGACATGTTTTCCTTCCTGGATGAGCAGGGAAGGGAGAAATGGATCTTCCCGGATTTCATCCGCAGGTGTGTGCTGTTTGCCGGGGTGAAGCAGGAGAAAAGAGGGGAAGACAGGCCGTGGCCGGCAAAACAAGGGACAGAGACAAGCAAGGCGGGAAGCACGGATGTACGAAGCCAGATGGTCCATGGACAGGAAGGAAGCCAGGAGGGAGTCGCCTTGGCAGCCGGGAAGTGGGCGGGAAGTCCTAAGGGAGCCGTGGCAGCCAGGAAGGGGGAAGGAAGTGCAGGGGGAAAAAAGACAGCCAGGGATAGGGCAGAAGGCACTTGGGAATACCGGGTGGTGCAGAGTCCGAACAGGAGCATCACGGTCTATGCCGAATTAAGTCCGGCAGAAGAGGAGGCAGTGCGCCGGGAGTTCCAGAAGCTTATCCGGGACAGGGAACTGGTCATGCCGGAGATTTGCTTTGCCCCATATGACTGGGAATTGGGGAAGAAGCTGAAGCGGATCCAGAGAATCCAGGCGTCTGAAACAAAAAAACGGGATTTATAGTTGGGAAGCAATAAAGTTTCACGGCTTAAAGCCAGATGAAGTTATGGTGTTAATCTGGGAGGTGGCGAGATGGGAAGGGCAGAGGAGGATAAGTTTGAAAGTAAACTTTCAAATTTTGATTGGTATGCCCGCTGAAGCGGGCTTGGGGGATAAGAATGGAAAACGGACAGATCAAGAGACGAGTAAAGCTGGCAGGCATGGGAAGAGCCATAGCAGGGGGTAAGGTGGTATTCGGCAGGGAGACCAGGTACCGGCTTACGGCCGGGGAGACCTTGCTGGACCTGGCAATGGAAGCCGCCAATCTGGCATTGGGGGATGCCGGGATACATATGGAAGATGTGGACTGCATCGTCTGCGCCATGGCAACGCCCCTGCAGGCCATACCCTGCAATGCGGCTCTGATCCATGAACGGATGGCCAAGGGTCTGGACATTCCGGCCATGGATATCAACACCACATGCACCAGTTTTATCAGTGCCCTGGATGTGATGTCCTGTATGATAACGAGCGGGAGGTATGGGACAGTGCTGGTCCTGGCCGGGGATACGGCGTCTGCCGCCTTGAACCCGGACCAGAAGGAGAGTTATGAACTGTTCTCAGACGGGGCTACAGCCTGTGTGCTCACCAGGACAGGGCCAGGGGAAGATTCGGAGATCCTCTACAGCCGCCAGTGTACCTGGTCAGAGGGTGCCCATGACACAGAGATCCGGGGCGGGGGTGGGCTGATGCCTGCATTCTCCATGACAGAGGAGAACCGGACAGACTATTATTTTGACATGAAGGGCATCAAGATCCTGCGGCTTTGTGGGAAGAAGCTACCCGGGTTTGTGGAGGAATGTCTTGCGGAGGCAGGGATTACCAGGGAGGAGATTGGTCTGGTGGTTCCCCACCAGGCCAGCAAGGCACTGGATATCATCATGCCCCGGCTGGGCTTTTCGGAGGATACTTATATAAACCGTGTGTCCACATATGGCAATCTGGTTTCTGCCTCGGTGCCCAATGCCCTGTGTGAAGCCGTCCAGGAGGGGATGATCCGGCGCGGGGATCTGGTGCTGCTTATGGGGACAGCAGCAGGGCTTACAGTGAATTTCCTGCTGCTCAGATATTGAGTACTTTTCATAAGGGGCTTAACCATATCACAAAGGGCTTTACTCCGGAGGGGTGTTTCCGACAGTAACCGGGAACTTTTCCGTGGACTTTTTTGGGCCATGGTTTCAGTTGCGCAGTTTTCAGAAAAGTGGTAAAATATTGGGACAGAAAGCGTTGACATTTTTGCCGGGGAAAGTGCCGGGAGGGATTATGGAAGAAATTGTTCTCAAAACGGATGAAGATGATGGTGTGGATGATGCCGGCACCATTTCGTTTGGCCAGGTGGAGGAAGAGCCGGAACGCCAGGGGAGCGAGAAGGGGATCTACCCTGCATCCAGCATTAAGATTGACCGGGTCCAATACTCCATATTTGAGATGAAGCGGCGTTACGACCGTGGAAATATCTGCCTGGATCCTGATTTCCAGAGAGGAATTGTGTGGAAACCGAGACAGAAGTCGGAACTGATAGAATCAGTCATCATGGGGATTCCCCTGCCGCTGATCTACATGGCAGAGACCATGGAGGGGAAGCTGGTAATCGTGGACGGCAGGCAGCGCCTGACGACTTTCTTCGATTATATGGATAATCAATTTGCACTGAATGGACTGCGGATCCTGCCAGAACTGAACCGTTATAAATTTGAAGATCTGGAGAAGGACAGTGGAAAGCGCAAATTTGCCATTGATATTGAAGACTTCCAGCTGGTTATCCAGATTATCAAGTATCCTACGCCGGACAGAGTCCGTTTTGACATATTTGACCGGGTGAACAGGGGAGGAACACCGCTGAACAACCAGGAGATGCGTAATGCCCTATACCAGGGCAAGTCCACCAGGCTTCTGAAGGTACTGGCATCCACCGAAGAGTTTAAGGCAGCCACAGGATATTCCATTTCTTCCACGCATATGAAGGATAAATACATTATTCTGCGTGCAATTGGTTTCTACCTGTGGAAAGTGGGAAAACTAAAGACAAAAACCGGGGAACGGGTGATGTACCGGAGTGATATGGAGGAATTCCTGGGTATTTCCATGGAGTATCTGAACAGGGCCCCGGATGGTGAGATCCAGTACCTGGAGGAACTTTTTTGTAAGGTCATGGTGTGTAGTGAACATGCATTGGGAAGGGATGGTTTTCGGATTCCTTCTGACAGCGGGAAGCGCAGGCCTGTCAGTATGACTTTGTTTGAAAGCCTGTTTTGTTTTATTGCCATGCTGTTGGAGAACGTACCCACGGTTACGATAGGCCGGATTTCCAGCGCTGTGTCGGAAATGCTGGAGGACAGCGTATTTCTACAATCCTTGACCTATAATGTGGACAGTGCATCCAGTGTGTGGTGCAGGATGCAGATGGTTGAAAAATGGTTTGAACGGATAGAAGCCGCTGAAGCAGGTGGAGAGGTATAAGCAATGGTAAGCAGGGTATTGATAGACGGATACAAGAGCATAGGCAGGCTGGAAATGGAACTGGAGAACTTTACATTGCTGTCCGGGGTCAACTCTGCTGGCAAATCTTCAGTCATCCAGGCGGTTCTCTATGTGTTGCAGATGGAAAAACAATATGGAAGGTTTCCTGCGGGAAGGAATTCTGATTTTGGCAAATTTGTAGATATCCGGAACAATATAAAGGGGAATAAGGAGATACAGTTTGAACTGGACATACAGGAGGGGGGCACCGGGACAGCTACCATTGGTGTCAATATGTATGTGGAAGGGGGACTCGATAAGGTAACATTTAGGACCTCCGGACAGGGACAGAGATATACGGACAGGTATAGGGCTATCCATTTATCCGTGGAGAGGGTGGGGGTACAGAATTTCTATCCGCTGTCGGCCTCAGATCCAGGGGAGATAGGTGACCGGGGGGAATATGTATATTCCTACCTGGCCCTTTATGGACAGGAATCCCTTGCGGAAGAAGCATTTGCCTATGATGTGGAACAGGTGGGACTCAGCATGAATAACCAGGTGAATTACTGGCTGGAATATCTCATGGGATTTCGCATCCAGACCCGCATTGTGCAGGATGTGGACCAGGTGGTGGTGACGTACTCCAATGTGGGGAACAACCGTTATTACAGGCCCCAGAATGTGGGAACCGGGGTGACATATATGTCCATGCTGATCATTGCGGCTTTGTCCTGCCAAAAGGGCGATATGCTTATCATAGAGAATCCCGAGATTCACATGCACCCGCGGGCACAGTCGCGTTTTGTGGAACTGCTTGCTTTTCTGACTGGCAGGGGTTTACAGGTTATCCTGGAGACGCATAGTGACCATATCTACAACGGAATGCGCAAGTGCGTGAAAAACGGGAAGCTTAGAAAGGAGCAGACAGCCGCCTATTTTCTGGAGCTGGATGAGAGTATGCAGACAAAAGCAGACAGGATAAGGTTCAATGACCAGGGGGCAGAAGAGAATCACCCATATGGCCTCTTTGACCAGTTTGATGATGACCTGGATGAACTGTTGGGGATATAAAAATGGTATTGTTGCTGAATGAGAAATCCTTGGATGGACAATTTGCCGATATAGAAGCATTCTATGATACTTTACCAGTCATGAGCCGCAACTTGAGGATTCTGAAGAAAACAGGAGTATCCCTCTTAAAGCATAGTTCTCTATATGAAAGGCAGGTAACAAAAGACAAAACGCTGCTAGATATCAAAAATTGCCAGGAAAATGTAGCACCTAGATATAGGGATCAGTTGCGGCAATGGAAACGGGAACTGTCGCAGTTGATGCTGAATCCACCCTATTGGGACCTGGATAAGACGACCTGTGTGGGGGAGCCGGAAGAGAAAGCGCATGATTCGCTGGTGGAAGCGGCCCTGCGGAGCACGGATGTGCTTTCCTTTGCACACGAAGCCTACAGGGACCGGATCTTGCAGGTCTGTTGTGAAGGACATGTGGTTTTGGTGGACTCCATAGTGTCTACAGAATACCTTCTGGATGTATTGTTGCAGAAAGCAGGCCTGGACTTGTTGACATACATAAAGCGGCGTTTCAAAAATGGGAGGATCCGATTGGATCATCTGGATTCCAAGACAGATAGTACAGGGAAGATGCAGAGGAGCGAATGGGAAGAAGCCATAGATGCCATGAAACGATTTGACAATGCCGGATCCTGGGAGGAAATCAAGCATGACCGTTTCTTTGATTATAAGAGTTACAAGCCAAAGTCCAGGCGGGAGGATTATTTTGCCAATACCGTTTTTGCAGGCAGACAGATCGACAAGTTCCGCTGTGGACAGCATTCCCAGGTGAGATGTTTTGGGTACAGGGAACAGGATAAATTCTATGTATTGGCGATGGAGCGGGACCATAGTATCAGCAACACGGGATAAACCTGCCTATATGTGGAAAGGGACAGGCCCTGGAATGTGTTGACAGGATGCCAATGGCAGTGGCCAGAAGTCTGTGAGGAGAGATATGGCCATATGTGTTGGGGGGAAGTAAGAATGACGAAGATGCAAAAGATACTGGTCGTGGATGATGCACAACTGAACCGGGAATTGTTATGCCAGATGCTGGAAGGGGACTATGTGATAGACATGGCAGAGGACGGAGCGGTGGCCTTGGGGAAGCTGTGGGAAGACAGTAATGTGGCAGCGCTGCTTCTGGATCTGCAGATGCCCAATGCAGACGGCTTTGCTGTCATTGAACAGATGAAGAAGAACGGCTGGCTGAACAGGATTCCGGTGCTGATCATCAGCAGTGAGCATTCGGTAGAGGTGGAAAACCGCTGTCTGGCCATGGGAGCCGTGGACTTTATCCACAAACCTTTCGAGGGGTCCATCGTAAGGAACCGGGTAAGGAATGCCATCGCGTTGTTTGCCGGCAGGAACAGCCTGGAGCAGAAGGTAGAGGAGCAGGCCCAGGTGCTGAAGTACCAGTCCCGGATCATCCAGATGCAGGCACAGAAGCTCAGCAGGGCCAAGCCCTTCAATGAACTGATGCTGGAATACCGCTCTGTGATCATGGAAGTGGAGACCAGGCTTAAGGTGCTGAATGCCGTGTTCTCCGAAGAGTACAAGCGGAACCCTTTTGAGTCTATCAAGAGCCGTCTGAAGACCCCGGAAAGCATCTACCAGAAGCTGGAGCGCAAGGGTCATGCTGCCACGGTGGAAAATATCAGGGAATACATCTCGGATGTGGCAGGATTGCGCGTGATCTGCTCCTTTCCAGACGACATTTACCGTCTGGCGGAGCTTCTGATCAAACAGGATGATATCATAGTGTTGAGGAAAAAGGATTATATCCAGTCGCCCAAGCCAAACGGCTATAGGAGCCTGCACTTTATCTTAAACGTGCCCATCTTCCTGCCGGATGAGAAGAAATATGTGAAGGCGGAGGTGCAGTTCCGGACCATTGCCATGGATTTCTGGGCCAGTCTGGAGCATAAGCTCAAATACAAGAAGGATGTGGACAGCACGGACGAGATTGAACAGCAGCTCAAGGCCTGCGCAGACTCCATTGAAGCCCTGGACTATCAGATGCAGGAGATCCGGAACCGGATCTACAGTACGGGGCCTGTGGAGGAAGAGATGGAGAGCGGAGATGCTATTTGACAAAAAAAGCCTGAGTAGATTAATCATCCCTCTGGTCCTGGAACAGACCCTGGCCATTACAGTGGGCATGGCGGACACCATGATGATCTCCTCTGTGGGGGAAGCGGCTGTCTCCGGGGTGTCCCTGGTGGATATGTTCAACAACCTGATCATCAGTGTGCTGGCAGCCCTGGCCACAGGAGGTGCAGTGGTTACATCCCAGTTCATTGGTGCCGGGAAAAAGGAGGAGGCCTGCCGTTCGGCCAGACAGCTCCTCTGTACGGCAGGGGGAATTACCCTTCTGGTCTCAGCTTTGGTGATATTGGCCCGGGAACCTATTCTGCATTTGTTTTTTGGCAGGATAGAGACGGATGTGATGGGCAATGCGGTGATCTATCTGGTAATTACAGCGCTGTCTTTTCCCTTTCTGGCCATCTACAATGCCTGCGCGGCCCTATACCGTTCCATGGGGAATTCCCAGATCACGCTGAAAGTGTCCCTGCTCATGAATGGGATCAATGTGGCAGGCAATGCCATCTGTGTCTTCGGGCTGCATATGGGAGTGGCCGGGGTGGCTGTTCCCTCCCTGGTGTCCCGGGCGGTGGCCGGGATTGTGCTCTATGGACTGCTTAAGCGGCCAGGGGATCTGATCTATATTGAGAGAGGGCCTTTCCGGCTGGAGTGGGATATTGTGAAGAAGGTCCTGTTCATCGGCATTCCCAGCGGTATAGAGAACGGGATTTTCCAGCTGGGGCGTGTGCTGGTGGTGAGCATTATCGCTGGTTTCGGCACAGTGCAGATTGCTGCCAACGGGGTGGCCAACAGTTTAGACAGCATGGGCTGTATTGTGGGGCAGGCCATGAGCCTGGCCATGATCAGTGTGGTGGGCCGCTGTGTGGGGGCAGGGGATCTGAACCAGGTGAAGTATTATACGAGGAAGCTTCTGGGCATCACCTACCTGTGGACAGCCCTGGTGAACAGTCTGATACTGTTGTCCTTGTCCTGGATACTCTCCCTTTACGGGCTGGAGCAGGAGACCACGGACCTGGCGTACATCCTGGTCATGATTCATAATGGGATGGCTATCTTCCTGTGGCCGGCTTCTTTTGTGTTACCCAATATGCTCAGGGCCTGCAATGATGTGCGGTTCACCATGGTGGTCGCCATTTTCTCTATGTGTGCCTTCCGGGTCGGCTTCAGCTATGTCTTTGGGGTACACATGGGAATGGGTGCCATAGGGGTGTGGATCGCCATGCTGATGGACTGGACCTTCCGGGTAATGTGCTTTGTGGGAAGGTACTGCGTGGGCGCCTGGAAAAGACATTGTGCACTTTAGCCTGTGAAAACAGTTGTACACATAAAAAGGTACAGACATCAAAATGCAGACATACAAAAGATGCGGGACGATGCCGGGAATAGTGAAAAGGCACCAAAATGTGGAACTTCCAATATAATATCCTAAAAATGAAAAATATGGTAATGGTCCAGCTGTTTTCATACAAAGTCTGTTTCCTGGAACTGGGCCACTGCCAAATAGGAGAGTATATATGGAAGGCAAATTGACGAATTCCTGTAATTTTAGCGGTGTAAAGCCAATTATGGCGGATCTGCCCTACCCCCCTGTCCAGGTCCAGGACCGGAATCCGGCCTATGCCAATCTGTTGCAGGAGGATTACTGCGGGGCGGTGTCGGAACTGTCTGCAGTGGCCCAGTATATCAACAATGAGAACAGGATCAGCCAGGAGGACTGTTCCCTGGCCCGGACCCTGCTTGGCATAGCCATGGCGGAGATGATGCACTTGCAGAAGCTGGGAGAACTGATCTGTCTGCTGGGCGGGAAGGTGTGCTATGAGTCTGTGGACTACAGGGGCTGTAGAAAGCTGTGGACGCCGGGATACCTGGATATTCCCGAATGGAAAGAACAGATGATACTGGCAGATATCCAGGCAGAACAGGATGCCATCCGGCAGTACAAAGGACATATACGGGTAATACGGGATAGGTGTGTGAACGCAGTGCTGGAGCGGATTGTACAGGATGAAGAGTACCATATCATGTTGCTGGAAAACCTGCTTGACCAGTGCAGGAAGTGAGACAGTCTTTATGACAGAACCAGTCGGCAGACCTGGAATACGAAAATGTGCAGGTCAAAAGATGGCGGGCATCTTCCGGAGGAGGCCCGCCATTTTCGCCTTCAGAGTGGTCATGTTGCTGTGAGCGCCATAAACAGTAACAGACAGGCTCCTGTTCATTCGGTAGTGCCGGGAGAACAGGACTGCGGGTCAGACAGGAAGATCCGGCCAGGGAATCCTTTCGGTAACCAAGGAAGTTTTCACGCGTTTTTGTATGATAAGCCCGCCGCAGATGTCTTTTGGGATCCCCATAAAGAAAAAGAGTTGAAGAAAAGACATAGTTTGGTATAATGAAGAAGCAGGCCGCGGCAGGAGAGGAAGCAGGTATGTTTCCAGGGGAGGCAGAATGGGAAGATACATAAAAGACATAGAACTGAACCAGCCTTTGGATGTGGTGAGCCTGGTGATGGAGGATTATATTTACCATAACCGTTTCCAACGTACAGACTGGAATGGAGAGATGGTATTCTGCCTGCAGGACGGACATGGCAGGGAGCGTTATCTGAAGTGGTCCTACGCAGGGGGAGTCTATCATGTGGAGGCCTGGCTGAAAGGGGCTTTTGGGAAGGAGAGGGATCTGGACGGTATAGGCAAAGGAGCCAGCAGAAGGGAATTCCGGGAGAGCATAGACCGTCTGGAAGCACAGTTGAAGCACCGGCAGACGGCTGGGATGGCCAGCGGACATGTGGGAGCAGATCCCCTGCATCACAGCACAGACTACCAGGCAGAGCATCAGAAATGGAAGGAAGCAGAGGCAACCCCTTGCCAGGGAATGCCATCCTGGCAGAGAGAGCAAAATGGACAAACAGCAGGGAACATGCCTGCAGGTCAGACAGGAAGATCCGGTCAGGGGAATCTATTCGGCAATCAGGGAATCGGCTATGGTATTCTGGGGATCCTTTTTGGAATCTGGATTCCTGTTGTAGGCATTTTGTGTGGTGTGATGGGTGTGAAGAGAAGCCAGGGTGTAGGGAAGGTGCTGTGTATGGTGGCCTTTGCCATATCCGTGTTGGAAATTGCGGCTTATGTACTGTTCTTTATAGTGTATGGTGCTACATTGCTGTAGGGTTGTATTGCAGGGCAGTGAAGGAACAGGGTGAAATATAGGGTAGGGGGTATCAAGATGAAAATCCTTAAAGCAGTTGTTTTTTCTATAGCGGGCCTGCTGATGGCAGCCTGTCTGGGTATACTGGTGTGTGCACTGAATCCTTCCTTGACGGCTATGCTTGCGGAACAGGTAGAACATATGGCAGAAAACAATGGCCAGGAGGATGGCGGCACAGGGACAGATGGATCCCTGGACAATGTCCGTTTACCCGGTATGCCAGGTCTTGTGGAATTGCCGGGGGACAAGGACATATACCAGGTGCCGGAGAATATGCCAGATGCCCCGTCCGGGGAACTGGGAAGCCTGTCCGGATACCAGCCAGTGCAGCAGGAGAACCAGCAGATTGCCCAGGAGGAGGCGGACAGCTTGAGTGACATCCTGGCCACTGGCCAGTCTGGTGAAGGGCTGGCCTTTGACAGGGAGATGTACCCTTATTATGCCATGCTGGAACAGGACATGCAGCAGATATACAGTCAGATCTATGCCAATGCCGTAGAGAAAATTCCTTCATTTACCCCGGTTACCATAGTGGATGTGGAACAGCTGAAGACAGCGTTTGAGGCTGTCTGCAATGACCATCCGGAACTGTTCTGGCTGGAGACAGGATATTCCTGTAAATATCTCAAAGACGGTACCTGTGTGGAGATCACTTTGAAATTCAGTGACCTTGCAGATGACCTAGAGGCTGCCCGGGCAGAATTCAATGCCCAGGTAGAGCGGATCCAGACCGGTGTACAGGCACAGGGCAGTGATCTGGAGAAGGAGCGCTATATCCATGACCTGCTTTTGTCCTATGTGGAATATGATATGACGGCAGAGCAGAACCAGAGTGCCTACAGTGCGCTGGTGGAAGGCAGGTCTGTATGTGCGGGATATGCCAGGGCATTCCAGTATCTGATGCAGCAGGCAGGGATTCCCTGCTACTACTGCACAGGATTTGCCGGACAGGACCATGCCTGGAATATTGTGAAGCTGGACGGTGCCTATTACAATGTGGATGTAACCTGGGATGACACCAGGAATCCTACATATGATTTTTTCAACAAGACAGATGGGGAGCTTGTTTCAACCCATATACGGACAGGGCTTTCTGTATATCTTCCTGCTTGCCAGGGAGGCGGTCTGGATAATGGGATGGGGAGCGGGGGACAAGACAGCGAAAGCCAGCCTGGCAGTGAGGGATCCGGGGATGGCAGCCAGGTTATGCCGTCCAACCCGGATTTAAAGCCCCTGGAATGGATCAGCAAGAATAAGATAGACCAGGAGGAGAGTACGCCAAAAGAAGAACAACCGGATACATCCCAGGATGACCTGGAGAAAGCAGGAATCACTCAAGAGGAGGTCATGGACACCCTGGACAAATATTATGGGGACTGTCTGGCCAAACTAAAGGCGGCTGGAAGTGGACAGCAGCAGTTTAGCTGTGTGATCCCGCAGTCCCTCTGGGACTCTGTGGAGCAGGCTTACAGCAGCGGCGACTACTGGAAGGGATATGTGGAGAGCGCCTTGCAGGAACTGAAGATGAATGATTTCGCTATTCAGCTGCAGGTACAACGCCTGGGCGGCGGGTATCTCAAGATTTATCACGGTGTGGTTACATACTGAGGGGAAGTTTGTGCCGCTGAGGGCGGCATAATGGGAAGCGCGAAAGGGAAAACAGAGCCAAAGGGAAGTCAGAACAAAAAGGAGCGGAATGCATGTCATTCTGCTCCTTTTTCCATATCATTCTGTCTTACATCCCTTCATGGAATGTACGGTTGATCACGTCAGACTGCTGTTCCGGGGTGAGTTTGATGAAATTTACGGCATAACCGCTGACACGGATGGTGAGCTGGGGATAGTTCTCGGGATGTTTCTGGGCATCTAAGAGGGTATCCCTGTTTAAGACATTTACATTCAGGTGGTGTCCGCCCTTAGTGGCATATCCGTCCAGGAGATTTACCAGGTTGTCTACTTGTGCTGTGTTTGTTGCGCTCATAGGATGTTCCTCCTCTATTCATAATAATAGGAATCATTATTGTTTATAGAAAGTATAGCATACAGGGAATGATTTGTCTATCCCTTTTTTGACATTTCAAAAATTGGAATATCCCACAGGATCTTTCATATATTGGAGAAAGAGGACAGGTTCCTGGACTCTCATGCATCCCCATGCGTCACCATAAACGAAAGCCGGGAGTATTGAAGACGCACACAACCTGCCAGGGCAGCGTGCCGCCTTTGACATACAGGCTGGCACACGACAGTCCCGCAAAACCGCAGGGTAATGTGTTTCTGGCGATGGCGCTGGAATCACACGGGGACTCTAAAAATCTGGAAAAGGAGAGTGGATCCATATGGAACATACCATCTTACAGCTTTTCCCGGAGGAAAGACGTTCCTTCTGGCAGCAGACGGCACAGAGCCAGCAGTCTGTCCAGGAGATCCGTCTGCGCACCCGACGGCCCATTGTGATTCACGCACAGGGCCGGGAGCTGTTCCTTGGAAGAGATGGTTCTTTTACAGAGGATGTAGGAAGGGCATATTGTGCGTCTGCTGAAGAGCTGGAGGAAATCCTGCAGCATATCTGCCAGTATTCTCTCTATGCCTTTGAGGAGGAGATCAGACAGGGATTTATCACGGTGCGGGGCGGACACAGGGTAGGCATAGCGGGACAAGCCGTGCTGGCAGGAGATGGCACATTGCGGGTTATCCGGAACATTTCCTATATGAATATCCGCATTGCCCATGAGGTAAGGGGGGCTGCCGACCATGTTCTGGACAAAGTGTACTACAGTGGCAGTTTGAAAAATGTGCTGCTTATCTCCCCGCCGGGTTGTGGGAAAACCACATTGCTCCGGGATCTGATCCGGCAGGTTTCTGACGGTAATCCCTATGGGAAAGGAATGACGGTGGGTGTGGTGGACGAGCGCTCGGAACTTGCGGGAACCTTCTGCGGTATGGCACAGAATGATCTGGGGATGCGTACGGATGTACTGGATGCCTGTCCCAAGGCGCTGGGTATGCTTCTGCTGTTGCGCTCCATGTCCCCCCAGGTGATTGCCATTGATGAGCTGGGAAGCCAGGAGGAGCTGGTGCATTTAAGGAGTGCCGCTGCCTGCGGCTGCAGGATCCTTGCCACTGTACATGGGGAAAATCTGGAAGATGTGAGACGACGGTTCGGACCGGGAGAAAACTGGGAGGACCTGTTTGACCTTTTTTTCCTGCTGGGTAAGCGGGATGGCAGATGTGAGGTGAGGGATATCTGCAAGAGAGGAGAGGGGTAGGGATATGCTGAGAGGAGTGGGGAGCGGAATGATTCTGGCCGGGTGTCTGGGGCTGGGCCTGTGGTACCGCAGCCAGCTGCTGGGCAGGATACAGGCCCTGCGGCAGCTGGTGGGGATCCTGGATCTGTTTTGCAGTGAAGTGCGTTATGGAAGGGCTACGCTGCCGGAGTGCTGCAGGCGCCTGGCAGGACAGGTGCCAGTGGAATTTCAGGAGGGCTTATACCAGATCGGCAAGAGGATGCAGGCAAACGAAGGGGACACATTTGCAAAGGTTTTCCGGGAATATATGGAAGTGCCTCTGGGAACCATGCCACTGACAGAAGCGGACAGGGAGGCTTTCTTCCGCTGCATGCCCAGAATGGGGTTTGCAGACGGACAGATGCAGCTTAAGGTCATGGAATCCAGCAGGGAACTGCTGGCGTCCACCATTGAGAAGCTGGAGGGGGAAAACACCGAAAAATGCCGGATGGCAGTGGGGCTTGGAGCCATGGGCGGACTGTTCCTGCTGCTGATCCTCTTGTAAAGAGGGAGCAGGGCAGAGGAATATGACACAGGCAGCACCGGACAGGGGAAGAGGCCGGATGAGTGCGGCAGAATGCGAGGAGATATGGGAATAAGTCTGATATTCAGAATAGCAGCAGTGGGGATTCTGGTAACCATACTCAGTCAGATATTGAAGCATAGCGGCAGGGAGGAGCATGCCTTCCTGATCAGCCTGGCAGGTTTGATTCTGGTACTTACATGGATCATCCCATACATATATGATTTGTTTGAAACCATACAGACTTTGTTCTCGCTGTGAAGCCCTGGATGGTGACATAGGGGGATGATGGTGGGAGACGGATCCTGGGAAGCGGGAACTCTGGTGTGAGTTCGCGCAGGCAGAAGGATCCGGGGATGTGGGAAGGGAGGATATGGGATGCAGGAGATCGTAAAAGTGGCTTTTCTGGGGATGGCCGGTGTGCTCCTGGCTGTGCAGTTCAGGGCACAGAAGCCGGAATATGCCACATACATCGGGCTGGGAGTCAGCATATTGATCTTTGCATATGCCCTGAGGCAGGTGGAGGCTGTCATCGGTCAGCTCGGCAGGATCAGAAGTTATCTGGGAAGCGGCCAGGGGTATCTGTCCATCCTGCTGAAGGTCATCGGCATCACTTATATCTGCGAGTTCTCTTCGGGAATCTGTAAGGATGCTGGTTATCAGGCCGTGGCAGGGCAGATAGAGGTACTGGGCAAGCTGTCTGTGATGTTTGCAGGCCTGCCCATCCTGTTTGCCGTCATAGAGCAGATACAGGGTTTTATGTGAGATCCTACAGCAGGCCGAACTGCCAGAAATGGCTATGGGAAATCCTTCTGCTGCTTTGCAGGATTTTCTGGTGGTATGGCAATGAGGAAATTTTGAGAACAGGGGGGCGGATATGGATTTGGGACTGGTGTGGCAGGATTTTGGCCTGGACAAGCTGGAAGAAGGGATGCGGACACTGTTTCCCCAGTCAAAGCTGTCCCTGGAAAAGGTGTTGGGGCAGATCATGGAGGGGGATGTCTTCGGTGCACTGGGAGCCTTGTTCCGGGATGGGATCTCAGATATATGGGGGCAGCTTGCCGGTATGCGGAACGTGCTGATCTTCCTGCTGATCCTGGGGCTGGTATCTTCCCTGATGACGCATTTTGTGGAGGTATTTGACATGCACCAGGTGGCAGACATGGGATTCTACTTTATGTATCTGCTTTTTACGGCAGTGCTGTTACAGAGCTTTTCCCAGGTGGTGTCCACTGCCCAGGGAACCATGGAAAATATAAGCCTGTTCATCAAACTGATGGTACCGGCCTATCTGCTCTCTGTGGGAATCTCCACAGGGCTTGCCACGGTAAATGCATCCTGCCAGCTGATGATGATTGTGATCTATGGGGTGGAGACCCTGCTGGAAAACGGTGTGATACCTGTGATCTATAGTATCTGTATGCTGGCTGTGGTAAACGGTATCTGGGCAGAAGAGAAGCTGACATTGCTCATTGAACTGCTGGAAAAATGTGTGGGATGGGTATTGAAAGGGGCAGTCGGGGTGATCACAGGCTTAAGTGTCTTCCAGGCACTGATCACGCCGGTGGTGGACACTGTAAAAACTTCAGCCCTGCAGAGCTTCCTGTCAGCCATTCCGGGGGTGGGCAATGCGGCGGACGGGGTGGTGGAGCTGGTAATCGGATCTGCAGCGGTGATCAGGAACAGCATCGGCGTAGTGCTGCTGGTGCTATTTCTGCTGATGTGTGCGGCACCTCTTGTGAAGATCGCCTTGATCGCAGGAGTACTCAAATGTGCTGCGGCATTTATGGGAATCGTCAGTGACAGCCGGATCACCTCCTGTGCCAACCGGGCGGGGAATGCGGCCCTTCTGGTGCTTCGGACCACGGGCACAGCCATGCTGCTGTTTCTGATCTCCATAGCTGTGATTACAGTATCGGGGAGACATTGACAGGGAGATTCTGGTATGGCCGGACAAATCTGTCTGGCAAGGGAAGGAGGCATATGTTTTTTCAGGCGATCTGCCGGACAGGGATCTTTATGATCTGTGCCCAGGCTATTGTACATTTCAGACCCCAGGAGTCCTATGAGAAATATCTGAAATTACTGGTCAGTGCCATGGTACTGATCCAGCTATTCCTGCCCATAGCAAACCTGTTTGCAGGAGGCAGCTTACAGGAGGCGGCTGCTGAGCTGACCCGGTTCCAGGAGAGCCTGGAGCAGGCCATGGAAGAAGCCCAGGAAGCGGCCGTAGATACGACAGGACAATTGGAACAGATGACCCTGGAGGAAGTCCGCAAGCGGATGGAGGAACAGGAGACCACAAAGGGAGAGTCCGGTGGCCAGAAGGAAAAGGCTGTGGAACCATCACAGGGTGTGATGGAGGAGGGGGCACCTGTGACACAGAAGGAAACATCTTCCGGCAACCGTGCGGTCACTGTGGAGATAGAGCCTGTGGAGCCGGTACAGATAGAAGTAAAATGACAGGAGGCGGTGTATGGGCAAAGGGTGGAAACAATGGAAGGACTGGATCCATAAGAAGGGGCTGGAGAAATACTTCCGCAGGGATAATCTGCTGATCCTGGTGCTTGGCGGAATCCTTCTGGTGATTATAGCCCTCCCTGCCAAAGAGAGCAAGGGAAACGGCACGGAGAAGGACAACACCGGGCAGTCCGGTACCATACAGCAGGGGGAAGCTGGTACTGGGGAAACGGCATGGGGAAGCGGGACGGCTATGGGGATGCTGCAGGGTGGCAGCACAGAGGAAACATATGCGGCTTATCTGGAAGCACATCTCACGGAAGTCCTGGAAAATATGGAAGGGATGGGAAAGGTCAAAGTGATGGTCACCCTAAGATCTTCCCAGGAGCTGGTGGTGGAAAAGGAAGAGGCCACAAGCCGCAGCAGCACAGACGAAAAGGATGCCCAGGGGGGGAGCCGGGTCAGCGGACAGTGGGAGAATGGGGAGAGCGTGGTATACCGCACGGATGGGAGTTTAAGTGAACCTTATGTGGTCAAGACCCTGAAGCCAGAGGTGGAAGGGGTACTGGTGGTGGCGGAGGGAGCAGGTACAGGCAACATAAACCGTACTGTCACGGAGATCGTGCAGGCCTTGTTTGGCGTGGATGCCCATAAGGTGAAGGTGGTGCGGATGGAGAGCGAAAAAGCGGATTGAAGGGCTGGAAAGAGGGATTTTTCCTGTGAAAATAGAATGCAGACAGGTAGCATATATCCCCTGGAAGGCTCATACAATGAACTAGTAAAAACGCAAAGAGGGGATAAAAAGTGAAAAATCTAATCAAAAAAAACCAGCTTATGATAACCGCCCTTGCAATCATGATTGCAATCGCAGGCTACCTGCAGTTTGCAGGAAACGGCCTGGAGGAAGAATACCAGAAAGAGAATAACGGCAATGTGGAAGCAGTGGATGCCAGCGCTACAGGGGCGGATACGGTTGCCGGTGACTATACGCTGGATGGAATCCTGGATCTATCGGAGGAGGATCTGATGAACTCCGGGGTAACGGAGATTGACAGCCTGGATTCGGACATGGAAGATACTCTTGTGGATGACTACCTGGGACAGGATATGCAGGTCTCCGATGCGGAAGGCCAGTCCCAGAATACAGATCCTGGTGTCCAGGTGGCAGAGGCCACACCTGACCAGGGTGAGATTCCCGGTGAGGCAGTGTTTACCTCTGCAGGCGGCACGGCAGTGCTCTCTGAGGCAAAGCTGATCAAAGAGCAGACCAGGGCCAAGAACAAAGAGACATTGCTGGAGATCATCAACAGTGCAGGGCTGACAGATGAACAGAAGCAGGAGGCCGTGGACACCATGGTGGAGATGACTGCTATTGCAGAGAAAGAGGCAGCGGCAGAGATCCTTCTGGAGGCAAAGGGATACAAGGATGTGGTGGTAAGTATCAATGACGGGGCTGTGGATGTGGTGGTGAATGCCACAGTACTGGATGATATGATGCGGGCACAGATCGAGGATATTGTAAAACGCAAGACAGATATCCCTGCGGAGCATATCATTATCAGCACAGTGGTGCAGTAACAAGGCAATCCAGGGGTTACATAGGCAGGACTGTATGCCAATCTGGCCATAACTAAACTCCCATGCATCCCCATGCTCCACCGGCATCCGTCCTGTTAAACTGGCTGTGCGATTTCTGACCAGAGGGAGCACCAGGTGCGAGGGCACCAGGGCGTGGACCGCACAGCCAGCCCGTTTTGCGTTGCTGTTCACAGATGCCACCGCGAGGTGTTTTCACGCGTCTTTTGCGTGACAAACCTGAGACTGTCGTGCGCCAAAACGCCTGCATTTGGCGTTTTGTGTGCATATGTTGCTGTGAACGGAGTGAACAGTAACAGTATGGCTGAATTGGTTGTAAATTGCGGTAGGTTCCAGTACAAATCATACGGAAAACATGGTATAATGTTGAGAGTCGGGAAGGGATGGTTTCAACTGCGGAACCCAAAGGTGCCATGACACATGGGAATCTGCGCAATAGCCTGGAGAACAAGACGAAAAGTGAGTTACCAAGGCAGAGAGGATACCATATGAAGAGAGTATTTTTGATTGTACTGGACAGTTTCGGGATCGGGGAGATGGCAGATGCGCCTGCCTACGGGGATATCCATGTGAATACCCTGCGGAGCGTATCTGCAAGTCCCTGTTTTCATGTGCCCCATCTGGATGACATGGGGCTGTTCCAGATAGAAGGGGTACAAGGGGCGGCAGATGGCAAGGGACATACTGCCCTGATCGCCCGTATGACAGAGGCTTCCAGAGGGAAGGATACCACCATCGGGCATTGGGAGATTGCAGGGCTGATCTCCCAAAAGCCACTGCCCACATATCCGGAAGGATTTCCAGAGGAGGTGCTTGTGCCTTTCCGGCAGCGGACAGGCCGCGGGATTCTTTGCAACAGGCCTTACTCCGGCACCCAGGTGATCCGGGATTACGGTGAGAAGCATATGCGTACAGGGGATCTGATCGTCTATACCTCCGCGGACAGTGTGTTCCAGATTGCGGCCCACGAGGCGGTGGTTCCGGTAGAAACCCTGTATCAGTATTGCAGGATAGCCAGGGAGATCCTGACCGGGGAGCATGGTGTGGGACGGGTTATTGCCAGGCCTTTTGTGGGAGAGCCTGGTGACTTTACCAGAACCTCCGGAAGACATGATTTCTCCATGAAGCCCCCTGGAGTGACCATGCTGGACCAGCTTAGGGAAGCAGGGAAGGACGTGATTGCCGTGGGGAAGATCCAGGATATCTTCGCCGGACAGGGGATCACCCAGGCTGTCTATACCAGCGGGAACGAAGAAGGAATCCAAAGGACACTGGAATATCTGGAGAAGGATTTCGAAGGATTGTGCTTTGTGAATCTGGTAGACTATGACATGCTCTATGGGCACCGAAGGGATGTGGATGGCTACGCCAGGGCGTTGGCTTATTTTGATGCTATGCTGCCGCAGATCTTCCAGAGGATGGGGCCGGAGGATATTCTGATGCTCACAGCCGACCATGGATGTGATCCGGCTTACCAGGCTACCACAGACCACACCAGGGAATATACGCCTTTTCTGATGTACGGAAAGGGCGTGGTGCCGAAAAATTGTGGTACGAGAAAAACCTTTGCAGATATAGGGGCAACTGTGTTACAATACTTTGGTATCACGCCTGTCTTTGACGGGCAGGGGATGCTTGCGGGAGCTGCACAGGAACAGGCCGGCTCCCGGAACGGGTTCCCGGTGCCATATGCCTTGGAAGCTGCATGGCCAGGGGTACACAGTCCGAAGTAGGGAGGAAAAATCATGGGTAACATTACGGAAGAAATAAAGCGCCGCCGCACTTTTGCAATTATCTCGCACCCGGACGCGGGAAAGACCACTCTGACGGAGAAATTCCTGCTCTACGGGGGGGCTATCAACCTGGCGGGAAGTGTCAAGGGAAAGGCCACGGCCAGACATGCCGTGTCCGACTGGATGGAGATTGAGAAGGAGAGAGGTATCTCTGTGACCTCCTCTGTGCTACAGTTTGAATATGGCGGGTATTGTATCAATATCCTGGACACGCCGGGACACCAGGACTTCTCGGAGGACACCTACCGGACCTTGATGGCAGCGGATTCTGCAGTGATGGTCATTGATGCATCCAAGGGTGTGGAGGCCCAGACCAGGAAACTGTTCAAAGTCTGTGTCATGCGCAAGATCCCTATTTTTACGTTTATCAACAAGCTGGATCGGGATGCCAACGACACCTTCGACCTGCTGGATGACATTGAAAAAGAGCTTGGGATTGCCACCTGTCCCTTGAACTGGCCCATTGGTTCGGGCAAGGAGTTCAAGGGTGTTTATGACCGGGAGAAGAAATGTGTGATCTCTTATGCAGATACAGAGAAAGGTACCAGGGAGGGAACCGTCACGGAGATTCCCATAGAAGATGAGGCAGGCCTGCGGGCTTTGACCGGGGATGCCGCAGCGGACAAGCTTCTGGAGGAAGTGGAACTGCTGGACGGGGCCAGCGCGGAACTGGATCTGGAGCTGGTGCAGGCCGGAGAACTGTCCCCAGTGTGTTTTGGTTCTGCCCTGACCAATTTCGGGGTGGAGATTTTCCTGCAGCATTTCCTGCATATGGCTACCACACCCCTTCCCAGAAAGGCGGATATAGGGCTGGTGGATCCTGTGGAGAATGCGTTCAGTGCTTTTGTGTTCAAGATCCAGGCCAATATGAACAAAGCCCACCGGGACAGAATCGCTTTTATGCGTATCTGCTCCGGGAAGTTTGATGCCCAGATGGAAGTGCGACATGTGCAGGGAGGGAAGGTTATGCGGCTTTCCCAGCCCCAGCAGATCATGGCAGATGAGAGGAAGATCTTAAGCGAGGCCTATGCGGGAGATATCATCGGGGTATTCGATCCGGGGATTTTCTCCATCGGGGATACAGTGTGCATGCCAAAGGAGAAGCTGCAATATGAAGGGATCCCTACCTTTGCGCCAGAGCATTTTGCCAGGGTACGCCAGTCAGACACCATGAAGCGGAAGCAGTTTGTGAAGGGAATCGAGCAGATCGCCCAGGAGGGTGCCATCCAGATCTTCCAGGAATTCAACACAGGTCTGGAAGAAATCATCGTGGGTGTGGTGGGTGTCCTACAGTTCGATGTGCTCAAATACAGACTGGAAAACGAGTACAATGTGGAGATCCGTCTGGAAAACCTGCCTTACGAGCATATCCGCTGGATTGAGAATAAGGAAGAGGTGGATATCGGAAAGATCGTAGGCACCTCAGACATGAAGAAAGTGAAGGATATGAAGGGCAACCCCCTGTTATTGTTCGTGAATCCCTGGAGTGTGGGCATGACCCTGGACCGCAACAAGGGACTGGTACTTACGGAATTTGGCAGAGGGTAAGGGGCAGCCTAAGGGAATGCCCCTTATCACGGGACTGTCGTATAGTAGGAGTCGATAGATGGTGAGGAGAAGAGGGTGTTGGGCCATGGGCCTGTGCCTGCTGCTTGGCATGATCCTGGGTGGCTGTGCAGGTGGGGAATGGCTGCATGAAGTGCCCAGGGACTTCGTCCTGTGGTGGGAGGAGGCCGGGGATGCCGCAAAGGAGGAAGGAGGGATCCTGCAGGATGGACAGGATCTTCCGGAGGAAGGAGAGGGGACGGCCGGGGAGTCGGCGCAAAAAGAGCCACCATACTCTTTTCTCACGGAGGATACCTTTGGCTTTGCCTATTCCGGACTGACGGATGGGGAGAAGCTGTGGTACCGGGACATGGAACAGATTCTGGGGTGCCGCCAGGAGCAGAAACCATTGTCCAGGGAAGGCCTGGAGGCAGGACTTGATGAGACAGATATTGACAGGGTATTCCAGAGCGTGCTGATTGACCATCCAGAACTTTTTTATGTGGAAGGTTATTCTTATACCAAGTTCACCAGAGGGGACAAGATCACGGCACTGGAATTTTCCGGCAGCTATACCATGGATCTGGAGACAGCCAAGACCAGGCAGGAAGAGATCAAGGCTGCAGCGGAAGAGATCCTTGGGGGAATCGGGGAAGGATCTTCTGACTATGAAAAGGTGAAATATGTGTATGACACATTGATCCTGAATACGGAATATGAGCTGGATAGCCCGGATAACCAGAATATTTACTCTGTTTTTGTCAATCATATTTCTGTGTGCCAGGGGTATGCCAAAGCCACCCAGTATCTTCTGAATGCACTGGGAGTGCCCTGCACGCTGGTGCTGGGCACCGTGGGAGACAATGAAGGACATGCCTGGAATCTGGTGAATGTGGGAGGAAGCTATTACTATGTGGATACCACATGGGGAGACGCCTCTTATCAGCTGGATACGCTTGCAGAAGAATCCCAGGTATCCATGCCGGAGATCAACTATGATTATCTGAATGTGACAACGGCAGAACTGCTTCGGACCCACACACTATCCCCGGACATGGTCATGCCCATGTGTATTGACACAGCGGCAAATTACTATGTGATGGAAGGTGCGCTGTTTGCCGCCTACGACAGGGAGCAGATGGAAGCGCTGTTTGAGCGGGCCGTGCAGGAGGGCAGGGAGGACGTGACCATCAAGTGCGCGAACCAGGAAAGTTACACCCAGGTGATAGAGGCATTGCTGGATAACCAGGAGATCTTCCAGTACCTGAAGGCGTCCACAGGTACGGTGGCCTACACACGGGATGATAATCAGTACTCCTTGACATTTTGGGTGACAAATGAGTAGGGAACGTGCTATAATATGGAAACGGAAAGAGATTGTGCCAGTTCCTGGTTCCAGATGCTTCAAGCTTAGGAGGCAGGATCTGAAATGGCTGACATGGAGTAGCGGACAGGAGGATCAGAATGGGTAAAGAAACAGAGAAGGACATGGAACTGCAAAAGGACGAGGAGAATATCGGTGTGGTACAGATCGCGGATGATGTGGTGGCCATGATAGCATCCCTGGCGGCCACAGAAGTGGAAGGGGTCAGCGCCATGGTGGGGAATATCACCAATGAGCTTATGAGCAGGGTGGGTATGAAGAGCCTTACCAAGGGTGTCCGGGTGGATGTGCTGGAGGGAAATGTGACAGTGGATCTGGCTCTGACCATGGAATATGGGTACAATATCCCGGCCACCTGCCAGAAGGTCCAGGGCAAGGTGAAAGCAGCCATAGAGAATATGACAGGTCTTACCTGCACCGATGTGAATATTCGGATCGCCGGTATCAAGGTAAAATAGAGAATAAAAACCATAGTGGTGTCTTTGGATTCCCTGTACAGGAAGCGTGCGCTGTGTATGAGGAATGCGGGTGGGATAAAAATATCATATAGAAGGATAATGATTCACAATGGGAAGACATGAACAGCGGGAGCAGGTGTTCGCACTTTTATTCCAGGTGGAATTCCATGATCCACAGGATATGCCCAGGCAGATGCGTCTGTACCTGGAGGGCAATGAGGAGATTGGCAACCAGAAGGACGCCGATTATATTGAGACAAGGTGCCAGGCCGTCCGGGAGAAGCTTCCAGAGATCGACAGGCTGATTGATGGGAATACAGAAGGATGGGACAGGACACGTATGGGGAAGGTGGAGCTTACAGTGCTTCGCCTTGCCGTGTTTGAGATATGTTTTGATGCAGATATTCCCACAGGTGTGGCCATTGATGAGGCGGTGGAGATCGCGAAAAAGTTTGGCCAGGAGAATGCGGGTAGTTTTGTGAACGCCATTTTGGCCAAGATAGTAAGGTCAGGTGATTGACATCCGGAATGTTTATACAGTAGGACAACTGAATGCATACATTAAAAATATGTTCACGCAGGATTACCTGCTTCGCAGTCTCTATGTGAAGGGTGAGGTCAGCAACTGCAAATACCACACTTCGGGACATATTTATTTCACGTTGAAGGACCCCAGGGGGACGGTATCCTGTGTCATGTTCGCAGGGAACCGTCCGGGGCTTTCTTTTCGTCTGGCTGAAGGGATGCAGGTGATTGTGGGCGGGACTGTGGATGTGTATGAGCGGGATGGCAAGTACCAGCTCTACGCGAAACAGATCCTTGCAGATGGCAATGGGCTTCTGTATGAACGGTATGAGCGGCTGAAGGCCGAGCTGGAGGAACTGGGGATGTTTGACCAGACCTACAAACAGCCCATCCCACGCTATATCAAGACCCTGGGAGTGGTTACTGCAGATACCGGGGCTGCTGTCCGGGATATCATACAGATAGCAGGCAGGCGCAACCCATATGTGCAGATCATCCTGTATCCGGCCATTGTCCAGGGAGAAGCCGCAGTGGCCAGTATTGTGAAGGGGATCCATACCCTGGAAGGCTGCGGGGTGGACGTGATGATCGTGGGCAGAGGCGGTGGCTCCATAGAGGATCTCTGGGCTTTCAATGAGCGGGAGGTGGCCCAGGCAATCTTTGACTGTACAGTACCGGTGATCTCAGCGGTGGGACATGAGACAGATACTACCATTGCGGATTTTGTGGCGGATCTGCGGGCACCTACTCCTTCTGCAGCTGCAGAACTGGCGGTGACAGATATCCGGGAGATCCTGAGACAGCTGGAAAGCCACAAGGATGCCCTGGACAGGAATCTGGGCCGTCTCCTGGAGAGAAAGCGTGGCCAGTGTGCGCAGTATGAACTACGGCTGAAGGTGGTAAGTCCCGGCAGCCGTCTCAGGGAGCGGAAGATGACGGCTCTTTCCCTGGAGGAAAGGCTTCAGGACAGGATCCGGAAGATCCTGGAGATGAGACGGCACGGACTGGCCCTGTATATAGAACGTATGAAGGGGGTATCTCCCCTGGAGAAGTTAAACAGCGGTTATTCCTATGTGATGGACGAACAGGGCAGGAATATCCGCTCAGTGGCGCAGGTGACAGAGGGACAAGCCCTGCAGATCCAGGTGAAGGATGGGAAGATCGGTGCAGTGGTGCAGGAGGTGACTGTTTGATGATGGAAGAGAAACACACGTACAGCCTGGAGGAGAATTTTGCCAGACTGGAAGAGATTATCGGAGCGCTGGAGCAGGAGGATATCCCGCTGGAAGAGGCGTTTTCCGCCTACAGCAGTGGAATGGCGATCTTAAAGCAGTGCAATGACCAGATTGACAGGGTGGAGAAGCAGGTATGGAAGCTCAGTGAAGATGGCATGGAAAATTTCAGTCCCAATGGTACACTGTGAGGAGCGGCAATGGATAAAAACGAATTTCAGGAAAAACTGGTAAGCAAGACGAAGGAACTGGATCAAATCATCTCAAGCTTCCTTCCCAAAGAAGAAGGACCCCAGAAGAAGGTGATTGAGGCCATGAATTACAGTGTCATGGCAGGTGGAAAGCGGCTCAGGCCCATGCTGATGTGGGAGACATTCCGCATGTGCGGGGGAGAGGGGGATGTGATCCGGCCTTTTCTGGCCGCTATTGAGATGATCCATACCTATTCACTGGTCCATGATGACCTGCCGGCCATGGACAATGATGCATACCGCAGAGGGCGCAGGACCACCTGGTATGTGTATGGGGATGCCTTCGGAATCCTGGCCGGGGATGGTCTGTTGAATCTGGCTTTTGAGACAGCACTTCAGGCTTTCGGGCAAGGGGCGGCAGAAGCGGGAGTGGCAGGCCCGGGTAAGGCCCAGGCTGAAGACCCGGGGCGGATTGCCAGGGCTATTTCTGTTCTGGCTGCAAAGGCAGGTATCCATGGCATGATCGGAGGACAGACAGCAGATATTCTGGCGGAGAATGGGGATGGGCCATTGACAAAGGAGCAGCTTCTGTTCATTCATGAGAACAAGACTGCCGCTTTGATCCAGGCGGCCATGACCATTGGCGCCATTCTGGCCGGAGCAGGGGAGGAGCAGGTACAGCTTCTGGAAAAATGTGCTTACAATATCGGGATCGCCTTCCAGATCCAGGATGACATCCTGGATGTGACAGGCAGCCTGGAAGAGCTTGGAAAACCCATTGGCAGTGATGCAGCAAGCAACAAGCAGACTTATGTGACACTGGAGGGGCTAAAGAAGGCGAAGAAGGACGTAGAGAGGCTGTCAGAGGAAGCGGTGGAGCTCCTGGACAGCTTTGCGGCCGGGCATGAATTCTTAAGAGAGCTGATCCTTATGCTGATACACCGGTGCAGATAAGGGCCGGGTATGGGCAACGCTGGCAGGGTATGCTTTACAGAAGTTAGGGGATGAAAGATATGTTGTTGGAGACAATCAGACAGGCCAATGATATCAAGAAGATAGACCAGAAGGATTATGGGCAGCTGGCCCAGGAGATCCGCGACTTCCTAATCCACAAGATCAGTGTCACAGGAGGGCACCTGGGTTCCAACCTGGGAGCTGTGGAGCTGACCATGGCACTGCATCTGGCACTGACCTTTCCCGAGGACAAGATAGTCTGGGACGTGGGGCACCAGTCTTATACCCATAAGATTCTCACAGGCCGTCAGGATGGATTTGACGGTCTTCGCCAGTTTCATGGCATGAGCGGATTTCCCAAGAGAAAAGAAAGTGTATGTGATGTGTTTGACACAGGACACAGTTCCACGTCCATATCGGCGGGCCTGGGACTTGTGTGGGCCAGGGATATCAAGGGGGAGAAGAACACTATCGTTTCCGTGATCGGAGATGGCTCCCTTACAGGAGGTATGGCTTACGAGGCATTGAACAATGCCGCAAAGCTGGAGACCAATTATATCATCATACTGAATGACAACAACATGTCCATCTCTGAAAATGTAGGTGGTGTGTCCAAATACTTGAACAATATACGGACGGCCAGCAGATATCTGGACTTGAAGGAGGGAATCTATAATGCCCTCAGGAGGGCGCCAAGAGGGGATACGCTTGTCAACAGGATCCGCAGGGCCAAGAGCAGTTTCAAGCAGCTGGTGATCCCTGGCATGCTGTTCGAGGATATGGGGATCACTTATCTGGGTCCTGTGGACGGACACGACATGGAAGGGCTGGTGCAGGTGATCCAGGAGGCAAAGCGGGTGAAAGGGGCTGTGATGATCCATGCCATCACCCAGAAAGGGAAGGGATTTGCCCCGGCAGAACGTCATCCGGCCAGGTTCCATGGAGCGGAGCCATTCAACGTGGAGACAGGGCTGCCCTCCAGACCGCGCACAGAGGCCAATTATACGGATGTGTTTTCCACGGTCATGTGCAAGCTGGGAGGACGGGATGAACGGATCATCGCCATCACCGCTGCCATGCCGGACGGCACAGGACTGAAACGTTTCCACAATATGTATCCGGAACGTTTTTTTGATGTGGGGATAGCGGAGGAACATGCGGTGACCTTTGCGGCAGGCCTGGCAGCGGGGGGACTAAAGCCCATAGTGGCAATCTATTCCTCCTTCCTGCAGAGGTCCTATGACCAGATCCTGCACGATGTGTGCCTTCAGAACCTGCCAGTGGTATTCGCCATTGACAGGGCTGGCATTGTGGGAAGCGATGGGGAGACCCACCAGGGAATCTTTGACTTTACATACCTGTCCGGAATTCCCAATATGCACATCTGCGCTCCCAAGAACAAATGGGAACTGTCGGATATGATGAAATTTGCAGTGGCCCTGGAGGCTCCGGTGGCAGTGCGGTATCCCAGGGGGACAGCTTACGCCGGGCTGAAAGAGTACCGTGCCCCGGTGGAGCTGGGTAAGGCAGAGTGGATCTGCCGGGAGTGGGAGATTGCCTTGTTCGCAGTGGGAAGCATGGTGAAGACAGCGGTGGAAGTCCGGGAGAGTCTGAAACAGAAAGGCCATCATGCCAGTCTCATCAATGCCCGTTTTGTGAAACCCATTGATGAGGAGGCTGTAAGGGAAGCGTGCAAGGAGCACAATCTCATCGTGACCCTGGAAGAAAATGTGGCTTGTGGCGGCTATGGGGAAAAGGTACTGTCCTTCCTGAACAGAAGCGGGACGTGTAACAGGTATCTGAATATCAGCATTCCGGATGCCTATGTGGAACACGGGAATGTGGAACTGCTCAAGAAGGAGATTGGAATCGACACAGACAGCATTGTGGAGCGGATCCTGCGGATGCTGGGGGATAATGGGTAAGATGGATGGGTGTGCGCAGTGCGCCGCCCAGGGAGGGTTATGAAGGAGCGTCTGGATGTTCTGTTGGTGGAGAAGGGGTATGCCCCTTCCAGGGAGAAAGCCAAGGCTATTATCATGTCCGGTAATGTGTATGTGAATGGACAGAAGGAGGATAAGGCTGGTACCATGTTCCCTGAGAACTGTCCCCTGGAGGTAAGGGGGAGTACTTTGAAATATGTGAGCCGCGGGGGACTGAAGCTGGAGAAGGCAATGACAGTATGGGAGCTTTCCCTGGCTGGGAAGACCTGCATGGACATTGGAGCTTCCACGGGAGGATTCACAGACTGTATGCTGGCGAATGGTGCTGCAAAGGTGTATGCCGTGGATGTGGGACATGGACAACTGGCCTGGAAACTGCGCAATGATCCCAGGGTGGTGTGTATGGAACAGACGAATTTCCGTTACATGCAGCGGGGAGATATCCAGGAGGAACTGGACTTTGCAAGTGTGGATGTGTCTTTTATCTCGCTGACGAAAATCCTGATCCCTGCCAGGAATCTCCTTGGGGCTGGAGGGGAGATGGTGTGTCTGATCAAACCCCAGTTTGAGGCGGGCAGGGAGAAGGTAGGGAAAAACGGCGTGGTCAGGGATCCACAGGTACACAGGGAGGTAATTTCCCGGATCCTGGATTACTGTGATATCATAGGATTTGAGGTCCTGGGAATCGACTATTCTCCCATCAGGGGTCCGGAAGGAAATATTGAGTATCTGGCCCATCTGAAAAAGGGCTGTGTCACAGAACAGCAACAGGTACTTACAGAAGGGCAGGCGGAAGAGGAACTGCGCAGGATGGCAGAGTCACTGGAAGGGCTGTCCCACAGGGAAGGCGAAGGCTGGGAGGAAAGGGTGCTGTCTACAGTAGGGCAGTCCCATCAGACTTAGCTGAAACCATCTGGGATATCCAGGAGGGCAGGGGGTACGGGAATGGAATTTTTTCTGATATATGCGAACCGGCAGAAGGATAGGGAACTGGCTGTGACAGGTCGTATCCGCAGATACCTGGAAGACCGGGGGAGGCAGGTTGCCGTGAGGACAGGACAAGATGTCCCGACAGGGGATAGTCCTGCTGCAGACTGCATGATTGTGCTGGGCGGGGATGGCACCGTGCTCCAGGCAGTGCGGGAGACAGGCAATCTGCACATACCGATCATCGGTGTGAATCTGGGTACCCTGGGATACCTGACAGAGATAGAGCCTGCCCACCTGGAAGAGTCCCTGGAGCGGCTTCTTTTAGGCGAGTATGAACAGGAGAACCGTATGATGCTGAGTGGCAGGGTGTTTCTCTTAGAGGGCGGAACGAAGGAAGACTGGGCCTTGAACGACATTGTAATCTCCCGGAGCGGTTCCCTGCAGATCATTCGTTTCCATATCTATGTAAACGGCCAGTTCCTAAACAGTTATGATGCAGATGGCATGATCGTGACCACGCCCACAGGCTCTACAGGCTACAATCTTTCGGCGGGAGGCCCCCTGGTGGAGCCAGGGGCCAAGCTTATTCTTCTGACGCCGATCTGCCCCCATTCCTTGAACCAGAGAAGTATAGTGCTGTCTTCGGAGGATGTGGTGGAGATCGTGATTCCCCAGGGCAGGGATGGCATGGATCAGAAGGTGGAGGCGAATTTTGACGGTAGCCATGTGATCCGGCTTGGCACAGGGGACAGGATACACATCCTTAGGTCAGAGAAGACCATGGAATTCATCCGGCTTAACCATGTGAGTTTTCTGGAGACGCTTCACCGGAAGATGAGCAACTGACGGGAATGTTTTTTCGAACATGCTCTGATACAGCGTTTTACCAGAGGGTGGCAGTGGGGAAGAGTATAGGGCAGGCAAAGGGGAATTGCATGAAGAAGATTCGTCATAACAAAATGATAGAACTGATCCAGAAGTATGAGATAGAGACCCAGGAGGAGCTGGCGGAGAGGCTGCGGGATGCGGGGTTTGCTGTGACCCAGGCCACCGTGTCCAGAGATATCCGGGAACTGAAGCTGTCCAAGCTGTCCATTGGTGGAGGCCGGCAGAAATACGTAGCCATGCTGAAGGAAGACGGGAATTTTGGGGATAAATATGTCCGTGTGCTGAAGGAGGGGTTTATTTCCATGGACATGGCACAGAATATCCTGGTGGTGCGGACAGTCTCCGGAATGGCCATGGCAGTGGCAGCGGCCCTGGATGCCATGAAATTTCCGGAGGTGGTGGGATGCATCGCCGGGGACGATACCATTTTCGTGGCAGTCCGGACGGTGGAGCACACCCAGATGCTGATGGAAAAGATCCGCTCCATGACGAACTGAAGCACAGTGTATATACTGTAAGGTGATGCTGTATGGAATGGAACCCGGCGGGCATGGGGCAGATGCCATCTCCGGGATGGGAGGCAAGACAAAGGGCCATGGGCAGGCGGAGGCTGTTGTTGTCCTGTCTGGAAGGTGTGGGAGAAGGTAGTTAAGGAGAAAGGAAATGCTACAGAGTTTACATGTGAAGAACCTGGCGCTGATAGAAGAGACGGAGGTGGAGTTCGGGGAGGGGCTGAATATTCTCACTGGAGAGACTGGTGCGGGCAAATCCCTGCTGATCGGCAGCGTCAACCTGGCCCTGGGGGGACGGTTCGACAAAGATATGCTGCGAAAAGGCGCGGAGAGCGGCCTGGTGGAACTGGTATTTGTGAGTCACAGGCCTGATGTCCTGGAGAAGCTTAAGAAGCTGGAACTGGAAGTCCAGGAGGACGGTACCATCATCATTAGCAGAAAACTACAGGCCACGAAGAGTACTTTTAGGATCAATGGGGAGACAGTGACAGCCAGGCAGGTGAAGGAACTGGCAGAGGTACTGCTTGATATCCATGGCCAACATGAGCATCAGTCCCTTCTGAAGAAACAGAAACACATGGAAATCCTGGATGGCTACTGCGGGGAAAAAGTCCTGGCAGCGGTGGGGGAAGTGGAGATCTGCTACAGGGAATGCAGCAGGCTGCGCAGGCTGCTGGAGGAAGAAGCCATGGATGAAGAGTCCAAAGCCAGGGAACAGGCACTGGCTTCCTTTGAATGGCAGGAGATAGAGGAGGCCAGGCTGATACCTGGAGAGGACGAGGAACTGGAAGCACGTTACCGTCTGATGGCAAACGGCAGGAAGATCCGGGAGGGGCTGTCAGAGAGTTACCAATATACAGGAGGGGACTTTGAAGGCGGGGCAGGAGGGTCTCTAAGTCGTGCCCTGCGTGCTTTGCGCAGTGTATCCATGTATGATACCCGGCTGGGAGAACTGGAGGGACAGCTTTCGGAGATTGATGGCCTGTTAGCGGATTACAACCGGGATCTGGCGGAATATATGGATGGCTTTGAGTTTGACGAAGAAGATTTTGCAATGGTGGAGGGGCGTCTTAACACACTGAATCACTTAAAAGGGAAATACGGGGGAACAGTGGAAGAAGTGATCCGCTATGGACAGGAGCGTGCAGCCCTTCTGGAGAAGCTATCCGATTATGAAGTCTATATGGAAAAGCTGCAGAGAGAACAGAAGGAAGCGCAGGAGGTGCTGGATAAGGCATGCGAGAAGCTTTCCCGGCTTCGGAAAAAGGGAGCCACAACCTTGTCGAAAAAGCTGAAAGAAGCACTGCTGCAGCTGAATTTCCTCACGGTGGAGTTCCAGATTGCTGTCCGTCCAGGGCAGAGTGTATCGGCAAAGGGATACGATGATGTGGAATTTCTGATTTCCACCAATCCGGGAGAGCCGGTGAAACCCTTGGGCCAGGTGGCCAGCGGCGGAGAACTTTCCAGGGTAATGCTGGCCATCAAGACAGTGCTGGCGGGACAGGATGGGATTGACACCTTGATCTTCGATGAGATCGATGCGGGCATCAGTGGCAGGACGGCCTGGAAGGTTTCGGGACAACTGGATGTAGTAGCTAAGAGCACCCAGGTGTTGTGTATCACCCACCTGCCCCAGATTGCTGCCATGGCGGATCATCACCTTGTCATAGAGAAAAGCAGCGTCCAGGACAATACCATTACGGATGTGAGGGTGCTTGGGGAGGAGGAGAGCCTTGGGGAACTGGCCAGGCTCCTTGGCAGTGATGCACTTACAGAAGCAGCCCTGGTAAATGCCAGGGAGATGCGTGCCCAGGCTGCGCAGCAAAAGGGAAGGCTCACTGGGGATGCTGACAGCGTCAAAATCCCGTAAGATTAGGACTATTGGCAGATACCATTGGACAGACATTTTTTAAGAATGAAAAAAGAAAAATAACACATACTATACCTGGTTGCATGTGCAGGCAGATGCAGAAATGCAAGGGGAAACTGGCAGAATGAAAGGCTTGTGTAACAGCCTTTCATTTTGTTTTATATTTTCGCATAAGCAAGGGCTTTCTTACACGAAAACAAAACCGGGGGTATGGAAAATATGGGATGGTTCAATAGACAGGAAGGGGAGAGGATCAAGGAACAGGCGGGAGAAGACATGGTGATCCTGTTGAAAAACTGGAAAAAAAGAAAAAAGCGTCTGAAGATATACAAGGTATCCCTTTGTGTGGCCTTGATGGCCAGCTGTGCCTTCCTTACAGGCACAGTCTACTATTCCATAGACAGTAGTATTCCTTCCGTGCTTAACGTGCGGGCAGACCGGGTGGAAAGTATCAATCTGGGGGTACCTGCCAGGGCAGAGATTGTAAGTGTCAGTGAACAGGGCATAAGCAATATCCCTAAAGGGGCTGTGGACATTGATTTGAGCAAGCCCATCACCATGCGGGCCTCCCAGGAGGGAAGCTACCAGATGCAGGTAAAGCTCTTTGGCTTCCTGCCCATCAAACAGGTGGGGATCCGGGTCATTCAGGACCAGGAACTGGTACCGGTGGGCGTACCAGTGGGCATCTATGTGAAGACAGACGGGGTCCTGGTGGTAGGCACGGGACAGTTCCAGGGACAGGATGGCGTCAGCTATTCCCCCAGTAAATATATCTTGAAATCGGGGGACTATATCCGCCAGATAAACGGGGTGGTGGTTACAGAGAAGGATGACTTCATCAAAAGGGTGGAGGATAGCGGTGGAAGGCGTATCCGGCTGACCCTGGAACGGGACGGGGAAGAGATGGAAGTGGAGGTTGACCCGGTGCGGGATATGAGTGGTGCCTACAAGATCGGCGCCTGGGTCAGGGACAATGCCCAGGGAGTGGGAACCATGACCTACATTGACGCCGATGGGAACTTCGGTGCCCTGGGACACGGTATCACGGACATCGACACCAGCACCCTGATGCACATGGAGGACGGCACCCTATACCAGACGGATATCGTGGAAGTGAAGAAAGGCATGGCAGGTGATCCCGGCGAGATGACAGGGATGATCGTTTATTCTCCGGACAGGGTGCTGGGGGATATTACTGACAACAGTGTACGGGGCATCTTCGGTATCTGCAATGGGAAAGCCCTGGAGATGGGGACCAGGGAGGCGCTTCCCATTGGATTGAAACAGGAGATCCAGGAAGGCCCGGCCCAGATTCTCTGCACTGTGGATAGCAGTACACGCTTCTATGATGTGGAGATTACGGCTGTCCATCTGGATCATGATAATGTGAACAGAGGGATTGAACTGAAGGTCACGGATCCGGAACTGCTGGAACTTACCGGGGGGATCGTCCAGGGCATGAGTGGCAGCCCCATCATCCAGAATGGGAAATTCATCGGGGCTGTGACCCATGTACTGGTGCAGGATTCCGCAAAGGGGTATGGGATCTTTATTGAAAATATGCTGGAGCATTAAGTCCGGGCAGGACAGGAGCAAAGAGAATGCGGCGCAAGCCGTGCATCGGATATTGCGAAGCAATTATCCGATGTACCCGGACGGAAGAGTTGGGGACAGGAAAAGTGCAGCAGGGTGTTTGTTTACAGCTGTGCTTTCTTATCAGACAGCTATAACCTGTCATATAGTTTAGCAAGAAGGCACCAAAGAGTCGTATATATACGGGAGGGGGAGTGACAGGGAATTATACATATATGGAAATTGATTATATATAATGTGCAATATGCACAAAAACGTATTGAACATTTTTTGTGTAAAATGATTGACGGCAATTTCAAAGTACACTATAATATATATACTTCGTGAATTAATTGAAATTTTATTGTTCAAAATAGACAATAAAACAGAGGAGAGGATAACCTATGGGGGAGTTATATTATGCAAGAAGCGCCAATGCATCTGGAGAAAAGGAGACTCTCGAACATCATGCGCAGCGTGCCAGTGTACTGTGCGGCGAATTTCTAAAACCAATAGGTTATACCGAAATCGGAGCGATTCTGGGGGGACTGCATGATTTTGGAAAGACAAGTGAGCGGTTTGCGGAGGTGCTGGAGGGCAAGCGGATACATGTGAACCATGCCTATCCGGGTGCAGCACTGGCGTATTGGCAATATGGCCAAAAGAAAACAGCCAGAATGCTGGCAACTGTGATTGCCGCGCACCACAGCTATCTGGACAGCAACTGTGTTATGCGACTGAAGGAATTGATGCAGGGAACGGGTTCCGGGTATGACGAAGAAGGCAATCTTTTTTCGCTGTTTGGCATGACAGAAATGAAAGAGGCCTTAGAATCGTTTCAAGCAGAAAATCCTCGGCTTATGGGGATAAAAATTCCGAAGTCCCTCCCGGATGGGGAGGATCCGGTTGCGGATATGCTGTTGGCCCGCTTTCTGCTTTCTGCGCTGGCAGATGCAGATTACTCTGCTTCGGCAGAACATTTTCAGCCGGATTATATGAAAATGCATACAGGCCCAGCACTAAATCCGGAAGATGCTTTGGAGCGTCTTTTGCGGATAAGGGCCGAAAAACAGAAGCTTTCCCAATCCTCACCAGCGCTTAATGCCCTTCGGAATCAGCTTTTTGAGGACTGCCTGCATGCTGCAGAATTACCGCCGGGTCTGTATACTTTGACGGCACCTACCGGTTTGGGGAAGACTCTGAGCCTATTTGCCTTTGCAGCAAAGCACTGTATAAAATACAGACAGATGCGGAGGATTATTCTGATTCTTCCGTATCTTGCGATTATGGAACAGAATGTCCGGGAATATAGGAGGATTCTCCCAGAATTGTTGGAGAGCCACAGTGCCGCAGCTTTGGACGAGAGAACCAGGCTTTTGACGGAACGGTGGGATGCGCCCTGTATTGTCACCACGAATGTGGGCTTTTTTGAGCCGCTGTTTTCTGCCAGGCCAACAGGCTGCAGGCATCTGCATCAGATGGCAGACAGTGTGATTGTTCTGGACGAAGCCCAGTCTTTGCCCCCGGACTTACTGGAAGCCACGCTACGGACGGTAAATCTGCTCAGCAGTCAGTACGGCTGTACTGTGGTATTTTCTACGGCTACACAACCATCTTTTCAATATCTTTCAGGTCTGCAATGGAAACCAATGGAAATTGTGCCGAATCCGGAGAGGCTTTTTCAGGCTGCAAGGCGTGTTACATATGATTGGAGGATTGAGGAGCAGATTCCATACAGGCAAATCGCAGAGGAGTTGATTTCTTATAGACAGGGATGCGTAATCGTCAATCTGCGAACACATGCGGAAAAGCTATTTCATATTCTAGAAGAAATTGTATCGGAAGCGGAGTCAGAGGGTATTTTTTATTTGACCAGCGACTTGTGTGGAGCGCATCGAACCGAAGTTTTGGATGTTATCAAGGAGCGGCTTGCAGAAGGAAAGTTCTGTTATCTGGTGGCCTCCCAGTGCATTGAGGCTGGTGTCGATTTGGACTTCCCTGTAGTTTATCGGGCATTGGCACCTCTGGAATCTATCATTCAGGCAGCAGGCAGATGCAACCGAAACGGTGACAGTGACGATGGGAGGGTGATTGTTTTTCTTCCAGAAGAGGAATGCTTGTACCCTCCCGGGGCATATTATCAGAGAGCTTCCCTCTGTGTAAAGACACTGGCTTCCCGGCATCCCATTGATTGTTCTAACTTGAAGCATATTGAGGAATACTACGAAATTCTATATTCTAATGGGGAGGGGGATAAAGAAAAGATGAAAAGGGCATTAGAAGACAGGGATTATCGGAAAGTGCAGGAAGCATATAAACTGATTGAATCCAGGGGCATACAGGTAATTGTCCCCTGGAAAGGTGAAATGGAGCTGTTTTGCTCTCTTCGGGAAGAAAATGAGAAAACAGGACTCACGCGGGATTTGATTAGGTGCGCCAGACCGTTGACGGTCTCTTCCTTTGCGGAGGACAAGGTGAAAGAATGCTGTACACCACTGTTTTTCCGGACACATGGGAGAGAAAGTGAGATGCAGACCGACTGGTATATTCTGGGAAATCCGAAGTGCTATCATGAGAAACTGGGACTGAATTTTGCAGCTTTGGAGGCTTTTGACGGGGTGATTTGAGAAAGGGAGGTGAAGTATGAGTAAGAACCCAAGTGCAACCATTGAAGTCTGGGGAGATTTTGCCCTTTGGACGCGGCCCGAGAGTAAGGTGGAACGGATGACATATGCGGTGCCAACACCCGGCGCAATCAGAGGGCTGTTATCCTCTATTTATTCCAAGCCGCCGGAATTTTACTGGCAGGTTCGGAGAATCGAAGTGTTGTCGCCCATTCATTACATATCATTTAAAAGGAATGAAGTGAAAAGTAAGATGATGAAGATTCCCCAGACTAATGTGCTGAAAGCGTGCATTGACATAGAAGATGACAGGACGCAGAGGCAATCAGTTGTTCTGCAGGATGTCCGTTATCGGATTACGGCAGAAATTGTGTCCAGGGCTACATATGGCCATGCGCCGGGAAATCTGATGGATCAGTTTGAGAGAAGGGTAAAACGGGGCCAGGCATTTATGCAGCCATGTATGGGGACACGGGAATTCCCGGCTTATTTTGAGTGGGCTTCCGGCGTAGGAGAACCCATTGATGTTACGATGGATTTGGGGTTAATGGTGTATGATGTATTTAATCTCCACAAATGGGGCGTCACAAAACAGGCAGAGCCTGAGATTTCATTGTTCCATGGGCATTTGAATCGGGGTGTTCTGGAAGTTCCACCTTATGATTCACCGGAAGTCCTAAAAGGGGGAAAGGAGCCAGGAGAATATGCTTGAGGAATTATATCGGTATGCGGTTGAGCATAAGCTTGCTGCCCGTCCCGGCTTTAAGCCCAAACGTCTCAAGGGATATTTTCATCTGTCTGCGGCGGGGCAATTTCTGGATTTGGAAGTTAGGGAAAAGGATGCAGAGCCAGTTTATGCGCCGGATGCTGGAGCAGCTATACAAGGTTCCAGATATTGTAATCCGTTGATAGAAAAAGCAGGGATTGTCCTATGTATTGTGAATGATGAGAAGAAAGATAAGAATGTACCTGTGAAGCATGACTTTTTTCTTTCCTTTTTTGAAGAGGGCAGAAATGTAGAGCCTCTGTTCGGTATTGCGGCAGATGCGCTGCGTGATTCTGGAATATTGGAAGAAATGCGTAGTGCCCTGGCAGACAAGAAATTAAAACCTGCAGATCAGGTTGGATTCGCCGTGGACGGCCAATATCTGGAACGAAGCGAGCGTTATTACGATTATTGGAATCAGTTTAGGAAGAGAATGCAGACGGCATTTAGGGGAAAAGAGGAGAGATGTCTGATTACTGGGGAATTGTCCCAGCCGATGGATACGGTTCCAAAGGTATCAGGATTGATGAGTGTTGGTGGGCATACATCGGGAGACGCATTTTTATGCTTTGATAAAGATGCCTTTCAGTCCTACGGATTAAAGCAGAGCGCAAACGCGGTGGTGTCCGAGGCAGCGATGACAGCTGTGAATGCTGCTCTGGGCGAACTGATTCGGAAAGCGGATGTTCTGGCAGGTGCTAAAATGGTTCACTGGTATTCCCGGCAGATAAATAAGCAGGAAGACATGCTTTCCATGGTGTTTGGCGGAGACTTAGTGGAAGGGGAAGAGGAAGTAATTTCGGACAGAGAAGAAGAGAGGCAGGCTTTTGCGTCGGCACAGGCACTGGTTCAGTCTATTCGGGAAGGGAAACTGGCTGGAAAGCCGGATGTGATGTATTATATGATGCCCTTGTCCGGGGCTGGCGGAAGGATGATGCTGCGGGGCTGGCATGAGGGAAGTTATGAGGAACTGTATGAGAATATCTGTTTATGGTTTGAGGACTTGCGGCTGATCCTGCCCGGAGGGCAGGGAATGACGCGCCCGCCAAAGCTAAAGGCATTATGCTTACGCATGCTGAAACCTGGCGGATCGAGCAGGATATGGGAGCGGATGGATCATGAATTGTCAAATCTTGCTCAACGAGTGACTTATGCGGCGATTCATGGGAGCCCTCTGCCGGACGAAGCGGCTTACCGTGTTTTGCAATGGCTTAGGGCTTCTTTTCTGGCAGATAAAGATAAAAGACGAGGGAACGGGGAAGGTGGAAATGTAGAAAAAGGAAACAACGCACAGGAAGTGGACGCCCATAAGCTTGGTGGACAGGAGACACTGGCCTATCAGCTCCTAAAAGCCTGGTTTCGGAGAAAACAGAGGAAGGAAGGAGGGGAAGAGATTATGAAAGAAGAGCTTAACAGGCAGAACCGTAGCACCGCATACTTGTGCGGACGTCTGATGGCGGTGTACACTGCAATTCAAAGTGAAGCAATGCCGGAGGTAAATGTGGGAATTGCCGAACGGTATTATGCTGCGGCCATGGGAAGTCCCGGACTGGTAATCGGGAAATTATCTCAGTTATCACAGTATCATCTTGCAAAACTTAGTCGGGGAGGGGCAATACGATATGAAAAAATACTAACAGAAATTTATGAGGGCATGGGAGATCAAGATATTCCTAATGCATTGACAATGATGCAGCAGACGGAGTTTGCATTGGGATATTATCAGCAGAAGGCAGAGATTTATCCGAAAAAGAAAGAAGAGGAGAGGTGATAGGTATGGCAATTGAGAATCGCTATGAGCTCATGTTTTATATTGAGTGCAGGAACGGAAATCCAAACGGGGATCCTGATATGGGAAATACGCCGCGGACAGATCCCCAGAGTCTTCATGGGTATATTACGGATGTGGCAATCAAGCGCAGAATCAGGAATTATGTACAGGTTGCCTATCAAGGAAATGACGGGATGGAAATGCTGGTCCGCAGCGCCAGCAATATTAACACTGGTATAGCTCGGGCAAAAGCGCTCAGCGGGACAGAACTTTCTGCGAAAGGGAAAAATGAGGTTTATGCAGGGCGTAAAAAAGCCTGTGAGATGTTTTATGACGTGCGTACATTCGGCGCAGTGATGTCCACCGGACCAAACGCCGGTCAGGTGCGCGGGCCTGTGCAGATAGCGTTTGCACGTTCTCTGGATCCCATTCAGCCATTGGATATTTCTATCACAAGAATGGCCACAGCGGATGCTGCGGGAAATGCCAAGACCGTTGAGGAATATGAAGCATGGGAGCAGGAACAGCCGGAGGACAAGCTTCGCACCATGGGCAGAAAACAGTTTATTCCCTACGGGCTGTATGAAGCCAGAGGGTTTATCAGCGCGAACCTGGCGAAAGAGACAGGATTTGACGAACAGGATTTGAAGATTTTGTTTGAATCCATTCTGAATATGTATGAGCATGACCGTTCTTCCAGTAAGGGCGAAATGTCAGTGATTACGCCGCTGATTATTTTCCGCCATACGGGAACCGATTCGGATTTGAATCAGAGAAAACGGCAGGCAGCCCTTGGATGTGCTCCGGCCCATCGGCTGTTTGATATGGTTCATGTACAGAAGAAAGAAAATGTAGCATATCCGGCATCATGGAAGGATTATAGGGCGGAGATTGATGTAGAGATGCGTCCTGTGGGAATTGACATCGGCTTTCTGTGTAATCCATATGGAGAAATCAGTTGGAACGAGGTGCCTAATGATGCAGAATTTTTCAGAGGATGAGTCCAGAGAGTTGTTCCCGTTGTCGTGGCTGTCACAGTACGGATACTGTAAAAGGCGCTGTTCTCTGCTTGCCTTAGAGCAAATCTGGCAGGAGAATGAATACACAGCGGCAGGAAGGATGCAGCATAAGCGGGTGCACACCGGGAGAACGGAACAGCGGGGAGATGCCATACATATTTTCGAAATGCCGGTTTTCTCCCGCAGGCTTGGAGTGAGCGGATTCTGCGATTGTGTGGAAGTACATCCATCCCCATCGGGTGCTTCTATTCCTTATGGAGATGGAAAGTATACATTTTACCCTGTGGAATATAAGCACGGAGTTGTGCGGGACGAGGAGGAATATCATCTTCAGCTATGTGCCCAGGCAATTTGTCTGGAAGAGCGTTTTGGCATAGAGATTTCAGCAGGAGCCATTTTCTTTATTGATGCACACAGACGTGATGAGGTTTTGCTTTCACAGGAATTGCGGGAACAGACTTGGCAGACGGCAAAGGAAATAGCAGATATGGTTGAAAGCCAGAAACTGGTTCCGGCGGTTTACTGTGCAAAGTGCAAGAAATGTTCCCTGTGGGAGGCGTGTCAGCCAAAAATCAGAAGGTCGGCCCGGCCATATAGCGCTGGCCTTTGGGATGAAGCGGTAAAGGAGATGGAATGAAGCAGCTGTTAAATACATTATATATTCTGACGCCGGACACATACCTCTTTTTGGAGAATGAAGCAATTGGTGTGAAGATAGGCGGAGAGGAGAAGGTGCGGGTTCCTGCGCACACAATTGCCTCTGTCTATTGCTTTGGCAATGTGACAGTGTCCACACCATTGATTGGGTTTTGCGGACAGAGGGGAATTAGCCTGGTATTCCTATCCGAATATGGAAAGTTTTATGGCAGAATCCAAGGGCCGGTGCAGGGGAATATTATGCTTAGACGCAGACAGTTTGCCGCGTTGGATGATTTGGTTCTCAGCAAAAGACTTGTGCGCAGTATCTTATTGGGAAAGCTGGTCAACAGCAAAGAATTTTTGATGAGGGTTCGAAGGGAACGCAAGGAAAAAGATGAGATATTCACGAATTCTATTCAAAAAATTGCACGAATAGCGGAAGAACTCCGGGAGTGTCCTGGCATTGACTCCATGCGCGGACTGGAGGGAGCCGCTGCCGCGACGTATTATGCGGCGTTTTCATCTATGCTGGTAAGTGAGGAAATGAAGTTCGAGGGCAGAAACCGTCGGCCTCCGGAAGATCCTGTAAATGCCTTGCTGTCTTTTTTATACACGCTATTGAAGAATGATGTGCAATCTGCATTGGAGGGTGTGGGACTGGACCCTGCTGCGGGATTTCTGCATACTTTGCGGCCGGGCAGACCTGCTCTGGCCCTGGATTTGATGGAGGAATTGAGGTCACCGCTCTGTGACCGCTTTGCAGTTGCGTTGATAAACAGAGGCCAGATTACTTTAAAACATTTTGACCAGCTGACGGCGCCGGTTCTGTTGGGAGAAAAAGGACGGAAAATTGTGTTAAAAGCGTGGCAGGAACGAAAAAAAGAAGAGATTCAGCATCCATTTTTGCAGGAAAAGATTCCTATTGGATTGATTCCACATGCGCAGGCGATGCTCTTTGCAAGGGTATTGCGTGATGAATTGGATGAATATCCGCCATTTCATTGGAGGTGATGCAACATGATGCTTGTAGTTTCCTATGATGTGAATACAACGGACGCGGCGGGCGAAAAACGTCTGCGGAAAGTAGCGAAGCTCTGTGAAGCATATGGCTGCCGGGTGCAGAATTCGGTATTTGAGGTATTGGTTGACCCGGCCCGGTTAGTCACGCTGAAAGCAGGGTTATCCCAGGTAATAGATAAGGAGAAAGATTCGGTGCGGTTTTACCGTCTGGGAAGTAACTGGCGCTCTCGGATAGAAGCACTAGGAAAGGAATTAACCTATGAACAGGATGGGGTGATTATGTTCTGATACGGTTTGGGGAATTTGCGCGAACTGGAATCATCTGTGTTAATTCGGGAGGTTCGCGCAGAAAATATTGCTTAATATAAGATTGGATAGATGTAGAATGGATCATTGTTAGGATGTGGTCTATGTTATTAAACAATATTTTAGATATTCTGCATAAATATAGAAGAAAAAATTGGATATTTTTGCGGATGCCCCCTGTGCGGGGGCGAGAATTGAAACATTTGCAATCTCCTGCGCATTAATTCTTTGCGGGGATGCCCCCTGTGCGGGGGCGAGAATTGAAACTATTTGGTTATCTTCCCACATGAATCTATTTTCCGATGCCCCCTGTGCGGGGGCGAGAATTGAAACGTAAGCTGCTGCATAAGAGCCGCCTGCTGATTGCACGATGCCCCCTGTGCGGGGGCGAGAATTGAAACACCCATAATCCTTGCTGATATGATAAAAAATTATTGATGCCCCCTGTGCGGGGGCGAGAATTGAAACACGGCGTTCCGTATCCATAGCAGCAAATCCCTCAAGATGCCCCCTGTGCGGGGGCGAGAATTGAAACATTATTATTAGATCCATTAATCTATAGCTGCCCTGATGCCCCCTGTGCGGGGGCGAGAATTGAAACACCATAAACTTTTTGTAAAAGTCTAGCCTGTTCGGATGCCCCCTGTGCGGGGGCGAGAATTGAAACAATAAGTGCGGACTATGCGGACGTCATAGACTACGATGCCCCCTGTGCGGGGGCGAGAATTGAAACTTTATAATGGTCGCGACATACGGATGGTGCTGACAGGATGCCCCCTGTGCGGGGGCGAGAATTGAAACCAAATCGGTCACATTTCCAGCATTTTCAGATATTGATGCCCCCTGTGCGGGGGCGAGAATTGAAACGTATGCATAATATAGAGTATTGTGTTTCACGTGAGATGCCCCCTGTGCGGGGGCGAGAATTGAAACATTTTAGAAATTCCTTTAGAGGCACGAACCGACAGATGCCCCCTGTGCGGGGGCGAGAATTGAAACATATGGTGTGTGACGGAGTGCCCCCTCTTTATTGGATGCCCCCTGTGCGGGGGCGAGAATTGAAACATTGCCCGCGGAACGGGAAAAACATATACTGGAGATGCCCCCTGTGCGGGGGCGAGAATTGAAACTGGAAGGCTATGCAGAAAGCTACAATGGCCTATCGATGCCCCCTGTGCGGGGGCGAGAATTGAAACACTTCCAGGATCCCCATGGACACCAGCCCCATGAGATGCCCCCTGTGCGGGGGCGAGAATTGAAACAGTATCGCCGCCCAGAGGGCGCCCGGCGATGGGGATGCCCCCTGTGCGGGGGCGAGAATTGAAACAAAGGTAAGCGTTACGAACCAGTCCCAGGTGTTGATGCCCCCTGTGCGGGGGCGAGAATTGAAACTGATGGTGTGTACGGGCAATCGTTGATCAGTTCCGATGCCCCCTGTGCGGGGGCGAGAATTGAAACAATGTGCAGGATGCGAACCTTACCGTAGTTCGTAAGCGTCAAATAAGATAGTGGATA
>CAJTOJ010000023.1 GCA_910577665.1 uncultured Acetatifactor sp.
TCAGTCGATTTTTTAAGTCAGCTTTTGCCATATGGACTTATTTTTTCAACCCACTTTCTGCCCGTCTCCGCAAATTTCCGCTTGTACCGGAAAGAAGCACATGATATAATCTATTTGCGTGTAGGTATATCATGGCTTCGGTCTGATACATACCATTAGGCATTCACTCTGTGGGAACTTAGGAATGTTTTCACTACAGAATCCGGTGTTGTTTCAATAGCCTGAAGAAAACTACCAGGCAAGGCTACGCCTTCCCTGGTAGTACTGGCATACACTGACGGAAAGGTATTTCATGTATAATACTGCGCCTGTGCGTGCCACAGTTCGTGATACTTTCCGGCTTCATCCCCCAGCAGTTCCTCATGGCTGCCCCGCTGTACCAGGCGGCCTTCGTGGAATACAACAATATCGTTGCAGAACCGGCAGGAGGAGAGCCTGTGAGAGATATAGATGGCCGTCTTGCCGCCGGTCATGGACTCGAAGCCGGAATAAATCTCATATTCAGACAGGGGATCCAGGCTGGCTGTGGGTTCATCCAGCAGCAGGAAAGGGGCGTCTTTGTAAAGTGCCCTGGCTATGGCAATCTTCTGGGCCTCACCGCCGGAGATCTCTACTCCGTCATCTGCGGTATCCTGATAGAGGATGGTATCCAGGCCGATTCCTTCCTGGACGCGCTTTTCCAGTCCTGCCTGCTTCAGACATTCCATAGCCCGTTCCCTGTCCACTTCCGTGGAGGCAGCCACATTCTGCCCCAGGGGCATGGACAGCAGCCTGAAGTCCTGGAATACTACAGAAAAGAGTCGGATGTATTCGTCCTGGCGGAATTTGCGGATGTCTACTCCGTTCAGCAGAATCTGTCCTTCCTCCGGGTCGTAGAGACGGCAGAGCAGTTTGATCATGGTAGTCTTGCCGGAGCCGTTCATCCCAACGATGGCCATCTTCTCCCCGATGCGTAGTTTCAGGGAGAGATTTCGGATGGCGTATTCTGCCTGGCCGGGATACCGGAAAGATACATTTCGAAATTCCACTTCGTATCTGTTGTCCAACCGTTTTTCCAGAGAAAGTTTTCCCTTGTACATTTCATCGCTGATGTCCAGCATGGCCAGGGTGCTGGCGGCTTTCCGGTAGGTTAATGCCAGTTCCCGGTAGGGGATCCATACAGTCCCTGGAAGCCTCCCAGGATGCTGGTGAGGGAGCCTGCGAACCGGACTACGTTGCCGATGGAGAAGGCACCTGCCAGGGCAAACCCCGCGGAGACCAGATATCCCAGCAGGGTCAGCAGGCCGTCATTGACTCCCGCCAGGAATCCCATCCGGCCGCTGAGCCGGGCCAGGATGGGCGCCCAGGGCATCATCTTGTCGCTTGCCCGCTCATTGTCTGCCACGTACTGTTTCATCAGTCCATAGCCGTCATAGAGGTGGATATCTTTGATAAAATGGTAATCACCTGCCAGGCAGCGGAGGATCCAGTGCCAGGAAAAAGTGATGTATTTACGGTAAATTTCATCCGGATACCAGTATCGGTAGTTGGACAGGAGCTTCTGCTGGAAGACGGCATCCGCCTTGGCCTGGGCTGCCGACAGGAGGAACAGGAGGATTGCGGTAGCGGCAAATCCCAGGTACATCCAGGGATTCCCGGAAGCCAGGATGGTCTGTAGGAGAGGCAGGGCCACCACCAGGGCACAGACCAGACAGAAGAAGCCATGGAGCAGGGAATCCAGGTGCCGGAACAGGTCATAGATGCCGCCGCCCCAGTTGTTATCTTTAGAGATGCGTTCTGTCAGATCTTTTACATAAGGGCTGTCCACCAGGGAGTAGTCCATCTGCTGGTATTTTGCGGCCAGATCCCCGTCATAGGTTCTGATCAGATTCATCAGCTTTGGATGAAGACATACATTCCAGAGGAGAGAGGATGCCAGGGTAATCAAGGCGTTCAGTGCCAACAGCAGGCATACAGGCCTCATGACCGCCAGGAAGTCTGCGCGGTGATAGAGCAGTTCCAGGATATCGGCGGTCAGAACCAGGGACAGGGCAGGCAGCAGGGCATCCAGGGCAAAACGTAGCGTATTCAGGTAGAAGTAGGATTTGTCCAGTCTGTACATGTGGGAGACAAGAGACCGGATCTGTCCGAACTGTTTTCGCAGGGGAATCCTGCTTGTGAGATCATCCAGCATGTTCCGTCACCTCGCTTTCTTCTCTATAATAGTGGGACTGCACTTGGAACATATGGGCGTAGCAGCCACCCAGGGCCATCAGTTCTTCATGGGTTCCTTCCTCCGTGATGCGTCCGTTTTCCAGGAAGAGGATCCTGTCCGAAAAACGGGTGCTGGCAAGGCGGTGGGAAATGAACAGGCAGGTGCGTTCTTTGCTGAGTTTCACATACTCCTGGTAGATTTCGCTCTCCGCTATGGGGTCAAGTGCAGCGGTGGGTTCGTCCAGGATCAGGATGGAACCGTCCTTGTAGAGTGCCCTGGCCAGCAGGAAACGCTGGGCCTGTCCGCCGGACAGTTCTATGCCGTCTTCAAAAGCCTGCTTCGTCATAAAGGTGTCCATCTGGATTCCTTTTTCCAGGAAGACCTCCTTCAGCCCGGCTTCCTCCAGGGCCCTCCAGGCTTTTTCAAAGTCGGTGTCTTCCAGCCGTTTCAAGGACAGGTTGCAGCCTACCGGATAAGGGAAGATGGAGACCTCCTGGAATACCACGGAAAACAGGCTGTACAGGGCATCCTTGGGCAGTGTGGCGGTGTCGATGCCGTTGATCAGGATCTGCCCGGCATCCGGTTCATAGAGTCCGCAGAGCAGTTTTACCAGGGTGCTCTTTCCGGCGCCGTTGACGCCTAAGAGCGCCACTTTTTCCCCTGGATGGATCACCAGGCTGAAGTGGTCGTATATCTTCTGGTTCCCATAGGAAAAGCTCACGTCCTTAAACTCGATGCTGGCGGGCTCACGCAGGAGCATTTCGGGCACGGATCCTTCCTGGCTGACCTTAGGCAGATCCATGTGCATGCGGAAGAATATGGCATCCTCATTGGCCAGTTTCAGATTGGAGAAGGTGTCCATGATCTGGGTGACAAAGCCGGAGAAGCCTGTAATAGCGCCGAAATATACCAGAAAGGCCGCCGGGGGGATCTGTCCCGCCAGGCACAGGTGGATCAAGTAAGCATAGGCCAGTCCGTTTCGCAGGACACTTAACAGCAGTTGCAATAGATCTATTAGGAGTACTCTGCGGCCATCCCTTTTTTCCAGGGCGGTTCTGTCCTGGAAAAGGGTCTTGCGGAAAGTCATGAGCCAGCTGCTCATGGAAAACAGCCGCACGTCTTTGGCCATGGCAGTGTCCCGGAAGGTTTTCTGCAGGTAGTTGATCTTCCTGTCGGAGGCGGCAAACTGGCTCCGGAGGGCAAGCTGCCACCGGTTCCGCATCTGGAGCAGGGCGTAATTGGCCAGGGACAGTAGCAGTAGCAGGGTTACCAGCCAGGGTTTCAGGGTAACAAGCACTGTGGAATAGAGAAGGAAACAGGCTGTATGGATCAGAAGTTCCCTGGGGTACTGGAACATCCGGTAGCTGATGGCCCAGTCGCCGCAGGTCATGCTCTGATAGGCTCTGCGGGTGCATTCCCTGTGTTTGTCGTATTCTGCATATTGGTAACGGGATTGGATCTGGGCCAGTACGGCATCCCCCAGCAGGGTCTGCCGGAAACGGTTTTCCCAGAAATAGACGCTTTGCGAAGCCCACTGGACCAGGCTGTTGCAGAGTAACATCACAAGTCCGGTTCCGGTGATCACAAGAAGCCCCTGGATCAGGCGGCCTTCTTCCACCACACGTAGGGCAATGCCGGGCAGCAGGATCCCGGATAAGGGCAGCAGGATCCGGCCCAGAACCAGAATGATGTGGTAGATGGCTGTGCGGGGGAATTCCTGGTACAGGTAGCGGTAGAAATAGAGGATGTTGGAGAGCAGGGAATATTGCTTCCCCGGTGCTTCGGACGGGATTACCCGGCTCGTTTGCTTTGGCATGTCTGGCTCCTTTCCCTTTTGGACTGTTATGTAGGATAAGGCCATTATAGCAGTCTGGCCTCAGGAAGCCTCCTTTTTTGCGTAAACGGTTCTTTTTTTGCGCCAATGGATTTCCCCGGCGCCAGCATGCAGTGGGGGAGGATGGATACTTTTTTCAGGGGGAAGGGATGGAGACGTTATGGGACAGGGGAAGCAGGATCTCTGTGGCAAACACATTTCCTTCATCCTGTCTGTCCTGATAGCCGTGGTATTTGCGGACTACCTGGTCGATCCGCAGAAGACCATATCCATGGTCTGCGGCAGACTTGGTGGACCGATACCGGCCTGGTTCCCGGCGGTAACATCCATTGGTGGAATTCATCACATATAGGTAGAGGTTGTCTTTGGCTCTGGACATGTAGAACCGGACAAAGCGTTCTTCGGCAGGAATTTTCAGACAGGCTTCCAGACTGTTGTCCAGCAGATTCCCGATCATGACACACAGATCCACATCGGAGAAGGGAAGGGAACTGGGAACCAGGGCCGTGGCATCCACCTGGATGTCCCTGGTCTTCAGCAGGGAAAGCTTGCTGTTCAAGATGGCATCTACCATGGTGTTCCCGGTTTTAAGGGCAATATCCACCTGGTTGTAATCTGTAGTCAGGTCATGGAGGTACCTTTCAAGCTGCTCAGTCTGTCCCATCTCCAGATAGGCCTGCATGGTCTGGAGATGGTTCTTGATATCATGACGCCAGCCCCGGGTCTGCCTGTATAGATTGTCCACTTCCTCACAATGCTTTTGTGTCAGATCATTTTGATACTGGGTGATCCGCTTTTCCACCGCGTGGCGGATATAGAGCCGGATGCCCAGGATGGCAGCGCAGAGCAGGGGAACTGCCAGAAGGATCAGATAAACACTCATATCATATTATCTTTCTGTCTCCATATGGGACGATGCAGGCAGGGTGAAGGCCCTGCGTTCTTCCTGGGGAATAAATGCCTGGAGGAACCGTTGGCTTACCCTGGTGTGGAGCCTGCGGCTGACCGGCACTGTGGCGCCGCCTTCCATCACAAGATCCAGGCGGCCTACCTGGGCGATCCTGCGTACATTGACCAGGTAGGAGCGGTGACAGAGGAGGAAATCCCCGTACCCGGAAAGGAGCTGCGCCAGTTCCTGGATGCCGGGTCGTACCTGGAGGACGCTGTCCACACAGGTCAGTTCACAGCCATGACCGGTTGCCTCGGCGTAGAGAATGACCGCGGCATCCACCCGCACCAGACCTTCCGGGGCGGACAGAACCACAGTCTTCCTGTTATCCTCATTGCGCTCCAGGCATTTTTCCAGGCATGCCCAGACCTTTTCCTTTTTCAAGGGCTTCAGCAGGTAATGCAGGGCGTCCACCTCATAACCCTCCTGCATGTAATCGGCGATTCCGGTGGTGAAGATGATGTGGATCTGTTTCCCGGCCTGCCGCAGTTTCCGGGCCAGGGACACGCCGTTCTCCCCATCCATCATGATATCCAGAAACAGCACATCCCATTTCTCATTCCCGCACCAGGCAAAGTAGAAAGCCTCACAGCTTGGAAAGGTTTCCACATGGAGATCCCGGCGGGTGCGGGTTCTCCATTCTGTGATGTATTTTACCAGGATCTCCCGGTGCAGCGGTTCATCGTCTATGACAGCAATCTCCAACATGGACAGTCCTCCTGTGGCATTTGCATGGGTGAATGTCGCTTTTATAGTAAGGGATGTACCTGTAAATGTCAATAGACTTGCTGTGTTACTGTTACGGCTACGCCGTGCCAGCGTTACTGTTCACTCCGTTCACAGCAACATATGCACGCAAAACGCCAAATGCAGGCGTTTTGGCGCACGACAGTCTCGGGTTTGTCACACAAAGGGCGTGTGAAAACACCTCGCGGTGGCACCTGTGAACAGCAACGTGCCAGCAACACAATGCACACAAAATGAGCATGGAACGCTCATTTTGGCGCACGCAGTCTCGGGTTTTATGCAAAATGCGCATAAAAACGCCTGGCGTTACTGACGAGAGAACAGTAACCTTGCTATTACTAAGAATTCTGAAAAGGAAGGGTTTGACATTGCCATGTGGAGGAAAATATTTTATAATCAATAGAAGGGTACAGAAAGAGAGTTAAGTGGGCGGTATGGCATAGAAGTCAGCCCACTGAGGCTTTGAGGTGATATATGGGTGGCAAAACCAGAAAGAGAAATTCCATATATGCCCTGTGCGTGTGCCTGCTTCTGGCAGGCTGCGGCGGGAAAGGGGCCGGGAGTCAGGAGGAAGCGGGTCTGGAATCTCTACAGTCCACAGGGGGATCCGGGACAGAGATCCAGCGGGGACAGGAAGAGACACCAGAGGGGTCGGATTCATCAGAAGAGTCGGATTCATCAGAAGAGTCGGATACGTCAGAAGGGCCGGATACGTCAGAAGGGCTGGATACATCAAAAGGGCCAGATACATCAAAAGCAGTGGCAGATTCCGGGACAGCAGGCGAATCACTCCCGTCTGGCCTGCACCAGGAGGCGTCCTCCCCGCAGATCACCCTGGTGATGGTGGGGGATATCCTGTTACATACGCCTGTGGCGGACAGTGGAAGGCAAGAGGACGGGACATACAATTTTGATGCCATATTTGCCGGGCTGTCAGAAGAGATCGCAGCAGCAGACCTGGCCCTGGTGAACCAGGAGGTGATTCTGGGAGGAGAAGAGCTGGGGATCAGCGGTTATCCCTGTTTCAATGCACCTTATGAGCTGGGGGATGCCCTGGTGGACGCTGGATTTGACGTGGTGCTTCACGCCACCAACCATGCCCTGGACAAGGGGGCAAGGGGACTGGACAACTGCCTGGCTTTCTGGGAGGAGTACTATCCTGGGCAGGCAGTGCTGGGGATTCACGGCAGCATCGAAGACCAGCAGGAGATCTATGTGTATGAGCAGGAGGGAATCCGCATTGCCATACTGAACTATACATATGGTACGAACGGCATTCCGTTGCCTGCTGATATGCCATATGGTGTGGATCTGCTGGAGAAAAAGCGGGTGCTGGAAGATCTGGAGCGGGCAGGGGATCTGGCGGATTTTGTGATTGTGTGTCCCCACTGGGGAACGGAATATAAGCTGGAAGCCTCGAAGTTCCAGCAGGAGTGGGCCAGGCTGTTTGCGGAAAACGGGGCGGATCTGGTGCTGGGAACCCATCCCCATGTGATTGAGCCTGTGGTATGGGTGGAGGATACACTGGTGTATTATTCCCTGGGGAATTTTGTGAACTGGACATCCGGGAAGGGGACTGGCGTGGCCAACCGGATGGTGGGCGCTATGGCCCAGGTGACGGTGGGGCTGGATGAAAACGGGGAAGCATATATCGCGGAGTACGGTGTGGAACCTGTGGTCTGCCATGTGGAAGCTGGCATTGGAGGTGTGACAGTGTACCCGCTGGAGATATATACGCAGGAGCTGGCGGCACAAAATGAGATCGTGCGCCAGGACGGTGGTTTTTCCTTGGAATACTGTAAGGAATTATGTGAGAAGGTATTTGGGGAGCTGGCCTGGGAAAGTGTGGTAAATGGGGACAGAATGGAACATGAGGATCGCGGGGAAAACCAGGGCAGCGGGGAAAAAGACGGTGTAGAGAATGGAGGCTGAGTGGAAAAAGCCCGTATGAAAACGGGTGAATGGATCCCTGGGCATCGGACAGACAGGAGGCAGTGCAGGCGGATGACAGAAGAGACAGGTATATTTTCCAGGGCAGGAATGCTATTTGGCAGGGAGGGCATGGAGCGGCTGCACCATGCCAGGGTGGCAGTATTCGGCCTGGGCGGTGTGGGCAGCTATGTGGTGGAGGCTCTGGCCAGAAGCGGTATAGGTACCCTGGATCTGGTGGACCATGACCAGGTATCCCCTACTAACATCAACAGGCAGCTTCTGGCGCTTCACAGCACAGTGGGAAGGGATAAGGTGGATGTGGCCAGGGAACGGATCCTGGATATCTGCCCTGAGGTGCATGTGCATGTGTATAAAACCTTCTACCTGCCTGAGACAGCGGGGCAGTTTGATTTTGCTGCGTATGATTATGTGGCAGATGCCATTGATACAGTGACGGGAAAGCTGGAGCTGGTATGCCAGGCATACCGTGCAGGCACGCCCATAATCAGTTCCATGGGCACAGGGAACAAACTGGATCCTTCGGCCCTGGAAGTGGCAGATATTTATGATACCAGTGTCTGTCCCCTGGCCAGGGTCATGCGCCGGGAACTGAAAAAGAGGGAAATCCCCAGGCTGAAGGTGGTATATTCCAGGGAGGAGCCGCTTCACAGGGTGGTGGAAGGGGAACATTCCGGGGAAGAAAGCAGACATATCCCGGGCAGTAATGCCTTTGTGCCATCTGTGGCAGGTCTGCTGATGGCAGGGGAGATCATCCGGGAGCTGGCAGGGATGGGATAGGAATGGGACAGAACATGGAACCAGGTGATACAATGGATCGGGAGAAAACAGAATATCGGCCGGATATGTGGCAGGAGTCAAGGGAAGATGGACAGATTCTGCCCATAGAGGGGAACAGGGAGAAACTGGAAACCATGGAGGACCAGACAGAAGGAGAAGCAGGGATAGCTGCTACGGGATGGCCAGAAAGGCAGTCGTATCTGGAAGAAGGAGAGCTATCTGGCACAGGATGGCCAGGAAGACAGTCGTATCTGGAAGGAGAGCTATCTGGCACAGGATGGCCAGAAAGGCAGGCGTATCTGGAAGAAGAGCCTGCTGATACAGGGTGGCCAGAAAGGCAGGCATATCTGGAAGAAGGAGAGCCGGCTGGTACAGAGTGGCCAGAAGGGCAGGCGTGGACGGACAGCGAAGTACAGCCGGCGGATGAGGGCTGGCAGGCAGGCGGGGAGGAACCCTACGGGGCCGGGAACCTGGATGTGCTGGAAGATACGGAGGAACAGAAGTGGCTGGAAGCAGTGGAATCCATGGAAGACACAATGCTTCTGGAACCAGAGGAAGCCTGGCTGGATACAGAAGAGGAGCCGGTAGATGAGGCCTGGCCGTCAGAGGAAGCAGAAGCAGGTCCAGAAGACTTGCCGGACCGCAACAAACCTTTCCGCAGATATTTCTGGGGGATGCTGTCCGCGTTTCTGATCCTGGCGATTGCATTAGGGGCTTTCTTCTTTTACAGGGGTATGTACCGGGTGGAGCCAGTGTTTTCCCAGGCCACCTATGAATTAGGGGATCCGATCAGTACGGATCTGGAAGACTACCTAAAGGGTTCGGACTGGTCTGTGGGACTGGGGGAACTGGATCTGTCCGGGGTGGACAGGAGCCGTGCAGGCACTTATAAAGCCATGGTGCGCCATGGCAGTGACGAATATTCCTACCAGATCACCATAGAAGACACTGTGGCCCCGGAGATTCTGCTGCGGGAGGAACCTGTATATCTGGCAGTAAACAGAAGATATACAGCAGAAGAAGTGATAGCAGGTGTGCAGGACGAGGACACCTGGGTGCAACTTTTCTTTGCGGAAAATGGGCACAGTCAGGATGTGATCTGCTTCCAGGAGACGGGCTCCTTCTCCTGTGTGGTGGTGGCAGAGGATACCTCCGGTAACAGGTCACAGGCGGTTCTCTGGGTCACGGTGGATAACCCGCCAGAGATCGCAGGGGTACAGGATATCTATATGAAAGTTGGAAGCCAGGTGGATTTTCTGGAGTATGTGACAGCTACAGGACGGCGGGACGGCAGTCTCACAGACCAGATCCAGGTGGATGACACAGGGGTAGACCTGGCAAAAGAAGGGGTGTACTGGCTGTCTTACCGGGTGGAGGACAGCCGGGGGATTGAGGAAACCTGTGACGCCAAGGTGGTGGTGGCATCTGCTGCGGATCTGCAGGAGATGATCGGCAGACGACAGATCAACCGGAACAGCCATCGGATCATTGGAGCGGCGAATCCCTATGACAGTGGAGCTTCCGGCCAGGATGATATCGAAGAAGCCCTGGAATATATGCGGCCTGCCTTTGTCCAGCTTTATCACAGGTCCGATACAGGATACAGCTCCGGTTCCGGCTACATCATGGAGATCACAGAAGATAATATTTTCATCTGCAGCAACCGCCATGTGGTGGAGAAATATGACAGCTGGGATATTTACTTCCATGATGGCACGAAAGTGAAAGGGGAGGCGGTAGGTACCTGTACAGGATATGATGTGGGGGTGGTAGTCCTGTCAAGGGCAGAGGTGCCTGAGGAGGTGCTGGAGGGGCTGATGACAGTCCATATTGACCAGGCTTATTGGAGTGGCCTGGACGATGAGCAGATCGACCTGGGGCTGGAAAGAATCGACAGAGGGGGAGGAATCCTCCACACCACTACAGGCAGCCTGGTAAAAGTCAAACAGGAATTTGACTGGAATGACCGGAAAGAACAGACAGAGGTTACGGTGAGGCTGGAGCATGGCGATTCGGGTTCTGCGGTGGTAGATGGCTATGGGAATCTGATCTGTATGGCCTTTGCTTATTCAGAGGATCCCCTGCGCTATTGGTGTGTGCCTCTGGACGGGATTCTGGAAGGATATGAATCCATCACGGGAAGACGTGTGTATGTGTATTGAAAACAGAAGTGCCCGGTTTCGGAAGATACCCATGATTACTCTGACAAATGCAGCTACTGCACCAATAGAAGTCTATGGAATGTGAGGATAGGAGGTATTAAAATGACACAGATCATTGACGGCAAAAAGATTTCCCAGGAGGTCAGGGATGAACTGAAAGAAAAGGTGGCGACCTTGAAGGCCCGGGGAAAGACATTTTCCCTGGCGGTGATTCAGGTGGGGGATGACCCGGCTTCCAGCGTGTACGTGGGCAACAAGAAAAAAGCCTGTGCCTATATAGGCATAGAATCCCTCTCTTACGAGCTTCCCCGGGAGACTACACAGGAAGAGCTTCTGAAACTGGTGGATGAGCTGAATGGGAATCCCGGGGTAAGTGGTATCCTGATCCAGCTTCCCCTGCCGGAGCACATGGATGAGGACAAGGTGCTGCTTGCCATTTCCCCTGAAAAGGATGTGGATGGTTTCCATCCTGTCAATGTGGGCAATTTAAGCATTGGCAGGCCAGGATTTGTGTCCTGCACCCCTGCCGGGGTGATCCAGCTGCTGAAGCGGTCCGGCATCCAGATCGAAGGAAAGGAATGTGTGGTATTAGGACGGAGCAATATTGTGGGCAAGCCCATGGCCATGTTATTGCTTAGGGAGAACGGTACTGTCACGGTTTGTCATTCCCGGACGAAGAATCTGAAGGAGATCACAAGGCGGGCTGACATTCTGGTGGTAGCCATAGGCAGGCCGAAATATGTGGATGCCAGTTTTGTGAAGGAGGGGGCTGTGGTCATTGATGTGGGAATCCATCGGAACGAGGCGGGAAAGCTCTGCGGGGATGTGGATTTTGACAGCGTATCGCCCCATACATCTGCCATTACCCCTGTGCCGGGAGGTGTGGGTCCCATGACCATTGCCATGCTTATGCACAATGTGGTGGAAGGATCCAGATGAGCCAGGTACTATAATAAATCTGGGAAGAGGCAGCTTAACAGGCCACAGGATCATAGGGTGATCCCAGTGCGCAAAGTCCCAAAGAAGAATACGAAGAGCTGTGAGATGTGACCAGGGACAGCGATGAGTGTGACGCGGTGTCATACCCGGGATGTCTGCGTCAGACTTACGGGAACCAGAGAACAGTTTCGAGGACGAGGAAGGGCGAAAGGTTACTATGATTGAAAAACTGAAGGAAAAAGGAAGGCCGGAGATGACATCACGCATTACCCTGGAACCAGTGAAGGTGCTCTGGAAACAGGGAAAAGTGGAAAATGAGGAACAGTTGCTGGAATGCAAAAGCAGACAGATATCCCTTCTGGCCAGGGATCCATCCGTGATGGAGACAACAGAAGGGCAGATGGCGTCTATCCTGCTGGATTACGGATATGAGATCCATGGCGGGATCCGGTTACATGTATGGGGCACGACACCCTGCTCGGACGCCCATGTGCGGATCCGTTTCGGGGAATCCGTATCAGAGGCCATGAGCGAAGTGGGTGGGGAAGACAATGCCACCAATGACCACGCCAGGAGGGATCTGGTGACGGAGGTGGGCATGATGAGCATGAATCCCATCGGTGAGACAGGATTCCGTTTTGTGCGCATTGACCTGCTTGACCAGACAGCTCTCTCCATAAAATCAGTGACAGCCAACCTGATATACAAGGATGTGCCTTATAAAGGTTCCTTCCAGTGCAGTGATGAGCTGCTGAACCGTATCTGGATGGTTGGGGCTTATACGGTGCATCTGAATATGCAGGAATATATCTGGGACGGTATCAAGAGGGATCGCCTGGTGTGGGTGGGGGATATGCATCCCGAGACCATGACCATCCAGACCGTGTTCGGAGAGGATGACGCGGTGATCCGCAGCCTGGATTTTATCAGGGAGGAGACACCTCTTCCAGGATGGATGAACCAGATGGCTACCTACAGCATGTGGTATGTGATCATCGTCCATGACTGGTTCCTGTACACCGGGAAAATGGACTGGCTGCAGAGACAGGCTGACTATCTGAAAGGAGTGGCCAGGCAGCTTTCGGAATCCATTGATGAGAATGGTAAGGACACGGTGACACAGGGACGGTTCATGGACTGGCCTTCCAGTGACAAGTCCATTGTCACAGATGCAGGTGTCCAGGCCATCCATTATCTGGCTACAGACCGGCTGGAGAAAATATTCGGTTATCTGGGGGAACCGGAGTGGGCGAAGATGTGCGGGGCGGATAAGAAACGTCTGGAACAGTTCCAGGCCGACTACCAGGACTCAAAACCGGCAGCCTCCCTGCTGGTGCTGGCAGGTCTGAAGGATGCCAGGAGGACCAATGAAGCCCTGCTTCAAATAGGTGGTGCCGCAGGTATGTCCACTTTCATGGGCTATTATATCCTGGCAGCCAGGGCCATGGCAGGAGACTGGCAGGGGTGTCTGGACAGCATCCGGGAGTATTGGGGTGGCATGCTTTCCCTGGGGGCCACCACCTTCTGGGAGGATTTTGATATTGTATGGCTGCAGAATGCTGCACCCATTGACCGTCTGCCCAAGGAGGGGGAGGTCGATGTACACAGAACCTATGGCAGTTACTGCTACCAGGGCTACCGCCACAGCTTCTGCCATGGCTGGGCCAGTGGGGCTACCGCCTGGCTGTCACGGTATGTGCTGGGTGTCCAGGTGCTGGAACCCCGGTGCAGGAAGATACAGGTATCTCCCCACTTGGGCGACCTGGAATGGGCGGAAGGCACTTATCCTACTCCTTACGGCCAGGTGCACATACGGGTGGAGAAGGGGGCGGACGGCCAGGTGAAGACCAGAGTACTGGCACCAGAGCAGGTGGCAGTGGTGGAAGGGTAGGGCCTGGCGAATGCCGCGAGGGTCAAATCCCCTGTTGCCTGCAGTGGGGTATTTGACTACTGGGTAATCTGGTGGACTGTAGGTGTCTTAAAAGGTGTAAAACGGTTTCCTTTCTCTTCAACACTTTGTTGTTTTACAAATGCGTTTTCGTGCTTTAAGATATAAGAAAAACTGGAGATAAGCAGGAAGGAGACAGTTATATGAAACAGGACATCGGTGCAATCATCAGCCAGGCGAGACAGAACCGGAAGATGACCCAGGAGGAATTCGCAGCCCGTCTGGGCGTTACGCCCCAGGCAGTGAGCAAGTGGGAGCGGGGGCTGGGGGTACCGGATCTGGCCCTTGTGGAAGGGATCTGCCGGATTCTGCAAATGGATGCCAATGTGTTGTTAGGAATCAAGGAAGACAAGGGAAAAGAACCGTACAGCGCAGTGATGGAACAGGAAGTCGGAAGGGGACTCTTCGCGGATCCGCTTGTGGTGGAATTTGCCTGTGACTTCATCCCATACATTGTGGAAGGGCTGAAGACAGATCTGATCCGTAAGAAACGGATAAAACTGGCCAGGGAAACAGGGTGTCTGTTTCCGGTTACCAACTTTAGGGACAATGTGGATCTGGCTCCAGGGGAAGTGCGTATTCTGTCTTATGACAGGGCGCTTTGGCAGGGAGTCTGTGAAAGCCTGGATGAGAATACCTATGAATGGATTCTGGATCAGGCCATGGAAGTGTGCAGGATCCACTACGGGGAGATTCTCAATAAACAGATTGTAAAACAGCTTCTGGATCATCTGGAACAGCAGTATCCTGGATTGACAGTGGAACTGATACCGGAGAGGATCAGTTATCTGCAAGTGAAGGAGAAACTGGTGAAGGAGTTGGAAGAAAAGGGAAACCTCAGGGACATGATTCATATCCTGGAGACAATGGAATCGGAACTGGAGAAAAAGGGAAAGGGTTAATCCTTTCCCTTTAATGCATATTGGAATTTCTCTTCCAGAAAGCTTCTGTAAGCAGGTATATCTGCCATGTTGACATAGTCGCCCTTCACCAAGGAGGCTATGATTTTTTTTGTATTCCCGCTCATATTTTCAAATCGAAGCAGGCGGATGGCCCCCTTATTGGCGGCATCCAGGATGGCTTCATAGGCATCGGGGATAAAGTCACAGCCACATACAGGAATGGATCCAGAACCTGTTACCTGGAGGCCGTCCTGGGTGTTCTTCTGTTCGCAGGCACCAGGAATGGCATCTACCTGGTAAATGTAGCCAGATACCCCTTTGTAGGTGTCGGATATGGCGTCTGGGTAATATTCTTCCAGACAGAAAATGCCGTTTCCGTCATAGCCCTGGGGCTTCCAGGTGCTCCAGTCCGGGGAATATGCATAACCCGCCTCCTGGCAGTACTTTTCTATGGCATTGCTGAGACCGGCCAGCACGTTTTCCTTTTTGGATGACAGAACCAGGGGGTTACCGTTGGCGGCATCCAGGGGCAGTGCATTTAAGTCTGGTGTTTGGGACGCATAATAATACATAGAATTCTCCTTTTTTGCTGTTACAGAAGCTGCAGGCCGTGTCTGGCGGATTCTGTCATGGTCTCCTCCGGCCACAGGGAACACTGGACTTCCCCGATATGGGCTTTGCGCAGGAAAAACATACAGATGCGGGACTGGCCGATACCACCACCGATGGTGAAGGGCAGGGTCTCCTCCAGCACGGCACGGTGGAAGGGAAGATGGGCCCGCTCCGGGCATCCGGCTTTATCAAGTTGCGTGAGCAGAGCCTGGCTGTCCACACGGATGCCCATGCTGGACAGTTCCAGGGCAATATCCAGAACGGGATAGTACACCACGATATCGGCGTTCAAGGCCCAGTCATCATAGTCCGGTGCGCGTCCGTCATGTGGTTCCCCGTTTTCCAGTTTATCCCCGATCTGCATGATGCAGACAGCACCTTTTGCTTTGGATATGTAGTATTCCCGTTCCTTTGGCGTGTAATCCGGGAACATCTCAGCCAGCTGGCTGGTGGTCACGAAGAAAATATCGTGGGGCAGGATCTCCTCGATGTAATCGTAATGGATAGCCATATACTTCTCGGTTTTGCGGAGCACCTTGTATACATTACGGACAGTTTCCTTCAAGGTGTCCAGAGTGCGTGCCTCCTTTGGAATGATTTTTTCCCAGTCCCATTGGTCCACATAGACAGAGTGGATGTTGTCTGTGACTTCGTCCCTGCGGATGGCACTCATGTCGGTGTAAAGTCCCTCTCCGATGGAAAAACCGTACTTCTGCAAGGCATAACGCTTCCACTTGGCCAGGGACTGTACCACCTGTGCTTCCCTGGCCTCCTGGTTGCGTATGTCGAAGGTCACAGGGCGCTCAATACCATTTAAATTGTCGTTGAGACCGGATTCCGGCGCAACGAAAAGGGGGGCCGACACCCGTAGAAGGTGAAGGCGCTCTGCCAGCAGGGTCTGGAAGAAGTCCTTCACCTGCTTGATGGCAATCTGGGTCTCATAGAGGTTCAATTGCGATTTGTAACCTGTAGGTAATACAAAATTTGACATGGCATTACTTCCTTATATAATATAGGTTGTGGCCGTGGAACTTTGCCTTACATACTATTAAACAGCTTTTTGGGGATTTTGGCAATAGTTTTACATAATCTTTTTGGAAATGGCGTAACAGTTCAGACAGCCCCTCTCGCGAAGTCAAAATTGCGCTCTGTGCAATTTTGAGAGACAGCGTGCGCCAAAACGCATTTTTTCGCGTTTTGTGTGCATTCTCGTAACAGTTCAGCGTCTTGTCTGAACTGTTACAATGACATCTGTGGAAGACATGGCTCCCGCGGGCAATGAGCCAAACGGGTGCGAAGCAGATATTTGGCGAATGCCGCGAGGGTCAACACCCCCGCAGCTTGCTGGGGTGTTGACTTATCGTGGGCTAAGAGAAGGGGACTTTGGCAGGAATAAAATTTCCATCTCTTGAAACTTTTGGCATGGCACACGGGTCTAAAGATGCAGAAAGGAGGAAATCCGGATGCGGACAGAGAAAAAAGAGGCACTGGTGCAGGAGTGTCTGATCAGAAATTACAAGAAATATTACAGGGTTGCATATAGCTATGTGTTCCAGGAACAGGACGCCATGGATATTGTCCAGGAAGCGGCCTGCCGGGCGATTCTGAAAAGTGATTCCCTGAAACAGCCGGAATATGTGGATACCTGGATCTGCCGGATTGTCATGAACGAGGCCGTCCGGTTCCTGGCGCAATACAGGGGAAGGACAGTAGCCATGGAGGAGATTCCGGAAGAAGGGGTGTCAGACCACATAGAGGATGTGGATTTACAGGTGGCCCTGGGAAAGCTGGATGAAAGGGAGAGGGCCATTGTGGTGCTCAAATATTTTGAGGAGGAGAAGCTGGGAACCATTGCCCGGATCCTGGATATGAATGTGAACACAGTGAAGAGCAGGCTCTACCGTGCCCTGGAAAAACTGCGGGAGTATATGGAGACAGGAGGAACAGAACATGGATATGTGGAAGAAGGAGTATGAGGAGATTATGGTGCCGGATCAGATGCTGGAGAAAGTGAAACTGGGTATTCAGCGTGCCAGGCAGGAGAAGAGAAGGAGAAGAAAACTGCGGGTGATCAAGGGTTGCGCCAGTGCGGCAGCTGTCATGGCTATCCTGCTGGTCCTGCCCAATACCAGCCAGACAGTGGCAGCGGCCATGCAGCAGCTTCCTTTGCTGGGGGATTTTTTCAAGGTCGTTACCATCCGGGAGTACAAGGAGGACACAGACCGGCATACGGCGGATGTGGAGGTGCCGGAGGTGAAGATCCAGGAGGAATTAGAAAGAAAGGGCGATGTGTCCCAGGAGACCTTGGAGCAGGCCCAGAAGACAGCGGAGGAAATTAATCTGGATATTCAGAAGGTGACAGATGAACTGATAGAGGAATTCAAGGCCACCATGGAGGAATTCAAGGATGGATACCAGGATCTGCTTGTGGAAAGCACAGTGCTGGTGGACAACGAAAAGTGGTTTTCACTGGATCTGATGATGTATCAGGGAGCTGGCAGTGGCAATGAGCAACATAGGCATTACACCATAGATAAGACAACGGCGAAACGTGCCACGTTGGCAGATTTCTTTGGGACGGATTATGTGGAAGTGGTGAGCCAGTCCGTGAAGGAGCAGATGCGCCAGAGGATGAAGGAAGATGACAGCCTGTGCTACTGGGTGGATTATGAGGATGTGCCTGGGTGGAATTTCCAGGCCATTGCAGAGGACCAGGATTTTTATGTGAATGAGGATGGAAATGTGGTGATCTGTTTTAACGAGTATGAAGTGGCACCAGGTTATATGGGATGTGTGGAATTTGAAGTGGAAGTTAAGGGAAAATAAACCGCTACTGTTCACTGGGTATTGCCGTTAGGTGTTTGTCACGCAAAGAACGCATGACAAACCCGAGACTGTGTGCACCAAATTAAGCGTTCTTTACTCGTTTTGAGCGCATCATGTTGCTGTGGGCGGCGTAGCCGTGAAAAAGAACAATAAATGTTACTGTTCACAGGTGCCACCGCGAGGTGTTTTCACGCGTCTTTTGCGTGAAAAACCCGAGACTGTCGTGTGCCAAAACGCCTGCATTTGGCGTTTTGTGTACATATGTTGCTGTGAACGGAGTGAACAGTAACCAATAAATCCAGGGCAATCTGGAAGAATGAAAAAAGGCCTTGCAAAATCAGAACGTATGTGCTATCCTATTATAGAACAGACGTTCTGATTTTGCGCCTGGATGGAAATGGTGTAATCCTGGACAAGAGGGAAAGGCTGTGGTGCTGTTTTGGGAAAGGCATAAAAGCGCATGGAACCAGAAGGAAGGCAGCGGGAGGGAAGACATGGAATATCTGGAAACGGGACAGGAGATGTCCTTGATGGACAAACTGGGGATCTTGACAGATGCGGCGAAGTATGACGTTGCTTGCACTTCCAGCGGTGTGGACCGGAAGGGGAATGGCCAGGGGATCGGCAACTGCGTAGCAGCGGGCATCTGCCATAGCTTCAGCAGCGATGGCCGCTGTATCTCGCTGCTGAAGATCCTGCTGACCAATGAATGCATCTACGATTGCAAATATTGTCTCAACCGCTGCTCCAATGATGTGCCCAGGGCCACTTTTACTCCGGAGGAGATCTGCACGCTGACTATGGAGTTTTACAGGAGGAATTATATTGAAGGGCTGTTTCTCAGTTCCGGTATCATCCGTTCTCCTTCCTTTACCATGGAGATGATCTACAGGACCATCTGGCTGCTGCGCAATCGGTACAGGTTTAACGGGTATGTGCATGTGAAGACCATACCGGGGGCTGACTGGGAACTGATCCGGATGACAGGGTATCTGGCAGACCGGATGAGCGTCAATCTGGAGCTGCCCACGGCAGAAGGGCTGCGCACCCTGGCACCCAATAAACATCGGAAGAATATCCTGACACCTATGCGCCAGATCCAGAACGGCATCACCCAGAACAAGAATGAACTCACTTTATATCGCAGTGCTCCCAGGTTTGTGGGAGGTGGCCAGTCTACCCAGATGATCATAGGGGCCACGCCGGAGAACGATTATCAGATCCTCAATGTGGCAGAGAGCCTCTACCAGAAGTTCTCGCTGAAGCGGGTATTTTATTCTGCTTTTGTGAATGTGACCAAGGACAGCGCCCTGCCTGCCTTGCCGGGGGGCCCACCACTTCTCCGTGAGCACAGACTGTATCAGGCGGACTGGTTGTTGCGGTTCTATGGGTTCCGGGCATCAGAACTCCTGGATGAGAAGCGCCCTTATTTCAATGTGATGCTGGACCCAAAGGAGGACTGGGCAGTGCGACATCTGGAACAGTTTCCAGTGGAGGTCAACCGTGCGCCTTTGGGACAGTTGCTTCGTGTGCCAGGGGTGGGAGTCAAGAGCGCCCAGCGGATTGTAGCCGCCAGAAGAACCACGAGTCTGACATTTACGGACCTGAAGAAGATTGGGGTGGTGCTAAAACGGGCCATTTACTTCCTTACCTGTAATGGCCGGATGATGTATCCGGTGAAGCTGGAAGAAGATTACATTGTGAGAAACCTGACGGATGAGAAAGAGAGGATACAGTTTGGCAGTGACGGGATGACATACCGCCAGATGAGTCTGTTTGATGACGGCAGCTTCTCCCGTCCCTTAAAGGAAGTGGAAATATACCAGAACGCAGTGGGAAGCATATAAGACAGAGACATTTTCTTATGGGCAGGGACAGTGCCGTGGTATACCGGGAAACCTGCGCACCGGAAGGGGAAGCAGAAACAAAGGGGTAACAGAAGGAAAGCCAAAGCAGAAGCAAGAAGGAAAGCAGAAACAAAGGGGAAGCAGAAGAAAAGCCAAAGCAGAAGCAAGAAGGAAAGCAGAAACAAAGAGAAGCAGAAACAAAGAGAAACAGAAGGAAAAGCAGGAGACCAGGAGTGGAAGAAAAGAGGGAACAGGCATATGATTGTCTATCGGTGTGAGGACACTCTGGAAAGTATATTTACGGCTGTCTATCTGGCCTATGAGGAGAAGCGCGACTTGCAGGACACGCAATTAAGCCTTACAGAGGACCCGTTGCTCTTTGCCACAGATGTGTCTGTGGTGGCAGATGAGGAGAAGGCAAAGAAGGTGATCAGGACATTGGTGCGCCGGTTCGGGGAGAAGGATTATCATACGGTCTGCCTGGCGCTGGCCACAGAGGATACTGAGAAGGCCCAGGCAGTTTTCCGGACCATTGTGGAGGGACTGGGCCAAAGGCCTGTAGGACGCAGCAGGGTTCATCTGTTCGACAACCTGGCGGACGATTATGTACACAAGGCTTTTGCGCTGGCCAGATATGCCAACAGGGAGGTGGGCCATCTCATAGAGTTTCTGCGGTTTGAGGAACTGGAGAACGGGGTGCTTTATTCCAGGGTGGGACCCAAAGTCAATGCCCTGGCTTTTTTGATGCCTCATTTTGCAGATCGGTTTTCTATTGAGAATTTTGTTATATATGATGACCAGAGGAATCTGTTCGGGATCCATCCGGCGGGAAAGGCCTGGTACCTGTTTCATGGGGAGGAGACAGATCAGCCACAGCCAGTCTGGTCCGGGGAGGAAGGGCTTTATCAGGAATTGTTCCGGCATTTTGTTAAGACAATCGCCATTAAGGAAAGATACAATTGGAAGCTTCAGAGGAATATGCTGCCGCTCAGGTTCCAAGAATATATGACAGAATTCCAATAAATGCAACAAAAATATTAATTTTTGTTGTAATGTGATAAAGCAGAGGATGTGCAATAGTTACAATAGAACTTTCTTGAGAAAAGAAACCGTGAGCAATCTGCAAAATTAAATGAATTTTATATGAAATTCCCGGGAAAAATCGTGCGCGGAAAACGCTTTACATTTTGTATATTTTGAATATAATGGTAAACTATAGTACAGACAAAACGCGGTTTTGAGTATGCAGAAAGGAAGGCTGAAAATGGTAAAGACAATTCGTTTGACTCCAGGTGAAGTCCAGCATTTTGTAAATGTGACTTCTAAGTGTGATTTTGAAATTGATATATTCTATAACAGATATGTGATAGATGCAAAATCATTCTTAGGGGTTTACGGACTGGATTTTACAAAACCTCTGAAGGTGTCCTATGATGGGTATAATGCACAACTGGAAGAATTATTGAGCCAGCACGCCATTGCTTCTTAGGAGATACCTTTTGGGTTCATATGTGGAAATGCTGTTATGACTATAGAAGAGAAAATGGAAGTTACTGTTCATTCGGTATTACTGTGAGGTGTTATCACGCGTTCTCTGCGTGACAAACTTGAGACTGCACGCGCTAAAATGAGCGTTCTTTGGTTGTTTTGTGTACATCACATTGCTGTGAGTGGCTTAGCTGTGAACAGTAAAAAATTGACTCCCCATGTAAGATAGTGTACTATCTTATATGGGGAGTTTTCTGATTCCGGAATGAAAGAGCGGGAAATCCCGGAAAGGAAACACTTCAATATGGACTGGCATATGCACACATGGATGTGCCAATATGCCTTATTCCCGCGAGCAACGAGTCAAGTGGCTGCTTGCAGACATTTGGCGACTGCCGCGAGGGATGCGTAGCGCTGGTGGCGCATGATCAGCACCGACCGAAGCGAAGCGAAGACCAAAGACCCCGCTGCTCTGCAGCGCTGCAAGTTTGATACCCGCGTGCTTTAGCACGCTTTGCTTCGCAGCGGGGTCTTTGATTGAGCACACGGGGTATAACCATGAGAATTGGCAGGATGCATACCATGCAGACCTTTGCGGAGAAGGAAAAGGAAGCAGAACGGAAAAAGGGACATATAATCCCTGCCAGGATGGATGTGACAGAGACGGAGGACTTAGGTTCCAGGAAGCAGTCCCTTGGGGAAGTGCGGGTCTCTGTGCGCAATCTGGTGGAATTCATCCTGCGCCATGGAGATATTGACAACCGCAGGCATACGGCACCAGACAATGCCATGCAGGAGGGCGGCAGGATCCACCGTATGATCCAGCGCCGTATGGGCGCCGAATACCAGGCAGAAGTTCCACTACAGTATACCTGCATGACACAAGAGTACCATCTTGTGGTGGAGGGGCGTGCAGATGGTATTCTCCGTAAGGAAGGACAGGTGGTCATAGATGAGATCAAGGGGACTTACCGGGAACTGGCGTGGATCCGGGAGCCGTCTTGCCTGCACCTGGCTCAGGCCAAGTGTTATGCCTACATGCTATGTTTGCAGGAAGAACTTGTCCAGGTACAGGTCCGGATCACCTACTGCCATATTCCCACGGAGGAGCTGCGGTACTTCCATGAGGAGTATTCCTTCCAGGAGCTGGAGGAATGGTTCCAGGGACTTCTGGCGGGATACCGCCGTTTTGCAGAGGAGTCCTGGCAATGGCGCAAGAGAAGACAGGCGTCCATAGCGGGGCTGGCATTTCCTTTTCCATACAGGGAGGGACAGAGGGAGCTGGTAGTCAGTGTGTACAGGACGATCTACCATGGCAGGAAGTTATTCCTGGAAGCGCCTACAGGGGTAGGAAAGACCATATCCACCCTTTACCCTGCCATTCAGGCCATGGGAAAGGACATGGGGAACAAACTGTTCTATCTGACAGCCAAGACCATCACCAGGACAGTGGCAGAGGACACCCTGGCCCTTTTGCGGGACAGGGGATTGTGTCTGAAAAGCGTGATTCTCACTGCCAGGGAAAAGATCTGTTTCATGGAGGAAACAGAATGCAATCCGGAATATTGTCCCTATGCCAGGGGACACTATGACAGGATCAATGATGCCATGTATGACCTGCTGACAGCTACCCAGAGCTTTAGCCGGGAGCAGATAGAAATATACGCCTTGAAACATCAAGTGTGTCCGTTTGAACTGTGCCTGGACATGAGCCTGTTTGCTGATGTGGTTATCGGAGACTATAATTATTTGTTTGATCCACATGTGTATCTCAAGCGCTTTTTCGGGGAGGGAGTAAATGGGGATTATCTTTTTCTCATAGATGAGGCTCATAATTTGCTTGAGCGTGGACGGGAGATGTATAGCGCTGTCCTTTGGAAAGAAAGTTTTCTGGAGATCCGCAAAGAGATAAAACAGACAATGTTGTCACAACTGGCAAAAAGGAAGAAAAAGCCTAAAATAGCAGGTCAGATTACCTTGAGTATGGTGGGAAATATGACATATATGTCAGAAAAAAGTGACACAGAGGATAGGTATGGGATAGATATTGACCAGACCAGTACCGTGGAAAAGACCGGGGAAGGCAGGAGCGTGCTGGTCAAGGGAGGATATGGGGAAAAACTGGTGTATTATCTGGAGAAGTGTAACCGGGAGATGCTGGCATTGAAACGGGAGTGTGAGGATTACCGGCTTGTGGAGGATATTGATGGCTTTGTGCAGAACCTGATGCGGCTCCAGTCTACTTTGGGAGATTATCTGGAAGAGCAGGAGGAGACAGCGAAACAGGTAAGAGATCTGCTGCTGGACTTTTATTACGATGTGAAACACTTTCTGGAGATGTATGAGCTGCTGGATGAAAACTATGTGAAATACACCCAGCTTGATGAGGATGGCAGATTTATGCTGAAACTCTTCTGTGTGAATCCCAGGGAGAACCTGAAGGTCTGTATGCAGCGGGGACGCAGCAGCATTCTGTTCTCGGCTACCTTTTTACCGATTCAGTATTATAAGAAGCTGTTAGGGGGAGGGGAAGAAGATTATGAGATATATGCCAGGTCTGTATTCAACACCAAGAGAAGGGAGCTTTTGATTGCCAATGATGTGACCACCAGGTATACCAGGCGTTCGGAGGAAGAATACTACAATATTGCCAGATATATTGATGAGATTGTGAGGATGCGGCATGGGAACTATATGGTATTTTTCCCTTCCTATGCTTTTTTGCGCATCATATATGACAAGTATATGCAGTGTTTTGACGCAGAAGACAGAATCTGTCTCCTGCAGGGGGAATCCATGGGGGAGGAAGAGCGGGAGGCTTTCCTGGAACATTTCCGCGCAGGGGAGGAGGAACATTTTCTCATAGGGTTCTGCGTGCTGGGCGGGATATTCGGCGAAGGGATAGACCTTAAGAACGACAGTCTGATCGGTGCCATCATCGTAGGCACAGGGTTGCCCTATATCTGTAATGAACGGGAGATCTTGCGTCAGTATTTTGAAGGCTATGGCGAGGATGGTTTTGACTATGCCTACCGTTACCCTGGCATGAACAAGGTACTCCAGGCGGCAGGGCGTGTGATTCGCACAGTGGAGGACACCGGAATCATTGCCCTTCTGGACCAGAGATTTTTGCAGATACCCTATAGGCGGCTGTTTCCAAGGGAATGGGAATCTTTCCTGGAAGTCGGAATAGACACCGTTTCCAGGCGGGTGGAGCGCTTCTGGGATCAGTGGCTGTAGGAGATAGAGCTTGCTATCTAAAGGAATTTGTTGTATAAATAGTAATGGAAAGAGTATGCCGCAACGTGCCATGACAAGGAATGTGAAAGTGGAAATGACATAGAGACATGAAAAAATGACACATGTGTACATGTGGATAACTCTGTGGATTTGGTGGATTTCTTTTTCACTTTTCCCGGAAAAAACGACAGAGGTATCGAAGTTATCCACAGGGCAGGCATTTTAGGTCTCAGAATGGTACTGGATCAGTCAATGGCAGATGGCGGCAGAACCCTGCGCCCGTTGGAGGGCAGCACGATCCAGGGGCAATCATCCCAAGGTAGTATCCGTGGAAGACGGGTCGGGAAGTACCGGGAACATAGCCGGAGAAACGGCGGAAAGAGAGGCAGGTATCAAAATGTGGGCATATGAAAGTGTATTTTATCAGATTTATCCTCTGGGGTTTTGTGGCGCACCCTTTGAAAATGATGGGAAGCTGGAGCACAGGATCAGAAAAGTGGAGGAGTGGATTCCTCATATGGAAAAGCTGGGGGTAAATGCCATATATTTTTCTCCCTTATTTGAATCGGACACCCATGGATACAATACCAGGGATTACAGGAAAGTGGATGTGCGTCTGGGAACCAATGAAGATTTCAGACAGGTGTGTGATGCGCTTCATGAAAAGGGTATCCGGGTGGTACTGGACGGTGTGTTCAACCATGTGGGCAGGGGATTTGGGCCTTTTCAGGATGTGGTGAAGAACAGGGAAGCTTCCCCCTATGTGGGTTGGTTCCACAGAATTGATTTTGGCGGGAATTCCCATTACAATGACGGATTGTGGTATGAGGGATGGGAGGGCAATTACGACCTGGTGAAGCTGAACCTGCACAATGAGGATGTGATCCGTTACCTGCTGGACAGTGTGAAGTTCTGGGTGGAGGAATTTGGCATAGACGGACTGCGGCTGGATGTGGCATACAGTCTGGAGGAAGGCTTTGTGCGCCGGCTGCGGCAGTTTACAGATGGATTGAAGGAAGAATTCTTCCTGGTGGGGGAAATGCTTCACGGCGATTATAACCGGCTGATGAACGACAGCATGTTGCATGCTGCTACCAATTATGAGTGCTACAAGGGACTGTACAGCAGCTTCAACAGCATGAACCTGTTTGAGGTGAACCATTCCTTGATGCGGCAGTTCGGCCCGGAGAACTGGACCCTGTACAAGGGAAAGCATCTCCTGTCTTTTGTGGATAATCACGATGTGACCAGGGTGGCCAGTATTCTTACCAATGAGAAACACCTGCCCCTGATCTATGCCATTGCCTTTGGTATGCCGGGAATTCCCTGTGTCTATTATGGAAGCGAGTGGGGGGAGAAGGCACAGAAGTCCCAGGGGGATCCAGCCCTGCGTCCCTGCTTTGAAGCACCTGTGTGGAATGCGCTGACAGACTGGGTAGCCGCGCTGTCCCAGGCCAAGAAGCGGTCGGAGGCATTGAACTATGGGGCGTTTAGATCCGTGGTGCTTACAAATAAGCAATGTATCTTCGAGCGCAGGTCAGAGCACGAGAGGGTGCTGGTGGCTGTCAATGCAGACGGGGAGGATTATACAGCACATTTTGATGCGGGATGTGGCATGGCGGTGGATCTGATTACCGGAAAGACCCATGACTTTGGCGGTGGTTCCGTGCTGCCGGCTTACAGCGCATTTTATTGGAAAATGGAGCATTAATCATATGAAGGTACTGATATTATCCACTGGAACCGGGGAAGGACATAATTCTGCAGCCAGGGCGGTAAAGGAGCAGTTTGACAACCATGGCATCTGTGCCACCCTGGCTGATGCCCTGGACTTTGCTTCAGGGCACGCAGCGCGCTATGGGCGGAACCTGTATATCTGGAGCACCGTGCGGGCCAGGAAGGTTTTTGCCGGTGCCTATAAGGCGGGATGTGCCATCACATCTTCCCGGCATAAAAGCCCGGTGTATTATGCCAATGCCCTGTATGCGGACAGACTGTACCGGTATATTACAGAAAATGCATACGACACTATTGTGATGCCGCATCTGTTTCCGGCGGAGGCAGTCACCTATATGAGACGCAAGCACCATCTGCAGATAGCCTCCTATTTTATAGCCACAGACTATACCTGTATCCCCTTTACAGAGGAGACAGAGATGGATTATTTCTTCATTCCCCATGAGGACCTGCTGGAGGAATTTGCCGGTCGCGGGATTCCCAGACAGAAGCTGGTTCCCCTGGGCATACCGGTATCGGAGAAATATATGGATATGCCATCCAGGCAGCAGTGCCGGGAGAAGCTGGGGATCAAAGCAGATCAGAAATGCATCCTGGTTATGACTGGCAGTATGGGCTTTGGACGTGTGGAGAGCCTGGTGGCCAGGCTGGCAGAAGGAACCGGGGAGGATACATTGCTTTACGTGATGGGTGGGACCAATGAGAAGCTGAAGAGCAGTCTCCGGGAGACCTACGCCTGTGTGGACAGGGTCAGGGTCCTTGATTTTACAGAACGTGCCCAGGAGTATATGGCAGCGGCGGATGTGTTGTTTACGAAGCCGGGAGGACTGACTTCCACCGAGGCGGTGGCAGCAGGAATCCCGCTGGTTCACACGAATCCCATTCCGGGATGTGAGGATCGGAATGCCGCTTTTTTTGCAGCCAGGGGGATGTCCCTGGCGGATAAGGACGAGAGGGAGATCGTGCGGAAGGGACTTGGTCTGCTGGCAGACGAGTCAGCCAGGGAACAGATGCGTCTGTGCCAGAGGCGATATGGCAAACCGGATGCTGCCAGGAAGATCTATGCTTTTATTGTGAGCCGGCATCATGCGGCTTCCCAGGGGGATGACTTGTCCTAAAAGGTACCTGTAGAGAAAGGAGACAGAAGGATGTTGCAAGAACAATTATTTATGATTACGTTCGGTCTGCTGTCTGGAAGTGTATTGTTTGGCAGCTTCCTGCCCAGAGTACTGAAGAAGGTGGATGTGGTGGGCCTTAGCAATGACCATAATCCGGGCACTGCCAATGCCATGAAATTCGCAGGAGCACCCATTGGCGCCCTATGTCTCATAGGAGATATTCTGAAAGGCGCCATACCCATTCACCTTGCCATCCGGATGGGACTGGCCACAGGCAGCCTGTTTCCCCTGGTGATGGCAGCCCCGGTATTCGGCCATGCCTATTCCCTGTTTCACCATGGGAAAGGAGGTAAGGCCATTGCTACATCTTTCGGGGTGATGCTGGGGCTGGTGCCTTTACAGACGTACCTTCTGGCGCTGCTGTGTACCCTGTATCTGGTGAATTCCCTGGTTTTCGTGATAAAACCGCATACCAGACGGACCCGGATCACATTTTTCCTGTTTGGACTGGGAAGTCTGGTGATGCTGTCCATGGGGAAAATGGCGGGGGAGGTATGTGGTGGTGCGCTGCTGATCACAGGAGTGGTAATCCACAAAAACAGCATGAGACAGCAGAGGCGGGAGATGCAAAACATGTGTCTGGAGGGGATCAGCCTGGAAGAGGGACAGCTCGAGGAGGCTGCAAATCTATAAAATAAACCATATCTTATGGAAGTATGTCAGATGTGAAGAAAAATGCTGTGGGAAGAAAGGTCTGTGCCACACAGCAGCGGGCCGTTGCCCATGGGAAGAAATGTGCAGTGTTTTGACCGGGATATGCCACCGGGAAGCACCCGCAGGGATTCCCATAGGTGCGGTCCTTTTGTTTTTCTTTAGAAACTCTTTCTGATTTCTGAGTTGACATGTAATATTATATGATGTATAGTATGTTCAACAAGCAATATTATACATCATATAATATTATAGAGACATATAATATCTTGGAAGGAGAGGAGTGGTGGGATGGTTTTTAACACAGGAGCGGCCCTCCTGGATGCCATCGTCCTAGCCGTGGTCTCCAAGGATGTGGAGGGAACCTATGGGTACAAGATTACCCAGGAGGTGCGGCAGGTGATTGAACTGTCGGAGTCCACCCTGTATCCGGTGTTGCGGAGGCTACAGAAGGACGAATGCCTGGAAGTCTATGACATGGAATGTGCAGGCAGGAACCGGCGCTATTACAAGGTGACCAGCAGAGGATGGGCGCAGTTACGGCTCTATGAGAGTGAATGGCGGCAGTACTCTGACAAAATAACCGGATTGTTCGAGGGACGGGTGGACCTGACAGGCGGCCCGGAGGAAATCCGGACGGCCGGGGCGGATGAGGAGCAGGCGGGCATCCCGGAGGAAGTCCGGCCGGCCGGGGCGGATCAAGGAATGACAGACAGGATGAAAGAGGGAAAGGATGGCGCAGGGCGCGAGGGAGTAGGATATGAATAGGACAGATTTTATGAACCAACTGGAAAGTCTGCTTCAGAGCATTTCCTCCACAGAGAGGGAGGAGGCAATGCAGTATTACAATGACTACTTTGATGATGCAGGAGCTGAGAACGAGCAGGAGGTAATTGAAGCCTTGGGGAATCCGGCCCGTGTGGCGGAGAATATCAAGCGGGATCTGCTGGGGAACGGGGAGAATGGTGCCTGGGGCAGACGGGCCAAAGCTTCCGACAGGGCACTGACAGAATATGAAGGGGATACTGGCGCCCAGGGAAGAGGCAGTACAGTAGTTACTTCCGTATCCAAAGGGAAAACAGAGATGCCAGTATGGCTTATTGTACTGATTGGGGTATTGCTTGTCTGTGCATCTCCGGCGCTGATCGGCGTGGCGCTAGGACTTGCAGGGGCATTGATTGGGATTATAGCAGGTTGGTTCAGCATGATCCTGGGGCTGGGGAGTACATCCCTGGTGCTGTTTGTACTAATGTTTGTACTGATCGTGGTGGGATGCATGTGCATTGCCTGGGATCCCCTGGTGGGCGTAGCCCTTATGGGAGGGGGACTGATCTGTGGAGGACTGGGAATCCTGTTTCTGATGGCTACCGTGGCCCTGGGCGGCATTGCAACTCCTGCTATCTGCAAATGGGTAGCTGGTCTGTTCCGGAAGAAATCAGAGAAAAAGATAGCAAAGTAGAGGAGGGGAGCATATGAAAAAATTCATGAAAGGATGTGGCATCACGGCCCTTGTGATGCTATTGGCAGGATTTATCCTGGCGGCTGTGGCAGGTGCGGTGCGGGGAAGGACCAGCATAATGGATGTGGTGGAAGCTGCCACAGGAGGGAAAATACATCTCAATGTGGGAAAATGGGGATTTCCGTGGGGATTTAACTGGTTCGGGGACTGGATCGGCGATGTGGCAGACGACTGGTCAGATGGGATCTCGGATATTGCGGATGACTGGTCAGATGGTTTTGATATCCATGACTCCACCATATTTGAAAGCGGGTATGACATCTTAAAGGGAAATGTGGAAAAATACAGCCTTGGCAACGGTTTTACAGACCTGGATATGGATGTGGGGGGCTGCAGGCTGGAAACCAGGTATTCAGGGGATGATTCTTTCTATCTGGAGGCCAGGAAGATCGGGAAGCTTCAGGGGTATGTGAAAGAAAGCACATTATATATCAAATCGGTGAACAATGTAAAGCACTGGGATGATACCAAAAATGGCACCATCATCCTCTATATCCCCCAGGGTTATACATTTGACAGCGTGGACATTGAGCTGGGCGCAGGGGTCATGAAACTACAGGAAATAAAGGCACAGGAGACGCAACTGGAAGTGGGTGCCGGACAGATCATTGTGGAGAAGATCCTCTCGGAAGAACTGAGGACCACTGTGGGTATGGGCGATATCGAGCTGGATTCCATGAGTGCCCATATCCTGGAAGCAGAGATCGGTATGGGCAGCCTGGCAGCAAAAGGACAGATCGGACATTCTGCCGATGTGGTATGTTCCATGGGCAGTGTGGATATGACCTTGTCTGGCTCCCAGAAGGAATACAATTACCAGGTGGAAAGTGCCATGGGCAGTGTGGAACTGGGGGGGATGAGCTTCAGCGGCCTGGGACAGGAACAGCACATCGACAATGGGGCAGATAAGGATATCACAGTGGAGTGCTCCATGGGTGGGATTGTCATAAAATTCCGGGACAGGTAACTGTTGGTAAAAAATGCGGCATTGGGATAATAAGCGTGAGGAGAGTTTGGGCCACTTAAAGTGCCATGTCTGGATGTCTGGGAAACTATGCAGATGACAAGGAAAAGACAGGGCAGCAGGAAAGACAGGGATTTCCTATGTGGAAAAGGAGGACGGCCTATATCTGGCCATCCTCCTTTTTCTGGGATATGGTTACAAACAGTCCCGCTTTTTTTAAGGCAGGACGCAATGCCAGATACAGCAGGGAAGCCACGGCTACGGCGATGACGGCATTGACACTGGTAGTAAGACTGCTCCATTTGGCCAGGGTGGATGCCAGATCCTGAGGCAGGCCCAGCAGGTACATCTTGTAGAAATATCCCACCAGGGGATCTGCAATCACATTGAATAACATGCCACAGAAACAGGACAGTACAGTGGTGCCGATGACATACTTCCTGGAATGGTCCCGGTCCAGCCTGCAGATCCTGTGGGCCACCAGGCCTACAATCAGTCCGATGCAGAGCTTCAGTAAAAAAGTCTTGGGGGCGCTGGTCACATAGGACGTGGTCAGGTCGGCGATGGTCATGCCCACTGCACCGGCCAGTCCGCCCCAGTAGCCGCCGATGAGCAGGGCGGCCAGCACACAGAAGACATTGCCAAAGTGGAATGCCGTTTTGTCCGGCCCTACAGGTATATCAATTTTCAGAAAAGTAAAACCGATGTAGCACAGTGCCGCCAACAGTCCTGCCTGGGCCAGACGCTGGATATCTGCCCGGGAAGCCTGGTAAGAACCCACCAGGACATTGTAGAGGCCTTTCAGGGTGAGCAGTACGGCGAAGAACAACAGGATCAAGGAATAGGAATATGGACGTTCCTGGGCCAGCTTCTGGGAAGAAAGCTGGCTCTTTTGTGCATGCAGGGCATCCAGGTCGCCACTGGCAGTACCGGCATCTATGGCCTTGATCTGCTCTTTTACCTCAGTCAGAGCCTGACTGGTAAGCAGGGACGCCTGGTAACTGGAACGGTACGTGTAGAGGGCTGTGAGGATGCCCACTATGAGCAGCCCGGCTCCTATGACGAGCAAGGCAGGGCTTTTCTTCCGGACAGTTCTGGATCCGGCCTGGGTCTTTGTGGTCTCCGGTGTAACATTTTCTTTTTTCATAAGTTTCCTCCTGGGACACTTGGGATACTGCAATGAGTATCCCCGTTTTTTCTTTTTTTAAGTGTATGAAAAAAGTGGCTTGAGAAAAAGTGCCAGAATAATGTTTTTTTACCAGGCCAGTTGGGGGACCTTGTCAGCTCCGTGTAGTTTGGCTTGTGTTTGGCTGTCCACAGGCCTATAATAGGGAAAGCAGGGATTACAGATCGCTGGAATGGTACCATAAAATGGGAGGACATGAAATGCAATACAGAACAGACAGATACGGCAATGAACTTTCCATCCTGGGCTATGGCTGTATGCGGTTTTCCAGGGCAGGGGGAAAGGTGGATATGGACAAGGCGGAACAGGAGATCCTGGCAGCCTTTCAAAATGGTGTCAATTACTATGACACAGCCTATGTGTATCCTGGCAGCGAGGCGGCCCTGGGAGAGATATTGGAGCGCAACCAGATCCGCACACAGGTGAAGATTGCCACCAAGCTTCCCCACTATCTGATCAAGTCTTCGGACAGCATGGAGAAATACTTTGCAGAGCAGTGTAAGCGCCTGCGGACAGACTATGTGGATTATTATCTCATGCATATGCTGACAGATGTGAAGACCTGGGAGAGGCTGACCGCATTAGGGATTCTGGACTGGCTGGAAGAGAAGAAGAAAAGCGGTCAGATCCGCCAGGTGGGATTTTCTTACCACGGGAATTCTGAGATGTTTATGCAGTTGGTAGATGCCTACGACTGGGATTTCTGCCAGATCCAGTATAATTATATGGACGAGCATTCCCAGGCCGGGCGAAAAGGTCTTCAGTACGCCCATAAAAAAGGGCTTCCCGTTGTTATCATGGAACCCCTGCGGGGCGGGAAGCTGGTGAACCACCTGCCAAAGGAAGCGGAGAAGCTGTTTGCAGACTATCCCACGAAGCATACCCCGGCTGGATGGGCCCTGCGCTGGCTCTGGAACCAGCCGGAAGTGACCTGTGTGCTGTCCGGCATGAATTCCATGGAAATGGTGGAAGAGAACGTGCAGACTGCTTCGGAGGCGTCCGCCGGGGAACTGGGCCCCGGGGAGGAAGCCATGCTGCGGGCGGTGGTGCAGGCCATCAATGCCAGGATGAAGGTGGGCTGTACCGGCTGCGGTTATTGTATGCCCTGTCCCAGAGGTGTGGATATTCCGGGAACCTTTGCGGCGTACAACCGCCGCTACAGCGAAGGGAAAAGGGCGGCTCTCATGGAATATTTTATGTGTACGGCCATGCGCAGGACATCCTCGGCCGCCGGAAACTGTGTGGAGTGCGGAAAATGCGAACAGCACTGCCCACAGCACATTGAGATCCGCCAGGAACTGAAACATGCCAGAAAGCAGTTGGAAGGTCCCCTGTACAAAGTGGGCCGGAAAATTGTGGAACGATTCAAGTTATATTAATTTTTTCTTAAAATTTTGTCCTCTCCCCTATCCGGCCTCCGTTCGCAGACACTTATATGGTGTAATCGCGATTATCATATCTACAGAGAATGTGCCGGTGTATCTGTGGCGAGGTAAGCAGTGCAGGACTGCTGGCACACAGATGCATCACACCATACAAATGTAGTGGATAGGCAGGGCGATATGGATCCATCGTTACCAGCAATCCACTTGATGGAATGGAAGGGAAGAAAGCATATGGATGCAAAAGAGATTATTCCTTTTATCGAACCGCTTTACCGTTTTTGTCACCACAGGCTGGACAACTGGCACGATGCGGAGGATCTGGCAGGTGAGATTCTGCTGTACGTCCTGGACGGCATAGGCAAATATGACATAGGTTCCCTGGAAGCCTGGGTGTGGCGGATTGCCCATAACCGCTATGCGCGTTTCCTGGCTGCCAGAAGCAGGCGGCAGTCCATCCTGTCCAGACAGGAACTGTCCGAGATGGAGGTTCCCTGCTGGCAGATTGACGAGGAGTCGGTTGAGGAGGAATATGAGCCGGTATTCCGGTATCTTCATACGCTTTCTTCCGGGTATAGGGATATTTTTGTGGATTATTATATCGGAGAATTGTCTGTAAGACAACTGGCACAAAAATATATCCTGTCCGAAGCCACGGTGAAATGGCGCCTGAACGTAGGACGCAGCAGGATCAAGGAAAGGATAGAAGCGAATCAGATGGACAAAGTATATCAGCGAATCAATTGGAATACCTATGGGTGCAACGGCACCCTGGATACGAACCGGTACCTGCACAGCCAGGTTGCCAGGGCGATCTGCCAGGCGGCTTACGAGAAGCCCCTTACTGTGGAGGAGATCAGCCTGCGCACCGGCATTCCCGCCCTGTATATTGAGGATGCGCTGCCGGAACTGGAATATGGGGATGCCATCCGCAGAATCGGCAACAAATATGCCACGGATTTCATCATTTTCCGGTTGAAGGACCGGGCGGCCACAGAGGCTGTGCCGGAAGATATGGTGAAAAAAATGGCGGACTATTATGAAAATCTTCTATGGGAGGGAGAGGCAGGGAAGGCACCGCAGGGAATGGGCCAGAATATGGCAGAAAAGCAGGAAGCCTCCCAGGCACCGGCATACCGGAAGCTGGGGTTCTATGGCAGGGAACGCGGTATGGACAGCCTGGGGCACATCCTGGTGCCCTTCCTGCTCAGGAAGAGAATTGAGGATCTGAAGGATCACCGGCTGTAGCTTGCCAGCGGGAACCTTCCGCCCAGGAAGGACGGGGGCTGCGGATGGTTCATCATACCGGAGGTTCCGGCACAAAGCGAGGCAGGAGAAGCCTACTGCAATGGATGCAATGCCCATGAGGCAGGGGGAGGCCACCTGTATCAGTATTACCACATAAAAGGCAGGGTAAATGGGGGGCTTCAGAGACTTGCCCGGTGCAGGATCCTGCCGGAGTGCAGGGATGGGGTGGCGCCTGGGGAACTGCTCTCGGAAGAAGACCTGGTATGTCTGGTGCAGAATAACCTGTTGTGCAGGGAAGGAGATGTCTACAAGCTGAATTTCCCCTGCTTTACCTGGGAACAGTTTACAGAATTCTGTGCCCTGTATGGAGAGGAGGATGCCCGGACAGATGACCGCCTTGGGGACTGGATCCTGTCAGTGCGCAGGAGCTTTGAAGGCTTTGTGCCCAGACGCCTGCACGGACAGATCAACCAGTGGCTCCCTGTCTATTGTGGGGAACTGATCGCCCACGTGATGGAGGAGCTTATCCGCAGGGGAAGGCTCAATGCGTTGGACCAGACGGAAGACCAGAAGCCTGTGGCAGACGGTGTGTTCTATGTGGAAGGGGTATTTCATTTTATCTGATTCGATAAGATTCCCATTCCTTTATCTGATGTTCCCATTGCTCTCCATGATCCGTTCCCGGAGGGAAATTTTCTCTTTCCGGGGACAGATTTTTTCGGTAAAACGGCTGGAATACCAGATGTAGATACCGTACACATAGGGCATGCCCAGATTAGTCTCCAACAGGGAATTCACTGCCAGGGTGAGGAATTTCTCCCCGGCGGAGGCGAATCCGGCGCTGCGGATGCCGCCTAACAGCAGTCCGGCCTCCCAGCCGAACTGTACCAGGATGCCGATGGCTAGAAGCCTTAGGATGGGGATCTGGTGGTTCCGGTCTGTCTGGGACAGGTTGTATAGGATCACTCCCAGGTATCCCACGAAGAGGATCACTGCCATGTAACCATGATAGGCCCCGGTGGTACGCTGGATTACAATGGGCGCCTGGTTCCCGGCAAAAGTCCGGGTGATAAAGGGACAGCAGAACCACCATCCCAGAATCAGCACCGACCATTCCCGCAGGTGTGTGTCCCTTTCCAGCCACAGCCAGATCCAGGTAAAATTCGTAAATCCATAACTCATGGACATCCACAGGAGCACCCAGAACAGACTGTGCCCTTCGGAGATGGACCGGGTGTGCAGCAGGAGATGGAAGATTCCGTAATCCACCAGCATGTAGACAATTCCCATGATAAATCCCACCAGGACGGTCATATATTTTTTCTGCCACAGCAGCAGAGCGCAGAATACGGCCAGGAAGGCCAGATCCAGCCATATGTACAGCGGGGCGAACTGACGCCTTGCGATAATCTCAGTCATCTGTAAACCTCCGTTCCTGCCCGGAGGGGAGACTCACCTTTCCCAGGGCAGATCAATCCATTATGGATTCGTTTTCTTTCAGACTTACGTCATGCCGCTTCAGCGGCATAAATCATACATGTACCCTATTGTACGCAAAGGCAGGTCAAAATGCAAGGAGAGATCCCAGAACATCAAAAAATGATTTAGTTAGGTAAATTTATTTATTAATTACAAAAAATGAAAGGTTAAACGCTCAAAACAGACATACAAATTAGTGATTTTTGACAATATTTTAAACTATAGCGGCGAATATAGTAATAATACTTGACTTATTACGGAAAAGATGGTATCCTACATGCAACGAAGGATAACAGGACAACATGGATAAAGGAACGCTTGGAAAATAAGAGAGAAACTATAGGAAACGCATAGTGAGAGTGGGGCGCATGGATGGGATACATAATAGGGATAGACATAGGCGGCACAAAATGCGCGGTTCTGCTCGGCGCACAGCAGGGTGGGAAAGACAGCAGGCCGGTTCTTATGAAAAAGGTTCTCTTTGAGACACGCAGGATGGGGGGACCTGATGAGGCGATCCATAGATTCATACAGACAATCCAGGACATGATGGATGCATACGGTGTACCACAGAAGGAGATTGTGGGAATCGGTATAAGCTGCGGCGGTCCCCTGGACAGGCGGGAAGGGCTGATCTTGAATCCGCCGAACCTTCCCGGCTGGGTGAATGTACCGATCTGCAAGATGTTGGGAAGAAGATTTGGGCTTCCGGTGGTGCTGGAGAATGATGCCAATGCCTGTGCCCTGGCAGAGTGGAAGTACGGCGCCGGGAGGGGATACTCCAATGTGGTATTCCTGACTTTCGGGACAGGGCTGGGTGCAGGGCTGATCCTGGACGGCAGGTTGTACCATGGAACCAACGATATGGCAGGTGAGGTGGGGCATATACGCCTAACGGAATGCGGCCCGGTAGGGTTCGGGAAGATGGGATCCTTTGAAGGGTATTGCAGCGGCGGCGGTATCAGCCAGATTGCACAGATGAAGGTCCTGGAACAGGTGGAGAGAGGCATGTTCCCGAAGTTGGGGGAGCAGGAAAGCCTGGATGCAAGGCAAGTGGCAAAGGCGGCGCAGGAGGGGGACACCCTGGCCAGGGATATCTTTGCCATGAGCGGGAGATACCTGGGAAAGGGGCTGTCTATCTTGATTGACATCCTTAACCCGGAAATCATCATCATCGGAAGCGTGTTTGAGAGGAACAGGGATCTGTTGTGGCCCTGTGCAAAGGAAGAGATTGAGAAGGAGAGTCTTGCCGCTTCCAAGGCGGTCTGTAAGGTGGAGCCTTCCATGCTGGGGGATCAGATTGGAGATTATGCAGCGCTTGCGCTGGTGGAGGAAGAATATGGGGCAGACAGAGATATTCCAGCAGTTGCTGGAAAGATATCCGGAGCTTACAGTGTGCAGGGAAGATATCTGGAAAGCCTATGAGGAGTGGGTAGCCTGTTTTGACAGGGGAGGAAAGCTGATGGTCTGTGGAAACGGCGGCAGCGGCGCGGATGCCCAGCACATTGTGGGCGAGCTGATGAAGGAATTTGACAGGATGCGTCCTCTGGAGGGAGCGTTTGCCGCAAAGCTGGAGGCAATGTACCCCCAGGACGGACTTTCCGCAAAATTACAGCCTGCCTTGACGGCCATGGCGCTGGGTGTAGGCCAGGTACTGGCCAGCGCTTATTCCAATGATGTGGCGCCGGATATGGTCTTTGCCCAGGAGGTGTACGGATACGCCAGGGAGGGGGACATCCTGCTGGCACTGAGCACTTCCGGCAATTCAAGGAATGTGTGCAACGCGGTGAAAGTGGCACGGGCCATGGGGCTTCGGACCATAGGGATCTGCGGCAGGAGATACATGGGAGAGGACAATGTGCTGAAGGGGCTTTGCGACATCTGCATTGTGATACCCGAGACAGAGGTCTATCTGGTGCAGGAACTGACACTTCCTATTTATCATGCGCTGTGCCGCATGGTGGAGGCCTGCTACTGGCAGCCTTCCCGACATACGGATGGCTGTGGATGAGGCATAAAGCCGGTACACATCAGACACAATAAGGAAGTGCTGGGTATTAACTTCGCATAGGAGGCCTTAAGTAAGAGGTTTAGATTCATTCGTTAACAGTTTCAAAGGAAACGGAGGGGGCAGAAGATGGTTCACGATTGGGAGAGGACATCCCTGAATGGGGACTGGGTACTATATTGCCAGCAAAATAGCGAATACATGGCCAGCGGCGGACATCCTGTGACTTATGATGCCATCTGTGGCATGCCGGATTACATGCCTGCCAGGGTACCAGGGAACCTGGAACTGGATCTACAGAGGGCCGGGCATATAGGGGATCCGTTCTTCGGCCTTACCACGCTGAAGCTGCAGAAGCTGGAATCGCTCCATATGTTCTACGGGCGTAGGTTCGAATACCACAGACCGGTGCAGGGCCAGACAGCAGAAGCCGGGATCCGGACAGGACAGGCAGCACAGACAGGACTGGGAATGGATACCAGGCGATACCAGACAACACCGGTGCTGACCTTTGAGGGACTGGATACGGTGGCAGAGATCTTTCTGAACGGATGCCTGGTGGGAAGGTGTGAGAATATGCTGATTACCCAGACCTTTGTACTGTCAGACCTGAAGGATGGGGAAAACGACCTGGTGGTTCATATTATTCCTGCCTGTATTGCAGCCAGGGGACGGAAAATGTCGGCGGCCAACAATGCCTTGAAGTATGACTATGAGAGCCTGCGGCTGCGGAAATCGGCGTCCATGTTCGGCTGGGACATTATGCCGCGCCTGGTCTCCGGCGGAATCTGGAGACCGGTATATATTGAAGAAGTGCCACGGGAATCCCTGCGGCAGGTGTATCTGATGACCACGGATCTTAATGTGGAGGAAGAGACGGCCAGTCTGGTATTGTTCTATGAGGCAGACGTATGGGGGGATGACCTGTCGGAATACAGGATCCGGCTTACAGGAACGTGTGGAGACAGTACCTTTGCAGCAAGTGACCGTCTCTGGTATACAGCAGGAAAGCTGTATGTTTCCCTGGAACATGCAAAATTCTGGTGGCCGAAAGGACAGGGCAGCCAGGATCTCTACGAGGTGGAGGTGGAACTTACCAGAAATGGCGATGTGGTGGATACCTGGCATACCAGGACGGGCATCCGCACGGTGTCCCTGGAGAGGACGGCGCTGACAGATCCGTTCTTCGGCGGAAAGTTCCGGTTCCTGGTGAACGGAAGGTCCGTTTTTATCCTGGGAACCAATTTTGTGCCGGTGGATGCCATGCACAGCCGTGACCGGGAGCGGCTTCCCAGGGTGCTGGAGCTGCTGGAGGATTCCGGGTGTAATGCCATACGGTGCTGGGGCGGCAGCGTATATGAGGATGATCTTTTGTACGATTTCTGCGATGAGAAAGGCATCCTCATATGGCAGGATTTTATGATGGCCTGCGGTACCTATCCCATAGACGATGCATTCTGCAAAGTGATGGAGGAGGAAGCCCAGTTCGTGGTCAGAAGGCTCAGGCAGCATCCGTCCCTGCTTCTGTGGTCCGGGGACAATGAATGCGACATGAGCGCTTTCAAAAAGCGGCCATCGGGAAACAGGATCACCAGGGAGGTGCTCCCTGCAGTGGTGGAATATGAAGATCCGGTCAGACCTTTCCTTCCCAGTTCGCCCTTTGTGGACAGGGAGGCAGAAGGAGTTCCGGAAGCATATCTTCCGGAGAATCATCTGTGGGGGCCGAGGGATTATTATAAATCCGATTATTACAGGAATTCCCTGTGCAGTTTTGCCAGTGAGATCGGGTATCACGGGTGCCCGGCCAGGGAATCCATAGAAGCGTTTCTTCCGCCGGAGCATAGCTGGCCCTGGCAGGACAATGACTACTGGATGGCGCATGCCTCCAGCATGGAACTGGGCAACAGCGGGAATTTCAATTACCGCATCCGGCTCATGGCAGACCAGATAAGGGAACTGTTCGGCGTCATACCGGACAATCTGGAGGATTTCGTCACAGCCAGTCAGATCTCCCAGGCGGAGGCAAAAAAGTTTTTCATTGAACTTTTCCGGACCGGGCAGCCGGACAGGACAGGCATCATCTGGTGGAATCTGATTGACGGCTGGCCCCAGTTTTCAGACGCGGTGGTTGATTACTACTTCAGAAAAAAGCTGGCTTACTATTATATCCGCCAGGTGCAGCAGTCGGTGCTGTTGTCCATGAAGGAACCAAAGGACTGGCATCTGGAGATGGTGGCGGTGAACGACACAGGAGGATCCATACGGCTTGTGTACTCAGTTGAGGAACTGACAGCCGGATTGGAAATTGACAGCGGTGAAATCTTTGTTCCGGAAGGAATGAAGCACATTATGAATATACCCTACAGCCAGGGCGAAAAGAAAATATACAGGATGCACTGGGAGTATGGCGCAGGCCGGGGATGGAATCATTACCTGGCAGGCAATCCGCCGTTTTCCCTTCAGGAATACAAGACGTATCTGCTGGATTCCTACAGGGAGATATTCCCGGACATGCAGAAAGGCAACGTTTCTTCAGACTGGCACATAAAAGACAAGGAGGACATGCTATGAAGAGAAAGAAACTGACGGCACTTATGATGGTGGCTGCCATGGCGGTATCCATGCTGGCAGGCTGTGGCGACAACAAGGGGACAGACGCTCCATCCGAATCGGGGGGGAAGACGGATCAGGACAGCCAGTCAGGAACTGCCTCGTCTGGTGGATCCGGGCAGGAGAGCGAAGGAGGCAGCATCACATTCCCTCTGGAGGAGCCGGTTGAGATCACGGTCTATGTATGTACCGGAGATTCCCAGTTCAAATTTGAGGATACTGCTGTGTATAAGGTGATGGAGGAGAAGACCAATGTGAAGCTCAAAATCGTCACCAGCACAAACTTGACAGAAAATGAGGAAAAGAGAAACGTACAGATCAATTCCGGTGACTATCCGGATGTGTTTATCAAAAGCGGACTAAGCCCAGATGAGTTGTATGAATATGGCCAGGAAGGCATTTTTATAGCCCTGGATGACTTGATTGACCAATACATGCCCAATTACAAGGCTCTCATTGATGAGAGGGATGCCTGGGCAGAAGTCACTTCCGGAGACGGACATATTTATTCCACTTATGAGATCTGCAAGCCCAATGTGGGCAACACACCCCATGTGTGGATCAATACCAAGTGGCTGGAGAATGTGAATAAGTCCATGCCCACCACTGCCGATGAGTTCTATGAAGTGCTGAAGGCCTTCAAGGAGCAGGATGCGGACGGGGACGGCGACCCGAATAACGAGATTCCCTGGATCACTTCCAGCGATATCTCCCCGGTGGAGTTTATCCTTCCCTATTTCGGGTTTAATATGTCCGGCTGGTGGGATCCCTGGTGCGTATCCCAGGATGAGGAGAGCATCGAGTTCTTCCCTGCTACCGAGAGATACAAGGAAGCTCTGGCATTTATCGCTAAGTGCTACGATGAGGGACTGCTCTACAAGGATTCCTTTAATATTACCTGTGACCAGATCCGTTCCATGGGCCAGACAGGCGAGGCTCTGGGTGTGTTCGGTGAGTGGCATCCCCAGAATACGGTTGGGGCTTATGATAAGACAAAATCAGAAGAGGAGAATATAGTTTTGCAGTACCAGGCAATGGTGCCCTGGGAAGAAGGCGGCTGTCCTACAGCAGGCGGTTTGAACCGTGGCGGTCTGGCAATCACTGACAAGTGCAAATATCCCGAAATCATGTGCGCATGGGTTGACTATCTCTACAGCGAAGAAGGGGCTATCCTTTCCACATATGGTATTGAAGGTGACACCTATGATATGGTGGATGGCAAGATTAAAGCAAGGGACAAAGAAAATCCTTCCACAACCTGGGGCGAGAATATAGACCACGCGCTTTTCCAGATGGGCGGCGGTACCTTCCGGCCTGCAAAATGTTACTCTGATACCTATGAAGTCTATGTAGACCTGACAGAGAATCCTATAGCTAACATATTGGAAGATACTTTTAATTCCTTTGAGGATGCAGGTAAACTGTACAAGGCATGGCCGACCTTGAATCTGACAGAGGAAGAGATCGCGGCAAACGGTGATATCAATGCGGACGTGGATGCATACCGCAAGACTTACCGTGCAGAAGTGATCACTGGTAAGAAAGACCTGGATTCCACCTGGGATGAATACTTGAAGACATTGAACGACATGGGACTACAGACAGCTGTGGACAACATGAATGCAGCATACGACAGGTACAAGGTCGATTGATAGGAATCTGACAGGCAGTGACAAAGCATATGTGGCGGTATCCCGTAAGGTGATACCGCCCATGTAGTAGGAGGGATGTATATTGAAAAAAGAGAAAGAACCATGGAAGAGCAGGGAGCGCTTTTCGGTCAGGCTAAAGAAAGATCTGAAGCATAACTGGCTGTTGTGGGTTATGTTCCTGCCGGTCGTGATTTACTATGCGGTTTTTAACTATGCACCTATGTACGGCATATTGCTGGCCTTTAAGGATTACAAGGTAAAGAGAGGGATTCTGGGGAGTCCCTGGGTGGGATTTGATTATTTTAAGCGTTTCTTTTCGGGCTACTATTTCTGGGATCTGATAAAGAATACATTGGGAATATCGATCTATTCCCTGGTGATTGGTTTTCCACTTGCAATTATCTTTGCGATACTGCTTCATTATCTGACAATGAATAAACTGAAGAAAATTGTGCAGATGGTCTCCTATGCGCCCTATTTCATTTCTACCGTGGTAATCTGCGGTATGCTGACTATTTTCATGGATCCGGGAAACGGTGTGTTTAATAAAATTATTGGACTATTTGGGCATGAGCCGATTCCTTTTCTATATGTGCCGGAGTATTTCAAGACCATCTATGTGTGGTCGGGAGTCTGGCAGGGAATGGGATGGAGTGCCATTATCTATATATCAAGCCTGGCAGGTGTGGACTATGAGATGCATGAGGCGGCCATCATTGATGGAGCGTCCAAGTTACAGCGTATCCGGTTTATCGATCTCCCTTCCATTCGTCCTGTTATTGTCATGTTGTTGATTATGCAGTTGGGAAGCCTGATGAGTGTGGGATTTGAAAAAGTGTATCTGCTGCAGAATGATCTGAACAGGATGTCTTCTGATATCATATCCACCTATACCTACCGGGTGGGTCTGATCAACAGTGAATTCGGTTACTCCACGGCAGTGGGGCTGTTCAATACGGTGATCAACCTAATCATTCTGGTGCTGGCCAACACGATAGCGAGAAAGGCAACGGGTGAGAGCTTATGGTAAAACAAAAAAAGAAGAGTAAAATCCTCAGTAATTCCCCTGCGGACAGAGCCTTTGATATCGTAAATATTATCATTATGGTGGCTTTGCTCTTTATCTTTGTGTGGCCCCTGTGGTTTGTGGTGATCTCTTCCTTCAGCAATCCTTTTGACGTGTGGAAGGGGAATGTGATGTTGTGGCCCAGCGGCTTCACGCTGAAGGGATATCGGGAAATGTTCCGGTATGAGCCTATCTGGATCGGATACCGGAACAATATTTTCTACACAGCGGTTGGCACTTTGATTAATATGGCAATGACGGTGCTGTGCGCTTATCCGCTGTCGCGAAAGGACTGGCTGCCAAGGAAATTCTGGCTGAAGTACTGCCTGATTACCATGTATATCAGCGGCGGCCTGATTCCCACGTACCTGGTGATCCGCAACCTCCATATGACCAATACCATATGGGCCATGATGATTCCTGGAGCGCTGTCTTTCTACAATGCGCTGATTGTGAGAAGTTATTTTTCCAACAGTATCCCCAATGACCTCCAAGAGGCAGCGGAGCTGGACGGGGCCAATCCGGTCCAGTATCTGGTGAAGGTGGTGCTGCCGCTGTCCAAGCCGGTTCTGGCAGTTGTATGTTTGTACTATGCGGTGGGACACTGGAATGATTATTACACCGCGCTGATTTACATCAGCGACAGGAACCTGGTTCCGTTGCAGACGGCCCTGCGGGAAGTGCTGATGTCATCCGCTTCTATTGCAAACCTGCTGCACAATACGGATTCCAACACGGCCATGCTGATGCAGCAGAGGATGGAGCTGGCCCAGAGCTTAAAATACACATCCATCATAGCAGGTATTATTCCCATGATGATCGTCTATCCCTTTGTGCAGAAATATTTTGTGAAGGGCGTCATGGTGGGGGCGATCAAGGGGTGACGTATTGTCTGTGCCGGCAGGATGGGAAGTGTGAGAAGATTAGAGTGGAGAATATAAGTTCTATATTAAAATTTCATACAGAAGGATAGGGTTTTACTGTCAAGAATTTTGATTGGTATGCGCGCAAGAGGGTGTGCAAGCACCCCTCTTTAAGCGCACACGGAGGTATAAGATTGAAAATTGAAAATTTTCAATCCCAAGTTTGTGTCTGCGCGGCATCCACAAACTTGACATGCGCAAAAGGCCGCGCAGAAATGGAGTAAAAATGAGATTGGAAGATATGGTTTGTGAGGGAGGATTTTCCTTCCTGTTAGACGGGGTGGCGGTCAGTCTGCCCGTGCCGGAGAAGAAGGCGGTATCGACGGATGCCTGGGAGGAAGTCTACAGGTTCCCGGGGGGACTGGTCATCACGCGCAAAGTGACGTTTTACCAGGAATTCGATGCATGTGACTGGGTATTGTTTTTGAAAAACGAAGGCAGCCGGGATACGGGGATTCTCTCTGGATTATGGGACTGTGACATTTGCCTGCCTTTCCCGGCGGACAAACCCCTGCGGCCGGGATTCCGGCCCTTTGACCCGTATTTCAAGGTAATCAATGCCATTGGCGGGGCGCAGTCTCCGGAGGATTTTATGCCCAGGGAATTCTTCTTGCTCCAGGGTGAGACCAGAGGGTTTGGCACGGTGGGCGGGCGTTCCTCCAGTCCGGTGATGCCGTTTGTGGAGATGGTAAGAGGGCAGGAAGGCGTTATTGCTGCAATCGGATGGTCTGGTGACTGGTATGCCTCTGTGACCAGACAGGAAGATGCGGTTTACCGTGCCGGGATTCCGGATCTGCATTTCAGACTGCATCCCGGTGAGGAGATCCGGACCACCCGCACGGTGCTGCTGGCTTACAACGATGGCTGCATCCATGGACACAACAAATTCCGGCGTTTCATGAAGAAACATTTCAGCATCATGGGGCAGGGGCAGCGGCCGGCACGTGGTCCGGTGGCAATGTCACTGTGGGGCGGTGTCAGTACGGAAGAGTGTATCCGGAGAATCAAGATGGTTCAGAAGTATGAGATCGGATTTGAATATATATGGATGGATGCAGGGTGGTATGGGGAATCCCGCCAAGATTGCCCGGATGAATTCAGCGGTGACTGGGGTGTACATGCGGGAACCTGGACGGTGAATCCGAATTATCATCCGGATGGTCTGGAAGATCTTGCGGCAAAGATCAAGGAGGCAGGAATGAAATTTATTCTCTGGTGTGAGCCGGAGAGGGCGTTACTGGGTACCAGATGGACCAAAGAGCACCCGGACTGGTTCTTGCACGCCCCTGACCCTGCCGCAGAAACTGTCCTTCTGGACTTGGGCAATGCAGAGGCAAGGGCGGCCTGCATTGATCTTATTGATGACTTGATCACACGCCTGGAGCTGGATTGCTATCGTCAGGATTTTAATATGGAACCTGCCGGATTCTGGAGTCACCATGACGCAGAAGACCGCAGGGGAATCACCCAGATCCGGCATATCATGGGGCTGTATGCATTTTGGGATGCGCTCCTTGCCAGGCATCCAAAACTGTTCATCGACAACTGTGCTTCCGGTGGCAGACGCCTGGATATTGAACTGATGAAGCGCTCTATGCCGCTGTGGCAGACCGATTATGCCTGCGTGTGGAACTATGATGCGGAGGATGTGCAGAGCCATACTTCGGGAGCCATGTGGTGGCTGCCCTATACGGGGACGGGCACAGGCTCCATCACTGGCAATACCTATCGTTATCGCTGTACTTATGCGGCAAGCTTTGTCACGGCCCGCTGGTCATATGCCTGGCAGGATATGGTGGAGACGCCGGAGGCGGTGGAGGAGATGGGGTGGATGAAGGAGAGGCTGGCAGAATATAAGAGGGCGCAACCTTACTATACGGAGGATTATTATCCGCTGACAGCTCCCTGCCTTAGCAAGAATACCTGGGCGTTGCAGCAGTTCGACCGGCCTGGAGAGGGGGACGGCATGGTAGTGGCCTTCAGGCGGTCTGAAAGCTGCCTGTCTGTGGCAGGCCCAAGACTGTATGGGCTGGAGGCAGATGCCATGTATGAGATGGAAAATAGTGATACCGGGGAGAGACAGGTATACACCGGCAGGCAGCTTAGGGAAGGGAAATGGGCTGTGGAGATTCCCGAAAGGGGAGAATCCAGGATGTTGTTTTACAAGAAATTGTAAGACCGTAAAGTGCATGTTGTCTTTGCCAGGATAGCCGGAAGAAATGGGAGTATGGCAGGTACTCCCATTTTGCTATCCTATAAAATGCCGCACAGCAGCAGAATGGCTGCGCCGCCCATGCATAGGCCGGACCATTGTCTGACGGTCAGTCGTTCCCGCCACAGAAGGATCCCGGCAGCCGCTGTGAGGATCATGGAGGCGCCGTTTACCACGGGATAGAAGAGGATGGCATCCATGGCTCCGGCCAGGTACATGTTGATCTGGTTGCAGAGGGCGATGCCGATTCCGGAGAGGACAGAGCAGATGAGAAGACTGCGCAGTTTATGGCCGGACAACACGGTGATGGTTTCGCCGCGCTTTTTGGATAGGAGGGCTGACAGGGATGAGAAGATGGCGGACACTCCGAAGGCAATGATCAGGAAGATGCCCAGTTCGTCCCTGTGCGGAGAACTCTGGTGGACTTTCTGGAGGATGCCTACGGATCCGGAAAAAAGGAAAGCGCCCAGGCAGTACAACAGCCACTTCAGGGAAGCTCCGGAGGAAGTGTTTTTGTTGTCAACGGCACAGAGGAAGGAAGCGATCATGAGCAGCACCCCTGCAAGCTGCCAGAAGGACACGGTCTCCTGGTACAGGATCATACCAGAGAGGGCGGGGATTACCATGGAGCAGGAGACAATCACATTAGTATAGGAAAGGGGGCCGCTTTCCAGGGCTTTCATATTCAACAAGGCACAGAGGGCGGTACACAGTCCGAAGACAATGCCCAGCAGGACAGTGTAGAGGGAAGGCCGGGAAAGGGAGGAGCCAGCCAGGCAGACGATGGCCAGGGCTGCCATGGACAGCAGGCTGGACGCGGCATTGAACAAGTGCAGATCGCAGTTGCTCCCAACCTCTTTCTTGCAGAATGCGCTGCGGACGATGCCGTAGGATACCAGGTTCATAAAGATGGATATTGTCAGTAAGATAGCGTTCATGGTAAATACCTCTCTTCCGGTAGATGTGGATGTTGTTTCGTGTATTCACCATAGCATGTCCCACAGGTATATGTCAAGGAAATAAGTAAATAAATATTACTATATAGAGAAAAATAAGCATATGGAATATAAAAACAGGGAAACGAGACGGCTGAAGTGCAGGAATTGTCGGCAAAAGCACCATATATAGGAAAAACACTTAACTATATGGAGGCAAAACGGCAAAGCAGCAAAACAGGAAAGCAGCAAAACAGGAAAGCAGCAAAGCGGAAAAGCAGGAAAATAGAAAAACGAAAAAGCAGGAAAACAGAAAAGCACAAAACAAGGTCTGCAGGACAGACAGGAAGGAGACTATGAATACAGTTATATCGTTGAATGGAATGTGGGAATGCACAGGGACGGAGCCTGGAGGCAGAAGGATCCAGGTGGCAGCTGCGGTTCCTGGATCTGTGCACACGGCCCTGGAGGAAGCGGGCCTGATACAGGATCTGTTTGTGGGAGATAATGCCGACAGGTATCAGTGGATCGGGCATGTTGCCTGGGAATTTGAGAGGACATTTGCCCTGGAGTGCGTGCAGGAGGATATGTGGATCTGCTTTGAGGGACTGGATGTGTATTGCGACATTTCACTCAATGGTACGATGCTCGCCAGCACAGAAAATATGTTTCTTGCACATCGTTTCCGCGTGGGCAGTCTGCTTCGGAAAGGGAATAATGTGATCCGGGTGGTGTGCCGTCCGCCGGAGGAAGAAGTGATGGGGAATCCGGAGAGGAGTGCAGCCTTTGGCAACTGGACCAGGCTGTATACCAGGCGGATCCAGTGTACCTACGGCTGGGACTGGGTGGAGCGGTTCGTGACCTGCGGCATTGTCAGGGATGTCTATCTGTATTGTGATGATCCCACAGAGCTGGAGGATGCCTATATTTATACGGACAGTATCGATGCATACAGTGCGCAGCTTAAGATGGAATTTCGTTTCCGGGCAGTAGGGCGCCATGCATGGCTGCGCATGGTGATAACGGATCCGGATGGGTGCATGGTATATAGCGACAGTAAGCGGATTGTGGAGAAGCGGATGTATCAGACTGTGGATGTGGAAGCACCGCGCCTGTGGTATCCGAATGGCTATGGGGAACAGAATCTGTACAGGATCCGCCTGGAAATCCTGGATGGGGAAGGAAACAGTTTCTCCGGCAGGGAGGCTGTGAAAATGCTTTCTTCCAGGGAGTATGCCTTTGGCATCCGCACGTTAAAAGTGCTACAGATGCAGGACAGGCCTAAAAGCGCTTTTTATGAGAAGTGCCTTGCGCTCCAGAGAGCTGTCTCCTTCTCACAGGAGATCATGGACTATGAGAGGAACACAGAGTTCTTTGGATTCGTGGTGCTGGTGAACCAGATCCCTATTCTGTGCAAAGGCGCCAACTGGGTGCCGTGCGAACCCTTCCGGTTCCAGGGAAATGGAGACAAGATCAGACATATTCTTTCCCTGGCGCAGAAGGCAGGCTTGAATATGCTGAGGATCTGGGGCGGGGGTGTGTTCGAGGAGGACGTTTTATATGAGGAATGCGACAGGCTGGGGATTCTGGTGACACAGGATTTTCTGATGGCCTGCGGGTCATATCCCTGTGAGGAAGCCTGGTTTCAAGAGCAGCTTGGGAAGGAAGCTCTGTTCGCAGTCAAAAAACTGAGGAACCATGCCTGTCTCGCATGGTGGAGCGGAGACAATGAGAATGCGGCAGGGGGAAGCGACAACCAGGAGGATTATGAGGGGCGCATCGGCGTCCGGGGCTTTATCCTGCCCATTGTGAAGGAATATGACCATACGAGGGAGATATTTCCCTCCAGCCCTTATGGAGGCGACCGGTATGCTTCCCTGACAAGCGGAACCACGCATCATACGCAGTTCATGGCGCCGAAATTCGTGGATGTGAGGACGAAGGATATGGAGGATTATGAGGCGTATTTTGACAGATACCTATCCCGCTTTGACAATGAGGAACCGGTCATGGGGGCGCCCTGTCTGGACAGCTTGAAGCGCTTTATGACCAAGGAGGAAATCTTTGGGGAGGACACCACCATGTGGCAGTATCACACCAGGAACAATCCGGCGGGAGAATTTCTGCGCGTAAGCATTTTCCAATACCATGAGATATTCGCACAGAAGATACTGGGGAACTTCAGGGATCCGCAGGACCGGCTGATGAAGCTACAGTATATCCAGTATGAGCTTGTGCGCAAGACCATGGAATTATACCGCAGGGAAAAATGGTTTAGTGCAGGGATAGTCTACTGGATGCTTGATGATGAGTGGCCTGCATCGGGCTGGGCCCTGATCGATTACTATGGGGTTCCGAAGGCGGGCTATTATGCCTTTGCCCAGACGGCGCAGCCGGTGATCGCCTCCGTAGTGAAGAAGGGGAACAGTTACTGTGCCTTTGTGTGCAACGATGGGGTGAAAGAGGATAAGGGAATCCTGACGGTGACAGCAGAGGATTTTGCCGGCAAATCTCATGTCTGGACATGTGAATTCGTATCCGAAGCAAATGTTTCCCGCGTGGTGCTGGAGATTCCGGAGGAAGAGATGGCGCTGTATGCGGACAGGACTTCTGTGCTGCTGTGCGACACAGTGAGCGGATCCGGCAGGCATCACACCAGATATTATTGCAGCAAGCCTGCAAATGTGACGTGGCCGGATGCCCGTGTCAGCATATTGGAGCAGACAGCAGGGCATGTTACCCTGGTGTCTGACGGGTATGTGCCGGCAGTGAGACTGGAAGGTGCCATTTTTGAGGATAACTATTTTGCGATGCAGAAGGGGGTGCCGAAGGTTGTGGGATATAAGAGAATGGAGTGGCAGGAAGAAGGACAGGTGCAGATAGAGGTTCTAAGGGGCTGATCCGTGTACGTGTTCAAGTGGCGTGGGGATCACTGGAAGGATGAGGAGATGGTCAGGCTGATCCGTGACGTGCCCAGGCGGCAGGGAGACTGGTATGCCCACAAGAGGGCGTGCAGCCCCCTCTTTAAGCAGGAACAGGAGAATTAAGATGAAAATAGTACAGATGCACAATTCCACAGATTCCCAGATGATGGGATATCTGTTGGTCACAAAGCAGGGAAGACTGATTGCGGTGGATGGCGGAACAGAGGGAGACACAGAGGCTTTTGTGGAACTGGTACATCATTTTGGGGGATATATTGATCTGTGGATCCTTACCCATCCCCACAGCGATCATGCAGGAGTGTTCTGGAACCTGGTGGATGCTCCGGTGTCCATTGCAGTCAACTGCGTTTGCTACAGCCCGGCCCCGGCAGGCTTTGTGGCTGTTGAGGACTCTGGGAGGGAGGATATTCCCCGATTTCGGGAGGCTGTGAAGCGCTGTAGGTATCCTGTCAGGATCCTGGAGGCAGGGGACCGGTTTGTCTGGGATCAGGTGGAGATAGAAATCCTGCGGGTGGCAGATCCCGGATGCAGGAAAGATTACGTCAACAATCTGTCCGTGGTGTTTAAAGTGACGGAGAAGCTACAGGGCAGTGGAAAACGGCATATGGCAGGAGGGACAGAACAGGCATTCTTTACCATGATTTTTCTGGGGGATCTGGGATGGACACAGGGCGATGAACTGCTGAAATGCTGTGGCAGCCGGCCGGGGCTGCTGCGGGCGGACGCGGTGCAGATGGCGCATCATGGACAATGGGGAGTGGAAGAGAATGTATACCGCGCCATCGGGCCGAGATGGTGCTTCTGGCCCACGCCGGACTGGCTCTGGACCAATACGCCCAGAGGAGAAACGCCGGGTTCGGGATCCTGGAGAACCTTGGAGACACGTGAGTGGATGGAAGGGCTTCAGGCATGCTCTGTGACCAGTCTGGAGGAGCATGTGGTCTTTGACACCATGGACAAAACTGTCCGGAAGCTGGCGCTGTAGCTTCGGCTATTGCCGCAGGGGTGCTTTGCGTCAGGTCCCGCGAGACGGATATGTACAGTCAGTAGAGGTTCAGCTCTCCGCTGAAAAGCTTGTCTGTCACCACGGCGATGGAACCGATCAGCGGTCCCTGGCCTCCGAAGGAGGATTTTGTGATCCGGATGGTATGTTCCGAGGCGGACAGGAGATTGGTGTTCAGCTTGGTGGCAAGGGTATCTTCTATAATAGAGGTACCTGCGGGGGCATCGTACCCCACAATAATGTGGCGGATATCCAGCATGTGGATGGTATTGCGCAGGGCGTAGGCCAGATAGCCGCAGAACTCATCCAGGGCTGCCATAGCCAGGAAATCCATGGCGGAGGCAGCCCGGATCATGTCATTCCAGCTATAGGGTTCCGGCATTCTTGCCATAAGGGTAGGGCCCTTGTAGATGGTTCGCAGCTCCCGGATGCGCTGGTTCATGGCTCCGGTATTGGCATAGAGTTCCAGGCATCCGTTGTTGCCACAGGTGCAGGGCGGCCCTGCAAAATTGATGGAGGTATGTCCCAGTTCGCCGCCCTGGCCGTAATCCCCATCGTAGACATTGCCATGCAGGATATATCCGGCGCCGATTCCGTTCATGATATGCAGATAGAGCAGGTTCTCCAGGGATTGTGCCTGTGAGCCATAGAGCTTCTCTGCCAGGGCGCCGGCGCTGCTGTCGTGGATGATATAGGAAGGCAGCCCGGTATGCTCTGTCAGGATGGCCGGGAGGGCGAGATCCCGGATGCCCCAGAAATTGGTGGGGTTGGCCAGCTTCTGGCTGCGTGTGTCCACAGGACCTAAGGAAGAGATGCCGATAGCCAGGATCCGCCTGGCAGGCTGTCTCTCCTTTAGGTTTGTGTACAGGTTTACCAGTGTCTGGATCAAGGTCTCTGTGTTCATATGGTCGTATTCATAGTCGATCTGATCCGTGATCTGCCCCTTTAGGTCGGCAAGAATGGCGCTGAACAGGTTACGCTTGATAAGGATGCCCATGATAAGCGGGGAATTGGGAGACAGATCAAGGGTAATGGGCTTACGCCCCAGGGAAGAATCTGTCTCGCTGGCGGCAGAAGAATATTCCCGGATGATATCATTGGCGATCAGATCGGATACAATATTGCCCAGGGTAGTTTTGGTCAGATGCATACTCCTGGCGAGATTGGCCCGGGAGACGGATTTGCCGGTGCTGATAAGCTGCAGGGCCAGGGCGCGGTTCTTTTCTTTGATACCTGTCAGGTTAGTTCCGTGCTGTATGGGCATAGGGTGTATCCTTTCTGTTTGTTTTAGGGTCGGACACAATACTATCTTTTACAAACATCATACAGAGAAGAAGCGTAAAAGTCAAGAAAGTAAATATAGTTTATCAATTTTGTATGATATAAGCAAGGGCCTCATAGGGTCTCAGCAGCACGGGGAGCGTCTGGAACTGTGCATGCAGACACCCTTCTATAGAGGTGACTTCCCCTGTGCCGGGGTTGGCCAGAAGGGCCAGCCCTTTTTCCGGAACCTGGAGTTTCCCCTTATAGATTCTGCTTCCCATATTGGTAAGGAAGACGATTCTGCTGTTATCTTCCAGGATGCGGGAGTGGGAGAGGATCTGGGTGGAGAGTACTTCCCCATCAATGACCTTGCCGCTTCCCTCCGCGCCGGTGAGCACACAGTCCAGGGAATCCGGCGTCACCTGGCAGGGACGGTACAACCAAGGGATCTTCGTCTGGCCTGGGAGCGTATAGCCCTCGAAGTAGGCAAAGAACGGACTTTCCTGGCAGGTGTGCAGTAGCTGCCCGAATGCATCATTTTCCCCGTCCCGGCATATGGAGGGCAGGCATGTCATGCACAGGACGAAGATGCCCTCCCCGGTCATCTGTACCAGCTTTTGCATGGTGGCCAGGCTAAGAACGCGGGCACCGGCCAGGATAACCGTGCTGTAGCACCGGTCGCGGTAACACAGGCTGCCCTGGCAGATGCTGGCTTCCAGGATCAAGGCCTCATCCACGTAATCGTAATCGATCTGTCGCTCCAGGAGATCCCAGGAGATGCTGCGGAAAGAGGAATCTACCTGGACGGTTTCCGGGGAATGATCCATGGCCCGTTCTCCGATCTGGGGAGTGTAGGCAGTCCAGATGGCTGCCTCCGGATAGAGCAGGGCCACATGGGAATCCCGGCTTCCCAGCCGCAGCAGATAGCCCAGCCTTGCAGTATAGAGATTCAGTGCCTTCTCCTCCTCCCTGGAATAGACGCTAAGATCGTAATAGCTGGTAAAATTGTTGATTCCCATGGCAAAGTGCCAGTTCACGGAAGCGCGTACCCAGTCGATGCCGATCTGCTTGTTTTCCATATAAGAGGTGTGGGCAGAAAATTCCGTGAACGCTTCATGCTCCCCGTTTATATCGGCAAAAGAGGCGATCAGCCGGGCAATGGGAAGCTTGTTTTCGCGTTCCATCAGTTTCTGGGGTTCACTGTCGAGCTGGTCAATACCAGGCCAGTCCATGCGCTTTAGGCATTTATAGAGAGAACCATAGTTGATCACATGGGCGGAAAGGCGTTCCTCCTCCAGCATATGGCCGGAAGATTTTGTGCCATGGGCATGGCACCATTCCTGGATGACGCCGAAATAGTTGGCGGCAACTCCTTCTCCCACGAATTCCCAGAAATCGCATCTGCGCCTGGGCACATCCGGCCCTCTTTTCGTGACTACGGCCATCACGGCCAGAGAGATGGGATAGCCGTACTTTTTCTGGAAGGCTTCTGGAAAAGTGCGGTGCCACGGAACAATGGGATAGACCCCCTGGCGGATGTTCCAGGAGATCAGGGATGGCTCATCGGTAAAAAAGGCGCGTATACCATTGCCGAATGCGTCCCCCAGGATGGCGGCGTAGTGCTCATGGGTCATCTGTAGGAAGGTCTCCGTGGCTTTCCTGTCATTCAGGCTGATATATTTACGTGGTTCCGAATAACTCTCGGCGGCATGGGTGCCATCGAAGAGATGCCGGATGCTCATGGTGAACAGGTGGAAGCTCCCCTCCGGGATGTCCAGGTACAGGGTTTGGGCAGCATTCTGGCAGGAAGTGACGTCTATGGGTTCCCCGCCTTCCAGAGGCAGCAGCAGGGCGCAGTACAAAGTATCGCCGGGTACATCTGCCCGGAATTCGCATGGCCCGGTCAGGGTGCGCCAATATTCGTAGCAATAGAGTCCTTCGGCTTCCAGGCTGGGATCCGCTTCAATGACAGCGCCTCCTGCGGTGCCGGAAGGGTACCCGTTCTCATCATAGATCCAGACATGCATGCCGCGGGAGAGAAACGCCTGGAATCCTTTTTTCGTGGCCTCCCAGGCGGCTTTGTCCTTAGGAAAAGTGCGGGTATAGGGCAGGTTGCCCACGACTCCGGCATAGCCGCGCTCCTGGTAGCTTCGTGCAGCCGCGTCCCCGTTTACTACGCCGCTGTGGATGATCTGGTAAATGCCATAGGAAGAGTCTGGCTGGCTGAAACACTGCTTATCAAATGACATATAAGAATACCTCCTGTTCTGGTATGCTGCCACGCTGCAGGGCCTCTACCTGTGCCCGGACAGAGTGGATATCCCACGGTTTCTAAGAAAAGAATACGGAAATAAAAAGCCCTTGTCAATAGAAAATGGCATAATTAATAAATAAATATTACTAATTTGGGGAATATATATGGCAAAAGGATAAAACGCTGACTATATAATATTAAATTGTGTGGAATAATGAAGCAGGATGACCAAATGGGCAGAAAGCAGTTTCTGATGAGGGAAGCTTTGCTCGTTTTGTGTGCATCACGTTGCTGTTTACGGCTATGCTATGAACCGTAACAAAGGAATGGATTGTATCCAAGAAAAAACTTGCAAACCATGTATTCTGTGGTAAAATGGGGAAGACAATAGAATAATGAGAGGAATCTGAATCGAAGAGGAGAAGAGCAGGATGAAAACAAGTTTTCACGGGAAAAAGAAACTTTGCGGTTTCCTTTTTACGGCACTTCTGGCAATGGCTGTACTGGGCGGATGCGCAGACGGCACAGGAGAGTCTTCGGAGGATCATTCCTCGAAGGAGTCGGTGACAGATTCCGCGGAAGCGGGATCTACTACGGCAGAGGTTTCCACTGAGGAGGATGCTTCCACAGATGCATCCCAGAATGTAGATGGGGACGGCCCGGTGTATGGCGGCTCCGTGGTTGTAGGCATACAACAGGATATTGACAGTCTTGACCCTCACAAAGCAACGGCGGCAGGAACGAAGGAAATTTTATTCAACATTTTTGAAGGCTTGGTAAAGCCGGATGAAAACGGTAATCTGATCGGTGCAGTAGCCAGTGACTACACAGTCTCCGAGGATGGACTGAAGTATACGTTCACCTTGAGGGACAATGTGAAGTTTCACGGAGGCGCAGTTGTGACGGCTGAGGATGTGAAGTATTCCTTGGAGCGGGTGTCGGGTCTCTTGGACGGTACCCCTATGATGTCCACTATGAGCACCATCCAGGCCGTGGATATTCTGGATGAAAAGACGGTCCAGGTGACGGTGGACAGCGCCAACACGGAGTTGATCTATAGCTTTGTGGCAGCCATCATTCCCGCAGGCAGCGGGGAGGATGCAGGTGCAACCCCCATCGGCACAGGGCCTTTTTCTTTTGTGTCCTATACACCCCAGGAGGGGATCGTGGTGGCGAAGAATCCGGAGTACTGGCAGGAGGGCCTTCCCTATCTGGACCAGGTGGAATTCAAGATAGTGGGAAGCGCTGACACAGCCCTTTTAGAGTTGCAGGGAGGATCCATTGACCTGTATGCCTATCTGACGGATTCCCAGGCCCAGGCCCTTGCAGACAGTTTCCAGATTGAAGCTTCGGCCTCCAATGTGGTACAGGCGCTGTTTCTGAACAACACGGAGCAACCGTTGGATGATGTGCGGGTGCGGCAGGCCATATGCTATGCCCTGGACCGGGATGCCATCAATGACTTTGTAGGCGGTGGCAGGGGAACCTTGATCAGCTCCGCCATGCTTCCTACCCTAAAGGATTACTATGTGGACCTGAATGAGGTATATGGCACCGGGGCCAATGTGGAGAAGGCAAAAGAGCTGCTGGCAGATGCGGGGTTCCCGGACGGATTTGACCTGGAGATTACCATTCCGTCCAACTATCCGTTCCATATGCAGACCGGGGAAGTGGTGGTGGAACAGCTGAAGGCTGTGGGCATCAATGCCACCATCCAGGCTGTGGACTGGGACACCTGGCTGGAGGATGTGTACAAGGGAAGGCAGTATCAGGCCACCATCAGCGGCATTACCTGTGACATGACGCCGGGCTATCTGCTGAACCGGTTCCAGACCGATTCTTCCAAGAATTTTATCAATTTCCAGAGCGAGGAGTATGATGAGGTCTACAAAAAGGCACAGGCGGCCCTGGATCTGACAGAGAAAGCTCAGCATTATGCCACCCTGCAGCAGATCCTGGTGGATCAGGCGGGGACAGCTTTCCTGCAGGTACCGGCCAATACCACAGCCATCAGCCCCGGGATTGCAGGGTATAAGTTCTATCCCATCTATGTACAGGATATGAGCACGGTCTACCTGCGTGAGGGAGAACGTTAAGACAGGAAGAGAAGGAAAAAGCAGGAAGAGAAGGAAAAGGCAGGAGGCGGATACATGAAGTATTTTGGTAAAAAAATAATCACTCTCATTATGACATTGTTCCTGGTATCCGTAGCCGCCTTCCTTGCCTTCCAGGTGATTCCCGGGGATGTGGTCACCTCTATTCTGGGGACGGAGGCTACCCCGGAGATGGAGGAGCGTCTCAGGAAGGAGCTGGGACTGAATGATCCGCCCATTGTGCGGTACCTGCACTGGGTGGGGGATGTACTAAAGGGAGATCTGGGAGTCAGCTATCGGTACTCCAAGAATATGAACGAGAGGATGCCGGTGGCAGAGCTGATCGGGGATAAACTGCCTGTGACTTTGTGGCTGGCTTTTTTATCCCTGGTTCTGATTGTGGCAGTGTCCATTCCTCTGGGAGTATTGTGGGCAGGCTGTGCAAGCCGCAGGGGAGGCCGGGCTGGTGCCCTGGGACATGCCCTGGATGTGATCCTGGGGGTTATCACCCAGGCGGCCATGGCAGTCCCTTCTTTTTTCCTGGGGATCCTGGTGACATACCTTTTCGGGATTGTACTGCGGCTGTTCCAGCCCGGCGGATACATCCGGTACCAGGACAATTTCCCGGGATTTATGGGATATCTGCTGTTCCCGGCCCTGTCCATTGCCCTGCCGAAGATCGCCATGACGGCCAGGTTCCTGCGCAATGCCATGCTCACAGAGCTGAAGTCAGACTATGTGCGCACGGCTTACAGCAAGGGGGCAGGCAGGAACAGGGTACTTTACGGACATGTACTGCGCAATGCCATGATGCCGGTGGTCACCTTTCTGGGGATGATCATCGCGGAGGTGGTGGCAGGCAGCATTGTGGTGGAACAGGTGTTTGGCCTGCCAGGGATCGGAAGACTGCTGGTGAGTTCCATTTCCTCCAGGGATTTCCCGGTGGTGGAGATTCTGATCCTGTATATTACTTTTGTGGTAATCTTTGTGTATTTCCTGGTGGATATCCTGTACCGGGTGATTGATCCCAGGATCAGTGAAAAATAGTGGTGGAAGGGAGCAGGGATGGGCACAGATACAGAACTGGGTGCACAGACAGGGCCGGGAGAGGATGTAACCATACAGACTGTGGGCACAGGGGAAGAACTGCATAAGGGAACAGAACCGGATGCAGCCACTCTGGGTGCCCGCCGGAACATAAAGTGGAACAAATACCTTGCAGCAGGCTTGGTGATGACAGGTATTGCCCTGTTACTGGGGGTCATTGGACTCTTCTGGACACCATATAGTACCACAGCCATGTCTGCTGGGGAGAAATTCCAGGCGCCGTCTTTCAGGCATCTGTTCGGCACGGATAATTTCGGGCGGGATATTTTCTCCAGAGTGATGCAGGGCCTGGGAACCACGGTGGTGATCAGCAGCCTGGTGGTGGCATCTTCCGGTATCGTGGGGATCCTGCTGGGGGCATTTACCGGATATTTTGGCGGCCTGCTGGATGAGGTGGT
>CAJTOJ010000024.1 GCA_910577665.1 uncultured Acetatifactor sp.
AAACAATAATCGGCTCTACCGTGCCTACCGCATGAAAGAAACCCTCCGCCTGCTCCTGAAGATCAAAGACGTTGATGAAGCAGCTTCAGAACTGAAACGCTGGCTCTGGTGGGCAAGCCACAGCAGGATCGATGCTTTTAAGAAACTGTATCTCAAGATCAAACGTCACAGGGATCACATACTGAATACCATCAGGCTGGGGATGAGCAACGCACGGATTGAAGCAACTAACAATAAGATCAAGCTGATCGTCCGCAAGGCATATGGCTTCCGAAACATCCAGAACATGCTGGATATGGTGTATCTGGTCTGCTCGGATTTGAGGGTTCCGCTTCCCAACAGAAAACCTAAAGCCGCTTAGTCAGCATAAACACTGGGGTTGTGGGTATTTTTTACCCACCATCACCCTTGAAGAGCCTGAAATAGTCTAAATATCTTTCTCCTACAATTATAGAGGGAACCAGCGGATTAGAAAATCCGCAGGAATATTTGGCGCTTACGCTACAGCGTCAGAGTCTGTGCGCAGAATGACAATTTTATCCTGGCGGAATTTGTCTGTAGGGACATTTCCCTAAAAAGTGGTGAACCGGATCCTGCAGGGTGGGATGACAGAGATATCTGCTGAAGGGAAGTGGGAAAATGGCAACAGCTTCTCTGGGGGAAATAAATAAGAACATAGATATCATGATAAGTGAGGAATCAACAATGGGACTGATACTGCGGGAAGGCCGGCCGGAAGACGAGACCGGGCGGCTGGAGAAGGAGAAAAAGGTATATGATCTGTTGGATAGTTTAGGAATGAAGTACCAACGGCTGGACCATGCCCCGGCAATGACCATGGAGGATTGCGATGAGATAGACAGGGCCCTGGAACCGTCCAGCATCTGCAAGAATTTGTTTCTGAGTAACCGGCAGAAAACACAGTTTTATCTGCTGATGATTCCGGGGGATAAGGTGTTCCACACCAGGGATCTTTCCGCTCAGATCGGAAGTGCCAGGTTGTCTTTCGGGGATCCGGCGTACATGGAAAAATTCCTGGATATCACGCCCGGATCTGTGAGTGTTATGGGCCTGATGAATGACAAGGACAACAGGGTAAGGCTGCTGGTGGATGAGGATGTGCTGAAAGACGCGTATCTGGGGTGTCACCCCTGCGTCAATACCTCCAGCCTAAAGCTTCGCACAGAGGACGTGTTCGGGAAGTTCCTAAAGGCAGTTGGCCATGACATGACAGTGGTACACCTGGCGTGAAGAACTGTGAAAGAAGAAATCTTCACAACGGACTTCTCTAAAGCTTTCTCTGCTGCGTTGCCATCACGCAATGTATCTGTGCCTTAGTACGTCTCATCCTTCTGGCATACATAGAAAGCCAGAGCCAAACTAATTATAGTACGCAAGAACACGGGACCTTTTCAAGTCCCGTGTTCTTTGGTAAAGTTTTTGCAATAGATCAAAGAAAATGGTTTAGTTGATGCTCAAACCAGCGCTTGCGTATCCTGCCACTGTGTTAATCAGGGACAGACCGCTGGCAGTTGCTGAAAATACCAGCATCAGCCGGGTCTGGGCCGTTACCGGAATATTAAGTCCTGTAAGCGCCCCGTTTAACAAGGTTCCAATGGACAGGATCCCGGAAAGTGCCGGTGTCAGACTAATCAGAGTCCCTGCAACAGGTGAAAACACATTGTTCGGTGTTGTGGACTGGTAAATCTGCGCATTTACTGTAACAGTGGAGCCTATCAAAGAAAGGGCTGCTGTTGTACTGAAGAAAGCGCTGAAAGAGGTAATGATACCAGCACGAGGGACCTGAAAGGCAAAGTTGGAAAGAGTTCCACTGGCATTGGTGATATCAATTGTTGACCCCAGCAGTGTGAGCCCTGGCGCACTGCTGCCAAAGCCCACAAAGGCAGGAAGGCCTGCAAGTCCTCCGGCGATTGTGGTTAGGGAGATAGGAAGCCCTGACGCAAACGGGATAATTGCCCCGGTACCAGCAGCGCCGGTAGGTCCCGTAGCACCAGTAGCGCCGGTAGATCCCGTGGCACCGGTAGGTCCCGTAGCACCAGTGGCGCCGTCAGCGCCGGTAGGTCCCGTAGCACCGGTAGGTCCTGTAGCACCCGTGGCGCCGTCAGCACCCGTGGCACCGGTAGGCCCAGTGGCGCCGTCAACGCCAGTAGATCCCGTGGCACCGGTAGGTCCCGTGGCACCAGTGGCACCGTCAGCACCAGTAGGTCCAGCAGCGCCGGTAGGTCCAGTGACACCGTCAGCACCGGTAGGCCCCGTAGCGCCAGTGGCACCCGTAGCGCCTATGGCACCGTCAGCACCAGTAGGTCCAGTAGCGCCGGTAGGTCCCGTGGCACCGTCAGCGCCGGTGGGTCCAGTAGCGCCGGTAGGCCCCGTAGCACCGTCAGCGCCCGTAGCACCGGTAAGCCCAGTAGCACCAGTGGCACCGGTAGCGCCAGTAGGTCCGGTAGCGCCCATAGGTCCTTCCTCTCCGGGACAGCCCTGTGGTCCCTGGATGCCGATAGGCCCTGTCTCACCCTGGAGCCCCTGTGGTCCTGTTACACCCTGTGGTCCCATGGAACCCGTAGGCCCGGTAGGCCCTGTGGGTCCTGGTACACCTCTGGGTCCTTGGGGACCCACATCTCCCTGCGGTCCTACAGGTCCCACTGGTCCGATAGGTCCTGCAGGACCCTGGGGACCTATGTCGCCCTTTGGTCCCTCGCAGCCGGGGTCACCCTGTGGCCCGATATCTCCGCGGACACCCTGGAGCCCCTGGGGGCCTTGAGGTCCTGCATACCCCCTTGGCCCGGTGGCACCACAAGGGCCGGTGTTTCCGGTAGGTCCTACAGGACCAGTGTTTCCTCTGGGCCCTCTTGCGCCAGGTGTACCAGGTATTCCCTGTGGCCCCCTGGGACCAGGTTCTCCCCTGTCACCCTTAGGGCCGGGACAGCCGGGATCCCCTCTCATTCCCTGTGGCCCTGCAGGCCCCTGGACGCCTTGCGGCCCCGCCGGACCGCGTTCACAGCAGGAGTGGGGGCACTGGTTCTGACAGTAGTTGCAATAGTTGTTCTGGTTCATACAAAATCCACCCTTTATGGAATTTTTTTAAAAGACACTGTGGAAGCTGTCCTTTATACAAATAGTATATGTGGATTTGCAGTGCTTGTTACATTTTGTCGAAATAGGAGGATAGAGGGTGCAGGACACAGACAGTTTTCCTGTGTAAAAGGATGGATTTAGGCTTTTGCATAGTTACAGGCTGTCAAAATACCGTTTGTTGTAGAGATAGGACTGGGAATAAGGCTTGCAGGCCCCGGCCTTTTCGTTGTATTCCCTGGCCTTCTTCCGGTCTCCCAGTTTATCATAACAGACACACAATTGCAGGAAAGGCACATAATCATAGCAGTCTGGCAGGACGAAGCCAGCAGAATGCTCCTTTTTCGGGGCATGCAGGGCAGCTTTATACCAATGAATGGCAATATGGTAGTTTCCATGCTCCAGGAAATATTTTCCGATGTCACAACACAATTCCGCTCTGGGCAGGTCATAACCCAAACTGCGCAGGAGGGTATTCAGTGCAGCATGCTCCTGGCCCAGGTGGAGATAACAATCGGCACAGACCGAACAGGCTTCTATCTTATTCTCCACCCACCCGTCTGCTGACAACAGGAATTTTTCGAATACGGCCACAGCCTCCCTATAATGTCCGTGGTAATACAGTTCCCGCCCATAATAGTATTGCTGCCTGGCATCCAGGGGTTTCCCTTCCTGGATCATTTTCTGGTATATTCTCAGATTCCTGTGGGGATCTTTGGCCTTCTCTTTTCTGTGACTGATTGCAATATCTGAGTATAGAACCCGTCCATTTGGTGGTATGACTTCATGGACAGCGCCGATCCAGCGAAATTGCGTACAGTTCCGGATCCATCTCTCCCTGAAATAGGAAAAGGAAGGATTTCCAGCCTCATCAAATGAAGTGTTGTACTTCATCATCACGATGTCTGTATCTGGTGACAAAGACTGTTTTAACTGCAGGAACCCATCCTGCGCAGACTCTTCCAGGATATCATCGGCATCCATCCACATACAGTAGTCCATGGATGCTTTGGAAAAGGATTCATTTCTGGCAGCAGAGAAATCATCTCCCCATGGATAGGAATAGATCTTTTGGGTATAGTAAGACGCTATTTCCATGGTTCGGTCGGTGGAACCGGTATCCACAATTATGATTTCATCTACCAGTCCTGCTACACTGTCCAGACAGCGTGCGAGATGCATCTCCTCGTCTTTTACAATCATGCAGAGACTTATTGTCGGCATAATATTCCCCTTTCTTTTCTGCCCGGTTATCACACGGTGATTTTCTTGACTGCCCAGAGGCTGTCCTATTGGATAGGCCGGACAACCCGTCCGTGCCTGTTACCGGGTTAATGCTTTTTATCATAATAAATGATATGCAAGAGGATTTATTTGTTACTTTTTACATCTGCCTGTTTCTTAGGGCAGGCCATTGCCTCAGCCGGACCAATGCCGTTTTGGCACCGCGAAGCCAAAAGCACATCCCTTTGTGGCTTTGCGAGACCTGTGTGCCGGCCTGTCAAAGGCATTCTGTGAAATAGAGTATGTGTAGAGTATCTGAGATTGTAAAGAGGGGGCACCAGCACCTTGCTTTATATGCCCGGAGAGAAAATGCCAGGAAAGATTCTAAGTAGCAGATCCCGTGAACGGGTCGGCGGGATCTGCGGGAAAATGGTTATGGATGAACGCATAGATATTCTTTTATAAACGCTATGGATTGATCTCTGGCCATTACGCTGTCAGCGCCTTCATACCCATGTCCTGCGCCAGGCATCACAAGAAGGCGGGCGTCCTGGTAGACATGGAGGGCCTTCTGGGAATAGGAAATGGGCACAATGGGATCTTCTGTGCCGTGGATCAGTAGTACAGGCCTCTGGTAGGCAGGAATATCCTGGTACACATCAAGGGTCATGGCCTCCCGGTCAAAAGTCTCTCCCAAGTGGAGGCCGAAGACTTCCCGTTCTCCGGCGCTATAGCGCCTTGCTGCATCTTCGGGAATCCCCAATGCCGGATACCACAGTACCATAGCCCGTATATCTGCCGGGTAACGGGCAGCCACAAGGGAGCAGACCAGTCCGCCCATGCTCTCTCCCAGCAGGAAGATCCGGTCCGGATCCACATAGCTTAGTTCCCTGGCGCAGGCCAGGACGGTCTTTAAATCTTCGCATTCAGACTGTATGGTCATCTCTTCCATGGTTCCATCGCTCATGCTCTCCAGGCTTCCGCCGCAGAAATCGAAGAAGAGGCAGCAGATGCCTGCCTTGGCAAAGCCATCCCCGTGGTGCATAAGCTCCCGGAAATTGCTGCCAAATCCATGGCAGAAGATCACCAGGGGAAAGTGGTTTTCCCCATGGAACGGCAGATAGATCTGTCCCTGGATTTTCCTGCCGTTTTTAGACAAAAAAGTCATCTCCTGTGTCATATTTTATTTCCTCCTGTTTTGTGTATTTGTAACAGTTTAGACAGCCCCTTTCGCGAAGTCAAAATTGCGCTCTGTGCAATTTTGCGAGACTTGCGGGCGCCAAAACGCATTCTTTTCGCGTTTTGTGTGCATTCTCGTAACAGCTCAGCGTCCTGTCTGAACTGTTACGTATATTTGTATCCACACTGATTCTGAAAGGGCGTTCAATTGCGCTTTTATATGATGGTTTTTAAGTATTCTGTGTCTTCTGCCTTCCTGCTATCCCTGGGGTATGGGCATGCTGTATGAAGACAGTTGTGTTACCGTACGGCCTGCAACCACCCGATGATCACAAGGTGGAGGGGATAATAAAGGTAGAAAAACCATTTCATAAACCGGTTGACCTGCCTGTTTTTCCCCCGCGTACCGTTATACAACCGAAGAACGGGAATGGATAGGACAACAGCCATCTGGAGCAATCCATATAATCTGTCTATGGAAAAGAAATATACGGTTGCATACATAGCCACATAGAAAATCATATAGAGCATCTGGGTTTTGAATTTCCCCCGGTTTGTTCCGAAGGCCAGAATGCATAGAGCGGCGATGCAGCTCCAGTCGCTGGGAAAACAGATAAGGCAGACCAGAATGACCAGTATGGTTTTCAACGTATTCCCTTTTATTTTCTGGCTGTCTTTAATCCGTAGCATAACCAGGCCCCATGCAAGAGACCACATGACACTTGTCTGGTCCAGGATATTGCCGTCATAGAAGGGGATAAAGGACTTCCAGCCGGCAAAATCCGTGGATGCAAACAAATATGCAAAATGGGAAAGAATGGCAAAGGCAAACAGCCGGAAGGTATATTTATTGATATTCTTAGTGTAATGATACCCCTCCGCTATAAAATAACACATAATGGGACAGGTCAGCCTTCCCATCATATGCATGGCGAGGGGAAGCCATTCTGCGGGATACCCTGGGAAGATGGCCCAGGCCACATGGTCAACCGTCATGGCAATGATAGCAATTGTTTTTATGATATTTGCGTTCAGTATTCTGTGTTCCTGCATATTCTCCCCGTTTCTGGATCCTGATGGATGTATTTTACTATGAAAGTCTCCAGATTGGACTCTGCGACACCGCCAGGTGTTTCGTGCTCTCTTGCACGAAATCCCGAGACTGCTGTGTGCCAAACACGCTTCCCTTGCGGGTTTGTGTGCATCTTCACAGGAACCCCCCAGACTTTCATGCAAGGTGGAGCAGCCTGTTGCATGGGGGGTTTTACTATGTAACAGTATAGGCCAATCCCGCTACTTTTGCAATTGACAATAGAAGGAACTGACTTCCTATACTTCCAGGAAAGTTTCCCGGTGATGCGGGGGGATTTTTATTGCAAATCTTCCCGGCCTGTGATAATCTGGACTTAAGCAAAGATTCAGACCGTTCTACAAAGCATAATGCTTTTCATGTAATTTCGAACTTCTTGCTTGGGCGGGAGCCTGAATATCCCATGGAATACAACCAGACCTGGCAGGAAGGAGAGTATCTTTCCTGCTAAAACCATTTACAGAAAGGAAGATACTCCAGGAAAACAGATTCCGGATCCGGTTGCTGCGTGCGCCAAAGCACGCATGGGGTACAGGTTAAAAGCCTGCCAGGAAATGAGAGGTGATAAAGTGGATACTATCAGAATCAATAAGGGTCATACGAGGCTGATCGCCCATAGGGGACTCAGCGGACTGGAGACGGAGAACTCGATTCCGGCCTTTGTAGCTGCTGGCAACCGTAGTTATTATGGCGTGGAGACAGACACCCATGTGACCAGGGATGGCAGATTCATCATCTTGCATGACGATACCACAGGCCGTGTGGCACAGGATGACATTCATGTGGAGTCCTCCGGCTATGGGCTTGTCCGCAAGATCCAGCTGAAGGATATGTGCCCGGCAGCCGGGGCAGGATCATGGATCCTGGAAGACAGACAGGACTTGATTATCCCCAACCTGGAGGAATATATCCGCATCTGCCAGAAATATAGAAAGGTCTGTGTCCTGGAACTGAAAAACCGATTCCTGCCAGAGGATACCCTGCGCCTTGTGGAGGACATAAGGAGTCTTGGGTATCTGGACCATGTGGTGTTCATCTCTTTTTCCCTGGATAATATGATCTGCCTCAGGGAACTTCTTCCCGGACAGGAACTGTACTATCTGACAGGGGAATATAACACAAAGATCCTGGAGGCTTTGAAGCAATACCGGCTGGGTCTGGATATTTATCATAAGGCCTTGACGAAGGAAATCATAGAGGAACTCCATGGGCATGGCATTCTGGTGAACTGCTGGACATGCGACAGCAGGGAGGATGCAGAACGGCTGGCCAGCTGGGGGGTGGACTTTATTACAACCAATATCCTGGAATAAACATTTTGCAGAGGCTGTGAAAGCAACAGGAGGTGTCACATGCAATTTACCCGGAAAACCTATATTCAGAAGGGCTGGTCCTGTGACCAGAAGTATTGTGCCATTGCAGAGGATGGCAGGAAGTATCTCCTGCGCATCACCCCTGCAGGGAAAGATGCCATGGTAAACGGATATTTTGAAGGGACAGTGCCTGTGACATTCTGGCGGCTGCTGGCTCTGTATATCAGCAGCAATACCCTCTCTTCCATCCCCTGGGCAGTGCCCTTCGGGGAAAGTGAGATCCGCACCATGCTGAACCAGGCAGGGGATGTGCTGGCGTGGTATGAAAATATGGAGAAGGTAGTGCCAGAGTGGTATAAAGGAACTTTGGATCTATAGGCAGCAGGCGGCGAAACCAATAAGAGGTAAACCGGTAAGGAGAAATGGGACTGCTTCAATGAAATAGAATACTATTTGAAAGGAGTATAAATCATGATAATACAGGAAGAAACGTTCCAGAAAAACGGCAGGGAGATTACCCTGCGAAATGCGCGCCCGGAGGATGCGCAGATGCTGATAGAATATCTGAAGACTGTCACAGGGGAGACCCGGTTCCTGATGAAGGAGCCGGACGAAGTGTTTTTTACCCTGGAGCAGGAGGAAGCATTCATCAAAATGCACAATGATTCTGCCACCAACCTCCTGCTTCTGGCTTTTGTGGACGGAGAATATGTGGGGAACTGTTCTTTTGAGAGCAAGGCAGGAAGCAGGAGATGCGCCCACCGGGCAGGGATCGGCATTGCCCTGTTCCAGAGATACACCGGCCAGGGGCTTGGGCGGATCTTGCTGGAGAGGCTGATCGGGGAAGCTCATAAGGCAGGTTTTGAGCAGCTGGAGCTGACGGTAGTGGAGGGAAACCAGCGGGCCATCCATCTGTATGAGAGTCTGGGTTTCAGGGAGTGTGGCAGGATCCCGGATGCGAACCGGTATGACGATGGAACCTGTGCGGATGATATCCTTATGGTGAGGAAAGGGTAGGACGCTGTGCGCCAAAACGCATGTCCTTTGCGTTTTGTGTGCATCTTCGCATGAAACTCCCAGACTTTCATGCAAGGTAGAGCAGTCTGTTGCATGGGGGTTACTGTGAACGGAGTGAACAGTGACGGGGACTGCTGATGGCAGGCCGCTTTTACATTCTGCCTTCTTGTCATTTGCAGCGCTCTATGGTACGATAAACGTATCGCGGGGTGATCGGGAAATGGCAGACCATGCCCTGCAACTATCGGAAAGCAATTTTCAAATGTGTTCTAGGAGGTATAGGAATGGCAGTAGTAGAAGTCGTAAAATACAATGGGGATCCTGGTCTGCTGGCCTGGAAATATCCAAAGGAAGACCTGGGGACCTGGTCCCAGCTGATTGTGAATGAATCCCAGCAGGCGATCCTGTTCAAGGACGGGAAAGCCATGGATGTGTTTGAAAGTGGCAGATATACCCTGTCCACGAAAAATATTCCTATCTTAAACAAAGTCATTAACCTGCCCTTTGGTGGAGAATCCCCCTTTGCGGCGGAGGTCTGGTTTGTCAACAAGCTGTTTTCCCTGGATGTAAAATGGGGAACCCCTTCCCCGGTCCAGATGCAGGATCCCAGATATCAGATCTTTGTTCCTGTCCGGGCCAATGGACTGTTCGGCATCCAGGTGGAGGATGCAAAAAAATTCCTGGTAAAACTGGTGGGAACCATGTCTGTTTTTGACAAGACCATGCTGGTGAACTATTTCCGGGGGCTGTATGTCACCAAAGTGAAGGATTCCCTTACCTCCTATCTGCATAAAAAGCAGGTCAGTGTACTGGAGATCAATGCATACATAGATGAGCTGTCCAGCCATATGAAGGAGCGGATTGAGCCGATGATGGCGGAATATGGCATAAAGCTGGTTAATTTCTATGTGAACGAGATCAGCGTTCCGGAGGAGGATCCTTCTGTGAAAAAGCTGAAGGATGCGCTGGCCAAGAAGGCAGAGATGAACATCATTGGATACAATTACCAGCAGGAGAGGACCTTTGACACGCTGGAAGGAGCCGCTACAAATCCTGGTTCTGCCGGGGCCGTGTTCCTGGGTGCAGGGATCGGGACCGGTATGGGGCTTGGCATGGGTGGTGCCTTCGGGTCAGCTTTCGGGGAGATCAGCAAGGCCATGGGAACCGGTGAAGGGGGAAAAGACTCTTCTGGCCGGACATCTGCCATGCACACATGCTCTGGCTGTGGCAGCAGCATACCGGAGAAGGTAAAGTTCTGTCCGGAATGCGGGGCGCCTGTGGCAAGAAAATGCCCCAGATGCGGGGCCGCCATAGAGGCAGATCCCCGGTTCTGCCCGGAGTGTGGGGAGAAGCTGCGCTAGAGCGTGTATGAAAATTGCTTTCTGTCAGATGTGCGTCACAATTTGTGGGAGATTTGACCCAAATGAGGGAGGCGTAGTGGGCTGCGTTGACCGAATGAGGGCCAAATATACCGCAAAGAGGGGCGTGCACATGGTGGGAATGAATTTTCAAACACACTCTAAAGACAGGAGAGGCACAGATAAGAAGTTGTGAAGAATCATCAGTGCCATCCGGCAGGGTGCTGCCCAGGCGGCATGACGGAATATATTGAAGAAATATGGAATAGATATCTGCGGGGGATAACATGGGAGACAGTATTAAAATTACAGAGAGAAAATGTCCTACATGCGGCGGCGCTCTGAAGATAGATGCCGGACAGAAGGTAGTCCAGTGCGAATATTGTGGCAATGAATACACGGTGGAGGCAGAGCCGAAGCAGCAGGAAACGGCGGGCCAGAAGCGTCCCCAGTGGGAGATGACCAGACCAGAGAGAAGCAAGGAACCGGAGTACTCCAAGGGAAGCAGGATCGCCATAGCACTTTTTACCCTGTGTGTGCTTGTGATGGCTGGCGTGGCGGTCTACCGGAAGGCGCAGGAGGAACAGGCAGATAAGTGGAAAGAGGATCGGTGGGCCTCCATAGAGTCTGACGCAGAAGAATGGAAACGCCAGAACCAGGTATATGATGCAGGAAACCAGCACAAGGATGAGGAAGGCACCCTTTCCGGGATGCTGGGTGGTACAGTGGCGGTGGCTTTTGGCAAGGATGCCGCCAGCGTGACGGCAGAGGAACTCGCCCAGATCCAGTGGATTGGGGATAAATGGGATACAGATCACAAATATATGGGATATAGTTTTGATAATCCCATGGAGAATCCAGATGCGGAACTTACCTGGGTTACATTTCCCTACGAGACGGACACAGGGTACGAAGGCTTGTACCTGTGCAGCGGGCTGAAGGTGCTGGATACCAGGCAGTCCCTTTCCCAATGTAACCTGAAGGGTATCCCTCTGGAGAACCTGAGTGCCCCCATGCGCACCTTGAAAGAGGTTGCAGAGGCGGTGGATGACCCAGGCACCATACGGAAGCTTTCCCTGAACAGCAAGATGGAAGATATGGAGAACCTGGCGCTGTTCCCGAATCTGGAGATCTTATCCATAAATGCCAGGGAACTACAGAACATAGATCAGGTAGTGGCGCTGGGCTCGCTGCGCTCCCTCACCATTGAAAACGGGGATTCCCTAAGTGACTTCTCGGTATTTGCCGCCATGGAATCCCTGGAGGAGCTTTCCATTGAGTCAGAAAATCTGAAATCCCTGGAATTTCTGAAACGGATGCCCCAGCTGAAGGCCCTGGCCCTGTCTGACGGGAAGCTGCTGGATCTGGACGGGCTCGAAGTCCTGTCCGGCCTGGAAGAGCTTTCCGTTACGGACTGTGGGGATTTGCAGGACATGGAGGCGGTGGCGGCCCTTACTGGCTTGACAAAGCTGCATCTGGAAAAGCCTTACGGCTGCCCGGAACCTTCCCTGGAAGGCCTTACCTCCTTGAAAAGCCTTACCCTGGAACACTTTGACGACTGTACATTCCTGTCCGGCTTGACGGAGCTGGAGTCCTTGACTTTACATGGCAGCGACCTGGCATCCGGGATGGATTTGTCAGGACTGACACAGCTCAAACGGCTGGCCTGCACCAGCATGGCCAGCGATACGGATCTGTCCTTTGTCCAGAAACTTTCTGCCCTGGAGTCTGTGGACCTGGGCGGCATGGGGACTTATGATGACATTTCCGGCATTTTCGCCCTACCCCTTTTAAAGGAGCTGATCCTAAACGGGATGGAATGCGAGATCGCTTTTGACAAGGTGGTGGAGAATACCACCCTGGAATCCCTGGAGATAGCTGGTGTAAAGCTATATGAAAATGTGAAGGTATCCGGTGGGGGCGGGATCGTCTACGTGGACTGGGATAACGTGTACCTGGCAGACCACCTGGACTTTTTCCAGAAGTTTCCCAATCTGCGCAGGCTGGATGTGGCGGACAATGAGATCAAGGACCTGGAATTTGCTGGGAGCCTCATGAAACTGGAAGAAATTGATTTATCTGATAATTATGTGACAGACCTGCGTCCCCTTGCGTCCCTTCCGGCTCTGCGGCTGGTGAACTGTAAAGGGAATCCCATCAGCAACCTGCGTATTCTGGATGATGCAAATGTACATGTGATCAGTGAATAAACAGGTGCATAAGACCACTGGTCTGGCTGCCCATTGCAATGTACATAAGGATCAGGAATAGGTTAAGTGAACTTTCAAATTTTGATTGATATGCCCGCTGAAGCAGGCTTGGGGAGTAAAAAGAAAAATGAAATATAAAAAGGAGACAAAATTATGAAGATGGAGATGACAAAAGGACTTCGGAAAAGTGTAAACAAGTATGGCAGCATGCTAAAGGCTTTCCGGGGGCAGGGAGGCGGCGGACAGGGCGCAGCGGCAGGTGGCTATGTGCTGCTGGTCTTCGGTATTTTTCTGGGACTGCTTGCCATGATTGGCAGTGTATTGGCAGGAATGATTGTGTTCTTGATTTTCGGCGGACCGGGCCTGCTGCTGGTTCTTCTTGGGCAGTCCAAGCACAAAAAGCGTATGGCCAACTACCTGGAGTTCTACCAGCAGCAGACAGGGTATACCCTGGAGGAGCTACAGGAAGCGGACAGGGAACTGATGGCCCCGGATGCCGTGATGATCGGCTGTGCCACGGACAGGTCAAGTGGAACGAAAGAGATTGTGTTTATTATTACGAAACACTATTTTCTATCTGTCTGGCCGGTGCAGGGAGCCTATCTCCGCAAGATCGAGGATATCGTGGCAGCATTTTATTCCGGTGACATTCCCGGAATTGGTGGTTGCAGGCAGAACCTGTTCCTTATATCCAGGCAGGAGATCCGGAAGGAAGGGGTGAAGAATCCCTATGACCGCGGCCAGTATGAGGGCTTCGAGAATGCGATTCTCACCAGACAGAGGCATTGCCGTGAGGTCTGCAATGAGGTGCTGGACGAACTGATGGAACGGGCACCAGGCCTTATCACAAGCCAGCATATTGCCGTAAAGGGCGTAAAATATAACCTGCTTTCCATGGATAACTGGAAGAGAGACTGGGCAGTGATTCTGGGAGAGTAAACCTTACGGTGCCTGGAGAAATAGAGAGGAATACACAATGATAGTAAAACAATACATTAAAGAATTTGAGAAGCTGGGATTTGGCATGTTTGTACATTTTGGCCTGTACAGTGTCCTGGAAAAAGGGGAATGGGCCTTGGAATGCTTGAAGGTACCAGCGGAGGAATATGCTCTCCTGCCAGGAAGGTTTAACCCGAAACCGGAGTGGGCCAGGGAACTTGCGGCTGCTGCAAAGGGGGCAGGATGCAGATATATTACGCTGACTACCAGGCACCATGAGGGTTTTTCCCTGTATGATACAAAAGGCCTAAGTATTTATGATGCCACACATGCAGCCTGTGGCCGGGATCTGGTAAGGGAATTTGTGGATGCCTGCCGGGAGCAGAATATCATCCCCTTTTTCTATCATACATTGCTGGACTGGCATGAGGAGTCCTATCGGACGGATTTCCCGGCATACCTGCAGTACCTGCGGGACAGTGTGGAGCTTCTGTGCAGGGACTATGGGAAGATCGGCGGAATCTGGTTCGATGGTATGTGGGATAAGCCGGATGCGGACTGGGAGGAGGATGCCCTCTATGGCATGATCCGCAGATACCAGCCGGAGGCCATGATCATCAATAATACAGGCCTGTCTGCCAGAGGGGAGCTGGGACATATCGAACTGGACAGTGTCACTTTCGAAAGGGGAAAGCCGCAGCCTTTGAATTTTGAGGGAGTGCCCAAATATGTGGCCAGTGAGATGTGCGAGATCTTCGCTGATCACTGGGGATATGCCAGGGAGGATCTGAATTACCATTCGCCTGCCCAGATGATCTGTGAACTGGCCCAGTGCCGCAGATATGGCGCCAATATGCTGTTAAATGTAGGCCCTATGGGAGACGGATCCCTGCGTCCTATGGATGGCGCCACCCTGGGAATCGTAGGAGAGTGGGTGGCCTATTATGAGGAAGCAATCCGTGCGCCCCGCCCGTCCGGGATCCCGGTTGCCAACAAGGAAGAGGATTTTCTTCTGAGGGACGGGAACGATTACTATCTCTTTTGCTTCGGCCTGCCCATGCGGGCGGATGCCAATGTGGCTCAGAATGAGGAGGCGGATTTCTCCGACCGGTTTGAACTGGAGGAGAAGATCGCTTCCATCACCTGGATGGACAATGGGAAGCCGGTAGTCTATGAGCAGGAGGGAAGCCAGGTGATAGTCCATACGGTGCCATTCTGCTATGGGCGTAATCTGGTGGTCCGGGTGGCGAAGATCCTGTGCGCAGAATAGGAAGGCGTATGTATTCCGGGGCACATTGGGAGAACTGAAAGAGTATCTGGTGCCATAAAAATGCGCCGCAGACGGCACTGCCAGGATATAGGGCAGATTCCCAATCCCGCGGAGTTCAAGATGTATTATGATCTGTAGATTTTTTGTAAGCCGACTGGGTTTCTGACGGGTATGTCCACTGAAGTGGGCACAGGGATATAAGAGTAGAAAACAGGGCATTCGGACAGCAAGGCATAAGCTGTCTGGCGGCCCTGTTTTGATGTGCTAACAAAGTGGAAAGTGTTTTCCGGAAAATACCGGACTGGCCTTCCGGGAGACGTCCATAAAGGGAGATTTTACACGGGAATCCGTAACACCTGCCCTACGCTTAAGGCGTCACTGGTAAGCCCGTTCAGGCTCATAAGGACAGACACCGTGGTGCCATAGCGCCTGGCGATCTGCCAGAGGGAGTCTCCTGGTTGTACCGTGTACTGTCTGTAACCGGTAGACTGTGCATCCGGGATCTTGAGTACCTGGCCGATGGTGAGCAGGTCCCCGGTGAGCCCGTTCAGGGCTACTATGGCCTCCACTGTGGTGCCATAGCGCCTGGCCAGTGTCCAGAGGGTATCTCCGGCCCGGACAATATATTCCACATAGCCCGGTGTCTGGGTAGCCGGGATCTTGAGCACCTGGCCGATGGTAAGCAGGTCTCCAGTGAGTCCGTTCAGGCGCTTGATGGCCTCTACGGTGGTGTTATACCGCTGGGCGATCAGCCACAGGCTGTCACCAGGCTGTACCGTGTAAGTGATCGTTCCCGGCTCTGGATTCGGTGCTGGCCCGGGTGCTGGCTCCGGGGAAGGGGTGCCGGGATCCGGGGAAGGTACATTCTGACCGATCCCCTGGTAGGTCCGGTACAGGGCATCCCAGGTGGCAGGTCCAACCGCGCCATCAGGTTCCAGACCCATTGTCCGTTGGAAGGCGGTTACAGACTGCAGGGTACCACTGCCGAAAATGCCATCCTGTACAGGTGCGGGTATTCCTGGATAGTATTTGGATATTACATCCAGGAGATATTGCAGGGTAATCACGTCCTGTCCCCTGGAACCTTGTCGGAGCACTGACGAGGGAGGTATGGTTCCGATCCCCAGGGTGTTTCCCTCGCTGTCCAGCTCCGCCAGCCGGGCAACCGCCGTGTACAGGTGTGAGATTTTGTACCAGGTGGATTTTCCCACGATTCCATCGGGAACCAGGTTGAATACACTCTGGAATTTGGTTACAGCAGCCCGCGTACTTTCCTGGAAGGATCCAGGGGGATCCGTGATAGCCGGTATGGCAGGGTAATTCTTCCGGATCCGGCCCAGGTAAGTCTGTATGGTCTGGACATCCAGGCCGGTACTGCCTACCCGCAGGGGAGTACCAGGGTAGGAGGAGGGAACATTGGCCACTACATCCGTCTGGACGATCTCAATATCCTTGGGATAGTAGGAACGCAGGATCTGTATGGGAGAGAGTCCCTGGTTTGCCAGGGTCACGGTACCCCACTGGGACAGGCCATCGCAGGTGGCGGTGGTTCCGTTGCAGAAGGAAGTAAAGTAGGGAGCTAATTGTCCCTGTCTGCGCACATACTGGTTGAAGATCTCATCTACAATTCTGCTGATGGAACTGTAAACAGGCCGTCCGTACACGAAAGCCTGGTCATAGGCAGTACTGTTTGTAATGTCAAAACCATATCCGCGGTTCCGGTACCATTCCGTATACACCCTGTTCAGGGCGAATGTGATGATGGCATAGATGTTGGCCCGCAAGGATGCCTCCGGCCAGGTGGCATAGATCTCACTGCTGGCTACATTTTTCACATAGTCAGGAAAAGATACCTGTACATTAGTGGCTGTGGAGGACGGGGAACCCAGGTGGACTGTAATGGGGTTTGGGATGACCACCTGGCGCAGTACCCTGGAATTAGATGTTGTTCCCGTCTGCTCTTTAGGGATGCTGCCCGGCATCTGCCCATTCAAGGGAACAGTCTGCTCCGGTCCTTCCTGCCTGTGTGGTTCATCTGTTGCCACGGCAGGCCCGCCGATGGGAAGTTCTGCCTGCAGGGGGGTGCGCTGGGATTCCTGCATGGGAATCATGGACAGGGGCAGCAGGGCTGTCTCCTCGTCATAGATAGGAATATCTGTCACATGGATCCAGTTGAAGCCTGCCGCCTGGGCCAGGACATTGTAACTTACATAGGGGATCCCGGTATAGTAGGGGTTCTGGGAGAAGCGTTTATCCAGGGTTTCCAGGGGAACGGTCTGGGTCTCCCCGCTTTCGTCAGTCGTCAGCACATAGACAGTATTTCCCTGGTCATCCAGGATCCGGACCTGCACATTGGCAAGAGGGATGGACTCATTGGCAGTCCGTGCCTGCACAGTTAAATAACCAATCGCCATAGCTTGAGATTGCCTCCTTTTTTCCCATAAAGATAGGTTAAGATATTCATATGATGCATGGTGGTTCCTGGTTCCGGTTTTGCAAGGAAAAATCGAATTCCCGAACCTTCAGAGAGAACAGAGACCGAAGCTTTTTGTGGGAGATGTAGATCTGGATTACCCTTTTCAGATCTATAGGCGGAATCTTCAGATTATAACATTTGATCAGAGTATAGGGCCGGGGAGTCTGAGTGGTAATAGGAGAGATCAGGTGCTGTAGAACCGCGCACATTCCGCGGGTAGGGGAGGTGGTCTGATAATGCTCCAGATGCAATTATCATCATTGGCGTTGCCATAATTCTATGAGGAATGGATATCTGGAATGAGATTAAGGATGGATCTATTCCAGAAAAGAATTGCTGAAAACATTTTTAGATCTTCCTGAAGGTCTTCTGCCTAAAAGGGATCGGATCCTGCACTGGGTACTGGACATCAAGTTCCGTGAAGGCGAGAGCCGGATACACGAGGGGAATGCGGAAACAACTGGATATTCGATAAAAAAGAAAAAAGCAAACAGTTGCCTCTTGCCACAATTGTAAATGTATGGTATGGTGTATTTATACAAGAAATGGATATGATGGTAGTATCCTGGTTGACACACAATACTGATATATAGGGAGGAAAACGAATGAACAAAAGAGAAAGGGAGATTTTGAATGTTCTGTCGGAGAGCCCGGATCCTATGACATCCACCCAGGTGTGTGATGCAAAACGTAGCTTTACACAGAGTACAGTGATTGCGGTGCTTCGGAAGCTTCTCCATATGGGGCTGATTGAGACACAGGGAGTTACGCACAGTGGCAAGGTGCTGACCCGGTTGTTTGCACCTACGCCCAAGGCCAAGGAAGCGGTGATAGCCCATTACCTTGCTGAGCTGGAAGAGACCCGGGGCATTGTCACGGCAGATGAGATTCGGGATGCAGCCCTGGCGGCCGGGATCGCGGTGACAAAAAAGGGGCAGGCTTAAGGCGGATATGCGCCAGACGCTCTGGAAGAAGATGACAGGATAGAATTGGAAATAGCCTGCAATTTTAGTATTGCAGGCTATTTCTGACCGTTTTCCAGCCGCTCCCGCAGCATGGTGTTCCGTTTTGTTACAGTGACGTTCCGGACGGCGTAAGCCAGGGCTTTTTCGGTACCTACCATTACCAGAAGTTTTTTTGCCCGGGTAATGCCTGTGTAGATCAGATTGCGCTGGAGCATTACATAGTGATTCATAAGCACTGGCATGACCACAATGGGATATTCGGATCCCTGGGCCTTGTGGATGGTGGTGGCGTAGGCCAGGGAAAGTTCGTCCAGCTCTGTGGCATCATACTCCACGCTGCGGCCATCGTATTCCACAGTTAGGGTGCGGTCTTCCATATGCACGGTCAGGACCCTGCCGATATCCCCATTGAACACTTCCTTTTCATAGTTATTCTTGACCTGCATGACCTTATCTCCTGGACGGTAGCAGAAGCCGCCGCGGTACAGGCCATTTCCATGAGGATTCAAGGCCTGCTGCAGGGCCAGATTCAGGCTGGTGGCCCCCACTATTCCCTTCTGCATAGGGGTCAGCACCTGGATGGAAGCGGGATCTGCCTTGTAGTAGGCGGGCAGCCGGGTCTTCACCAGCTGTACGATTTCGCCAGCGGCGGCTTCCGGGTCTTCCATCCGTAGGAAGAAGAAGTCGCTGGTCTTTCCACCTGAGATATCGGGCATTTTACCGGAATTGATCCGATGGGCATTAAGGATAATCCGGCTCTCCATGGCCTGCCGGAAGATCCTGGTTAAGCGTACCACTGGAAAACATCCGGAATCAATGATATCCCGGAGCACATTGCCTGCCCCTACGCTGGGAAGCTGGTCAATATCCCCTACCAGGATCAGCCGCATGGACGCGGGGATGGCTTTCAGCAGGGAATTCATCAGTATAATATCAATCATGGAGCATTCGTCCACAATCAGGACATCCCCTTCCAGTGGATTTTCTTCGTTTTTCTGGTAGCCTTCGGGTGGCTTGCATTCCAGGAGTCTGTGGATCGTTCTGGCCTCCAGGCCAGTGGTTTCGCTCATGCGCCTGGCAGCCCTGCCTGTGGGGGCAGCCAGCAACACTTTCAGCCCATACATGCGGAAGGCACAAAGTATGCCCAGGGTGGTGGTAGTCTTTCCTGTGCCGGGACCACCGGTGAGCACCATCACCTTTGCGGTGGCAGCCTGGCGGATGGCGGCAGCCTGGATGGCATCATATTCCATGTGGACGTGCTCTTCAATGCGTGACACATCCACGGACAGCTGGCTGTTGCCGGTCTGCCTGCGGGCCTCCAGCAGCAGCTGCCAGAGCCTATCTCTGGCAGGTGTGGACGCCAGCTTCAGCAGTCTGCCCACCACACCTGTCTCTGCATGGAAAAAGGGAGGCAGATAGATGGCATCCATTGTCTGGTCCGTTTTCCCTTCTTGTTTTTGCCAGGCATAGGAGATTAAGTCCTTGTCCTTCAGCATCTGGTCCATAGTCATGACCACAAATTCCTGTCCGGCCTCCAGGAGGGAGGAGGCCCTGGCAGCAAGCTGGTCTTGCTGCGCGTACACATGTCCTTCGTCCGCAAGTTCACTCAAGGTATACAGGATGCCGCTGCGCAGGCGCTTATAGGCTTCCCGGCCTATACCCAGCTTTTGGGCGATGGCATCTGCGGTCTTGAAGCCAATGCCCCATATATCGTCTGCCAGCCGGTAGGGATTTTCCCTGACTGTTTCAATGCTGGCGTTCCCGTATTGCTTGTAAATCCTGGCGGCAAAGGCAGTGCTGATGCCGTATTCCTGCAGGAAGACCATGATATTTTTGACTTCCTTCTGCCGTTGCCAGCTCTCTGCGATCTGGCAGATACGCTTTCTGCCGATACCGGGGATCTCAATCAGCAGTTCAATATTGTCTTCAATGACAGCGAAGGTGTCCGTACCAAAATGCTGTACGATTTTCTGGGCGAATTTTGGACCTACACCTTTGATCAGACCGCTACCAAGATACTTTTCCATGCCGTAGACGGTGGCTGGCAGGGTTTCTTCCCAGTTTCTGGCACAGAACTGCCGGCCATACCGGGAGTCAACTTTCCAGTCGCCCTCCACCAGAAGGACAGAACCCACATTGGCATCCAGCAGGCTGCCTACTACTGCCACCAGGTCATCATAGCCCTTAACCCGTACCTTCAGTACGCTGTAGCCATTCTCCGGATTCTGGTATGTAATTCGCTCTACCACACATCTGATCTGGGCCAAAATGAGTTCTCCTTACAGGAATGGAAGTATCACAAGGAATGTTTTTATTGTTCACGACGTAGCAGTAAACAGCAACGAAAGTTTACCCTTTCCACATCATGCCAATTATACCAGAAGAGGGACGGATTGCATAGTGGTTCCTAATCAGTTGTCCGGTGTTTTCGTGGGGACATTACTGCTCACGGCGTAGCCGTAACAGCAACGTAATGCACACAAAATGCGTAAAGAATGCTCATTTTGGCGCACGCAGTCTCGGGTTTGTCACGCAAAAAGCGCGTGAAAACACCTCGCGGCGATACCCCGGTGAACAATAACCCCCAGTGAAAAGTAACTGGGGGACTGTTATTTGTGGCGATTGACTTTTCTGATGTGGAACTTTATAATAGGGGCAGGAAAAGTATTGGGTAAGCACATGCAAGGGAGGCACGAATGAACCAGCATATACGGGATATGAAGAGTATGAGGAATAAGACCATTAATTTTCTGGTGACGAGCCTGGTTATGGTGCTGTTACTTTGTGTGCTGGTTTTTGTCTCACTGGGGACAATGACCTCCAGGGAAAGTGCTGCTGCGATTGAGGAGATCGGCAGCTTCTATATGGCCGGGATGAGTGAGAAGATTACCTCTCATTTTTCCACTGTGGTGGAACTGCGTCTGTCCCAGATCAGGGCATTGGTGGAAACGGTGCCACCTGTGGAGGATGGAGAAGAGCAGCTGCGCAGTGACCTGGAGTTCCATGCCAGGGCCAGGAACTTTGACCAGCTGGCATTTTATGCACAGGATGGTTCCTTTGAGGGGATCTACGGGGATGGTCTGCGCGTCATAGATCCCGAACCGTTTCTGGATTCCCTGCTACAGGGTAAGGAAAAGGTGGCAGTGGGACTGAATGCACAGAATGAGAAGATGGTACTTCTGGGGATTCCCTCCCGGTATTCCATGAGTGGCGGCAGGGAATCCATTGCACTGGTGGCAGCGTTGCCTGTGGAATACCTAAGTGATACCCTGGATCTTGGGGAAAGCAGTGAGGATGCCATGGAGTATTCCCACATTATAAGGAAGGATGGTTCCTTTATCATCCGGGGTGCCGGTCTTTACCGGGAGAATTATTTTGACCGTCTCTGGGAGCTGTATGGGGAAGAGAATGAGAAGGTACTGGACATATATATTACCGGGCTGCAGCAGGCATTAAATGATGGACTGGATTATTCCAATACCTTTACTCTGGGGGGATACAGGCAGCAGATTTATGGCACCTCGCTTCCGTTCTCGGAATGGTATCTGATCACGGTGATGCCTTACGGCAAGCTGGATGAGGTGATCAATGGGATCGGTGTCAGGCGCATGGTGATGATGATCGGCTCCTGCATGGGAATCCTGATAGTGCTGGCGCTTGTATTTTTAAAATATATCCGCATAACCCGGGAGCAGATGCGGGAGCTGGACCGGGCCAGACAGGAAGCTGTCCGGGCCACCAGGGCGAAAAGTGAATTCCTGTCCAATATGAGCCATGATATCCGGACACCAATGAATGCCATTGTAGGCATGACAGCCATTGCCACTGCAAATATAGAGAACCAGGACCAGGTAAAGCATTGCCTGCGCAAGATAACCCTGTCCAGTAAGCACCTGCTGGGACTGATCAATGACATTCTGGATATGTCCAAGATTGAGAGTGGCAAGATGTCCTTGAATGTGGATCAGCTGTCTTTGAAGGAGGCTCTCGACAGTATAGTCAGTATCACTCAGCCCCAGGTCAGGGCCAAGAAGCAGAAGTTCGAAGTACTGATCTATGATATCATCACGGAAAACGTATGCTGTGACAGCGTGAGACTCAACCAGGTGCTGCTGAACTTCCTCTCCAATGCGGTGAAATTCACCCCGGAGGGCGGTTCTATAGAGATAGCCCTGTACCAGGAGGAATCTGTAAAGGGAGATGCCTATGTGCGGACCCATATAAAGATCAAGGATACAGGCATCGGTATGTCAAAGGAGTTCATAGCCAAAATATATGAATCCTATGTCCGGGAGGACAATGACAGGGTGCAGAAGACGGAAGGCGCTGGTCTGGGCATGGCGATTACCAAATATATCGTGGATGCCATGGGAGGTACCATTGAGATTAACAGTGAAAAGGGACAGGGAACAGAGTTCCACGTGACCCTGGATCTGGAAAAAGCCACCGTACAGGAAGCAGATATGATCCTGCCGGAATGGAACATGCTGGTAGTGGATGACGATGAGACCCTGTGCCGGGCAGCAGTGTTATCCTTAAAGGAAATCGGGGTAAATGCAGACTGGACATTATCCGGCGAGGCGGCCCTGGAGATGGTGAAGAAACGGCACGGAAGAGGAGATGACTATCAGATCATCCTTCTTGACTGGAAATTGCCTGGTATGGATGGCATTGAGACAGCCCGGGCCATCCGCAGGGAGGTAGGGGAGGATGTGCCGCTGTTGCTGATCTCTGCGTATGACTGGGGAGAGATTGAGGACAGGGCACGGGAAGCCGGAATCGAAGGCTTTATTGCCAAGCCTCTATTTAAATCCACATTGTTCTACGGACTCAAGAGATTCATGGGAACTGAGGAGAAGCAGGGAGAGGAAGCAAGGGAATTTGATTTTGAAGGAAAGCATATCTTGATGGCAGAGGACAATGACTTGAACTGGGAGATAGCCAATGAGCTGCTTTCTGAGCTGGGCTTACAACTTGACTGGGCCGAGAATGGCCAGATCTGTGTGGATATGTTCAACCAGTCTGCAGAAGGCTACTACAGCGCCATTCTTATGGATCTGCGGATGCCTGTGATGACAGGCTATGAGGCGGCCAGGGAGATCCGCAAGCTGGAACGGGGAGATGCAGATATACCTATCATAGCCATGACAGCAGATGCATTTGCCGAGGATATCAAAAAGTGCCTGGATGAAGGTATGAATGCTCATGTGGCCAAGCCCATTGATGTAAAGGTGGTAGCCAGACTGCTGGAACAGTATATCCTGGGGCAAAGGGCATAGGATGGAGAGCATAAGTCAATACCCCCACCGCATTCACAAAGCCAACGAAATTGGATTTACTGTTGGTGCAGACACGGCCGGCTGACTCATTGCCTGGGGGAATAGACGCAAGGGAAACCTTTGCGAAACAAAAGATCCACATGCCAGATGGAACCGGTGGTCCCGGCCTGCATCTGGTATGTGGGTTTTTAAGTGGCGGCAGATATCAAGAAGTTTTGCTTCTGACGCTGCCCCGGCTTCTGCCAAGCAGTTTCCGGACCAGTTTTACCACCTGCAACAGGAGCAATAGCACCAGCACCACAACCAGCAGGAAAAGTGCTGCAAGTATAAAGGCATATTTGTTGGGCTGCTTCAACAGGTTCTTCAAGGCATAGCTGTCTTCCACTACCTTACGCCCCAGACTGTCCGCATATAGGGTGGGTACATTGGGGACTCCATCGCCATCGGTATCCTGGAAAGAGGACATGTAACCGGCTATGGCAGCCCAGGCTTTCAGCTCCTGGCCACCTGTGGTGAGGATGGCATCCTCCATGTCTGTGATAGGAGTGCCATCCGCGAACTTGGGCTGGATGGACAGGATCCCATAGGACACGTCTGTCACGGCTCCCAGCATCTGACCACTGTAGAGGTCACACACCACCCGGTACAGGGCATCGTCCTCAATCGGGACCGGGTTTCCGTCCCGGTCTGACAAGTGGCAGTCAGTGACTTTGTTCAAGATTAGCCGGTGGGGATTGAAGGTGAAGTCCAGTCCGCTGACATAGAGCCTGGCGGAGGGCATAAAGTCGGACACAGAGGCATCAATCTCCGCCCCTGTCTTCAGTTCCGCCCCGGTGAGATACATGCTGATCAGTGGATAGCCCGGAATACCGTCCCTGCCGATTCCCAGGGAATAGGCGTTAAATACATCTGTGACAGTCACATCTCCGATGGCGAAGGAATCCCGGACACACCCCGAAGGGACAATGGCGGCAGCTACAGGTACACCATCATAGTCAGCAGCGGACTCCACGGCATACCGAAAGGAGTCTGCCAGCAGATTGCCCAGGTTGTGCTCTGTGTGTATATCATAGAGATCCTGGGAGGTGGCAAAGGGAACCTGGTTCTGGGCCAGCACCTGGTCGGCCTGGTACCCAAAGCGGGAGAGATAAGCGGTATCTACCAGATCCGTGAAGGAATCAATCTTCTTCTGGATGGACATGTCTTCCTCCACAGAGGGTGTAACAGGCAGAAGCTCATAGGAACCCATTTCCCAGCGTCCGTTTTCTTTCTGGCGCAGGGAGAGAGACCCCAGGTTCTTGCCATATTCGCCACAGGAGACAATATAAGTATCCCCCTGCTGTAGAGGCTGTTCCAGTACAGAGTGGGTATGGCCGCTGATGATCAAGTCGATCTGTGGTACTTTCCGCGCCAGGATCTCGTCCTCCGATTTGGATTCGTCCGGACTGGTACCGCTGTGGGATACACAGACGATAAGATCGGCATCCTCTTCTTCCTGGATCTTTTTTACTACCTCTGCAGCTGCTTCAGAGGCATCCCTGAATTCCAGCACACAGGTAGGGGCGCAGGCCAGGGAGTCCACCCCGAAGACACCCAGTACGGCAATGTTCAGGTCTCCTTTTTGTACCATGGTATAGTCTGCCACGCCATAGGCGTCAAAGGCGTCTTTCAGCAGTTGCTGTTCTTTTGTAAGTCCTTTGGCTTCCATGGCGGCCCAGTCGATATTACACAGGACCAGACGGGGAATGGGATCGTTACTCTGCCTGGCGGCATCCAGGGCGCCGGCAAGGCCTTCGGAGCGGTAATCGAATTCATGGTTGCCCAGGGTGGAGACTTCACAGCCAAGTGCCCCCAGCAGGCGCAGTTCCGGGGCTTCTTTGTCGAAGATAGTCTGTACCAGGGTGCCCATGGAGAAATCCCCGGCATCCAGAAGCAGGGCATCGGGATGCGCCTGGCGTACCTGGTCTGTGAGGGTCTTGATTCTGGCGAACCCTCCCACAGTGGCCGCCTCCCCGTCCTGAACGGTGAGGAAACTGTCCAGATGGGAATGGGTGTCATGGAGAAACAGGATATGGGCCTCCCTGGGCGGTTCATCTGCCTGGGCTGTCAGGGAGGCAGCCCCAGGCCATAGGATGGCCAACAGGAGTGCCAGTGCAACAGCCAGGGCAGGAAGAGAAATTTTCGGGTGTTGTTTCATAGATATTGTCCCCTTTCGGATATATTTATGGATAACAATGAATATACAAGTATTGTACATGAGGTGGGGGGAAAATACCAGTGGAAACGTAAAACGCATATGGCTTTGCCGCTCAAAGTAGCAGGATGCACACTAAATGAGCAAAGTATGTTCATTTTGGCGTGTGTAATCCCGGGTTCGTCACGCAAGTAACGCGTGAAAATACCTGGCGGTGATCCAGGTAAACCATATTTTTGCACCTCTAAACAAATTTTAAGAAAAGAACTCTCCTCATTTGTCGAAATTTGTGCTACAATGCGGTTAGCTATAGTTTTGACAGGAAAAGAGGATGTTGGGATATGTTAGTGTTATGGAGTAGTCTGGTAGGACTGACATTGTATCTGGAGCTTGTATATCATTTCAGCGGGTTTGGCTGGAGTGGATTCCAGTTTTTCTATGTACTGGCACTGGCTGTGGCCTGGGCAGGTGTAGAGACCTTGCTGGTAGGAGTGCTTAGGGGTAGGGTGAAGAAGATATGCTTTCAGGTGTTCCTGTGGATGCCGGTGGTCTGGACAGGTGCACAGCTGGTATACCTCAGGATTTTTAAACAGCCCATGCTCTGGGAGGCCATCTTCCGGGGCGGCGGGGATGCCTTGAGCAATTACTGGAGGGAGGCCCTGGACGGTGTAGTGGGGGCGCTGCCGTTTTTGGCGATTCTGATCCTGCCGGTGCCGGTACTTCTGCTGGTATTGAAGAAGCTGGAGTGGAAGCTTCCGGATTTTGCCATGCTGCATGTCATGCGGACAGCCGTAGTCATTACGGCGGGAATCGCAGGTGCGGTAGTGTTCATGGAGGCAGGCCGGAGCCTGCAGGCGGAATATTATGAGGATTATACGGAATTCTATGATCCCATGACGGTAGCTGGAACTATGGGGGTATTATCTACCTTCCAGAGGGATACGTTCGGGCACCTGCAGAGTATGGTGGGTGGCATGTTTGCAGGTGCCCGTCCGGAAAGCCACAGTGGAAGTGGTACAGGGACATCGGCGGCCAGCAGAAGGGAAGAGGGCTCTACAGGTGAAAATGCAATTCTGACAGGAGAAGGAACTATCTCAGATGGAGATGGGCTGTCTGGAGACATACCTGGGGAAGATTCTGTTTCCGGTGGGGATTCCCTGTCAAGGGAGGAGGGTTCCCAGACAGGAGAGGATGCAGACTCCACCGGGGAACCAGAGAAAGCATTGCCTTATCCACAGCAGTTTTCCCTGGATTATGACCTGCTGCACAGCCTTGCGGACAATGAGGAGCAGGCGTGGCTTGCAGACTACATCCAGGGACTGGCACCGGTGGAATCCAATGCATATACGGGGATATTTTCCGGATATAACCTGATCTACCTTACGGCGGAAGGCTTTTCCTCCTATGCCATCCGGGAGGATCTGACCCCAACTTTGTACCGGCTGGCCAACACGGGTTTTGTGTTCGACAATTATTATGTGCCCCTGTGGCAGACCAGCACCAGTGACGGTGAGTACATTAACTGTACGGGACTGATCCCTGACGGCCAGTTCAGCATGCGCAAGAGCGGTGATAACAATATGGCATATACGCTGCCCCGTTTTTTTGCACAGGAGGGTGTGGAGTCCCTTGCATACCATGACAACACCCTGTCCTATTATGACAGACATGTGACCCATCCCAATCTGGGATATCTGTTCAAGGGCAGCAGCCTGGGCAAATTGTCCGGGGAGGAGTGGGAGGCGAAGATTTTCCCCATGGAACATCCGGATGCATGGCCGGCCTCTGACCTGGAGATGATGCAGGGAACCATTCCGGAATATATTGGCAGGGAGAGGTTCCATGTGTATTATATGACTGTATCCGGGCATATGAATTATAATTTCAAGGGCAATGCCATGTCCGGGAAGAACAGGGAGGCAGTGTCCGGGCTGGATATGTCGGAAAATGCCAGGGCGTATATTGCCTGCAACATGGAACTGGACAAAGCCCTGGAATATCTGCTGGAGGAACTGGAGAAGGCGGGACAGCTGGAGAAGACCGTGATCTGCCTGAGTGCGGACCACTATCCCTATGGCATGGATCAGGGCCAGTATGAGGAACTGGCAGGCAAGTCCCTGTCCGAAGGGAAAGATATGTATCGCAATACATTGATCCTGTGGAATGCAGGGATGGAAGCAGAGCCGGTCCATGTGGAAAAGGTGTGTGGTTCCATGGACATTATTCCCACCCTGCTGAATCTTTTCGGATTTGACTACGACTCCAGGATGTATGCAGGCCGGGATATTTTCTCCGAGGAGGAAGGGCTGGTGATCTTCAACGATCGGAGTTTTGTGACGGATGCCTGTATCAACCCAAAAGGTAAACCAACCATCTGGCTGAAGGACGAGAACGGGGTGGACCTGGTTCCAGATGAGGAGAAGGAGGAATACCTGGCGGCCTGGAAGCAGGAAGTGAAGGACCGCTACCAGTTCAGTGCCTTTATTTTGAGGGAGGATTATTACAGTGATGTGCAGCAGGCAGTGATACCGAGTGAACAGTAATTTGATTCAATTACTATTACGGCTACGCCGTCACAGCAACGTGATGCACACAAAATGAGCAAAGAACGCTCTTCTTGGCGCAAGCAGTCTCGGGTTTATCACGCAACACGTGAAAACACCTCGCGGCAGTATCGAGTGAACAGCAACTTGATTCAGCTCTATGCCATCCGCAAAGCATCGAAGGTATGGACAACTGTGGATGTATTGTGTAAAATATGGAAATGTGGATATACTATATCTGAGATTGGAGGTATTATTATGAAAAAAATGTTGGTTTATGTGTGTGTGGGAATGATGGTGCTAGGGCTTGCGGCCTGTAGCAAGGCAAATGGTGACGGGGAAAGTACCGTTCAGGACAGCACAGGGCAAAGCAGCGTCTCTGGAACAGATGACTCCCAGGAGGGCATTGACGGGAGCACTGAGGGCACTGACGAGAGCGCGCCGGAAGGGGATAACCTGGAAGGTTCCACAGGCAATACCGTGAACGGACACAACTACGAGGAAGGCTGGACGGAAGAGATGGAGACAGTCAAGACAGCAGTTGTGGAGGCCCTGGGTGAGGGCTACTGGCCGGATACGGCTATGCTGCCGGATGTGCTGGAGATGTGGGTAGGGATCACCCCGGATCTGTATGAAGATTATCTGGCAGAATCTCCTATGATTAGTACCAATGTAGATACACTGATTGTGATCAAGGCCAAGGAGGATACGGTGGAGAAGGTCATGGAGCTTATGCTGGCCTACCGGGAGTCCAAGGTAAACGATACGATGCAGTATCCCATGAATATAGGCAAGATCCAGGCTTCCAGGGTGGAACGGATCGGCAATTATGTGTGCTTTGTACAGCTGGGCGGTGATACAAGTGCAGATAATTCAGAAGAAGAATCCATTACCAAGTGTCAGGAGGCAAATGAGCTTGCCATAGAGGTAATCAGCAAGAAGCTGGAGCACTGAGGGCAGCTGCCGTGCCTGTAGGGATCCTCCCGCGGCAGCAGGATATGAAGACGGAAGGCAGCTTTGAAAGGAGCTGTTGTCAGTAGGAGAGCGTTGGCATGGTTTTCAGCAGTGTTTTGTTCCTCTTTCGGTTTCTTCCCCTTTTTATGATCTGTTACTATCTGGCTCCCAGGAGGATGAAGAATTTCGTCCTCTTTTTGGGGAGCCTTGTTTTTTATGCCTGGGGAGAGCCGGTATATGTGTTACTGATGCTTTTTTCTACCTTGGTGGACTATTGCAACGGACGTCTGATTGAGGCGAACAGGGGGAAGGGCAGGGCGAAGATCTTTCTGGTAAGCTCCATTGCGATCAATCTGCTGGTGCTGTGTTTCTTCAAATATGCAGATCTGCTGGTACAGACCTTGAATGTTGTAACGGGAGCAGGGATTCCTCTGCTGAAACTGCCACTGCCCATCGGGATTTCCTTCTACACTTTCCAGACAATGTCGTATACCGTTGATGTGTACAGGGGAGAGGCGAAGGTGCAGAAGAGCCTTCTGGACTTCGGGGTGTTTGTGACTATGTTTCCCCAGCTGATTGCAGGGCCTATTGTAAAATACCGGGATGTGGAGGATTGCCTGCACGGGCGAAGAGCCGATATCCTACAGATCAGCCATGGCTGTAAGCGGTTCTGCGTGGGACTGGCCAAAAAGGTGCTGCTGGCCAATCAGATCGGGCAGCTCTGGGCAGACATATCAGCCATGAATTATCTGGATATGAGTATGCTGACGGCCTGGCTGGGGGTGACAGCCTTTGCCTTCCAGATTTACTTTGATTTCTGTGGTTATTCTGACATGGCTATCGGTCTGGGGGAAATGCTGGGGTTCCATTTCCCGGAGAATTTCAACCATCCATATATCTCTGCATCTGTGACGGAGTTCTGGCGCAGGTGGCACATTTCCCTGGGGAGCTGGTTCAGGGAGTATGTGTATATTCCTCTGGGAGGCAACCGGAAAGGCCGCCCCAGGCAGATCCTGAATATACTGATCGTGTGGATGTTTACCGGTATCTGGCATGGGGCTGGCTGGAATTTCCTGCTGTGGGGGCTGTGGTTTGCTATCTTGCTGGTATTGGAAAAGCTGTTTCTGGGGAAAGTATTGTCCTGGTTACCCAGGGGAATCGGCATCCTTTACACACTTCTGGCTGTGTGGCTGGGCTGGGTGCTGTTTGCACTGGATACCCCGGAGGATATATTGCGTTTCATGGGAGCCATGGCAGGCGGTGCCGGCTTCTGGGACCAGAAAGCACTTTTCCTGGGCAGGGAGAACCTTGTGCTTCTGTGTGTGGCAGTCTTGTGGGCGACACCGCTGCCAGGCAGTCTGGCAAGGAAGCTGGAGTCTTCCACCCAGGGTGTGGGGATGGCGCTGTACCGGCTGGGGGAGAAAGTGATTCCCACAGCTCTCTTGATTCTGTCAATAGCGGGAATTGTGGAGGCGTCTTACAATCCGTTCCTGTATTTCCGGTTTTAGAAAAGCAGGGACAGGGATTCCTCTTATAAACTTTGTGGTTAGAAAAGGAGGGAAGCCATGGGGGAGAAAGGAAATGCCGCATTTACCACAGCTATGCTTGCAGCAGTGATCCTGCTGTTTACGGTGGCGGATTTCTTTGCAGGTGACAGGATGTATTCAGAGTCAGAGAACAGGATCCTGGCATCCAGGCCGGAGTTCACCCTTCAGGGATTATTCGGGGGCAGCTACACCTCTGACTATGAGAAATATGTGACAGACCAGTTTGTGGGAAGAGACAAATGGATTGCCATTAAGACAATGACGGAGATCGCCCTACAGAAAAAGGCGGTCAACGGGGTATATCTGGGGGATGACGGCTATCTCCTGGAACAGCATCTGCCGGAAACATATACGGTGGCACAGGAGACCAAGAAGACGGCCATGCTGGGCAGACTGGCCCAGGACTGGAATGCCATGGTAATGCTGGTACCTACCGCGGACAATATTCTGAGGGATCACCTGCCGGGTCATGCACCCTCTTATGACCAGAGGAGGCTTCTGGAGCAGGCGTCCCAGATGGTAGAGGCCAACCGGTATGTGGATGTGTACCAGGCACTACAGGGCCATGCCCAGGAAGAGATCTATTACCGTACAGACCATCACTGGACCAGCCTGGGGGCTTACTATGGCTACCTGGCCTGGGCAGAGAAAGTGGGAAAAGAGCCTTTTGCCTACCAGATTTCCAATATGGTCACAGTGTCAGAAGATTTTCTGGGAACCTTGCACTCCAGGATCAACCTGGACTGGAGAAAGGACAGTATCCAGTATTTCCGCGAGACAGACCAGCAGTCTGTGCAGGTGGTCTATGACCTGCAGAACCAGAAAGACTCCTGCTACGAACCCGCTTACCTGGAGACTAAGAACCAGTATGGTTTTTTTCTGGATGACAATCATGCTTTCATAGAGATTCATACGGAAAACAGGAATGGGGAGTCTTTGTTTGTACTGAAGGATTCCTATGCCAATTGCTTTATCCCCCTGCTGCTGCCCCACTATGAGCATATTTATGTGGTGGATCTGCGGTATTTTAACGGGAGGCTGTATGGTCTTATGGAGCAATATGGGACCAGAAAAGAGATGGATGTGCTGGTATTGTACAACTGTATCCATTTCCTGGAAGACTTCTGGTATGCCGAATAAATCCGGAATAAGGCCGTTTGCAGTTTCCGGGACAAGCATGTACAGACAGTGCAGAATATGGCAGCAAAGAGTTGGAAAGCAGAAGGAGGCAGCCTATGAGGGCAGTGATTTTTGATATGGACGGGGTACTGTTTGACACAGAGAGGCTGTGCCTTCTGGCCTGGCGGGCGGTGGCCCAGGCTAATGGCCTGGCGGGAGTGGAAGAGGTATTTCCCAAATGTGTGGGACTTAGTGAAACGGACTGTAGACAGGTGGTGACCGAAGAGCTGGGGGAAGACTTTGACTATCCCCGGTTTTCCAGGCAGGCTTCTGCCTGGATGCGGGCATACATAGATAAAAATGGTCTGCCAGTGATGGAAGGGGCAGAGCATCTGCTGGGCTGGCTGGAGGCACAGGGATGTAAAGTGGGACTGGCTTCCTCCACAGTGTATGACTCCGTGGTGCGGCATCTGGAGAGAAGTGGCCTTAGGCGCTATTTTTCCCAGCTTACCACAGGGGATATGGTGGAGCATTCCAAACCACAGCCGGATATCTATCTGCTGGCCTGCAGCCGCATGGGAGTGGAACCGGGGGACACATATGCCATCGAGGATTCCCCCAATGGCATCCGAGCTGCCCACGGCGCAGGGATGATCCCTTTGATGGTGCCGAATATGATAGCGCCGGATGAGGAGATGCAGCGGCTTTCCAGGGAGATATTCGGAAGTCTGGAGGAAGTCCTGGCTTATTTCCGGAAGGAGGGGAACGGATGGCATACCTAGGAGTCCCGAAGAATACCATCGAGATATTACAGAAGTATGAGTTCCGTTTCCAGAAGAAATACGGACAGAATTTCCTGGTGGATACCAATGTCCTGGAGCGGATCATGGATGCGGCAGGGATTACAGGGGAGGACTGTGTGCTGGAGATCGGTCCCGGTATCGGCACCATGACCCAGTACCTGGCAGAGCGGGCCAGGGAAGTGGTGGCGGTAGAGATTGACAGGAACCTGATACCTATCCTGGAGGATACCTTGTCGAAATATCGGAATGTGACGGTAATAAATGAAGATATACTGAAGCTGGATGTAAGGCAGATAGCCCTGGAGAAAAACCAGGGACGTCCCTTGAAGGTAGTGGCCAATCTGCCATATTATATCACCACCCCGATTATCATGGGACTGTTCGAGAACCATGTGCCGCTGGAAGGCATTACCATTATGGTGCAGAAGGAAGTGGCAGACCGGATGCGCACAGGACCTGGCTCCAAGGATTATGGTGCATTGTCCCTGGCAGTGCAGTACTATTCCAGACCGGAGCTGGTAGCCAATGTGCCCCCCAACTGTTTTATTCCCAGGCCCAATGTGGGAAGCGCGGTAATCCACCTGGCCAGGCATGATAAGCCTCCGGTGCAGGTACAGGATGAGAGAAAACTGTTTGCCTTTATCCGGGCAGCCTTCAACCAGCGCCGCAAGACCCTGGCAAACAGTCTTCAGAATGCGCCGGGACTGGGGGTTACAAGAGAGCAGGTGGCGGCGGTACTGGAGAAAATGGGGCTGTCTGCCACTGTGCGGGGGGAGGCGCTGACGTTGGAACAGTTTGCAGTGCTTTGTGACTTATTGTAATTTGGTTCTTTTGGTCTTTTATTTTTGACATCTATATAGGGACATGGTAAAATGTTAAACCAGAAGGATATTGCTTCGGCTTTTTGTTTTACGGCAACAAAAGGCGGACAGATGGCGGGAATGAATTTTCGAACACGCGCTAGGAAACACCAGTGGATAATGGTATGAGTGTCAAAGGATAGGGAGCGAAATACCTTGGATAAGTATGAATACAAAGTAAGTGCAGAGGAAATAAAGGATCTGATTGCCAGAGGGGAATATGTGCAGGCGGCGCAGATTGCAGATACCATTGACTGGCGCAGGGTCAAGAGTGTCATGATGCTGTGTACCATCAGCGACTTATACAAGATAAACAGGCGCTATGAGGATGCCAGGAACATGCTGCTTCTGGCTTATGAGAGGAGACCCGGGGGCAGAACGATCTGTTATTCCCTCTGCGAACTCTGCATTAAGACAGAGGAGTATGTGCAGGCGCTGAATTACTATAAGGAATTTGTCCAGGTGGCACAGGGGGATCCGGGACGATATATCCTACAGTATAAGCTGTACGAGGCTCAGGATGTGAGTCTGGAAGAGCGTATTGGTGTCCTGGAGGAACTGAAGAAAAGGGACTACCGGGAAAAATGGGCATATGAGCTGGCGTACCTCTACCACAGGGTAGGACTGGAGACCAGGTGTGTAGAGGAATGCGATGAGATGATCCTGTGGTTTGGCGAGGGCAGGTATGTGATAAAGGCCATGGAACTGAAAATGCTGCATCAGCCTTTAAGCCCCGCACAGCAGGAAAAATATGATAGCCGCTTTGGGGTACCACAGGATTACCAGGGTTATGAGACAGATCCGGGGAGCCAGGTATCCGGGGAGCCTTATGGGGAAAATGCAGGTGATGCATTCTACGGTGGGGAATATCCCGTGGAAGACCAGTATGCGGGTACCGGATATGCCGTGGACGGTGCAGGCCAATATGTGGATGCATGGCAGTACGGGGACGCAGTCTACCAGGATGGGGGGCAGGGTTATGAGGCCGGATCCTATGCAACGGACGGCGCCCAGGAAGCGGCTTATGGCCAGGCGCCCTACCGTGACGCAGGATCTTATCAAGAGGGTACAGAACCGTATGGTGGGGATGGCTATGGCCAGACCCCATACGATGACGCCATATACCAGGATGGGGGCCAGGCCTATGGAGCGGAAACCTACGCTGCGGGCGGCTATGGCAATATACCTTATGACCAGGAAATATACAGCAACGGAAATGTAGTCTACCAGGAGGACGTAACGGGATATGGAACCGGGGAGATGGACACTTCCTACCAGAATCCGCCTGCTGTAGGTGTGGAACAATATGGGGGTGGGGACGCCGTATACGCGGAGGATGGCCAGGCATATACAGCCGGGAGTGACGCCTACCCGTATGGGCAGATGTATGGCCAGGAAGCATATGTAGCAGAACCTGAGGGTGTCCCCGTCCTGGGGGCACCACAGCCAGACCGTGCAGCAGATGAGATGGAGATCCAGGTGAAAACCATGGATGTGAGCCAGTACAACACCATCAACCTACAGGCGGAACTGGCGGCGGGCCTTAGGGAAGTACTGAAGGAAGAGCCTGGCAGGAGCAAGGAAGCGGCCCGGATGGAAGAACTCACCAGGGCTGAGGCTTTCACCCGGTCAGTGCTTTCACCCATGACGGAGACAGATGCAGGACAGCCAGGGCCAGGGAATGCACAGACTATCAAGAGCCGGCAACAGGAAGCCCTGCAGGAGCCAGAAGAACCAAAAGAAGCAGTGGCAGAAGTCCGGGCTGGAGCAGACAAGGAAAATTATTTTATCCAGAATATAGAGGAAGTGGAAAGCTCAGAGGTATTTTTCGGAGAGACAGAGGAGATAGGAAATCTGTCTCTGGAAGCCCTGCCGGATACTGTTCTGGAGACGCAAGGGGAACCGGTTACCCAGAGAGCGGCATTGCCGGAAGAGGCAGTTAAGACCACAGAAGAATCCAGTAGCGGGGGATCCAAAGCAGCTCCAGGTAAAGAGAACGAGGTAATGACAGCGCAGCCGCCCAGGGAACTGGCAGACGTACTGTCCCAGGAATCCGATGGACAGATCAGCCTGGTGATGCCGGAAAGCGAGAGGATAGAGAAACAGATAACCGGGCAGATGAACATAGAAGAAGTGCTGGCCGAATGGGAGCAGATGAAGAAGGAGAATGCCCAGAAGCAGAAGGAAGAAGTGCGGAAACGTGTGCTCCAGCAGACAGGAGATATGTTCACGGAATTTGAAGCATCTGTCAGGGACGGGCTGCTGGAGCGGCTGGAAAACGGACTGCCGGTAGATCTGGAGGCTTTGGGACAGGAACAGGAATCCGGGGAGAGCCTTGCCAGGGAGAGCATGACAGGTAACAGCATAGCTGGCAAGGAGGATGCTTCCGGGGAGGAAGAACCTGCCGTGGAAGAAGACCTTGAAGGCGCAGAAGAGTACGCTGTGGAAGAAGACCTTGAAGGCCCGGAAGAGTACGCCGTGGAAGGGGACTTTGAAGGCCCGGAAGAGTACGCCGTGGAAGAGGATCTTGAAGGCCCGGAAGAGTACGCCGTGGAAGAGGATCTTGAAGGCCCGGAAGAGTACGCCGTGGAAGGGGACTTTGAAGGCGCAGAAGGATATGCCGTGGAAGGGGATTTTGAAGGCGTAGAAGGATATGCCGTGGAAGGGGACTTTGAAGGCTCGGAAGAGTACGCCGTGGAAGGGGACTTTGAAGGCGCAGAAGGATATGCCGTGGAAGGGGACTTCGAAGGCGCAGAAGGATATGCCGTGGAAGGGGACTTCGAAGGCGCAGAAGAGTATACCGGGGAAGCAGACGGATCTGTCTGGGAAGAAGATACAGGATATTATGAGAAGGAGATCCCTGGGGAATCCGGCATATATGGGGAAACAGATACGTATGAGGAAGCAGACGGGTACTTAGAAGAACCTGGAAAGACACAAGAAGAACCATCTGATGGGGAAGGGATCACAGAAACCGAAGAATCCCTTCAGGAGGAAGAGACATCAGAAGCCGGAGAATCCCTTCAAGAGGAAAGGGCATCAGAAACCGAAGAATCCCTTCCGGAGGAAAGGGCATCAGAAACCGGAGAATCCTTCCGGAAGGAAGAAGGGGAAGAAGCCGGGAGAAATCCTTCCGGGGAAGAGGATATAACAGGGAAAAGAGAAGGGGATGCATTGGTGAAAGCAGGTGTACCCAGGACAGCTTCTGCCAGGCCAGATCCCAGAAACAGAGCCCGGATGCAGGGAAAGATTACCAGGATGCCGGATGGGGCGCTGCGGATGGGGATCCGGACACCCCAGAAACCGCCTGTGGAGAGAGACCCGGCGAAGCCACGGAGTCTTACCAGAGAAGAGAAAGAGCTATATGGTCCCTTCATCCAGAGCCGGGCGGCCAGGGAACAACTGGCGAAAGCCATTGATAATATCAGTATGGCTGCATTTACAGGCAATATCATTGTCACCGGTGAGGAGGGAATGGATACGCTGACCCTGGCCAAGAATATGATACGGGAAGTACAGGTCACAGACAGTAATTTCTCTGGCAAGGTGGCCAAGATATCGGGAAAGGCCTTGAATAAGAAGGATGTGGAGGCTACTTTAAAACGACTCAAAAGCGGTGCCTTGATCATTGAAAAGGCACCCGATATGGAAGAAGCTACCACTGCTGCACTTCACAAGGCCCTGCAACAGGAATCCATGGGCATCATCATTGTCCTGGAGGGCACCAGAAAGGCCATCAACAAGCTGCTAGAAAGAGAGCCAGAGCTGGCTGGTTGTTTTACAGCCAGGGTAGATATGGAGGCTTTAAGCAATGATATGCTGGTGGCATTCGGCAAACAATATGCCAGGGAAAAGGAATATTTCATTGATGACCTGGGGGTGCTGGCGCTGCATACCCGTGTGGACGAGCTCCAGACCAGCGACCATGTAGTGACAGTAATGGAAGTGAAGAATATTGTGGATCAGGCCATCCGCCATGCCAACAGAAAAACAATGGGGCATTTCTTTGACATTTTGCTGGCTAAGAGGTATGATGAAGAGGACATGATCATCCTTAGTGAAAAAGATTTTGTGTGAAAGGCTGGATAAGGTATGGCAGGACAAACAGGGAAGGGGACAAAAGAGGTGGCAGCAAGGCAGGCAACAGGAAAAAAGCCCTCCGGCAAGGCAGCTTTAGAGGGATCCGGAACAGCAAAGGCAGTATCCGGCACAGAAAAGAGAATACCCGGGATGCCGGACCAGGTATTTATCTCAGAGGCGGACCAGTATCTGTTTTCCCAGGGAACTCATTATGATATTTACAAGAAGCTGGGAGCGCACAAATCCTGGGAGAACGGGGAAAGCGGTTATTATTTCGGCGTCTGGGCACCCAATGCGGCGTCTGTGCATGTGATCGGCAGCTTCAATGGCTGGAATGAGACTTCCCACCCCATGGAGAAGCTGGGACCAGTGGGGATCTGGGGGGCATTTGTCCCTGGCGTAGGGGAGGGAGCCATGTATAAGTTCCTGGTTACGGCAGCGGACGGCAGGAAGCTCTACAAGGCAGATCCTTTTGCCAATTATGCAGAATTCCGCCCGGGTACGGCTTCTGTGACCACAGATCTGACAGGCTTTTCCTGGCAGGACGGGAAATGGATGGAACAGCGGGATAAAAAAGATCCCCAGAGAGAACCTATGGCAATCTACGAATGCCATGTGGGATCTTTTATGAAGCATCCGGACGGTACAGAGGACGGATTTTACAATTACAGAGAATTTGCCGATAGGATCGTGGGATATCTGAAAGAGATGAAATATACCCATGTGGAGCTGATGGGGATTGCAGAGCACCCTTTTGACGGCTCCTGGGGATACCAGGTGACGGGTTATTACGCGCCTACCGCCAGATACGGGACGCCCAAGGATTTCATGTATCTGGTGAACGAACTGCACAAGATCGGAGTGGGTGTGATCTTAGACTGGGTGCCGGCCCACTTTGCCACAGATGCCCATGGCCTGGGAGAATTTGACGGCCAGTGTATCTATGAGCACCCGGATCCACGTCTGGGAGAACATCCTGACTGGGGAACCAAGATTTTCAACTATGGGAAATATGAGGTGAAGAATTTCTTGATCGCCAATGTTCTGTTCTGGCTTAGGGAATTCCATGTGGATGGCATCCGGGTAGATGCGGTGGCATCCATGCTGTATCTGGACTATGGTAAGAAGGACGGCCAGTGGCTGCCCAACAAGTTCGGCGGCAACAAGAACCTGGAGGCCATTGAATTCTTCAAACACATGAACTCCGTGGTAAGGGGAACCTATCCGGGATTCCTCACCATAGCGGAAGAATCCACCGCCTGGCCCGATGTGACAGGTCAGATCGGGGGAGACAGCCTGGGATTCACCTTCAAGTGGAACATGGGCTGGATGCACGATTTCTGCGAATATATGAAGCTGGATCCCATCTACAGGAAGGGCTGCCACTATGGCATGACCTTTGCCATGAGTTACAATGAGGCGGAGAAATATATCCTGCCCTTGTCCCACGATGAAGTGGTGCATTTGAAATGTTCCATGGTGAACAAGATGCCAGGCTATCCGATGGATAAATATGCCAATCTGCGGGTGGGCTATGCCTATATGTTCGGTCATTCCGGCAAGAAACTGCTCTTCATGGGCCAGGAATTCGGTCAGGAGCGGGAGTGGAGTGAAGCCCGTGAACTGGACTGGTTCCTGCTGGGAGAGAAAAATAACGCAGGTATGCAGGAATTTGTGAAAGAACTGCTGCACCTGTATCGGAAATATCCGGCGCTGTACGAACTGGATGACTCCTGGGATGGCTTTGAATGGATGAATGCCGATGACGCGGAGGAGAGTGTGTTTTCCTTTGTGCGGAAATCTTCCACGGGCACGAATAACCTGTTATTTGTGCTGAATATGACACCAGTGAAGCGGGAAGAATACCGGGTACCTGTGCCCAGGAAGAAAAAATATAAACTTCTTTTAAACAGTGACGAGGAGAGATTCGGGGGTTGGGGAAATGAGCTGCCGGCAGAGATCACGGCACAGAAGGTTCCCTATCATTACCACGATTATTCCCTGACAATGGATCTGCCTCCCTATGGTGCGGCGGTGTATCTGTTCTGATTTCCCATGCAGATCCGCAAAACCGGGGCTTTGGCTTACATTTTGATACAGTTCCTAAAGAAATGGCTTGATTTTTCCGAAATAAAGGGTGAGTGCAAAAGTTGCATTCGCCCTTTTGTTTTTGTTATCTGGTTGAGGGAAATCAGCCCACAGGGCGGACAGACAGGAGTCATTCTATGAGAATTTCATTTGAACAGCAGAGAATGCCTGAGACCGAGAGGACGGCCAGGCAGAAGTCCCAGGCAGCAGAGAGTGCCAGGACGGAGGCAGTGCCAGGGGCTGTATTTACAGAAGGAACCGGTATGGAAAATATGATGGGCAACGCCGGGGAAAAAGGGAAGAGCATGTTACAGATCCAGCAGGATGCCCAGACGGCGGATGTGGATGCCCAGCAGAATTATATGACAGTGTTGTCACATAACATGTCGGAGGAGGATTATGCCAGACTCCAGGAGGAGGGATTCGACTACGGCAGCATGGATCCTGCAGAAGCCGTGACCATCGTGGATAAGATCAAGGCAGAGCTGGCCCGTTCCGGACAGGACATAGAAGGCTACACAGATGACCTGGATCAGGAGGAGCTGGCAGCAGCCTTGGGAAGCCAGGCACTGGCAGCGGCTGTGGCGGACAGTTTCCGGCAGATGGACATTCCCATGACCAAAGAGAATCTGGACATGGTGGCCAAGGCATGGAATATGGCCCAGGAGCTTCGCCCTATGGGGGATGGCTCCCGGCGTTATCTCATAGACAATGGCATGGAAGCACGGATCTGGGATCTCTACCTGGCCCAGAACAGCGGGGCAGATGCAGCGTCCGGCAGTGGTCCCAGGTTCTATGCCCAGGAGGTGGGCGGCTATTATACGCCAAGCGGCAGCGGGGAGGCAGGCCTGGAGACACAGATTGACAGGCTGCTAGAGCGTTCTGGCAGGGAAGCCACGAAAGAGAACCGGGAAAATGCTGCCTGGCTTCTGGACCGGGGGCTGCCTCTTACGGAGGAGAATCTGGACAGACTGGAGGAGTTGCAGCAGGTGGAGCTGCCCGTGACCCAGGAAGCGTTTGCCCGGGCAGCGGCAACAGCCATTGCGGAAGGGGAGAATCCCATACATGCCACCCTGCCTCCGGCACAGGAGAACCTGTACCAGAAAGCAGCCAGGGTGGCGGCGTATTACCAGGGGGATGCAGCCTGGGAAGCCACTTTGGGTGATGTGTCAGCCAGGAGGCAGCTGGAAGAGATCCGCCTGCGCATGACGGCGGAAGTGAACGTGAAGCTTCTGAAGAGTGGATTTGCCATTGACACAGCACCCATGGAGGAGCTGGTGGAAGCGCTGAAGCAGGCAGAGAGGCAGTTGGCAGAGCAGTATTTCCCGGAGGACTCCGGGGCGGTGGAGAAGTACCGTGATTATCAGGCGGTGAACCATGTTGTGGCTGATCTGCCGGGACTTCCGGCCCGTACCCTGGGAACCTTCCTGGAGGCCGGGCAGGATCCTTCTCTGGAAGCATTCCACAGCCAGGGGAAACGGGACCAGGAATCCTATGAGAAAGCCAGCGCCAGCTATGAGACGCTGATGACTGCTCCCAGAAGTGACATGGGAGACAGTCTGAAGAAAGCATTTGCCAATGTAGATGACATACTGCGCGACCTGGGCCTGGAACCTGTGGAAGAGAACCGCAGGGCTGTAAGGATCCTGGCTTACAACCGCATGGAACTGAACCTGGAGAACATAGAGCGGGTACAACAGGCCGACAGGCAGGTACAGGAAGTGGTGGAGAAGATGACACCTGCCGCCACCTTGAAGATGATCCGGGATGGCATCAATCCGCTGGAGAAAAGCTTTGGGGAGCTGGAAGCCTATTTTGACTCCCTTCCCCAGAAGTATCTGGAGGAATCGGAGAGCTACAGCCGTTTCCTGTATAGCCTGGAACAGAATAAGGCAGTCACAGAGGAGGAGAGGGAGAGTTATATTGGTATCTACAGGCTGCTGCGCCAGATTGAGAAGTCTGATGGAGCGGCAGTGGGAACCCTGGTCAATACCCAGGCGGAGATTCATTTTGCCAATCTTCTGTCCGCTGTGCGTACCGGAAAGGTGAGAAGCCTGGACCAGAAAGCCACAGATGCCCTGGGTACGGTTTCAGAGCTGGTGAGAAAGGGAGAGACCATCCCGGAACAGATCGCCAGGGCATTCCGGGGCACAGCAGCATCCTTTGCGGCAGATCTGATGGCAGAAGTGCAGCCGGAGCAGACAGCAGAAGCGGACACCTGGAAAGCCTATTATGGAGAAGAACTGGCACAGATGCAGGAGGCGGCTGCCCAGGCCGACAGCCAGTGCATGGCCATGCTCCAGCGAGGGGAGCTTCCTGCAAACGCCGATCATGTGATGGCAGCTGTGGCGTTGCAAACAGGTACAGGAAACCTGTTTGCACCCGGGGTGGGAGGAGCCAGGACAGACGGCAGTGCCACCCAGGACCGGTCTTTGCGGGAAAATGTGGCAGAAACACCGTACCCGTCCGAAGAACTTCCGGAAAAACTGGTATCCAGGGCAGGAGCGGATGGCAGCAGGCTCTGGGAAATGCTGGATTCCAGAGAGGAATTTGTGCAGGCCTATGGGACATTTACAGCGGTATCCATACGTATCCAGGAGGAGAACACCTTTTCCGGCGTGAACAATTCCCTGGATGTGCGTGGTATGCAGCTCTTCCACAAACAGCTTACGGTGGCAGGCAGCCTGGCCCGGCAGGAGGAATATTTTATTCCCATGTATATCGGGGAGACCCTGACCCGGGTACATTTGACCCTGGACCGGGGTGGTGACCAGAAAGGAAGTGTTTCCATAGGGGTGCAGATGGCGCAGGGGGGTCGGGCGGAAGCCAGGATCAGTTTACAGGAGGGCAGGCTTACGGCAATTTTCTCCGGACAGTCACAGGAAGAGGTAATGAAACTACAGAAAGTAGCCGATACCTTTAAAGAGGAAGCCGGGAAAAGCTGGACAGTGGATGCCATCCATGTGGTGGCTTCTACCAATACCGCGGCAGTAACAGGCACAGGGCAGACAGAAGGTACCCGTACAGAGAATGCGCAGCTCTACCGGGTGGCAAAAATATTCCTGCAGGCTGTGCAGCAAGGAGTGATGAAAGATGAGAATTAACTATAACGTATCCGCCATGCTTACCAACAATGCATTGTCCAACAACGATAACATGCTTGCACAGTCCCTTAGGAGACTTTCTTCGGGACTGAAGATTAACCGGGCCAAGGATAATCCGGCAGGGCTTGCCATGGCAAAGCGGATGAATGCCCAGATCGAAAGCCTGTCTGTAGCCAACCAGAATGCCAGTGATGGCGTTTCTATCATTGAGACGGCAGACGGAGCTATGAATGAGATCAGCGAGATGCTGCAGCGCCTGAATGAATTGTCCATCAAGGCAGCCACAGGTACCTTGAGCGACAATGACAGGAAAGTGGTACAGGAGGAAGTGTCAAAGCTGAAGGATGAAATCACCCGGATCACGGAAGTGACGGAATTCAACGGACAGCCTATATTCGATGGAACGTTTGCACTAAAAGGATATACCGACAGAGTGGATGTGAAGGTGAATTCTTATTCCACGGAGACCCCCACGAACAAGGTTTATACCATTGACCAGCTTGTGCTGAAGAAGGACGTCCTGGAAGATGGTACGGAGGAGATTACCGTGGATACGGTGAGCGCGCCTCTGGGAGCAGATTTCCCGGAAGATGTGAAAGTTACAGTGAAGGACAATCTGGTGACTTTGAGCAATTCTTCTGGCTTTGAGATCAAGCTGGATGTGACCAGGGGAGATTTCCAGGATGTGCCGGATCCAATGGATCCCACGAAGACAATTTCCCTGCTGAATATCAGCAATCTGGGCATCAATATTACGGGAATCGGTGATATGCGGCTCCAGGTAGGGGCCAATGAGGGACAGGTAATGGAAATTGACATCCCGGCCGTCACCCTTCAGAATATGGGAATTGACAAAATAGATGTATCCACCAAGGAAGGGGCGCTGGATTCCATTGAGCGTCTGGAAGGTGCCATTCATTACCTGTCCGGGGTACGGGGACGGCTGGGAGCCTATCAGAACAGACTGGAATCCACCATCAACAGCCTGGATGTCACTACGGAGAACATGACAGCTTCCTATTCCAGGATCATGGATGTGGACATGGCGGAAGAGATGACCAATTATACCACGTACCAGATCCTGACCCAGGCAGGAACTTCCATGTTGGCCCAGGCCAATGAGAGACCTTCCCAGGTGTTGCAGCTTCTCCAGTAAAAGGGGCTGGAATGTGTAGGTATGGGATTTTCCGGTTTAGGACTATAAACAGGGGGATGGTATGACCAGGGAAGAGAAACAGCATTTTACATTTCGGATTACACAGGCGAATGCCACAGAAATGGTGGTGATCCTGTATGATATGCTTCTGCATTATCTGGAAGAGGCAGAAACAGCAGTGGCAGGGAAAGATGTGCAGGCACTTCACCAGACAGTCCGGTGTGCAAGGGGCTGCCTGAATGAGCTGATCCAGTCCCTTCACATGGAATATGAACCGGCACCGGCCATGATGCGGCTCTATCTGTTCTGCCTGCGGCGCCTGGCCAGAGGGGATGTGCAAAGCCAGGCGGAACCATTCCAGGAGATCAGACGTGTGATAGAGCCGCTTCGGGATGCGTACAGGCAGATTGCAGGCAACAACAATGCAGGACCGCTGATGGGGAATTCCCAGGCAGTTTATGCAGGGCTGACCTATGGGAAGAATTCCTTAACCGAAAACATGGCTGACCAGGGCCCGAATCGGGGAATGTACGCGTAAGGTTTCTTTTTCCGCGGCTCCTTCCAGGCAGGCCAGATCTGTGAGATGTTTATATCTTTTCTGTAGTGCATTGATTTCGTAAATATAGCTGTCGATCAGATCGTCTTCGATGGCATTGTCAAAACCCGCGTAGGCCAGATTCAAGGCCTGGCGGGTTTTTTCTATGGAATCCTGCAAGGTAATTGGGGAGTAATCTTCTCCCACCGGACAAGAGCTGTCCATTTTCTGGTTAAAATACATTTTCATAGAAGATTCCTTTCCGGCTGCCAGTATGGATATGCACATGAAATATGGCTGGCCATGCCACCAGTGACAGATAAAAGTATGATATCCCTGGTAGGTGGTTGTTAAAGTATAGCCCCATACCAAGTAAAATATTCCAGTTTATTTCTAAAAACTCCCAGAACAGGATTCTGGTACGGCTTTACAAGACGTATCCCTGTTCCGGTATATTTTGGAAGGATGTCTCATATGGTATAACAAAGAATGGTAAGGACGATTTATATGTGGGGTGAATGGCTGGGAACCGGGGCAGTGGTGGCTGTGTGCCTGTTGGTGGTGCTCTTTGGGGCAATGCGGAAAAAAATGGAATGGCTCTTAAATGTTATAATGAGAAGTATTCTGGGTATCATTGCTATGTATTTTATCAACCAGGCGCTGGCAGAAGCTGGTTTATTTCTGGGCGTGGGTATCAATCCGGTTACGGTATTGACATCAGGAATCCTTGGATTTCCAGGCTTAATGGCACTTTATGCAATTGGGTTGTATCAATTTTTGTAAAATTTTCACAATTATTGATTATTTTATTTGGAGCTATTGCAATTGTCAAAAGATCGGGATATAATGCGTTTACATTCTTTAAGACAGTTTCAGACAGATCAGAGAATTCGATGCTTCGCCGGGCAGTAGTCGCCCTGTCATTTCAATTTAAACCTGGATAAAGGAGGTGGTGATTTGATTGCCGTATGTGTTTTGCTGGTCATTGCCTGCGGCTATGATTACCGAAGTAAGAAGATACCCAATTATTTAATTATTTTATTGGTACTCTGGGGAGTGGGGTGGAGCATCCTCACAGAAGGAGGCATGGGAGCTTTTTCTTATCTGGGGGAAGTCGTTCTGATGATGGTGGTCCTGTACCCCCTCTTTAAGATCGGGACAATGGGAGCAGGAGATGTGAAGCTGCTGGGTGTGGCAGCAGGGTTCTTACCTTTTCATAAAATCTTTATTTTCTTATTTGTTTCATTGCTGGTTGCGGCAATTATTTCATTGGTCAAGCTGTGGAAGGAAAAGTATTTTCTGGAGCGGATGCGTTATTTGCTCTCTTATCTGGCGGATGTAGCCAGAAGCGGCAACTGGCACCTCTATCAGGAGGATAGCCAGGACAAGGCCAGGGTGGGAGTCTGTCTCTCCGGGCCGGTGCTGTTGGGGCTGTTGCTCTATATGGGAGGTGTCTATTGAGAGAGTCAGTTGGAAGGGTCATGGTGCTGTGCGACACGGAGGAGGAATATGCACAGCTTATGACAGAATATTTGCGAAGACATAAGAACGTGCCCTGGGACATACACACCTATACGGATATGGGGGAGCTGTTCCGGAAGGAAGCCCCGGCCCCGGCCATGCTGGTAGTGGCGGAGTCTGCCTACACGGAAGAACTGTGGAACCTGCACCCGGTCAGGCTGGTGGTGCTAAGTGAAACCGGCCTGTTGCACTGGGAGAATCTACACTACGTGGAAAAATACCAACATGCGGAAGAGGTGCTGAAGAGGCTTCTGGAGGTATATATGGAGATTGCGGATACGGGACTTGTCAGACTCTCGGCGGGATACAGGACGGTGTTTGTGGGCAATTACTCCCCGGTGCACAGGAGTATGCAGACTTCTTTGGCCTTGAGCCTAAGCCAGCTTCTGGCCAGGAAACATACCACGCTTTATCTGAATTTTGAACAGTTTGCCGGAGCTTCCCAGCTTGTGCCAGAAGGACAGGCCCTTGACATGGCAGATCTGCTTTATTTCTTAAATGCACAGAAGGAAAGATTCCAACTGAGGCTCCAGAGCATGTTGAAACAGATCGGGAACCTGGACTATGTCCCGCCTATGAAATCCGGCCAGAACCTGCCTGCCGTGACGGCCCAGGAATGGCTGGGGCTGTTCCATAAGATCGGGGAGCTGGGGACTTATGAATATGTGATTCTGGATCTGGGAGAGAGTATGCAGGGACTGTTTGAAATACTCCGGCTGTGTACCAGAGTCTATACCACCATACGGGAGGACAGGATCGCCCAGTGCAAACTGCTACAGTATGAGCAGCTGCTGGGACTGTGCGAGTATGGGGATGTGCTGGAGAAGACCAGACGTTTGAACCTGTCCCACATACGCAGGCTGCCGGAAGATCTGGAGCAACTGACCAAAGGGGATGTGGCAGCGCTGGCGGCGGAGCTGATGGGGGAGCTGGAAGAGATGGAAGAGGCGGGAAAACCGTGAAGGAGACACAGGATATCCCGATTCCAAGGAGAGCCGCAGGGATTTGTGTATCTCCCGGGAATGGCAGCAGCCTTTGAGAGAACTTCCGGGAACACCTGGAAAGGGGAAGGAGGGCAGGAAGGGACAGGATGGAATACACAGAATGGAAACGGGAGCTTCGCAGGAAGATCCAGGAGAGGATGGATTATGGGAAAGATTACACGGATGAGGAGGTGGAGGATACCATAGACGAAGTGATACTTGCAGAGGAAAGGATGGCCCTGTGTCCGGTTGTGCTGCGCAGGCGTCTGAAGAAGGAACTGTTTGATTCCCTGCGCAGACTGGATATCCTGCAGATCTTTGTGGAGGACAAGACCGTGACAGAGATCATGATCAATGGCAAGGATCATATCTTCGTGGAGCGGGCAGGCAGGTTGCAGGAGCTGGATATTGGCTTTGAATCCGAGGAAAAGCTCACAGACGTGATCCAGCAGATTGTAGCAGGCTGTAACCGGGTGGTGAATGAAGCCTCCCCCATTGTGGATGCCAGGCTGGCAGGAGGTTCCAGAGTGAACATTGTTATGAAACCGGTAGCGTTAAATGGTCCCATAGTGACCATCCGGCGTTTTCCGGAGAAGCCCATTACCATGGAATACCTGTTGCGGAACAATGCCATTTCTTCCCAGGCAGCACAGTTTTTGGAGAAACTGGTAAAGGCAAAATACAATATTTTTGTCAGTGGCGGAACAGGAAGTGGTAAGACGACTTTCCTCAATGTACTGTCCCGGTATATTCTTCCAGAGGAGCGGGTGATTACCATTGAGGACAGTGCGGAACTGCAGCTTCAAGATCTGCCGAACCTGGTGAGCCTTGAGACGCGGAACGGAAACGTGGAAGGATGCAGGGAGATAACCATCCGAGAACTGATTCGGACTTCTTTGAGAATGCGGCCAGACAGGATAATCGTTGGAGAGGTGAGAGGACCAGAGGCCATAGATATGCTGCAATGCATGAACACCGGTCATGATGGCAGCATGTCTACCGGCCATGCAAACAGCGCCAGGGATATGCTGTCCCGTCTGGAGAATATGGTGCTCATGGGTATGGAACTGCCCTTACAGGCCGTGCGGCAGCAGATTGCCTCCGGAGTGGATGTGATTGTCCATCTGGGACGGCTTAGAGACAGATCCAGGAAAGTACTGGAGATTGTGGAGGTGGCAGGGTGCAGGGAGGGGGAGATACAATTGAATATCTTGTATACATTTGAGGAGACGGGGGAGGACGGACAGGGAAGCCTGGTGGGCAGATTGCAGGAAAGGGGGAGTCTGTGGAATGAGGAAAAGCTTAGGACAGCAGGATTATCATAAATACTGCTTTGGAAAAGGGGAGTTGTTTAAGACAATACTGCTGTCAGCAGGGGCAACAGGGGTGCTGGCTTTCTTCTTCTACCGGAGCCTGTGGGCTGTATTACCCTTGTCCGGTGTGGGTGTCCTCTGCTTCTGTTCCTTACGCCGGAAGAAGCAGCAGAGGCTACAGGAAGAACTGGTTGCACAGTTCAGGGAGAGCATCCTGGCGGTAGCGACTTCTCTCCAGGCCGGATACTCGGCAGAGAATGCGTTCGTGGACTGCTATCAGGATATGGCGCTGCTGTATGGGGAAGGATCTTTGATCTGTGTGGAACTGAAGCTGATGAAGAGAGGACTATGCCTCAATATACCACTGGAGGAACTGCTGGAGGATTTTGCGGTAAGAAGCGGTTGCGAAGAAGTGAAGCAGTTTGCACAGGTCTTTGGGTTGGCCAAACGAAATGGGGGCAACATGTCCCAGGTCATCAGAAGTGCGGCGTCCTTGATCGGAAAGCGGGTGGAACTGCGCCAGGAAATGAGAGTCCTGCTGGGAGGCAGAAGAATGGAGCTGAATATCATGAGAGGGATGCCTTTTGGCATTCTCCTGTATGTGGGACTGGGCAATCCCGGCTATTTTGACCCGCTGTACTACAACCTGCAAGGGGTTGCCGTGATGAGTGGCTGTCTTCTGGCCTATCTGCTGGCCTGTTTTCTGGGAGAGAAGGTGATGGGCAGGATGGAAGCGGAGATGGCAGTGTGAAGAGGAGTAAGAATTGCTTTGGATCCTCCGGGACTTTGGAATAAGGCCGGAGGGAAAGTTGGGAGGGAGATTTGGATAGGCAGGGTAAAGCAAGACGAAAAGACAGACCCCATACCAGAAGGAAGAGCAGACGCCCAGGAAAAGCTGCCAATCCCCCTTTTTACGGGGTGGCTCTGTTTCTTTACAAAAAAGCATGTATCGGAAAACTGCCGCTGTTTGGCTCCTGGCAGGTGGAGACAGACTTGATGCAACTTCATCCTGGTGAAAACATTCAGTGGGTAAAGATGGATTTCTATGTGAGGAAACTGGCTCTGTCCCTATTGATTCTGGTAGTGGGAATCCTGCTGGGGGTAGCGGCGAAAATCAGTGCGGGGGATAAGGCCCTTCTGGAGGAGGGAGGGATTCTGCGGAGGGGAACCTACGAGGAAGGAGAGAGGGAGGTAGTCCTGGAAGCCCGGATCCAGGAGGACTGCCAGGAATTCCAGATCAGCCTGGCTCCCAGAGAGTTTTCCAGGGAAGAACTGGAAGAGCTGGCGATGCAGCTTCTGGAACAGCTTCCAGAACAGATACGGGGGGAAAACCAGGATCTGGGACAAGTATACCGGGAACTGCTTCTGGAGGATTCCTATGCGGCATATCCCTTCTGGGTGGAGTGGGAGAGCAGTCGCCCGGATGTGGTGGGCAGCAGCGGTACGGTGGCCGTACAGAAGGAACCCATACAGGTAGCACTGAAAGTACGGCTGTTGTGCCAGGGGTACGAATGGGAAAGCACCATGAATGTGACAGTAGCGCCACCTTCCCTGTCGCCACAGGAAGCAGAACACCTTGGGCTACAGGAATACCTGCTTGCAGAAGAGCAGAAGGGCAGGCAGCAGGAAAACTGGGCTTTGCCAGAAGAATGGAAGGGCAGGCAGATCCGGTGGCGCCAGAAGGTGGAGGACAGCAGTCTGCTGCTTTGGGCGGCAACCCTGGCGGTGGCAGTGCTGGTGTATGAGATGGCCGACCGGGACCTTCACAGCCGTTTGGAGAAGAGGCGGAGAGCCTTGAGACGGGAGTATCCGGACATTGTATACCAGCTGATGCTGTACATAGGGGCGGGTATGACCATCCGCGGTGCGTTCCAGCGGATTGCAGAAGAATATGAGAAGAAGGGAGGGAGAAGGAAGAAGACGGGAAAAGGCCAGGAGGGACTGCCAGGGTACGAGGAAATGGTATATACCTGTAGGGAACTACTTTCCGGTGTATCGGAAGGGGCTGCCTACGAACATTTCGGCAGGCGTACAGGACTACAGGAGTACATTCGGCTGAGCACTCTGCTGATGCAGAATTTGAAACGGGGAAACGGGACACTTCTGGAACGGCTCCAGGAGGAGACCCAGAAGGCCAATGAAGAGAGACTGCAGCAGGGAAGGAAACTGGGGGAAGAGGCAGGTGCGAAGCTGTTGGTGCCAATGGTACTACTGCTGGCAGTGGTTATGATCGTGTTGATGATACCGGCATTTGCTGCCATCTGACAGCCATGATGTGCTGGAGACGGCGCTTGATGCACACAGGAAAAGTAAGCACACAGGAAATGTAAGAAGGCAAATTATAAATGAAATTTGAAATGCCGTTGAAGTGACAAATAAGCAGAAGTTTACTCCCGCTTTTGGCGGGGACGGAGGATAGATATGGGCCAATTGAAGAAATTACGTCAGTTTATAAGGGAAGAAGATGGAATGGGAACTGTGGAGGTTATCCTCATTATTGTAGTGCTGGTAGGCCTGGTGATAATCTTCAAGGACCAGATTACCAAGATTATCAATGACCTGTTTAGCAAAATCACGAAACAGACCAAGAAGATATAAAGGTATGGACATGAAGAGGGTGGAAGCATATCTGACCATTTACCTTACGCTGTGTCTGACTGTGATATTGTCTCTGTACTTGATGCTGATAGAGGGAGTGCGCAGAAATGGAGCGGGCATGGAGGCTGCCTGTGTGGCAGATGTGGGGCTTCAGAGCATCATGGCCGAATACCATAGGGAACTGTTTTGGCAGTACAATTTATTTGCCATTGATTCATCCTATGGTACAGATTTTTGCGGAAAGGCAAATACAGAGACTCATTTACGCAGATATCTGGACAGAAATCTGTCTATGGAGGATGTCCTGCAGCCTGCTTTTCCGTATAGGGATTTCCTGGCCCTGGGAGTGGATGTCGTGGAAATGACAGGGGCTTCCATTCTCACGGATCAGAGAGGAGCTGTGTTCCGTAGTCTTGCAGTGGAAGCCATACAGGATGACATAGGTCTTTCGCTTCTGGGGCAGATCCGGGACTGGCTGGAAGTTATAGAGGTAAACGGACTGGATACTGGTATCACATGGCAGGAGGCGGAACCACTTCACAGGCAGATAACAGAATTTGCAGGGGAGAGCGCGGCAACGTCCAATCCCCTGGCCCGCCTGGAGGAGAAGCGCAGGCTGGGAATCTTAGCACTTGCAGTGGGGCCAGAAGAAAGCCTGTCCCGGTATACGGTACATATGGAGGATCTGGTCATGAACCGCATGAAGCGAGGAGAGGTGAACCAGGGAAACATGGAATCCCAGGGATTCCGGGAAACGGACATATGGAATCATCTGGCGGAGCGGTTTTTGTTCCAGGAGTATCTGTTGCGCTATATGGGATACTTTGAAAAAGAATGTGGAGAGAATATGGGACAAGAGGGATCGGAAAACCGGACAGGGAGAGGAGCAATACAGGAAATAGGGGCAGACCGAAAAGCCGGGACAGTGCAGGAAATACAGGCAGGTCAGGGAGTAAAGGAAAGGCCAGGGACACAGACGGAACATGCGCTACAGTACCAGATAGAGTATTTGATTGCCGGCAGGGAAAATGACACAGACAATCTGCGGAGTGTGGTGAATCGCCTGTGTGCCTTGAGGGAAGCTGCAAATCTGATGTATCTGTATTCGGATCTGGAGAAGAAAGCAGAGGTACAGGCATTGTCTGTGGCGACCTGCGCCCTGTTGCTGGTGCCGGAACTTGCACCAACACTGGAACTGGCGATCATGATGGGCTGGGCTTATGCAGAAAGTATCTATGATGTGAAATCCCTGCTGGCCGGGGGACGGATTCCCTTGATGAAGGACAGAAACAGCTGGCATTATAGTCTGGAATCAGCTCTGTCAGGGCAGCTTGGGGATGCAGAGAAAGAAGGAAGGGGGCTTTCCTACCAGGATTATCTGCGGGTCTTTATGACCTTGACGGGAATAGATACGCTTACGGGCAGAGCGATGAACATGGTAGAGGCAGACATCCGTATGACGGAGGGAAACAGATCTTTCCGGTTGGACGGCTGTTACAGCAGAGTCCGGTTTGAGATAAACATGAGCAGCCGTTATGGCTATCAGTACCATATAACCAGGGAAAAGGAATACAATTAATGTCCAGGGATGATGTTTTATGTGGGAAAAGGTAAACACAGAGAAGAAACATCAAGACACGCAAAAAGGAGGTGAGCAGAGATGTCCTTTCCAGGGAACGGGATGGGCTTTCAGAGTTTTGCAGATGTTAGTTTGAAGTTGATTTTGAAACTATTGACAACCGATTATCGTATGCCTTCTCCGACCTTCCATCAAAAGAATCCGGGATCTGCCCAGTACCCGGAATCCTTCCAGGGCGGAAATCCATTTCGTCCAATCCCACAGTCCTGTTTTCTGGAGAGGATATCCCTGCTTATCTCCTGGAAACAACGAAAGAGGGGCAGGCATCACAGGTAGCAGCAGGGGCAGGAAAGGTATGGATGACGTGACGGGAAACTGGAGGCATGGTAGATAAATGGCATGGGAAAGCAGTGCAAAGGAAAGCAGTGCGACAGGATGACGGCAGGGGCAGGTAGAACATGGGAAACGAAGTGAAGAAGCAAAAGCGGAGATGTGTCATAAGTGGTATGGCAAAACAAGGTGTGGGTGGGATGCAGGAGGGAAGTATGACGGTAGAGGCAGCCATTGTATTGCCGCTGGTGTTCTTCTTCCTGCTGAACCTAAGCTGTGCCATAGAACTGATTCGGCTCCATGGGAATCTCCAACTGGCACTATGGAATACAGGAAGCAGACTGGCGGTCTATGGACATGCCAGGGAGGATGCAGAGCTTGCTCCTTTCTTTTCTGCCCTTTATATCAGGGACCAGGTACTGGACTATACAGGACAGCACTATCTGGAGCAAAGTCCTCTGGCTGGGGGAACGGACGGATTCCTGTTCTGGAAAAACGAAGTGGGAACCACAAAAGATGAAATAGATATTGTGATGGTATACCCTGCCGCGCCATGGATTGAAGTGGCAGGCTATGAACCATTCTGGATGGCCAACAGATACTTTGGACATATCTGGAATGGGTATGAGATTCCTGTGGATGCAGGGAGGGAAGACACATCTGCTGAGATGGTGTATGTGACTGAGTATGGGCAGGTATACCATATGGACAGGAGTTGTACCCATCTACAGCTTTCCATCCGAACAGTAGGGACAGGGGAGGTGGACGGGCTGAGAAACCAATGGGGGAAAAAATACGCTTCCTGTAAAATGTGTGGAAAAGGAGATAAACCGGACACTTTGTATGTGGCAGAGGAAGGGGAGAGCTACCATTATGACTTGGGATGTCCGGGGTTAAAGAGGACGATACATGAGGTGTACAGGGATGAGATCCCGGGATATACCTGCTGCAGCCGTTGCCAGGGTTAGGGGATCCATTCCCGGAAGCGCAGCACATAAGTCTATAGGATACAAAGCAGAGGCACCTGGCGTGCAGGGTTGTTCTGGAATGGAGACGAAACCGGGAACAAGGGAAATGAGGAGTAGGAGAAAATGGAAACAGAAAAAGTGGACAACAGGAAAAACAGGGTAGGAATATGTGGATAACAATTTGCTTTATGATCTGGCTGGGTGTACTGGGGCTGATGGACATACGTTACAGAAAGGTGCCAGTCTGGCTGATGGTGGCAGGTGTCATGGCGGCAGCAGGCGTTGCACTTTACAGATACCTGGCCGGTGCAGGGGACTTTTGCGTACCGGGGGGCCTACAGAGGCTGTCTTATGATTTGGTTCCTGGCGGGATTCTTCTGGCAGTATCAATCACTACAGGAAGGACAGGTCTGGCAGATGGGATTGTGCTTCTGGCCACGGGGCTGTTTCTGGAACCGGGCGGAGGTTTTGTTGTATTTTCCCTTAGCCTGTTTGTGCTGGCATTGGTTTCTGTTGCCCTCCTTCTTCTGGGACAGGCAGGGAGAAATACGAAAATGCCATATCTTCCCTTTTTATGGGTGGCATGTGTGATACAGATAGTCTGGCTATAAACTTTAAACCATATGGCAGCATGCCTGGGAGTCTGTATGGGTTCTGGTTGATTCTGGTTATGTTTTATCAAAAGGCCCTATGCCATTCTGGCGTTGCGAAGTCAAAACGTGCACCTGGTTGTTTGGACAGGTTAGTAGGAAAATCACTTGACATTATAGGGAGGTATCAAATGCATATGAAAACAAAAGAAAGTAGATTTAGATGTGAGGAAGGCAGGCAGAAAAGGAGTGACCAGATAGAGAGCAGCGAGAAAGGAGCCTGCAGGAAGAAATGCTGGAAACCCCATGAACCGACAATGGCAGTGGCTTCTTTTACGGCAGAAGCAGCTTTTGTCCTGCCCGTCATATTTGGCGCGTTGCTGCTAATGATCTATCTGTTTCTGTATCAATATGACAGATGCCTGCTGGAGCAGGACATGGGAAACCTTGCTTTGTGGGGAAGTACTATCCCGGTAGAATCTGCTGCGAAATGGAAACAACAATTGGAACACAGGGCATCCTCGGTCTATCAGGACAAGTATGCTGCATGGGAAACTACGGACATACATGTAGAACTGAAAAATAACCAGGTACTGGTGAAGGGAAAAGGCATACTGCATTTTCCGCTGCCGGGATGGAATATCTGGAGCCAGGAAAATGCATGGACGGCAGAAATAGTATATAAGACGGAAAGGTTATCACCAGTATTCTTTATCAGACAATATCATAAGCTGAAAGGGGAGAGGGAATGATACAGACAGAATATATCAGGAATTTGAATTGTAATTATGAAAGGCTTCTTCTGGAAGAGAAGCCGGAGGATAACAGGTATCAATATTGCATTCTGACCAGGGGAGGTATCCGGGGCGTGCTGCCATGTAGCTTGCGCTACATCAATGGAGCCTCGTATCTGTACTATGATATCTCTTCCAAACAGAATGTGTCACAGCTCTATAGTACCAGGACCATTGTCAGGGAATGGATGAAAGAATTTCTGTGGGGAGTGAGACAGCTACGACAGGAACTGGAGCGCTTTTTGCTGGATGGATGTAATGTACTCTGGTATCCGGAACATATTTTCCAGGATCTGGAGAACCCGGTTTTTTCTTTTCTGTATGTACCCTATTACAAGGGGGAGAGTAGCTTTGGAAAACTTCTGGAATTTTTTGTGGAACATATTGATTACAATGATGAGCCATTGGTGAACTGTATTTACTTCATGTATGAGCAGTGGGAGAGAAACGGGGAGGTATATCTACAGGCGCAGATTTTTGAAGATGCAAAGCTACTGGAGCAGACAGCAGGGCAGGATGAGACAGCGCAGAACAGGACAGCACAAAATGCAGCAGAATCAATGATACAGAATGGAGCAGAACAAGGAGAAGATGTCAGCAAGCAGAAGACGTTGCCAGGCACCTGTGAAAGGATGCCAGGCGTCAAGGAAAGAACAACAGATACCAGGGAAAGGATGCCAGGCACCCGGGAAAGAACAGCAGGTATTCGGGGAAGGGATACGGGTGTCAGAAATAGGAATACAGATTCCTTGAAAAATATGGCAGCTGAAAATGGCCAGGCACCCGGGCAAAAGGGAGAGGGATGGGAGACGGCAGTTTCCGTAGGATGGCCCGGAGACCATGGCGGAAGAGAATTGGTGCGAACAGAAGAGAGAAAGGGTCTTTTTGGTATATTTGAAAACAAGAGACGAAGAGAAAAGATTCTACATACAGAAAACGTGCAGGAGCAAGATCTGGATCTGGACCGGGGTGCATATGGCTATGCCGTGGCGGAAGAGACAAATTACATACTCAAACTTCCCACACTACTTCCGGGAATAAAGCCTTGATAAATGCCGGTTGGGATACAAACCAGTTAATCAGTTGCGTTTTTACTGCATTTGTGATTTTAATGGCCTCTGTCCTGACCCCTTCCATAAAGATGCTGACCAGACTGGACAGGGCTGTACACAGCTCTATGTCCTGTATGTCATCACAGCACACATAGAACAGCTCGCAGATTGTCTTGGGATCATTGGCTTTCCTGCGCAGCCATTCAAGCAGTATATACCGGGTAAAGACAATGGCAGTGCTGCTTACTGTCATGTCGTAGTTGAGCCCTTGGAATTCGCTGCCCAGGCAGAGCAGGGACTTGCCGGCCCTGAAAAAGAGCTCAATGCTCCACCGGTTCCCATATAAGCGGACTACTTCGCTGTTGCTGAGACTGCAGTCAGTCGTCAGCAGGATGATGTATTCGCCCGCTTTGTTCCTGTTCCTGACGAATACAAGCTTTACTGGAATGCCGTGCTTTTTCGTTGTTACCGTGATGGAGCCGAATATATTCCCTGCCTTGTTGAATGCGACCAGCTTAGGAAATGCCTCCAAATAACCTACGCAAGCCTGTTGCAAAATTTACAGATT
>CAJTOJ010000025.1 GCA_910577665.1 uncultured Acetatifactor sp.
ATGAAGAATTTGGACAGCTTGAACTGACAGAAGCGGAGTAAATTACAGCAGAACAGGTTTTCCCTGCCCGGTTTCCATACGGGCAGGGGAAGCCTGTTTTTTATTCATGACAATTGTATGCGTCAACCGGGGTAGCATATCCGGCATAAAGAATTTCTAAAATAACCCACAGCTATCTTTGGAGTTTTGGCGGTTCACTGTATAATAGGTGCAGGAACGGAGGAATCTGCGATATTGTGGGATTCATGGAAACGGTGGAAGAAAAGGCGCGCAAGGCAAAGCAGCCGATTAGGATGAGAAAGCCTTTGAGATGGTCGGACGGGGCGCTCTGCAGGAAGTGAAAGATGCATGGATGGAGGAGGCAAAAGAAGTAAATGCGAATGGCATGGGAATCCGGGGCAACGGAATGATGAGTCATATATCGCAGATGATGGTGCAGCGGTTAAATAAATAGCTTAAGGGTGAAACAGACAATTTTGACCTCCTTGGGAACACAGTGATCTATAACGAGGCATGAAATGTCCAGAACACATCCGTCCATGAGATATGGACTTGACAAAAGTATAACGACGTGTTATATTTGTAACGTCAACATTGTGTTATACATTTGGGAGGAGATTGCTGTGATGCAACAAATATCCGATGCTGAACTTGAAATTATGAAAATCGTGTGGGGAAACCCGGAGGAAGTAACGTTGTTTCCTTATATCCTGGACGGGTTGGCGGCCAGGGGCAAGCCGTGTCAGAAGAATACCTTGATTGTACTCCTGTCGCGGCTGATGAACAAGGGATTTTTGAGTGCCAGGAAAATCGGGAGGCGCAACGAATATACCACTCTAATTTCGGAAAAGGAGTACCAGACAGCGCAGACGAAAAATTTCCTGAACAAGATTTATGAGGGGAGCGCAAAAGGGCTGGTTTCCAATCTGATTATGGGAGACTTGCTGGCAGACGGGGAATACGAGGAATTGAAAAGGCTGCTGGAGAAAGGGAAAGAGCCACAATGAACACAGTTTTGAAAATATTCCTGTCCATGTCCTGTTCCGGGAGTTTGCTTATTATGGTTCTGTTTTTGGGAAAGCGGTTTTTGAAGGACAGAATCAGTCGTCAGTGGCAGTATTACATTTGGTTGGTTGTCGTTTTGCGGCTGCTGCTTCCGTTCGGGCCAAAAGTGAACCTGTTGGGGAAAACCTATCAGGCTGTGGATCAGGTAATCACCCAGACCGCTCCTTTACCAATGCAACAAACCGCGCTAAACACTCCGGGAGATGTTGTTGTTCCTGCTGCTGTCAATTTGGAGCAGAACCGTGAAAATGTGAGTAGTCCGGCAGAGGGTTTGACAACCGCCCATCCATTACAAGAGATTTGGGTGCTGTTGACAAATCACGTCTGGCTGGTTTGGGTGGTGGTTGCATTGGGTCTGCTGACTCGAAAGATAACGGTTTACTGTGACTTTATGCGCTATATGAAGGCTGGATTGGACCCGGTTTCCGACCTGGAAACTTTAGACCGGCTCTCTGTCACCGCAGAACAGGCAGGTATTCAAAAGCCGGTAGAGCTATGTGTCAATCCACTGGTTTCTTCTCCGTTGCTGATTGGCTTTTTCCGTCCGTGTATCATACTGCCAAGCGCGGACATTCCCGAACAGAATTTTCAATATACCGTCCTGCATGAGCTGACCCACTACAAGCGGCGGGATATGTTCTATAAATGGTTGGTACAGATTACGGTCTGTCTGCATTGGTTTAACCCGCTTGTATATTTTATGAGCCGGGAAGTCACAAAGGCGTGCGAATTTTCTTGTGATGAAGCGGTTCTCGCAAAGATGGGATGCGATCATACGCAGGACTACGGGAAAACCTTGCTTGACGCGATGGCCGCAGTTGGGAGATACAGAGAATATCCTGGTGCTGTTACTTTAAGCGAAAATAAGCAACTGTTAAAAGAAAGGTTAGGCGCGATTATGAAATTTAAGAAAAAATCAAAAGCGGTTCAGTTTTTGACTGGCATACTGACGTTGTGTATTATCTTCAGCGCAGCGTTCTTTGGGATATATTCTACTGCTGCCGCAGATGTGCCAAATTCCATAAATACGGAGAATTTAGTTCCACCACTGTTTGATAATTTGCAAACAGCAGACAATCCAGTGGAAATGGATACATTGGATGTTGATGGAATATCATATTATTTGGTTCATAATGAAGCTCAACTCAGAGCTATTGGGACAGGTGAGTATGGTATGGATCAGAATTATATGCAGCAGGCTGATATTCAATTATCAACGGAGGAATGGGTACCCATTGGAACATGGGACAATCCATTTACAGGCACATTTAATGGTAATGGTTTTGAAATTGTAGGCCTTACCATGACCGACCCAAATGTAGAGATTATAGGGCTATTTGGTGTTGCCCAAAATGCTCATATCTATAATGTTATTTTGCGAGATTATGACATTGCAAACGCGGGTAGAAAAATGACAGGAAAATCGGTTGGAGCAATCCTTGCGATTGGACAAGGGAGTCGTTCTTATGATAATTTTCTCTACCCAAAAGAAGCAGTTGTGGGCATTGAGGATAATTCTTCAGAGATAGACCGGTATTATGAAGCTGGCAGTCTGCCTCTGTTTGAAATCACTTTCCCCCGGCTGGATGAAGCAGCTCAAAAGACATGGCTTACAAAACTCTATGCTGATGGTGATTTTGTTTTCTTCCCTGTTGCCGTACGTGGACTTGGTGCAAATTCTCCTCTGCTTGCCGACTTCGCAGAAAAGGCGTATACCGATGAAGAAATTGTGTTTTTCTCCATCTTAGCGGGCTGCATGGACGAAATGGAGCTGGAAGCCTGGTTGGATCGAGCGTTGGAAGATGGGAAGTGGGACTTCCAATCCATGCTGTTTGATAGACTGGACAAGAACGATGCATTTGATGAACTGGAAGATAAAAAGGAAAAAGAATGGGAGGCAGCGCAGAAGGCAGAATACCAAGCCGTAGACGTTACGATGGATGGCAAGGATTATTATTATAAAGGGCAGTTGGTCAACATTTTTCTGGACATCCGGGCCAACAAATCTTTATATACATTGGATACGAACCCGGCGGGAACCGTCAATATCAAAATCATCCGTGATGCGGATAACAAAATTACAAGCGTTGCCTATATGACTGAGGCGGAGGTAACGGAATTATTGGAAGATATGAGCGATGATGATGACGATGGACAGGAAAGTGCCGGAGGTAGAGTTTGGCATCCCGAAGTTGTTCCCGTCAATTGTGAAACAATGGCAGATGGAGAGACCATATGGTTGGGAGAATACACGTTGTCCGAAGGGGACAGGATCTGGTATTATGTTTTTGCGGAAACAGGAAACGGCTTACAGATTGGCTTTGCCAAACCAGGGGACACTGATTTGAACACGACCTATTACTCGGTAGCGAACATACGCCAGGAAGGGGAAATGCTGAAATGTAGTTCCAGTTTTACCTTTGGGCCGCCGGTAAAGCCTGGAACCTATAACTTGTTTCTTCGAGCAACAGACGGTGTTTTAGGAAATGTAAAGGGCAGTATTTCTATTGGATTTGTAGCAGACGCTGAATATCTCGCGCCAGGGGATCCAGAGCGGAACGCAGTTCCGCTCCACTGATTGTTGCTGGCGGACGAACCAACCGGAAATCTGGAAATTGCCAGAGATGGCGGTTTTTTTGTGTGTCAGTAGATAAAAAGTTGAAAAATATGCTTTATCCTATGTTCAGCAAGGTTGCTTACAACGGGTATCCTGTTGGTTTTTGCATCCCTCCTGATAAAAAGGCTGAAGCGGAAAATACCTGGGACCTGGTCATGAAACCGAAAAACTCTGGCATATTGCAATATGCCAGAGTTTTTTGTGACTGCAAACCTGCTGACTGGTCTGGATATCAAGTGGTGACTGTTCACTCGATACTGCCGCGAGGTGTTTTCACGTGTTCTTTGCGTGACAAACCCGAGACTGCGTGCGCGAAATCGCTGTTCTTGCGATTTCTGCGCATCTGTTGCTGTGAACGGAGTGAACAGTAACATCAGGTGAACAGGTAACGGATAAGTTCTTGGAAAGTCCGTTCCATTGGCAGAAGATTTGATGTATAATAGAGTCTGTTATCAAAAGGCAGACAGGGACAGGCATCTCCACTGAAGCAAAAAGAATCACGAAGCAAGGATACAACAGCATGAAATGTTCTTGGAGGAACGATATTATGGAAAGCCTGTCAGGAAAATGTGGGAGGATATGAATATGCAACAATACCATTTAGACCAATCACCTATTGTCTATTATACCAGCAGAAAGGAAAGCGCTGAGTGGATACTTTTGATACATGCTGCTTTTGCAAATCATGAAATGTTTCAAACACAAATTGACTATTTTCAAGATAAATACAATATTCTTACGCTTGATATCATAGGCCACGGTAAATCAACGAAAACACGAAAAGGTGATAGTATAGATAAAATGTCGGTGTGGATCAGCCAGATCCTGAAAACAGAAAAAATTGAAAAGATACATATTGTGGGGATCTCATTGGGGGCTGTGTTAGCGCAGGACTTTGCGAACCGGTATCCTGAAGCCGTACAATCACTTGCTTGTTTTGGCGGTTATGATATAAATAACTTTGATGTCAGAATGCAGAGAGAAAATGGCGCATCACAGATGCTTATGATGGTTAAAGCCATGTTTTCAGTCAAATGGTTTTCGAAATCAAATAAAAAAATATCTGCTTATACGTTGCAGGCCCAAGAGGATTTTTACGAGATGAATATGCAGTTTCCGAAAAAGTCGTTTATGTATTTGGCTTCCCTGAATCGCATGATAAATGTCCGGCAGGCAAAGCCGAGGAAGTATCCTTTGCTGATTGGCTGCGGAAAATATGATATTCCTATGGAACGATCAGCCGTAGAAATGTGGAGGGAAAATGAACCACAATGTAGTGTGATTATTTTTGAGGGAGCAGGGCATTGCGTCAATATGGATACGCCGGACAAATTTAATGCAGCTATGGAGGAATTCTGGTTAAGAGGCAACTGCAAATAGAGCATATGTGGGATGGAGGGGTTTGAAAGTAAACTTTCAAATTTTGATTGGTATGCCCGCAGAAGCGGGCTTGGCGTATAAAAATGAAATCATTGAAAAATAACCGGCTTTATGTGCAGTTTCAGCAAAGTTAAGACCAAAGCGGTACAGAAATGAGGATAAAATGCAGATAGCAGTATGTGATGATGAAAAAGAAATTAGGGATATGTTTGCAGAAAAGATAGGGCAACTCTATCCGAAGGCAGACCTGCCACTGTACCAGTCGGGGGAAGAGCTGCTGTTATCAGATAATGAGCCGGATATCCTGTTGCTTGATATTAAGATGCCAGGGAAGAATGGCATGGAAACGGCAAGGGAATTGCGTAAAAAAAACAAAATGACCATTATTATCTTTGTGACCGCTCTGGACGATTTTGTGTTTCAGGCATTCGATGTAGGAGCGTTCCATTATCTGGTAAAGCCCTTCGATGATAGAAAATTTGCAGAGGTATTGCAGAATGCCATAGAGTGGTCTGAGGATAGAAGGAAGCTGGAGAATGCAGGCAGGAAAGGGGAAATGCCGAACCTGGTGATAACCACAGGGGGAAAACATATCACTGTCAATCTGGAGGATGTGGTATATGCGGAGGTATTTGACCGGAAAGTGATTCTACATACAATGGATGCAGACATAGAGTATTATGGGAAAATGAAAGAACTGGAAGAAAAAGTGGGGGATGAATTTTACCGCACCCACAGGTCATTTCTTGTAAATTTTAGTTTTATCAGGAAATATGATGCCACAACCATCTATCTGGAAAGGGGACAGGTACTTATGGCAAAACAGAATTACCAGGGGTTTGTAAAACAGTATCTCAGATATAACCAGAGGAAAGGGAGAAGATAGGTGGGACACATGGGATTATTGGCGGCCATATCCGTGGTCTACGCCATAGTGGCAATGTGTGGAACGGGGTATATCCTGTTCCGTTTTGCAAGGCCATTCATGGAAGATAAGAAGGGAGCGCCCTGTATTGGGATCGCATATTTTATCACAATGCTGGTCCTGTATGTGGTACCAATGGAGATAAACACATTTGCCGCATACAGCCTGGGGATATTGTCGGCATTTCTTGTCATGTGCAGGATAGACCGCAGGAATTATAAACAGAAGACGTTTATTGCGATAACATTCTTTTCCCTGCACTGGCTTACGGAATATATGACCAGGATCATCACAGATGCCATATATCAGATAAAGATGGTATCGGATGTTTTTTATATACCAGAAAGACATCTGGTGGCAAAGATTTTGATATTTGGCGGAGTGGAACTGCTGGATATAGGAATTGGCTTCCTGTTATTGGGAATCAGTGTAAGACATATTGTAAAAACCTATGTATACAAAAGGAAAGACATGAGCATAAAGGAAATGTCCATGCTGGTTGTCCCTTCCATCACAGGAATGACAGGATACGCTATCTTGATACAGTATCAGACCAGTTCGGGAATGAGCTGGATGGAGCCTATCTATGGTCTGTACAACGGACTGGCATTTCTGCATTTTGGCATATCTATTGTTACAATAGTGGTAATGACCGTATTGTTCCAGAACATCAAGGCAAGACAGGAAGAAAAGCTACAGAACGAACTGCTTGCCACACAGGTTGACAATATAGAAAAGCATATCAGGCAGGTGGAGTGCCTGTACCAGAAAATACGCGGCATCAGGCATGACATGGCAAACCACATTCTTACTTTGGAGAAGCTTTATGCGGGAAACAATGTGGAGGAAGCGCTGGATTATGGCAAGGAATTAAAATCCGCCCTGTCCCAGATGGCAGGGGAGATAAAGAGCGGGAATCCCGTAACGGACGTGATCCTACAGGAATTAAAAAAGGAAGCAGAGAAAAGGAAGATACATTTCCAAACAGATTTTTATTACCCCACAGGTACGAACATCAACGCTTTTGATGTCAGCGTGATATTGAACAATGCCCTGCAGAACGCAATGGAACATGCTCTTTATGTTCCATCGGAGAAGGCAGGAAAGAGCCAGACGCCATATATATCTGTTCTTTCTTACCATAGGAATAATGCCTACATGATCGAGATAAGCAACAGCTTCACCGGAGACCTGCAATGGGACGAAGAATGGGAACTGCCTGTTACGTCAAAAGAAAAAACGGAAGGTCATGGATATGGTAAAACCCATGGATATGGGCTGGCCAATATCCGCAGGGTGGCAAGAAAATACTCCGGGGATATAGCCATTGACTTGAAGGATGATGAATTCCGCCTTAGTATCATGCTGATGATGGAATGAAATAGAGCCTCTTATGTCAGAAGACTGGTCTGGCATGAGAGGTATTATTATGGGTTCACAGCAGAAAAAGGTCGGTTCACTGCATATCCATTTAGCCTGTGGAACTGGACGCCGAAACAATACTTGAGAATAGATAGAAACGAAAAGAGCGCAAGGTACCACTTGAAAAAACAAAGTCAAAATGATATCAGGAGGACAAGGAAAATGACAATCAAGAGTATCAACGGAGTAAACACACAGATTGGGCAGATGGAAAAGAACCAGGCCACAGATTCTTACAGCCGGAACATTCAGAACCAGATCGCCAATGCACAGAAGCAGTTGCAGGAACTTTCTTCCAATGAGAATATGACATTGGAGGAAAAGAGGAAGAAACGCCAGGAAATACAGCAGCAGATCAGTGACTTGAATGCGCAGTTAAGACAGCATAAGATGGAGCAACGCAAAGCCGCCATGGGTGGCTCAGAGAAACAGCAGGCAAAAGGATCTTCTGTGGATGACATGCCTGGCAGCACAATAAATGCAGGAAATAAAAAAGCGGGAAACAAAGGCGCCGGGCTTTCCAGGGCAAGTATGAAAGCCATGATTTCTGCGGACAACTCCATAAAACAGGCCGAGGTACAGGGCAGCGTGGCAACAAAAATGGAAGGAAGAGCTGGAGTTCTGCAATCCGAAATCAAGCTGGACCAGGCCAGAGGCGGCGATACACAGAAAAAGGAAGAGGAACTTGCCAGGATAGAACAGAAAGCACAGGTAGCGGCATCAGCACAGTTTTCTACGCTGTCAGACGCAGGCAGGACAATGGAGGAAGCAGCAAAGGAGGAAAGCAGGGAAGAAAAGGAGGATAAGGGCGCTGAGGTTGTAAAAGGAAAAGATGCAGATGGGAATATGTCCGGAACCGATGAAAAACAGCCAACGCCCTATGTGCCAGTGGATATTCGCTTATGAAAGGGAAAGCCTGTCAGGTATCACAGAGTGTAGAAAACGGAGGATAAGGGCACTGGCAAAAGCATAGCATCGGGCAGGAAACATACCACAAAAATTCCTCCCACCATCTGGCTCCTGCTCACGGGTGGACATCGATGGCGTTTGCAGGAAGTGCAAAACCGTGTGAAAACACTTCGCGGCAGTATTGAGTGAACAGTAATCCGCCATCATGATATCCACGCTTGCGGCTTTTGGTGCAGCTTGTATTTTGCCTGTTCTTGTGGTATCTTACTATAAAAGTCCCTATGCCATTTAGATGCTGCGGAGTTAAAATGCATTCCATTACGGTTTTTCGAGACTGCTGTATGTCAATCTGCCAAACGCGGTATGCCGCCTTGGCAGATTGTGTACATCTTCCAGATACCCGGCTTTCCTTTATGGTGGAGCATTGGGATGCATGGGAGTATAGAAATGGCAGGGAGGTGCCAGAAGAGCCATGGAAGGAGAGGAAGACAGGGACATGAAGATTGCAGTGACTTATGAAGACGGGGATGAATTCCTGCACTTTGGGTATACGATATGCTGAGAATACTATTGTGCGATGACGATCCGTTCATCTTGAAACTGGGGGCAGAGAAGATCAACCAGTTGATTACATCTCTGGGGCTGGACGCCAGGGTGGTCAGCCTTGCATCTGGCGGTAAAGAGCTGTTTTCCTACATAAGGAACAATCCGTCACAATATCTGATTTTCCTGGACCTGGATTTCGGCTATGGGAAATTAAATGGTATTGATGTGGCGAAAGCCTTGCGCCAGACGGGAAGCGATTGCAAAATTGTGTTTACCACGAACCACCAGGAGATGGCCATGGATGTCTTGAAGAGCGGGGTGGAACCCTTTGGCTTCCTGGAAAAAAGTAGCGACATGACAATGCTTTCCGATGGATACCGCAGGTATATGACAATGCTTCTGGGTAAGACCAGAGGAGAAACAGAAACACAGGATCCCCTTGTCATCCTGCTGCATCCATGTATGGAGGAAGAGATCCCCGTTTTGCGGGATGACATTGTGTATCTGGAAACAGAGAAAAATGTATCCCATGGCATCACCTATCATACGATGAATGGATCCGTGATTACGATTATCGGTACCCTGGAGGAGGAACAGAAGAAACTGGGGGACGGTTTCCTGAAGGTGCATCGTTCCTATCTTGTGAACAGAAGACACATCCTGGGGATGAAAGAGGGATTCCTGAAAATGTCCAACCAGCAGGAAGTCCCCTGTTCCTTTAGAATGCGGAGTGAGGTCAGAAAGTGGATCAGATAAAGAAGAAAGTCCTTCTGGGGGAATGGCTGCTCCTGGCAGTGCTGCTGTTCCTGGGGTGGAGGCTGCGGTTCCGTAGTCTTTATTTTGCCATGCAGATCAGTGAGTTCCTGCTGCTTATGGCTGTCTTGAAAAGGGGGGTGTGGATAGACTGGTCCGCCAGGGATCTGCTGGCAGTTGCATGTGCCATGCTGTTTGACAATGTGGTGCTGCATCTGCTTCGTCTGGACACGCCTGCATTTCTGCATATTGTTCCCTTTCTGTTCCTGCTTTCCCTGGAACTGCTTGTGCTGGTCAGGGGGGTCTGGAGGAGGAAAAGGGGATATGGAATCCTGGTAGGATATGGGGTATTGTGCTGTCTGGCTGCCCTTTTTGTCTACCGGCAGTGGGAACGGTTTATCCTGGACTACTATCTGGTTAGGGAGGGTGTATATGGTTTTCCGGTGAAGGCCATATACCTGTTGGTGTGTATGGCCATTGGGGCAGTCCTGCTGCTCTTTCTTCTGCACTGGCTGAATATGTTTCTGGGAAAATGGTTACAGAAGGTGCAGGAATACAGTGCAACCTATGTGGAGATAGACCGTTCCATCGTACTGGTACTGCTCCTCACCTTAGGCACCCTGTTGATGCGGGAACTGGTGAGAATCCTGACCTGGTACCTGCCCCCGGATAACGAACTCCATCTGCTCCCCTTTCTGCCACTGGAGAACAGCTATGACATTCCCCTGCTCTTGATCGGGTTTTCTGTCATGATAGTGCTGATCCAGGTCATCTATATCCGCCTGCTGGTCAAAAGCATCTCCGTGAAGGAAGAAATGCGTCTGCAGGAGAAGGATCTGCATGATCTGGCAGAGTATAACCATGAACTGGAAAACCATATGGATGACATGCGGGGAATCCGGCATGACATCAAGAACATGTTCCTTATAATGGGGGGATTTGTGGACAGAAGCAACGACCAGGAAATGAAGGCGTTCTATGCGGAAAATATTGTCCCATTTGCGGATATCGAACTACGCAAAAATGATCTGTATGGGAAGCTGGCCTGTATCCGCAGTGAGGGCATGAAGTCCTTCCTGTATTTCAAGATCATGCAGGGGATCGAACAGAATGTGCCAATCGACTTACAGGTACAGCTTGTGGACACAGACAATACATTTGGTATGGGACAGACAGACTTGATCCGTATCCTTGGAATACTGATTGATAACGGAGTGGAAGAAGCGAAGTCCTGTGAGGGGAGGGTAGAGGTTTCCCTTAAAGAGAAAGAGCAGGAATATCTCTTTGCTGTCAGCAACACTGTGAGGCCCCGGACAAAGGAAAAAGGGGTGGCTGCCGGAATAACGGACAAAGGCCCGGGCCGTGGAAATGGTCTTCTGATCGCGGAGAAACTCATAGGGAAATATAGAAATGTACTTCTGAATTCTTATTTTAGGGAAGAGGAATTTGTACAGTGTCTGAGAATTGCAAAGACGAAAACCTAGAGCGTGTTTGAAAATTGCTTTCTGTCAGATGTGCGTCACGATTTGTGGGAGATTTGACCCGGATGAGGGAGACGACGTAGTGGGCCACACTAACCGAATGAGGGCCAAATATACCGCAAAGTGGGGCGTGCAGATGGTGGGAATGAATTTTCAAACATGCTTTAGGTAGTTGCGGACAGGACAGACAAAAGCCGGATGCGGCTCCGGACGTGGTTCCTGCCCAAACGGAAGAGGAATTGCCTGAACGTTTGTATATAAAACGTTTCCGGGCAGTTCCTTTTTTATGTGGGCAGAAAACATCCCAAGAGAGCCAAAGTATGATAAAGTCAGAGACAACCGATTTGGCCAGAAGGGAAAGGAAGAAGTGTGTGCCGCTGAAGCGGCATGTCTGGAAGCTTGAAAGGAAACGTTCAGATTTTGATTGGTATGTGTGTTGAAGCGCACACGGAGGTACGGAGATGAAAAGGAAAAACAGCAGGAAAACAAACAGGAAGAGACGGTTAGGAACCTTGACGACAATTGTATGGGGAATGTTCCTTTTGACAGGGTGTGGGAATGGACCGGCATCTCCTCTGGAAAGTCTTTCCCCGGATCTGGGCAGAGCCGGCATGGAAAACCAGGGGAATCAAGGGCAGGAAGTCCAGGGTGGCAGCCAGGACCAGAACGGACAGGGAGTTCCGGGCCAGGATGGGCAGGCGGGCCAGGAACAAGGCGGGCGGATCAGACTAACCCTGGGGGTCCTGGGATACACTGGCGTGTCCAGTATGCAGCATCTGTTGGAAGCTTACAACGCCCAGAGCAAGGAGTACTATGTGGAACTGGTGGAGTATCAGCCGGATAATGCTGACCTGGAGGCATCCACGGACAGGTTCTGCATGGATCTTGCCACCGGAAAAGGAACGGATCTGGTTCTGTTTGGAGGCGGCATGGTTCCGGATGAACTGGGACATGCAGGTGTGATCCTGGATCTCAATGCTTTTTTGACAGCAGAGGAAAAACAGGAAAAATATCTGGGGAACATCCTGGAATGTGCCCAGACGGGGAATGCCCTTTATGAGATATCACCGGCCTTCACCCTTGGTTTCATCGTGGGGGATGGCGGCAGGATCGGCATGGATAGCAGGTGGACCCTGGAGGAGATGCAGGAGAGCTTCGCCAGATGGGGCCGGGACGGACTGGCGCTGGCCAAGGGCCAGGGGCGGACGGTGGAGCGGCTGGTGGAGGCTTCCATAGAGGATTATGTGGATTGGGATGCGGGAACAGCTGATTTTTGTAAGGAAGAATTCTACCGCATCCTGGAATTCGGAAAAGCCACTGATAACAGGGAATGGATCTGCCCTACCCGGGAAAGTGTGGCCTCCGGAACCCATCTTGCCAGTTGTGAAGGGATTGTCAATGTGGCAGATATGCAGTATTTCAGATGGCTGTTCGGTGACAACGCGGTGGTAAAGGGATTTCCCTGTAGTCATGGCACAGGTGTGGCAGTGAGCATCCAACAGGATTCCATGGGAATCTGCTCCTACAGCCAGTATCCGGAAGGGGCTTGGGATTTCCTGGAATATTATGTAGGAGCAGCCTGGACAGAGTGGGAGTTTTCTATAGAGGGGGATCTGATACAGAAAAACTTCTCCAATTATTTCGGAGGCCTACCTGTGAACAGACAAATGTTCGAGAAAATGCTGGCGGAATCCATGGTACAGCAGTATTATGACAACGGAGAGCCTTGTCCCGTGCTGCAGGGGGAGGGGGAGGTACCGGATTTCTATGCCAACACGGCCCAGGATGTGGAAATGCTGCGGGAGGTGGTGGCACTGGCAGACAGGCGGTACCTCCCCGACCAGTCCGTGATCTGCCAGATCATCGGGGAGGAGATCAGCGGGTACAATGCTGATATTCTGACCGCGCAGCAGACGGCAGAAAGGATCCAGAACCGGGTGCAGCTGTATCTGGATGAGTGGAAATAGCGGTGGACCACTTACAGCGTAAAACCTATTTTCCGCTGCGCGGGCCAGGGGCATTCCCGCCACTGTCCGCCTTCCTTCCCAGGCCTCCCGGTGAGCAGTTCCGTGGCAGCATCCGCAATGTAACCCAGATAGGATGCAGCAGAACTGTCTCCGCGAAGCAGCTTCCACATCAAGCCACCAAATAGGTAGGACTGGGCGAATTCCCGCCAACTATGCAGATGTTCTGTGACATGCCGCGCCAGATCCCAGAGAATGCCAATGGCCTCGCCTTCGGTGATCCAGCCCAGATAGCACCCCCAACGGGCCAGCATGGCAGCCCGGCCCACATCCCATCCGGCCAGAAAGCCCGGAGTGTACTGTTCTTTGTACTGCTGGACAAACCGCCAGGCGCGACAGGTGGACTCCCGGTCTGCCTCATCCATATCCTCATCCATCAGTTCTTCCGGCGAGGCGGCCCCTGCGTATAGCTGATACCGCAGGATATAGCCTTCCTGTGCCAGGTAACGGATCATGTCCAGCAGGTCGCTGCGACCGTCAATGCCCCAGGAGCGGCGCACAATGGATACGACCTGCTGCTCCAGGACCGGGACATGCTCCTCCACATCCATTCTATCCAGGCTGTGGCCGTTGAGACAGGATACAATGCCGGACAGCAGGATACCGAATTGCTCCCATGGAGGACCCTCCTTTGGGTAGGGGACAGGTGCAGGTTCCGGCAGGGCTTCCAGCCTGGCCATAGTCTCTTCCAGCAGGTTGTACAGCATCTGCTCCGATTCCGGCTCCTGGTCTTCCTCGTCCTCTTCACCGTCCTCCATGGCCAGAGTCTCCATGGCGGCGGCCAGGACACCCATGTCCTCCCCAAACAGATGCCCCATCATGTCCTCCAGGCCGGACGCGGTTGCCTGGGCAACGGCATCCTGTACCATCTTCTGCATCTGTTCTGTATTGGCCATCATCTGTGCCAGGCTGTCCGCATCCAGCACCTGACCCAGGATCTCCACATGTCTTTGTGCATTGGCGGCATCCTGTTCTGTGGCCGGCTGCGCAAAAGGGTCTGCTGCCTGGGCCTCCAGGGTGTCAGATGCAGGGGCGTCTGTGGGCATTTCCTGCGTTGCGTGTTCCAGGAGCCGGGCGTTTTTTTCCTGGGATTCCTGTAGGGCTTCGGTGGCATTTGTGCTGGCAGCCAGTGCCCGTTTCCGAATGGCATCTATGTCTAACATGGTGTCAGTCCTCCTGTTTTCTCATCTGGTTGCGAACTGATGCAAAAAGAAATCGGTAAAGGCTGCCAGATTTTCTTCCTGGGATACATACACATACAGGGATTCGTCATCCAGCCAGTCATAGGCCAGGATGCCGATATAACTTTTCCTGTCCGGGTAGATGATAAAGGCATCTGAAGGGTATTTGTTCCGGTAGGCTTTCCAGATCTCAGAACGGTGGTAATAGACAGGATCACCACAGCCGGACAGATCCGGGACGGTGGGAACCACCACAATGGTCCGGGTGGACTCCCTCCATCCCACAATCAGATTGCCGATCTTTGACTTGCTGCCATGGACAAAGCCATAATTGAACCGGCTTACATCCTCCGTATAACCAAAGAGCAGGCGGTAGCTGTCTGCCTTTTCAACCACCTGTCCGAACAGCGCCTTCATTCTGGCGGCATTGGCATTGCTTTTTTCCCAGTCTACTTCAGGACCTTTGAATAATCTGCTGAAAAAACCCATATGAATCCTCCTGTTTATGAATGTTGAATCTGTCAGTTGCCGTCCGCAGGCGGCAATGGCTCCCGGAATCGTTCCAGGGCATCTACAATGGCGTGAATCTGGAAATCCACCGCTTCATCGGCAGCTTCCGGTACGAGCATTGGCAGGGAATCGGGAATGGCCTTGCGGACAATCATGACGGCAAGGCTGAGATTGATGAACAAACCGATCCGGGCCGTGTCTGCCTGGATGCCGAAACATTCCAGGATCCTGCCAAAAAGGGTAAACTGTCTGTGCCGGAACCGTGTGTAGCTTTCTTCTGACAGATGCCGGAAGAGAAGCTGCTGATCTTCGATAGACAGGATGGCAATACCGTTGCGCTCCCCATAACAACAGGAATACAGGAACTGTCTGACTGCATCCTGCCAGCTTAGGGATGGTTGCTCCATCAGCTGCCTGGCGTAGGCAAGGATACGGGGCTGCTGGAGATAGAGGGCTTCCACGATAAGATCTTCTTTGGTAGGGAAAAAAGAGTAGAAGAAAGTCCTTGAGATTCCCACCCGCTCATAGATCTGCTGCACAGTGGTGCGCTGCATACCCTGCTGTGCCATCAGTTCAAGCCCCACGGTAATCAGTTCAGTCCGGATACGTTCCCGGTCTTCCTCGGAATATGCGATTCTGGGCATCTGGTATCCCCTTTCAAATAAAGACAAAATATAAAATTTGTCTTTATTCTAACATAGGAAAGTGGAGGATGCAAGAGGGAAGTTTTATCCGTGTTATTTTCCAGAAGGTCTGTTATAATAGAGACAGGGTAACTGTTCAGGCAGGACACAGAACCGTTGCAATACGGGCATTGCCAGGGAAAAGGCCAGGAAAGACAACAAAGGTACTGTCTTTGGCCCGGGATAGTGCAGAAAAAGGCAAAAAAAGCGGATAGGGATATCCTGGTACGGATATCACAGGAAGGAAAAGGACTATGGGTAAGCAAAATGACAGCAAATGGTGGAAGCGGGCGGTGATCTACCAGATCTATCCCCGCAGCTTTGCGGACAGCAATGGGGATGGCATAGGGGATTTACAGGGTATTATCTCGAAACTGGACTATCTGGAGAGGTTGGGAATAGATGCTATCTGGCTTTCCCCGGTATGCAGATCCCCCCAGGACGACAATGGGTATGATATCTCTGACTATCAGGATATCGATCCCATGTTTGGCACCCTGGAGGACATGGAACAACTGATCGCGGAGGCAGGAAGGCGTCAGATCCGGATTATCCTGGATCTGGTGCTGAACCATTCCTCAGACGAGCACCGTTGGTTCCAGGAGGCGAAGAAGGGCAGGGAGAATCCTTACCATGACTATTATGTGTGGCGGGATGGAGTGGAAGGACAGCTGCCCAATGACATGCGGGCTGCCTTTGGGGGACCGGCCTGGGAGTGGGTGCCGGAACTGGGGCAGTATTATTTCCACCAGTTTTCCGTAAAGCAGCCTGATCTGAACTGGGAGAACCCCAGGCTGCGCCGGGAGATTTACGACATGATCAATTGGTGGACTGGAAAAGGGGTAGGAGGATTCCGTCTGGATGTGATCGACCAGATTGCCAAGGACCCGGATCGGAAGATCACCGGCAATGGTCCCCGCCTCCATGAATTTATCCGGGAGCTGAGTGCGGAAACCTTCCAGAAGGCAGACCTGGTGACTGTGGGGGAAGCCTGGGGGGCCACCACAGAGCTGGCAAAGCTCTACAGCAACCCGGACAACAGCGAACTGTCCATGGTCTTCCAGTTTGAACATATCTGCCTGGACCAGGTGGCAGGAGGGGAAAAGTGGGATCTGGCACCTCTGCCTTTCAGAAGACTGAAGGAGGTGTTTGCCCGCTGGCAGGTGGAACTGCACAACAAAGGATGGAACAGCCTGTTCTGGAACAACCATGATCTGCCCAGAATCGTGTCCCGGTGGGGCAATGACGGGGAGTACAGGGTAAAGTCGGCCAAGATGCTGGCCATGCTTCTCCATGGTATGCAGGGGACTCCCTATATCTACCAGGGGGAAGAGCTGGGTATGACCAATGTGGCTTTCGGGATAGAAGAATACCGCGACATTGAGACAAGGAACCTGTACCGGGAGCGTCTGGAAAAGGGGTATGGAGAAGCGGAAATCCTGGCATCCATCCATGCCAGGAGTCGTGACAATGCCCGGACACCTATGCAGTGGGATGCCGGGGAACACGCAGGTTTCACAGAAGGAACCCCCTGGATCAAGGTAAATCCCAACTACAGACAGATCCATGCCGCAGGCCAGATGGAGGATCCGGATTCTGTTTTTGGGTGTTACCGGCAGCTGATCCGTTTGCGCAAGGAATACGGGGTGTTCACGGACGGGGATTTCCAGATGCTGCTTCCAGAGGATGAAGCTATATTTGCATATACCAGGACGAATGAGGACTCACAGCTTCTTGTGGTCTGCAATTTCTATGGCAGGACAGTGGAGGATCCCCTGGTGGAGATGGAGGATTCTGCGGATCTGCTGCTTACAAATGCGGAAAATGGCGGGGAGCGGCAGCTGCTGGAGCCGTACGAGGCCAGGATGTACTTAAAAACCGGGGGCATGCTTTCACAAAAGGAGAAGCATCTGTGAACAGGGGAAACAGGGTGTCAGAATGGAAGAAGGGCAGGAAATGAACCGGCAAGTATATGAATTTGAAGCAGTGATCTGTGAGGCAGGCAAAACAGGAGGAGCATACATTGTTTTCCCTTATGATATCAAGGCAGAATTCGGAAGGGGCAGGATAAAAGTACATGCTACCTTTGACGGAGAGCCTTATGATGGCAGCATTGTGAATATGGGAGTGATAGATGCGGAGGGAGCAGTATGCTATCTCATCGGAATCCGCAAAGAGATCCGGGCCAGGATAGGAAAACAGCCAGGGGACAAGGTTTTTGTCACAGTGAGGGAACGGGAGTAAAGAAGAAGCAACAGAAAACGCAAGAGAGGCGTTTTCTGTCATGGTTTGTGTTGCTGAAGCGGCATGTCTGGGAGTCTGGAAGATGAAAGGATCTTCTCTAATACAGCTCCGATAGCAAGTGCCATGCACTGGAAGCCCATGTCATTGGGGTGGCAGGCATCCACCGTGCCGCCATCCCCACCGAATGCCTGAAGCATCATAGTTCCATCAATAAAATACACATTCTGGTCTCCGGCGGCCAGGGCGTTCTGGTAGGTGGAAAGGATCACACTGCGGCGGCGGTAATCGTCCATGCCGGGATTGGGCTGGGGCCTTGAGACTATTATCACAGGGAGCAGGGGTTGTCTCTGGCGGATGGTCTGGAACAGGCGGTTATGGGTGGCCTGCAAATGATCCACATCGGGGGCATTGTGGTCATAGTCATAGACGAAGGCACTCATGGACAGACCTGCTATATAAGCTGCAATGGTATCTTCTCCTCTGGCTCCGCCGGAGAATCCCAGGTTGATGTGGTCGCAGTCCAGCCTGCGGCTGATGATGTTTTCATAACAGTTACCTGGTCGGGAGGCACATCCCCCCTGGGTGATGGAGGAGCCATAGTATACAACAGGAAGCGGCCTGGAATAGGCCGGGGCAGGCTGCAGGGAAGACCCGGTGCTAAGCCCGATCTCCAGGGACCGTACATCACTATACAAGGGAAAATGGATGGTGATATTGCGCAGCCTGCTGCCGGGCAGGGTGAGCATGGATTCATAGCCTGTCTGCACATCATAGGGTGGGTTAAAGGTTCCCCGGTAAGTATTGTCTTCGTACAGGTCAAAACCGGCGGTACCGGTCAAGGAAAAATGGGGCATCCGGGCAATATTGGCCATCCGGGCCCGGATGGCAATTTTTGGGGAGCTGGTCTGGAAGCGCAGTCTGCCTCCTGCCGTGTTCCGGAACAGAACAGAGACATTAGCATTTACTTTACTGGCAATGTCCGCAGGCATGCGTACAAACCCTTCCTCTGTGGAGAGAAGTCCATAGACCTGGAAAGGGGATTCCTTACAGTCTGTAAAGGTCAGGGTATCTTCTATGACAGTCTTTACTGCAAAATTCTGATCCAGTTTATCAATTGTGCTCATACAGGTTTCCTCCGTTTGAAGGGATATTTGACGATTATGTATGGTACGGCTTCCCTGGCAATGGGGATTGTAAAATCATGTGAAGATTATAGCATACCAGGTAGGATTGTGTAAGCAGGTTACAAAAAATATTTGCCCCTTCAGAGTAAAATGTTTATAATGATATCGGATCAACCATCGCAAGGCGGTAGTGTCAAGTAATCTATGAAAAAACCGGGCCGCAAGACGCAGAAGGAAAAGGATATGAAACTATGTATTGCAGCAGATCCATGCAGGGGCTGAAGAGACTGCATGGAGGCAGGGAATCTGTTTCCATACCGATGCCCTGTAGGACAATAGACCATGAGGAGAAAAGGATATGCATATCAGAAGAAAGATAATTGATTATTCCAGAGGAGACAACCTGGGACATTTCTGGAAGCTCTACCGGTTACAGAAGAAGGCAAAGAGGAGGATCTGGAAGGAAATCCTTATATTCTGCATGAGCAGGAGTGCCCACAGACACGGGGGATATATAGGGCCGGATGCCATGTTTCTGGGGATCCCGAAGCTGCCCCATGGTCTTCACGGGATCTTCATATCCCGGTATGCCACAGTGGGGGAGGACTGCTGGATCTACCAGAATGTGACCATCGGGGAAGTGAACAGGAAGGCACCCACAATCGGGGACAACTGTCTGATCGGGGCGGGTGCTGTCCTCATTGGGGACATTCATATCGGCAGCCATGTGAAAATCGGGGCAGGGGCCATTGTGAATATGGATGTGCCGGACAACTGTACGGTGGTTTCCCAGCCGGGACGGATCCTGGAGCCGAAGGGGCAGGCCGGGAACCTGGCAGAAGGCGGGGAGGACAGAGAGGAATCCCCGGTGTCCGTGGAACTTAACCAGATGTAACTGTCCGGGTGGTGGACAGGGTGGTCGGAGGGTTTGCGGCCGGGTATGGGGAGGAAGGGTAAAGGATCAGATGAAAAAACAACAGGCAGAAAATCTCACAACAGGCAGCGTCTTTGGGAACATTCTCTGCTTCGCCCTGCCATACATGTTGTCTTATTTTCTACAGACCCTCTATGGCATGGCAGATCTGTTCTTCGTTGGGAGGTTTCACGGAACGGATAGCATTACCGCCGTTTCCATCGGCAGCCAGGTGATGCATATGCTCACGGTGATGATCGTGGGTCTGGCCATGGGCTCCACTATCGGTATCGGGCGCAGTGCGGGGGCGGGCCGGCACAAGAAGACGGCCTGCTATGTGGGCAATACGGCGGTTCTCTTTGCCCTGGGTTCCCTGGTACTGACAGCGGTGTTATTGCTGTTTGCAGGTCAGGTGGTGGCTGTCATGTCCACTCCGGCAGAGGCAGTGGAGGGCACATTCACCTACCTGCGGGTGTGTTTCCTGGGGATACCTTTTATCACCGCGTATAATGTGCTCAGTTCCATTTTCCGGGGGCTGGGGGACGCGAAAAGTCCCATGTATTTCGTTGCCGTGGCCTGTGTCTGCAATATAGGGCTGGACTATGTATTCATTGGGGTGTTTGGCCTGGGGGCACTGGGGGCGGCCCTGGGCACCACCCTGGCCCAGGCCATATCCGTGCTGGCGGCCCTGGCTGTGCTGGTGACAGGATCCAGACCCTGCCGGTATGGGGGCCGGAGACCCTGGCAGAGTCCCTTGGGGAGGCTGGCGACAGGAGGAACAGGGGGCCTGGGCCTTGGGAAGGAGAGTTTCCGCCTGCAGAGGGATATTGTGGGGAGCATCCTGAAAGTGGGCATCCCTGTGGCTGTCCAGGATGGGTTTATCCAGATTGCCTTTATCGTTATAACCGTGATTGCCAACAGGCGGGGGCTGCAGGATGCCGCTGCCGTGGGTATCGTGGAGAAATTCATCGGGATCCTGTTCCTGGTGCCTTCCTCCCTGCTGTCCGCCGTGTCTGCCCTGGCGGCACAGAATCTGGGGGCGAGACAGTACAGAAGGGCACATCTTACCCTGGGCTACGCCATAGGGCTGGCGGCAGGATTCGGGCTTGTAGCCTCTGTGGCCGTACAGTTTGCGGCGACTGGGATCCTGGGCATTTTTGAGAAAAATGGAGAAGTGATCCGCCTGGGCAGCGAGTATCTGCGCAGTTATGTGTGGGACTGCCTGTTTGCAGGGATCCATTTCAGCTTCTCCGGGTATTTCTGTGCCATGGAGAGGTCGGGGATCTCCTTCCTGCACAATGCCCTGTCCATTGTGCTGGTGCGGATTCCCGTGGCATACCTGGCTTCCCGGATGTATGTGGATACCTTGTATCCCATGGGATGGGCGGCTCCCTTAGGATCCCTGCTGTCTGTGGCAGTCTGTGTGTGGGCCTGCTTCGTGTGGAAGGAGCTGGCGCCCTGGAAGCAGTGCTAGGATTTACGATTCCCGCCGTCCTGTCAGACGCTCATATTCTTCTACAAACATTTTTTTCATGGTGATCTCGATGCGGATTCCACCATTGTTCCCGGCAGCGATGTGCAGACCGTAACCCGGTCCATAGAAGAGCTTCAGCCTCTGGTTCAGATTCTTCAGCCCATAGCTGGATTCCCCATGGCGGATCGGGTTCTGTATCCGGGCATTGAGGTGCTGTAATTCTTCCCTGGTCATTCCGGCACCATTGTCTTCCACATAGAATACCATATCTTCCTCGGACAGGGATCTTCCGGTGAAGCAGATCCGGCTGTCTGTCTGTTCGGCGCGGAAGCCGTGTACAAAGTAATTCTCAATCAGGATCTGGAATACATTCCGTATGATTCCATATTGTAAGAGTTCGTTGGCAATGTCATAGCTTGTCCGGACCTGGTCGCCATAGCGGGCGTTCAGCAGGGTCAGGTAGCGGCTGCCCAGGGCCAGTTCTTCCTTAAGGGAGATGAAGGGCTTTGCATTGATAAAGCCCCGGAAGAGGGCAGAGAGCTGGCTGATCAGTTCGGCGGTCTCCTCATCCCCGTTGGCATAGCTCTTGCTGCGCAGCATTTCCAGGGTATTGTAGAGAAAATGGGGATGGAAGGTAGCCTGGAGTTCCAGAAGCTGGGCATCCTTCTGTTTCAACTCAAAATAGTAAGCTTTCTTGATATTTTCGTCTAACTGTAAACTCATCCGGTTGATGTTGCGGGCGATCTCCGGCAGCCCCCCTCTGGTGAAATCCGTGGGGATACGGTAGTCCAGGTTATTGTCGGCAATCCGGTCCAGGCCCTGCCGTATCACATTCACTTCCCGGGAGATGGAACGATCCATAAAGAACAGGATGCACAGGGACAGCAGCGCGAAAAACAGGGTGAGGCTTAACAGTAAGGGGGTGTCCTTGTGGGCAGAGGCAGACAGTTCTCTCCATAGAATGCTACAGGCTGCGAAGGAAGTGCTGGAGCCGGTCCTTACCGCCTTAACATAGTACCTGGTCCCGGCAATGGTCATGGGGCCTTCCGCATTTTCCTGTATGGGGAGGCGGTCTTCTGCCAGGTAGGAACCTGTGGAATCGAAAACGAGCTGGTCCGATGACAGGATGTAATAATGCAGGGAAGGCAGGCTGGCGGGATTCAGGTGTCCTGCCTGCCGGAAATTGTTCAAGGAATATCCCACGATAATGCTGCCAGGCCCCATTCCGAAGGGTGTGCCGCCGCACACGGCAAAGGTGCGGGAAGCATGGGGGGAATTCGGCAGTTCCCTGGCGGGATAGATCTCCATCTGGGACTGCTTCTGTGAAAGTTCCTCCCAGTAGGGAAATGTCTCATCCATGACGGCAAGTCCTGTCCGGGTGTTGTACAACATATAATTGGTCTGCCGGTTGGGGGAATACAGGCCGATCCACTGGATACGGGAATCCCGCACCCGCATGCGGGCCAGGGCAGAGGCCAGTGCTATCTTCTCCCAGAGATCCAGGTCCGGTGCCTGGGAATCAGCAAAATAGTCCTGGAAGATCTGGTACTGGCCGGGGTCACTTTCATAGATGGGCATATAGGCCTGCCAGAAATTTTCCAGGATATCCTGGTATTCCTGGGCCATCAGGGTCAGGGAGAGATGGATGGAGGAGAGGAGCTGGCTTTTCTTCTCCCGGTAGGAATAGAGGCAGGCAAGGGAACTGATGATGGCCAGCAGTATGGCGTAGACAGCCATCATGCCCAGGAAGAACCGGTTGATGTTTTTCTTGCTTCTGTTCATTTTGCCTGCTCCCTGTGGGATTCCGGTTTCCCACCCCCATAGGTTTCCCGGTACTTTAGGGGCGACAGCCCCGTTTTCTTCTTGAAGGTGGTGATAAAATGACTGGTGGTGGCAAACCCGGCAAGAAGGGCGATATCGTTGATTTTTTCACCGGAATGTACCAGCAGTTCCATTGCCTTTTCCATGCGGCATTCATTCGGATAGTGATTGAAGAACATGCCCGTCTCCTTTTTGAACAGGTATCCCAGGTAGGAGGCGTTGACATTGACCTGGGCACAGAACTCCTTGATGGATACCCCTTCTGCAAAATGTTTTCGGATATAGTCCAGGGAGCGGGCTACCACAGGGCTTAAGGAGCCTGTGTCTATCTGCGGGGATGGACCGGGACGGCTGCCGATACCGGAGCACGACCATACGGTGTCCCCGCTGGCGCCAGGCCAGGCCTGTAGCAGGTCACAGGCCTGCTGGTAACTGGCAGACACCTCCATCCTGTCATATACCACCGGTCCTATGGCTATCCGGAGCCGGTCCTGGAGGCTATGCCGGGCAGCAAAGTGGTTCATACAGTGGGCCAGTTCCTGTCTGGGAATGGCGGATCCCCCTGTCAGGATCACGAATTGTCCCTGGTTGTCCCACAGGGAGAACCGCTTTATGGGGTTACTCCGGCTATCAGCCTGTCTTCATGGAAGGGCAGAAGCTGTACCAGGAGAGTTGGAATTCTGTCTATGGGAATAATTATGTACTTGTGGTGAATGCAAAGAGTCCTAATATTGATGCAGCCCTGCGGTTCCTGGATATGCTGGCTGATCCGGATGTCTATATGGAAGTATTCTGTGGACCGGAAGGGGATCTCTGGTATGCAGAAGATGGTGTGGCCTATCTGCGGGAGGATGTATCGGGAAAGATAGCGAACAGAGAAGCCTACCCATTGCAGAGCGGGGAAGAGACGGTGCTGTGGGCCACTCCGTGGATCATCGATGACACAAGCCATCCCACCTCTTACGTGGGGCTGGACGGGGAACCCAGACTGGTGAGGTTCGACAGATGGACAGAGGTATTAGACTTGCTCTACAATACCGAGCAGCAGAATGCCTGGAGGAAGATCAGCGGCTATGATTTCTTCGTGGATGAGGCCATGGCGAATAATGCCTATACGTTGGAGAGCGGCCTGGACTATGTGGTCAATTTTGCCACCATTCCCGATGACCAGATGAAGCTGACCCTGGATGCCTTGAAGGACATTGTGGTAAATGCAAGCTGGCAGATGGTATATGCCCAGACAGACGAACAGTTCGACCAGATCTGGGATCAGATGGTGGAGGACTGTGAGGGACTGAACGCCCAGGAGATTATTGACTGGCGCATTGCAGACCTGGAAAAAGCAAGACAGACAAGGGATTCCCTGTCTAAGTAATATGGGTACCGGAGGGGCCTTGGACGGGCTTCCTCCGGTATCTGCTTGCACAGAAAGAGGGTTACGGTGCAGAAAGGGATCCCGTTTTCCTATCTGGGGATCTGGAAAATAGTTGAAAAATAGATAGGATTGTGCTATGTTTATATCAGAGCAAATTTTCTTACATATTTCATTTCTACGAATCAAGATGCTAAAAGGCTATTCTGGTCAATCGGAAAATTCTTGCTTGGATACCAATAAACAAAGTGGGAGTTTCCGGAGAACTTCCCGGTGTTTTCTCGTTTTGGGTCCTACGTCCGGTGATACAGAAACTGTCTTTGAAATGGCTGATGGATTTTTCCACATGTGTAAGTATATAGATATTATAAATATGCTGGAGATACGCCGGGAAGCCATGGGAATGGTTAAAGGCGAACAGGCAGGCCTTGCCAAGGGTGAAAAGCTGGGAATGGTTAAAGGCGAACAGGCAGGCCTTGCCAGGGGTGAAAAACTGGGGATCAAAAAGAGGCCGGGAAGCAATATTACAAGGAATTCTGTATTGCATAGGAGGGGGAGGACCGTGGGGGGAAGCTGCTTGTGGAACGTCTTGTAAATGGGCATCCGGGGAATGCAAAAAGAACAGGAGACAGGAAATGAATGTGGAGATGATACAGGCAGGCTGGTGGTCCATCCTGCCACCGCTGATTGCAATTACACTGGCTTTGGTTGGCAAAGAAGTATATTCTTCCCTTTTTCTGGGCATTTTGTCGGGGATGTGTGTGTACTGTTTTTCTACTGGTGGAAACATTCTGCAGGCAGTCAGATATGTATTTGACATGATGGCCATGAAAATCGGGGATAATGGTTATATGATTATTTTTCTGGTGCTTCTGGGGTCGCTGGTGGTAGTTGTGACCAGATCGGGAGGCTCCGGGGCCTATGGACAGTGGGCGGGAAAGCGGATCGGGAAGCCCAGGAGTGCCAAGCTGGCTACAGCTGTGCTTGGTCTTCTGATCTTCGTAGACGATGGCTTCAACTGTCTTACAGTGGGGACAGTCATGCGGCCTATCACGGACAAATGCAGGATATCCAGGGAGAAGCTGGCATATCTGCTGGATGCCACGGCAGCGCCTATCTGTATCATTGCGCCCATTTCCAGCTGGGCGGTGGCGGTGGCTTCCGAGGTGGAGGAGGCAGGGGGCCTGAATGCGTTTCTGCGCACCATTCCCTACAATCTGTATGCGATCCTCACCATTGTCATGGTGTTTTTTTTAAGCATTACCGATTTTGACTTTGGGCCCATGAAGAGGGCAGAGTGCAGGCAGGCGGGGACAGAGGAGGATATGTGTCCTAAGGCTGGTTTGCATAAGGGTATGGATAAGAACCGGAAGGCAGGTATACAGAAAGGTACAGATGGCATAGAGGATTCTGCTGTACAGAGGGAAGAAGCCACAGGGAAAAAAGGCACTGTCCTGGATCTGGTGGCACCGATTGTCACATTGATCGTCTGCTCTATCCTGGGTATGGCCTATGTGGGCGGTTTTTTCCAGGGACGTTCCTTTGGGGAGGCCATCGGGGAGAACCCTACCGCAGGGCTTACCTTGGGAACTTTTGCGGCCCTGGTGGTGGCAATCACATTGTATGTTCCCCGGAAGCTGATGGGCATACAGGAATTTATGACAGGAGTCATTGATGGGATCAAGACTATGATTCCGGCGCTGACCATCTTGATCCTGGCCTGGGCGCTGGGGGGCGTGTGCCGGGAGATGATCGGAACCGGAGAGTTTGTGAGCCGTTTTGTGACGGGTGCCCATTTATCCTTCCGCTTTTTGCCGGCCCTGGTGTTTGTGGTGGCGGCATTTCTATCTTTTTCCATGGGTACAGCCTGGGGCACCTTTGGTATCCTTTTGCCCATTGTGTCCATGATCTGTGTGGGGACGGAAGGGGCGGCAGTGTTGATCCCGGCTCTGGGGGCCACACTGGCAGGTTCTGTGTATGGGGATCACTGTTCGCCCATTTCCGACACTACCATCCTGGCGTCCACCGGGGCGCAGTGCGATCACCTTAGGCATGTGGAGACCCAGCTTCCGTATGCCACACTGGTGGCAGTGGTATGTTTTGCAGGATATCTGGTGGCAGGATTTACCAGGAATCCGTGGGTTACCATAGGGGTGTCGGTGGTACTGCTGCTGGCAGCATGCAAGATGGCCGAGAGGTGGCAGAAGCGAAAAGAAATATAACAAGAATCAAGGCAACCAGGATGGGATGCATAGGTATGAGAAAAGCAATCTGCAACAGGCAGGTTGCTTTTCTTTCTGCTCCGATTTGCACCGTGATTCCATTCTGCCCGGTTTGGTCTGCCTGGCAGTTATCTCCACTGTTGCCGGTAAGCCAGCGGGGTAAGACCGGTGCGTTTCTGAAACTGTCTGATGAAATGGCTGACATGGTTCATCCCGCAGGCAAAAGTGATTTCATTTACTGTTTTGTCGGAATATTTCAACAGTTCTGTGGCATAGTTTATCCGTACGTCCAACAGCAGTTCATGAATGGTGGTTCCGGTATACTTTTTGAATTCTCTGGACAGGTGGTATTTGCTGACACCAATGCGGGAAGCCAGATGATCCAGAGAGAGATCTGCCTGGAAGTTCTGTTCTATTTCCTTTAGGATACCACGGATATAATCCGGCATACCAGAGGGCACCATGTCACCATTGAGACGCAGCAGTAGCAGTTCGGTCAGAAGTTCCACGATCAGACGGGAGGTGATGGCCTCTGTAAACCTGTCTCTTTTCTGGTTCAGAGACAGGATCTGCCGCAGGGTATCTTCAAACAGGACAGGCTGCTTTGGCAGAAAGGGGGACACTTCGGCAGGGTAAATCTGCTCATAGTAATCCCGGGAACTGCTGCCATAAAAGTGAAGCCACAGAAATCCCCAATGCCCACCAGGAGGGCACCGGTAGTAGTGATATAACATGCAGTCAATCAGAATGACACTGCCTGTGGGAAGAGCGAAGGTTTTTCCCTGGTAATCAATCAGGCCGCTGCCCGAAAAAGTGTAAAGTATAAGAAAGGAATGTAGCTTCTGCCGTTCCGTGAAGAAATCCTCTCCCACTTCAGAATACCCGATACCCTGTGTGTAGTAAAAGGTTTTGATGGCCGTATGGCTCAAAGCCAGGACGGGATGGACGGATTCTTCCGACCAGGCGGGGGAATAGCGTTCTATAAACCCGTTTCCAGGCAAACGATTCATCCTTACAGGTCTCCTTTCTGCAAAAACGGTGCCGAGCAAGAAAATGCTATTTTGTAGCAAGCATCGGTGATGCAATGTGTTAGAATAGATTATATAATATGTTTGTCCAGGTTACAATTAAATGTTAAAAACAGGATTCTGGAAAGGTTTTCCAGGTCTGTAGCCCATGGCTGGTGGAAGAGGGTTGATCATGAAAAAACAGGTAGGATCGGACATTATCAGGAAATCTTTTGGCTATCGGATGAAAAAGTACCGGTGGCTGCTTCTGATGGCAGTAGTGCCTCTTGTATATATATTTGTTTTTCACTACATTCCGATTTTCTGGGGAATTCTCATCTCCCTGAAAGACATGAAGGTGGGGAGCACCATCGGGGCAGCGCCCTGGGTAGGGCTAGACAATTACAGGGAGATCCTGCGCAACCCGGAGATCCTGAAGCTGTTGAAGAATACCCTGCGGATCAGTATCCTAAGCCTTGTTTTTGGCTTCCTGCCACCTATTTTCTTAACGATCCTGATTTTTGACCTGCGCAGTGCGGTGTACAAAAAGCTGGCACAGACTCTTGTCTATATTCCCCACTTTTTTTCCTGGGTGATTATATATGGGATTGTATTTGCGTTTTTCTCCGGACAGGGCTTTGTGAATGGTATCATTACCGGCTTGGGGGGGAGGGCTGTGGATTTCCTGACATCCAGGCAGGCTTTTGTGCCCCTGCTGGTAGGGTCCAATATCTGGAAAGAATGCGGGTGGTCCACGATTCTCTATTTTGCAGCTCTGACAGGGGTGAATCCGGATCTGTATGATGCGGCGAAAATTGACGGAGCCGGACCACTGGCCCGGATTAGGGCAGTGACCCTTCCCGCCATGCTGCCGGTGATTACGTTTTCCTTGATCATGGCAGTGGGCGGCATCCTTGGGACAAATTTCGAGCAGATCCTGCTATTCTATAACCCGGCTGTCTACGAGGTGGGAGATGTGCTGGATACCTGGGTATACAGGGTGGGACTGGGGAAAATGCAATATAGCATTGGTTCTGCAGTGGGTATGATGAAAGCCGTGGTGGGGGTGACGCTGACGGTTATAGCCAATGCCGTATCAAGGAAAGTGGCAGGGCGCAGTCTGTTCTGAGGACAGGGATGCAGCAGGAAGGGCTTTGATGCGGGCAACAGGAAGACAGAGATGGCAACATGGGAGCAGAAAGGGTGATATGAAATGAAGAAAAAGCGAGAGCACAGCAGAAGAAAAATGTCCGGCCAGGAATTGGGGTATCAGATCGTAATCAACGGGATCATGGCATTGGTGCTATTGGCCTGCGTAGTGCCCTTCCTGTATGTGGTGGGTATGTCTCTGAGTTCCAAAGGGGAGATGATTGACAGGAATTTCTTCATCCTTTTTCCCAGAAAGCCCATCCTGGAGGCTTATACTTACGTGATGAGGAACAGCGGATTCTGGCACGGTCTTCTGGTAACGGTGCTGCGAACTGCACTGGGTGTGTCGGCTTCTCTGGTATTCCCGGTGATTCTGGGATATATATTATCCAAGAAGGACATTCCATTCAGGAAACCCATGATGCTTTACCTGCTGATTACCATGCTCCTTGGTGGCGGACTGATTCCAGGATATCTGCTGATGCGGGACCTGCATCTGCTGAACAGTTTCTGGGTGTATGTGATACCGGCATTCGGCAATATATATGGCATCCTGGTGGTAAAAATGTTCGTGGAGGAGCTTCCGTTGGATCTGCTGGAGTCCGCAGAACTGGATGGGGCCTCTGAAATGCAGAAACTGGTGTATATTGCCATGCCCTTGTTAAAACCGACTTTGTGTGCATTGGGGCTGTTCTCCGCGGTGGGACAGTGGAATGACTGGTTTAGTGCGCTTATCTATGTACGGAATCCGGAGCTGTTTCCAGTGCAGCTAATCATTCGGAATCTGTTCAACCAGTCTATTGTGCCAGATCCCACTAAAATGAACACTTCCTATTATGCCACCTTTACGCCGGAGTCGGTGAAGATGGCCAGTGTGGTACTGGCAGTACTGCCTATTCTGGGTGTATATCCTTTTCTCCAGAAATATTTTATCTATGGGATGTACACAGGGGCAGTGAAGGGCTGAGTCACAAAAAAGCAGGAAGGCTGCCTGGACAGCTGAAGGCGGGCATAAGTTAAGAGCCCCACAAGAAAAAGAAGAAGGAGAAAGGAACTATGAGAAAAAAACACAACAAAAAAACAGGCTCTCTATATTTGATGACAATGGCGGTGACCGTATGTGCCCTGGCGGGATGTGGGCAGGAGAGGGCGGATGGAAAGGAAAGTACCCCTCTATCTGCCGGAGGGGATGATACAGAAAAAACCACGGCTGCCCCGGAAGAGCAGACCGGGCCTGGGATAACAGGAAGCCATGTGGTACCTTTTGAGGAAATCGTATTTCCTGAGTCCCAGCCATCGCAGCCCACCTGGGCAGAGGAGGATTACTGGGATTATGATGATATGAGTGTTCATTATGACCTGGAGTTCTTCCTGCATGATTATGGAGTTCCAGCCTTGAAGCCGGAAGAGGATCCGATTTGCCAGTGGCTGAATGAGAAGTTCAATGTGAATATTACCATTACTACCTGCGGAAATGCAGACCTGGAACAGGTACTTTCCACCAGACTGTCCGGCAATGATTTTCCGGATCTGTTCATGATACCCTCCCAAAGCTACGGATTTTCCCTGGGGGAACAAGGGCTGGTGGTGGATGCCAGACAGATGTATCCTTATCTTCCACAGACCCGCAAGTTCGTAACGGATACTATGATCAAATGGTCCACCCAGGAGTCCGGTGTCATTCCTTTTTTCACCCGGTATGCCATTCAGGACAGCGATACCTGGAATTTCTTCATCCGGCAGGACTGGCTGGATAACCTGGATCTGGATATGCCCACTACCATTGAAGAATACAAGAAAGTGGCACATGCTTTCACTTATGAGGATCCGGACCAGAATGGCAAGGATGACACTTACTTTATGATTGGTGCAGGCGGTGGGGAGTCTCTGGGGATGGTGGCCAATTTCGTATCCTGGTTCGGCAATCCCTCTGTACATGCCCAGGACGGTGTCCTGGTGTCTCCCATGCTGGACGGGACCATGAAAGAGTTCTATGGCTTTGTGTGTGAACTGTACCAGGACGGGGTATTTGCACCAGACTGGTACACCATTGACTGGTCTACTGGAACTTCCTACACCATGGGGGATCGTGTGGGTATGCTCAATTATCCCATCAATTCCCTGTACCAGGAATATAAAGCAGCCCACAACGAGGATTGGGATTCGGTGAGGGTGTGGTCTGCCCTGCCATCCTTGCCGGAGGGCGCCAGGGGATTTGCAGGGGGAGCGCCCGGTTACATGTGGGCGGTGGCCAAGTCCAATGTAGAGGATGATCCGGGCAAATTGCTGAGGATCCTCCATATCATGGATTCCGTCTGCCTGGGCGGCGATGCCTATCTACAGACCATCAAGGATGGCGGTAATGAAGTATTTGATGACTATAACGAAGACATCAGACAATACAATGACGATGGAACCTGGATGGCGTACCAGGCCCAGAATCATCCCTGCACCACAGGACAATATGGCCCTGGCTGGGAACCTATGGGAATCTGGCAGGTACTGGGATTGACTACCAAATGGGAGGTGGAATATATCCCGGAGGACATGGAAGATGCCCAGAAACGTTACATGGAGAAGAAGACGGCTGACAGTATCACCATCTCTTCCTATGACAGATGGCCAAACGATGCCCTGCTGTGCAGTGTGCCCGGGGATATTGCGCCGAACCTGCATGAGTTTGAACAGGCCCAGGAGTATAAATTTGTCACTGGGGAGCGCAGCCTGGATGAGTGGGATGTCTATGTCCGGGAATGGCTGGAACAGGGAGGCCGGGAGGTACTGAAGGCCCAGGCGGAGAAGCTGGGGGTAGAATTGCCGGATATTGCAAAATAAGGCTGTGTCCGGCAGGCGTTCCATACAACCTGGACGCATTCCTGGACTGGGTGCCGCAGGAAGTCTGTGTGGAGCGTGGAGAAAAGAAAGCGAGGGCCGATACTTGGATATGAAATATTGTGTGGCAATTATGGGATCGCCCCAGCATCCGGAATGTGAATGGTCTGAAGAGAACCTGGCAGAGCTATGGGAACTGGGATTCCGGTCCATACAGCTGAATATCGCCTGGGGAGACAGACCGGGCGATGAACCTTTGAACCTGGAGGATGTGCTGGAATTACAGGAGCAGGAGGCCAAAAGCAGGGAGCTGGCGGTACATAGAAGGGAAAAGATCAAGGAACGGGTCAGACTGTGCAGACAGTTTGGATTTCGCACCATTCTGCATTTTGGCGCACCCTACAATGGGCAGGAGGCCTATGCAGGCATCCCTCCCAGACAGTGCATCAGCGATCCCGGGGTGGTTGGACGTTACAGGGAGCTATTGGAGGAACTGGGCAGACAGATTCCGGGAATTGATGACATTCTGGTCTATACTTATGACCAGGATGCATGGCTTTGCAGTGAATTTACAGGCTGCTTAAGATGCAGGGGTGTGGCATTGCATAACAGGCTTCCCGGCTTTCTGGATGCTTTGTGCGGCAAATGGCGCCAGATCAGCCCGGAGGGTATTCTGTGGTGGGAACCCTGGGAACTGTCTGCAGGACAGGTGCTGAAGACTGTGGAGAGCCTGTCAGGACCGAACTTTGGGATCATGGCTCATTCCAATATTGGGGAAGTACAGAAGACCCGGCCCAGTGACCTCTGGCTCCGGAATATGGCGGGATTATGTGGGAAAAAGGGAATTCCCCTGGTGGTCGAGCTGTTTCTGGCAGAATGCAGTGAGGAAACCCAGCCCCTATCCAGGGTACCAGCACCAGGACTGACTTATTCCCAGATCAAGGCAGTGACAGAACTGGAAGGAGTGGTGGGGATCAAGGAATACTATGGCCTGCTGCCGGGGACCAACGATCCGTGCCTGGGAATGGTGGGGGTGATGCTGGAAAATCCAGGGGCAGGCAAAGACACCTGTCTGTGGAGACTTGCAGAACCTTATGGGAAAAAAGCAGGGGATGTAGTGCTTTTCTGGAAAAGTGTGGAAGAAGGCTATCTGCTATACCCCTGGGACGTAAGCTGGTTTGCCAGGGAAATCGGCAAGGCAGATGTGGATCATGGCTGGGGCGGCGCTTATATCCGGGGACAGCAGTGTGATACCCCCAGCTGGGATTCTACCAGACATGGGATTTTCATGAAGACGGACAATGGTCCGTCCCATCCCTGGATGCTGGAAGATGTAGGCCTGCGCTGTATGATGGCGGCGGAAGTGCTGAGGGATGCATCTTCCAGGGCGGCCTGCCTGGCGGAAGAAGCAGAGGAATCCCGGAAGGTCCAGTTTGAGGAGGCAGCAAAGAGCCTGGAACAGTTTTACCGGGTATGTGTAAGCTATGCCCTGCACCTTAGGGAGACCAATGTGGCCATGCTGCTTCGGGAAGACCTGCGCTGCGGCAGGAACCTACAGGAAAGCCTTGTGGCAGAGATGGGCGAGTTGCTGGCAGCCGATGAGGAGAACCAGGGGTATACAGGACGGGTGGTAAACATTGCTTCCGCGTGGCGGGAGGATCCGGTAAGCTGGCTGCACCTATATCTGCTGCCCGTCATGGAAGAGAGGCTGGAGAAAGGGGCTTTCACGCTGACAACAAGGTGAGAAAGGAAAATATACATCTACCGCAAAGAACTATAGTGCTATTGTAGATACATCTCAAAAAACATAATCCATACGATGTTGGGGACAGCCTCTGGGAGGCTGTCCTTTTTCGATGCAATTATTATGCAAATCCCTGGTAGAATGAACAATACTTATATTTCAGAGAGGTAAAAGGAGTCATACACAATGGCACAGACCGGTTCGGATCTGATAATGGTTAAATACGGCAGAAACGGAGGACGGGATGAACAGGAGCGGACAAAGAGACAGGCATGGGAGGGGGCTTGGGGCAGATCCCGGAAGGAGTATGGGGACAGCAGGGAGGGAAGGAACCGGCAGAATGTTGCGGGGAATTGTGTACACCATGGTTTGTGCCATATCCTGCGGGATATGCCTTACAGCCTGCGCAAACAGAGAGACGGGAGAGCAGGTCTGGGAGACACTTGCGAAAGAGGAGACACCGGACATAAACGAGACTGATACCTCAAACGAGGCTGGTGCTGCAAACGGGACTGATACCTCGAACGAAGCTGGCGCTGCAAACGGGACAGATGCCATAAACGAAGCAGGTGCCACAAAAGAGAACCAGGGGGAGATGGGGGACGGGACTCGGGACGCAGGAGGAGAGGCTTCTCCCAATGCAAAGCAACAGACGCAGATGCAGGAGAATGAAGAGATTTTTGTGCACCTGGCACAGGAAGCGGGCCTGGAACCTGGGGAATGGGAAAGTTGTTTCCAGAGACTGTGCCAGGATGATATTTTTGCAGGCGGGGATCTGGAACTTGTGGATTTTATCCTGGAAGACCTGGATGAAAACGGCCAGGAGGACATGGTAGTCATGGTTCAGAACCCGGATGCCTTATTTGTGTATGGCACGGGCTGTGTGTATTTCTATATGAATGAGGATGCGCCCTATTGCTTCCTGGATGAGGAGTTCCCCTTTTTCTTCCAGGTGGATCTGTCCAGCGGGGATCTGGACGGTGATGGCAATGTGGAGATCGTATTCGGGGCACAGGGTACCGGAAACGGTGGGGCCGGGGACTGGCATTACAGGCTCCTTACATACAAGGATCATACCATGGAATGGATGGAACTGCCCTCTGATTCCTATGAGACAGAGGAGAGGGGGATCAGGATCCAGGTGATCCAGGAGACAAAGAAGGACACCTACAGCGCCTATTGTCCAGTCCTGGAGGAGACCCTTACCTTTACATCACAGAACGCCAAAAAGCCGGAAAAGCAGGCCATGGAAGTGGGAGGAAACTGCAGGGGCTTCTACCAGGTGGAATGTGTGGAGTATGAAGGAAGGTATGCCTTGAAGGCCGCGGAATATCTCTTTGGGGAGGGCGGTATTGTGCACGGGGTGGGAGCAGCCTGGTTTGTCTTTGTCTGGGACGGGGAATGGCGCATTGCCAAGTGGTGGGTCGAACCATGGTAAAACGGCCGGGGCTCCGGGGGCAGAGTTTGCTGGGGATGTGGCTTTACGACAGGGGGAACATGTGATGGCGGGATATTTTAAGATGCTGGTTGCCGTGGAAAGACAGGATCCGGAACAGATTTTACAACTACGGCACAACTTCGACACAGGTATTTGACATATTCCTGTTACCATACGGAAGGAAGAAAACAAGGGAACCGGACAGGACAGGATGATGGAGCATCCCCTGCCGGAAGCAGGTGGGAGGACATGTCTCCTGCTGTACCAGGGATCCCGGGAAAGGTGGTAAACAACGTATGGAACAGGAAAAAGGAACCAGAAGGGAATGGCGGATCATGGGCAGATCCGCCATAAGGAGCAGAAAGGCAGGCGGGTGGAAAGCTAAAGGAGGACGGCTTCTTGCCTCCCTGCTTGCCATACTGCTTCTGGCAGGGAGCCTGGGAGCCTGCGGGCAGGACCGTCAGGAGGAGGGCAGCCAGCCGGGAACCGGAGGTGGAGGCGGGGAACGGACGGAGCCTGTAAAGGGCAGGTATGTGGAGAAGCAGGAGACTCTGCCGGAAGAACTGTCGGGTCAGACAGTTCTTCAGATGTATGCCGTAGATGGAAAGCTGCATTTTCTCACGTCCACAAGGCAGGATGGGAAGACTGCTTTCAGGGAGTGGGAGAGGACAGGGGACAGCTATACAGATGTGACAAAAGCCTGGCTGTCCTCCCTGGAACTGGACTGCGGAGACTGGGTGGATGTACATTTCACACAGAAAGAAGGGGGGAACCAGTACCTCTACGCCGGATATGTGGCAGAAGGAGAGGAAGCCTTCAAGGGTCATCTGTGGAAAGAGGAGGGGGATACGGCACAGGAGATCACTCCGGAGAAATGGACGATGCCCAATGAGCAATGGGGCAGCTATGAAATGATCCAGGGGATTGCATCCCTGCAGGATGGCACCCTGGCGGTGCTCTCCTATGCATCGCTGGATATTCTGTCGGGGGAGGACGGAAGCGTGATAACCAGTGATCCTGTTTCCAGCCTTTATGAAGGCGGTATTGTGACGGATGGGGAGAATCTTTACTTGCGGTCTTCGGATGGGACAGGAGGGCTGATTGAGAAATATACAGGTGGGAAGATGGGGGATCCTGTGAGCATTCCCTATCCCTCAGGGGATTCTGTCACCAACCAGGATGGTACGGCCAGTTCCGGTGTCTACAATTTTGGCGGCACAGGAAGTCTTGTGCTATGTGCCCTGCCGGACGGCACCCTGGTGTCTGCCGGGGAAAATGGCATTTTCAGGCTTTCTTTAGGAGAGGAACAGGGGCAGTGGGAGCAGCTGGCAGCAGGCATGGATACGGATTTTGGTCTGTCGGACCATTATTGTACGGATTTCGTGGCCCTGGAGGATGGCAGTATCTATGCCATGTTCTCCATGGACAGTGGGATAAAACTGAACAGCTATGTGTATGATCCCAATGCGGTTTCAGAAGTAACCACTGTTCTGAAGCTGTACACAGTCTATGAGAATTCCCTGTTGAAACAGGCGGCTGCCTTATACCATAAGGCGCATCCGGAAGTACTGATCACCATAGAAAATGAGTATCCCCAGTACTACTTTGACACGCCGGATTATGATACTGTGTTCCAGAAACTCAATACCAGGCTTATGGGGGATGATGTGCCGGATATCCTGGTGATGGATCACTTGAACACCGATTCCTATGCGGAGAAAGGCCTGCTGTTGGATCTGGATGAGATCATAAGGCCTCTGGAGGAGAGCGGTGAGGTGTTGCCAAATATTACAGGGGCTTATGTGGGGGAAGACCAGAAGCGCTATGTGGTACCGCTGCAGTTTTCCTTTCCCATGATAATGGGAAGGGATATCACCCCGGCAGATATGGGTACCATGGAAGCACTGGCAGATTTCCTGACAGGGGCCACTGACAGCTATATGGGATCCAGGACCGTGGCAGAGCTGGTGGATGCATTTTATCCTTATTTCTGTGCCCGGATCGTGAAGGATAAACAACTGGACCGGGAAACCCTAAGCAGATATCTGGAATATCTGAAAGCCATCGGGGACAACTGCGGGATCATAGCTTCCCGCCCGGAGAATGAAATGCCTTTGGGCATGTGGGATCTGAGCGGCCCTGCCAGACTGGCCATCCAAAAGGTGGGAGGCTTTACGGACTGCATGTTCCCTATGTCCATGGTGAAACTGATTCAGGGAGATTACACTGCCTTTGAGAACCAGTTCATTCCATCCATGGAGATGGGGATCTGTACCAAGAGTCCCCACCAGGATGTGGCCAAGGATTTCCTGGCCTTCGCACTGTCCCAGACCGTACAGGATACAGAGAACTACAAAGGATTTCCGGTCAACAGTAAGTCCCTGCAAACCCTTGCGGCCAAGGATCGTTCCGAATACTCTGCTGCCACCATGATTGTGTCCAGTGATGGGGGATACAATGAATTCGTAAGCGAAGCATATCCAAAGGAGACTGCAGACCGGCTGGTAGCCCTGTGTGGTACACTGACAGAACCCATCAAGGAGGATGCCAAGATCAAGGAGGTGCTGACCCAGTGTCTGGGCGGCTATCTGGATGGCACCCAGACTATGGAGGAGACCATACAGAAGATAGAAGACAGCCTGCGGATGTACCTGGCAGAGTAGGGGCCGGAACCTGTGCCGGAACAGTTCTCTGGGAATACGGACAATACCAGAAGAAGTCAGAACCGGAAAACGGGAAAAACGGATGGAAGAAAAATAGTGACATGGAAACGCTCCCGGCTGTAGCAGGTTTACAGCCGGGAGCGTCTGTATGTGGAGCCAGAGCACCTGGTAAGGAGCCATCCCGTGAAAAGGGGAATGGGTGTGAATCTGCAGGCATGGCAGAAGCTTTATAGAAAATAAATCCCGCATTAAGGAAAAATTCACATCTGGGATACACAGGCAGGGTAGAATGGAGTTACTGTTCACAGATGCCACCGCGAGGTGTTTTCACGCGCTTTCTGCGTGACAAACCCGAGACAACCTGCGCCAAAACGCCGGCATTTGGCGTTTTGTGCGCATATGTTGCTGTGAACGGAGTGAACAGTAACAGAATGGAAGCATATTACAAAAGTCATGTATATATGAAACTTGTCAGGAATGAGTTGTATGTGTCAGAATGCAGAAGGAGGTGTCACAATGAGGAAATGGCTGGCTATTGTCTTATGTAAGATATGCCGTCTGGTGGGAAGGTGCGTGGGACGGGGCAGTTCCCTGCCAGGGAAACTGGCACTGGCAGTCTGTCCGGATATCCTGGGCAGATTGCAGCTGCCCAGGCAGGTGATCGCCATCACCGGTTCGAGTGGCAAAACATCCACGGTGGAGATGGCAGCCGCCATCTGCCAGGCAGCGGGACAGAAGGTGATCTATAATAGGGAAGGGGCCAACCAGATAGAAGGGATCGTCACCATGGTGCTGTCCCATGCCACCCTGGCAGGCAGAGTGAAGGCAAAGGTATTGCTTATGGAAGTGGATGAGCGCTATACGGCCAGGGTTTTCTCCTATATATGCCCCACCAGACTGGTGGTTACAAATCTGTGCAGGGACCAGCTTACCCGCAACGGCCACCCGGAGGAGGTCTGTGGAGTGATTGACGCTGCCATCCGGCCCGGTATGGAGCTTTTGTTAAACGGGGATGATCCCCTGGCCAGCTGTCTGGCCAGGGGACGGGGGAAGGTAAAGTGGTTCGGGGTGGACAGATGCGCTATCTCCAGGGACCATCCCGCAGGGGTTTACCATGACGGCGCCTACTGTCCGGTGTGTAAGGAACCCATGGAGTATACCTATGTGAATCATAGTCATATGGGAGGATACCGCTGTATGCACTGTGGCCATGCCCGTCCCTGCCCGGACTACGCTGCCACGGAGGTGGATCTGGAGAAGGGCAGAATCCTCCTGGAGGGTGACATACAGATCTGGCTGAGTCATTCCAGCATATCCCATGCCTACAATGTGCTGGTGGCCTGGGCGGTGGGATGCAGTCTGGGGATTCCCGGCAGGGAAGCAGCGGCAGCCCTGGACGGCTATAAACTGCAAAACGGACGTGTGCAGTCCTTTGTGCTGGGCAGGCATCCTGGGGTTCTGCTTGTAAGCAAACATGAGAACACCATCGCTTATGACACCAATTTACAGTATATTGCCTCAAGACAGGAAGACTGTACCGTCCTGATCATTGTGGATGCAGTGAGCCGGAAATATCCGGCCTGTGAGACCAGCTGGCTCTGGGACATAGATTTTGCACTTCTTTCGGCTCCCCATGTGAAGCGGATCCTGCTATCAGGGCAGTGCTGCAGGGATTTGGCAGAGCGGTTCCTGCTTCTTGGGCTGCAGGGCTGGTCCATACAGCCGGATATTGCCGCTGCGGCGGCAGATATCCGGAACCAGGGGGAGGAGGAGGTCTACGTAATCACCTGCTTTTCCGACCGGGATAAGTTCCTGTCATGTCTGCAGGAGGGAAGGGGAACATGTGGAACCCATGGGGGAGGCAGGCTATGGAAATGCGCTTAATCCATATCTATCCGGATCTGATGAACCTTTATGGCAGCTATGCCAATGTACTGGTGCTACAGCAGTTTCTGGAGGATATGGGATATGAGGTGACAGTGGAAAAGCTGGAGCCGGGGGAAGAAAGAGTGGGAAGAAGAGGGGATCTCTTCTATATGGGAGCGGGGACAGAACACAGTGCCAGGGCTGCCATGGGCTATCTGGAAGAAGGGGGTCTGTCCGGATGGCTGAAGGAGGCGGCCAGGGACGGTGCGGTGCTGTTTTTTGCCGGGACGGCTATGGAACTGCTGGGAAGGGAGATCCGGGAGAGGGATGGTACGGTATACCAGGGTCTGGGCCTGGCAGACTTTATCACGGAACATGTGGAGAAGCGCATGGTGGGGGATGTGTATGGTCACACGGTGCTGTGCCCGGAGGCAGTGGTGGGATTCATGAACAAAAGTGCCCGGATAAAGGGGGTGGGGACGCCACTATTGTGCGACCTGGAACTGGGCTGGGGCAATGAAACATATCTCTCACCGGAGGGATTCCACCAGGGAAACCTGTTTGCCTCAGAACTGACAGGCCCCCTCCTGGTGAAAAATCCCCACCTGCTGGAAGTGGTGGTAGCGGCCATCTGCGCCAGGCAGGGGCAGAAGCTGCCAGAAGACAGAACCAGGGATAGCCTGGCCTGGGAAGCCTACAGGGCCACGGCAGCCAGGCTGCAGGGAAGGCTTTGGCAAAAGCCGGGATTTCCGGGGATGGGGGCTCATAGCCTTATGTAGACAGCGGATATCTGCCATCTCCTGTGTGGGAAACAGTGGATTTTCCGGTCAGAATTCCGAACGGACCCCTTTCTCCTTGAGGAAGGCAACGATCTGGCTGGCGTCCTTGGTGTAGGTATCATCGAACTGGATCAGCCTTTTTCCGTCTGTTGTATACAGACAGTAGGATTTGCCGCCTGTGGAGATCTTCGCCAGGTCCCCGTAGGACAGACTTCTCCTGGCGCCGAAGAACGGCGTGTAGACCAGACCGTTGTCGTCCAGGACCAGGCCGGAACGATTTGTCTTGTACAGCAGAAGGACGGAAACTAGCAGGAGCACAGCAGCCAGCAGAGGGTTCAGCCATGCCGGCTCTAATTGTCCCTCCACAGGAATGGGAAGGACGTTCAAGACCAGCCATGCTGCTGAGATCACGGTAAGAAATACAAGGGGGATGGTCAAGGGAAAATTTGCCTGGATTTTGTAAGTTTTCATAAGGTTACTCCGTTTTTTCTGTTACTGTTCACTCGTCAGTAACGCGAGGCGTTTTTATGCGCATTTTGCATAAAAACCCGAGACGACTTTTTTCTTATTATTATTATGACACAAGTGGGGAAGGATTGCAATATAGTAGTATAAGCAGACAGTGCGAACGCTATTGAATGGAAATCTGCCCAAAAGGCGCGCAAAACAGCTTGAAAAATCTGTTAAAATGTGTTATATTTTTTCCGAATTATATGTGTGGAATATCTGTGCCCCAGAAGCAATATGACAGAAAACAGGAGAGGACTGGCGGGAGATGAACGCGCAGAAAGGTTTTACATAGATTGGTGATTAAATATCATTGCTTATGGAGGAGATGGCCATAGGTGATGATATTTTGCGTAAAAGGAAGTATGGCGGAGTGCGGTTTGCAAGCAAAGGCCTCACTGCAGGCAACGGCATAAAGTCAGCTTTGCTGACCTCTGGCTCATTGCTCGCGGGAATAAAGAAGTTAGACGGGGTGGAACAGGCTGTGAAACAGCTGGAAGAATCTGACAGACAGATTGTGGAGATCATCGTGGAGGTAAACCGTATTACGGAGGAGAACCATTCGGCCATTGGTGTGATTGTAAGGAAAAATGAGAATACCGCACAGGTGGCAGACCTGATACGGGAACAGTCTGAACAGAACAAGGGACTGGCGCATCAACCGGATACACTAATCGGGAAATTTGACTACTGATTCCGGGAGCATTTGGGGAGCGCGGTTGACATTATTCCCTGCACTTGTTAGAATGGCTATAGTAAGAGAAGTATTCCAACAGATTTTTACCACAGGGGGAGACAGGTATGTATCAGTGTCATATCCATTTCTATCTGGCAGGATGTGCAGACAGAGTGTTCAGGCTTATCAAGGAAATGCATCCCATGGAACATTTCTCCTATGGGTTTGTGGAGAGTGAATACCTGGAAGAGGGGTTATGCAAGAAGGCAGATGTGATCCTGGCCAACTGCAAGGGGCTTGACGAGGACGGGATGATAGAGACCGGGAAGATGATTTCAGCAACAGGGGAAGCACAGATCATTCTTCTTGCGGACAAGGGGCAGGTACCTTTTTTGCTGGAACAGATGCCCGGTGTCCGGGATATCTGGACAGGAGACATGTCGGACGGGGAGATCCGGTTCAGGCTGGACAGGTGGCGGGAAACTTATAAGCAGGAGAAAGACTTCTGGGAGACCAGGCATTTCTTTGATGCGACCATCAATAACATTCCAAACTTGATCTGGTATAAGGACAAGAACGGGATTCATGAGAAGGTCAATGACAGCTTCTGCCGGACGGTGAATAAAACCAAGCAGCAGGTAGAGGGGCGGGGACATGCCTATATCTGGGATGTGGAACAGGATGACCCGGCCTGCATAGAGTCTGAGAATGAGGTCATGAGTAAGCAGAGGACCTTTGTATCCGAGGAGATCATCAAGACCGGAGATGGTATGCGGACGCTTACCACTTATAAATCTCCTCTCTATGACTTGGATGGCAGTGTCATGGGAACAGTGGGAGTGGCCATAGATGTGACGCAGGAGCGGGCTTACGAACAGGAGATTATTCAGAAGAACCGCACGCTGGAGACGATTTTTACCACCATAGACTGCGGCGTGATACGCCATACACTGGACGGGGCGCAGGTCTTAAGTATCAACCGGGCTGCCTTGAATATTCTGGGATATGAGTCCCAGGAGGAGCTGGAAGCAGATGGATTCTGTCTGGTGGCGGCATCGGTTGTACCGGAAGACCAGCAGCGGGTCAGGGATTGTATCCAGGAACTGAAAAAGGAAGGTGACAGCGTCAGTGTAGAGTACAGGGTCCGGCATAAGGACGGGAAGATGCTACACGTGATGGGCAATATCAAGCTTCTCATGGAGGATGGAAGACTGGTATGCCAGAGATTCCTTCTGGACTGCACAGAGCAGAAACAAAAGGAAAATGAGAACAAGAGACATCAGAGAGAACTGATCCAGGCGCTTAGTATCGACTATTACCTGGTCTGTTCCTTTGACTTGGATACGGGACAGGGGGTCGCACTCCGGAATGAAGATCACAGGGGGAATCTCTTTGACCCTGCTTTCAGTGGATATATCTCTCTGGAAGAAAGTATGGAACACTACATACGCCAGTCTGTATATGAGGAGGACCAGGAGATGCTGCGCAATGCGTCTTCTCTGGACTATCTGAAGGAGGAGCTGGCGGGGAAAAAACTGGTATACACGAATTTCCGTGTCAGCAACAATGGAGTAACAGAGTATTTCCAGATGAAGGTGGTGCGTGTGGGAAGCTGGGACGGCAGCTATGGCATAGTTCTGGGCTTCCGCAGTGTGGACGCGGAGATACGGGGGGAAATGGAGAAGAAGAGCCTTCTGGAGGATGCATTGTCCCAGGCAAACAAAGCCAGCAAGGCCAAAAGCATGTTCCTCTCCAATATGTCCCATGATATCCGTACGCCCATGAATGCCATTGTGGGATTCACCTCCCTGGCCATTACCCATATTGAACACAGGGACCAGGTGGAAGGGTATCTGAAGAAGATCATGTCTTCCGGGAATCATCTGCTGAGTCTGATCAACGATGTACTGGATATGAGCCGCATAGAGAGTGGCAAGATCCGTCTGGAGGAGAAGCCCTGCAGTCTGCCGGAGATCCTGCACGGTCTGCGCAATATCTTACAGGCAGATGTGCATGCCAAACAGCTGGAACTGAACATGGATGCCGTGGATGTGGTGGATGAGGAGATCTTCTGTGACAAGCTGCGCCTGAACCAGGTACTCTTGAACCTCCTTAGCAATTCAGTGAAATATACAGGTGCCGGTGGCAGTGTCAGTGTGCGTGTTACGGAGAAAGCCGGGGCACCGGAAGGATATGCTAATTTTGAATTTAAGATCTGGGATACGGGCATAGGCATGAGTGAAGAGTTTGTCACCCATATCTTTGAACCTTTTGAGCGGGAGACCACTACCACCTTAAGCGGGATTCCGGGAACGGGTCTTGGTATGTCTATTACCAAGAATATTGTGGATATGATGAACGGTTCCATCGAGGTGAAGAGCAAGCAGGGTGTGGGAACGGAATTTACGGTTTCCTTTACGTTCCGGCTCAACGAGGAGGAGAAAGGGGAGATGGAGATCCCTGGGCTTCGCAACTGCCGGGCGCTGGTGGTGGATGATGATTTCAATTGCTGTGACAGCGTATCCTATATGCTGGGCCAGCTGGGTATGCGGGCAGAGTGGACACTGTCGGGTAAGGAGGCGGTATTGCACAATCATCAAGCCGCCATGCGTGGGGATGATTACGGCGTGTATGTGATTGACTGGCTGTTACCGGATATGAACGGTGTGGAAGTTACCAGACGGATCCGCAAGGAGACAGGGGGAAAGGCACCGGTGATTGTGCTGACGGCTTATGACTGGTCGGATATTGAAGAGGAGGCCAGAGAGGCAGGTGTCACGGCATTCTGTAGCAAACCGTTGTTTTTCTCAGAACTGAGGAAATGTCTGAATGGGATTCTTGGAATCAAGGAAAACCAGCAGAAGAAGCAAAAGGTAGACAAGGCCGGGCGGTTCAGGGGCGGATGTCTGCTGCTGGCAGAGGATAATGAGCTGAACCAGGAGATTGCCGTGGCCATTCTAGAGGAGGCGGGCTTCACCACGGAGGTGGCGGCCAATGGCCAGATTGCAGTGGATATGCTCATGAAAGCAGGACCAGGGCATTATCAGCTTGTTCTGATGGATGTGCAGATGCCTGTGATGAGCGGCTATGAGGCTACAAAGAGGATCCGGGAACTGGAGGATCCCAGACTGGCAGGTATCCCGATCATTGCCATGACAGCCAACGCTTTTGAGGAGGATAAGCAGGAGGCCCTGGCCTGCGGTATGAACGGCCATATAGCCAAACCCATCAATGTAGAACAGCTTTTTGACACCATGGAGGAGGTCCTACAGTAGGGCAACAGGTGTCTTGTGCCAGAAAATCCCATGGATTTTCCGACACAAGAGGATAAGCTATGGACAGGGAAGGTACAGTGACCTGGATGACCAGCGGGGAGATAGCAGGTTCTATCTGTCCGCTGTTTTGGTAATAGGGAGATAGAAAAGATCCGGATAATACCTGGGCAGATACAAAAGCGGAGGAAGGATATGGCGCAGGCATTGGAACTGTATGAAAAAAAGGTGCTGAGAGATGAAGAATTTCCCATCCAGCTGTTCCGCAGCAGATTCCATATAAAAGGGCGTTGTTTTGCGCTTCATTGGCACGAGCATATTGAGCTGCATTATGTGGTGGACGGGCAGACAGTTATCAGACTGGATCAGGAGGATCTGGAAGCTTCCAAGGGAGACCTGGTTATTGCCAACAGCAATATTCTGCATGAAGGTTTCTGTGACGGAACCCCTGTGGAGACATTGGTGGCCATCTTTGACATGGCTGATTTCTCCAGAGAGCTTGCAGACAAAAACATCATCTTCCAGCCCCTGGTCCATAATGATCCGGAGGTGGTCCGGATCATGGAGCGTATATCCGAGGAACTGGCTGGCCAGGAGATCGGCAGCAGGCTGGTGTGCAAAGGCTATCTGTTACAGCTTGTGGCGTATCTGGTGCGGCATTATGCCCTGGAGATGCTGGACCGGGAGGACAGTCTGCGGCGGAGGAAGAAGCTGGAACGATTGAATATTGTATACCAGTATATTGAGAGCCATTATTCTGAAGCCATCAGCAACCGGGAACTGGCGGACTTGATCCATGTGAGCGAGGGGCGGTTTGGCCATATATTCAAGGAGAGTGCAGGGGTGGCACCTTTGCAGTATATCAATGAAGTGCGCCTGCAGAAGGCCATGCACCTGTTGAAAAAAGGAAACTACACAGCCACGGAAGTGGCGGATGCAGTGGGGTTTTCCGATTACAACCATTTTGGCCGCCTGTTTCGGCGTACATTTGGATGCACGCCTCTGGAGGTGCGGGAAAATAGCAGAATCATATGAGTTTACAGCAGAAGAATTCTATCTTTCTTCTGCTGTTTTTTTATAATGAAATTAACAGTCAGTTATAAGAGGGATATGGTATTGCGTGACGATTTGGACACACTGCCGGAATTGTGCAGGTGCTTATGGGCGGAGCCGGGAAAACGGGATTCTGAAGCAGGCAGGGCAAAACACAAAGAGTTGGATGCAGGGCACTGTCAGACCGGAAGAGAGGCGGCTGGATGCAGCAGCAATGGCAGGGAGGATGATTGTCACGGCAGAAGGAGCAGGAACTGGAAGATCTGTCTCAAAGACAGGAAAGCATAGAGAGAAAAACAGGAGGAAATGTCATGAAATTAGGTACTTTTACAGTGGTTCTGGGGGATTTGCCCCTGGAGGAGGCCTGCCGTTTCCTGGCAGAAAATGGTGTCCAGATGGTGGAGATCGGCTGCGGCGGTTTTCCGGGGAAAGCCCATTGCGATGCGGCAGCTCTTCTGGCAGAGGAAGGAAAGAGGAAAGCGTTCCTGGATATCATCCACAGGTATGGCCTGGAGATCAGTGCCTTGAGCAGCCATGGGAACATGGTACACCCTGACAAGGAAATTGCGAAGAAATTTGATGAGGATCTGACGAATGCCATACTGCTGGCAGAGAAGCTGGGAGTTCCCGTGGTGAACACTTTCTCCGGCTGTCCCGGCGGCAGCCGGGAGGACAAGACACCCAACTGGGTCACCTGCCCCTGGCCGGATGATTTCTCTGAGATACTGGAGTACCAGTGGAATGAGGTGCTGATCCCCTACTGGAAGGAGAAGGTGGCTTTTGCAGCAGCCCACGGCGTCCACAAGATCGCCCTGGAACTGCATCCGGGATTCTGTGTGTACAATACCAGGACCCTTTTAAAGCTGCGGGAGGCGGTGGGGCCTGAGATCGGTGCCAATTTCGATCCCAGCCATCTGATCTGGCAGGGCATGGATCCCTGTGTGTCCATCAGGGAGCTTGGGAAGGCAGGCGCCCTGTTCCATTTCCATGCAAAGGACACCAGGGTGGATCCGGTGAATACTGCCATGAACGGCGTACTGGATACCACACATTATGGCAATGAACTGGAACGCTCCTGGATTTTCCGTTCTGTAGGGTACGGACATGGGGAAGATTACTGGAAGGCCATTGTATCGGAACTGCGTCTGGCGGGGTATGATTATGCCATCAGTATTGAGCACGAGGACAGCTTAATGTCTGGCAGGGAAGGACTGCTGAAGGCCATCCAGTGCTTGAAGAATGTACTGATTTTTGAGGAGCGGGGGAATATGTACTGGGCTTGACAGGGAGAAGCTTTTTACAGAAAGGGTGAAGGAAATGAAACATGTATTGGCGATGGTAGGATTTGGCGGAATGGCAGGCTGGCACTATGACCTGATTGAAGGAATGGAAGATCTGGAGGTGGCAGGCATCTGGGATATTAAGGCAGAGAGAAGGGAGTATGCGGCTTCCAGACAGATCCATGTATACCAGGACCTGGAGGATCTGCTGGCAGATGAAGCAGTGGATCTGGTGTTGATTGCCACGCCCAATGACGTGCACAAGAGCATAGCCATAAAAGCCATGGAGGCAGGGAAGAACGTGGTGTCTGAGAAGCCGGTGACCCTTTCCTCAAAGGATCTGACAGAAATGATGGAGGCGGCCAGGAGAACGGGACGTTTTCTGACAGTACACCAGAACCGCCGTTGGGATGAGGATTTTCTCACAGTGAAAAAAGTCATGGAGGAGGGAAAACTGGGGGAGATCTTCCGCCTGGAATCCAGGGTTCATGGCTCCCGGGGCATTCCCGGGGACTGGAGGCAGGAGAAGGAACAGGGAGGCGGTATGGTGCTGGACTGGGGTGTCCATCTGTTTGACCAGGCATTGCTGCTGTTTCCCGGTGTGAAGCTACAGACGGTGTATGCCACACTGACCCACGTGACCAATCAGCTGGTGGATGACGGCTTTACGGCGGATCTGGGCTTTGCAAATGGCGTACATATGCTGGTGGAAGTGGGGACCAGTAATTTTATCAATCTGCCCAGGTGGTATGTGCTGGGAACGGATGGTACGGCACAGATTAAGGACTGGGGACAGGATATCCGCATTGTACGTGCCCTGGGGACGGACGAAAAGGATGTGGTACCGGTGCGCACTGCGGCAGGACTGACTAAGACCATGGCTCCCAGAAGGGATGACAGCATTCACACAGAGGTGGAGTCGGAGGTGAAGAGTGATATCAAGGAATTCTACCAGAACGTGATGGCTGTGCTGGAAGGCCGGGAAGAGAGCCGGATTCAGCTTTCGGAAGTTATGCGGGTCATGCGGCTCATGGAGGCGGTATTCCTCTCTGCTGAGAGAAAAGAAGTGATCCGGTTCGAAGACTGAGGCGGGGAGCGGGAGAGCGCATTTACAGACTGGCTGGTGTGCCCGAGAGAGTATGTGGATATGGGGCAAGGGATACCAGGATGGGAAAAGGAGGATGGAATGGAGAAATTGCCGATTGCGGTACAGGTGTATTCCGTGCGGGAAGAAGCTGCCGCAGATTTTGACAGCACAATGAGGGCGCTTGCGGAAATGGGTTATGACGGTGTGGAACTGGCAGGCCTGTATGGGAAGAGTCCCCAGGAGATCCGGCACAGTCTTGACAAGTGGGGGCTACAGGCAGTGAGCGCCCATGTGCCTTATGAGGAATTTGTAAAGGATCTGGAAGGCACAGTGGAGACCTACAGGGCCATCGGATGTCCTTTTATAGCAGTGCCGTATCTGGGCGGGGAACGCTGGTATGGCGGCAGCAAATACCAGGAGACTTTATCCTATCTGGCAGTGATTGCGGAAAAATGCAAGGAAGCAGGGATGCAGCTTCTCTATCACAACCATGATTTTGAATTTTCAAAAACCCAGGACGGCGCATACCAGCTGGATGCCTTTTATGCAGCCAGTGAGACAGCAGGTCTTGCAACAGAGCTGGATCTGTGCTGGGTGAAGGTAGGTGGTGCAGATCCTGTGGAATACCTGGGCAAATACAGCGGGCGCTGTCCCGTGGTGCATGTGAAGGATTTCATAAGGGAAGACGGGGTCGTGCTGGTAGCCCTGGGAGATGGGGAACTGGGGGTTAGCGATGTGGTAGCCCAGGCAGTAAAGAGTGGAACCCAATATCTGGTGGTGGAACAGGATGACCACAAGTATGGGACCCCTATGGAAAACATGAAGAAGAGCATAGAGTGCTTAAAGGGACTTTCCTAGTACACAAGTACATTCATTCCAGGGCAATCGGTGCGAATTGCGCAAGGATGCATTGGTGTACTGGTACCTGTGGAGTTGCAGACAATTATGTATGGATGCAAATAGATCATCTGATGTAAACAGTCAACAATGTGGATGGATATGGAGGTATCATCATGAAAACGTTAAAAGTAGGTATCGTGGGCTGTGGCGGCATTGCCAATGCAAAGCATCTGCCGGCTATCAAGAAGAACGGTCATTTTGAGATCGTGGCTTTCTGTGACTTGATCGAAGAGAGGGCTGAGAAGGCCAGGAAGGAGTATGGCACAGAGGATGCCCGTGTCTATACGGACTACCAGGAGCTGGTGAAGGAAGACCTGGACGCCGTGTATGTGCTGACCCCCAACAATGCCCATGCACCTGTGACCATTGCAGCGCTGAAGGCAGGCAAGCATGTCATGTGTGAGAAGCCCATGGCCAAGACCTATGCGGAGGCCAGGGCCATGGTGGAGACGGCAAAGGAGACGGGGAAGATTCTCACCATCGGCTATCAGAACCGTTACAGAGGAGATTCCCAGTATCTGAAGCAGGCATGTGAAAATGGTGATCTGGGAGAAATCTATTATGCCAAGGCCCATGCCATCCGCAGGAGAGCGGTGCCAACCTGGGGGGTATTCCTGGATGAGGAGAAACAGGGAGGTGGTCCGTTGATCGACATCGGTACCCATGCCCTGGATCTGACCTTGTGGATGATGGACAATTACGAACCTGCATCTGTCACAGGTTCTGTGTTCCGCAAGCTGGCTGACCAGAAGGATACAGGCAATGCCTGGGGAGACTGGGATCCGGAGATTTTCACGGTGGAGGATTCTGCCTTTGGGTTTATCAAGATGAAAAACGGCGCTACCATCCAGCTGGAGGCTTCCTGGGCTTTAAACAGCCTGGAGGTGGATGAGGCAAAGACCAGTCTTTGTGGTACAAAGGCCGGGGCTGACATGAAGGATGGTCTTAGGATCAACCGGGTACAATACGGCAGACAGTGTGTGGAGAAGCCGGACCTGGCTTCTGGCGGGGTTGCATTCTTTGATGGTGCAAAGGAGAATGCGGAGGATGTGGAGCAGCGTATTTTCTATGAGGCAGTGGTGGATGGAAAGCCTTTGACGGTGGAACCCGGGCAGGCCCTGGTGGTAACACAGATTCTGGAAGCCATCTACGAATCTGCCAGGACCGGTAGGACGGTATACTTTGACTGATGGATGTTGCGTTGTCTGCAGCGGCGTTTGGGTATGCCATGGAAGCGCACACATAGGATTCATACGGAAACATGGCAGAGGCCTGGGAAGGGCAGAACGAAAGGAACAGAATATGAAAGCAACGGTATGGAATGAGAATCTTCATGAAAAAGAGATTCCGCTTGTGACACAGATGTATCCAGGAGGACTTCATGCCTATATTGCCGGATTCCTGAAGGATCCGGAGACAGAAGTGCGGACTGCCACCCTGGACGAGCCGGAGTGTGGCCTTACAGAGGAAGTGCTGGCAGACACGGATGTGCTGGTGTGGTGGGGGCATATGGGCCATGACCAGGTGCCTGAGGAGATCGTGGACCGGGTGCAGAGACATATCCTGTCGGGAATGGGTCTGGTGGTGCTTCACTCGGGCCATCATTCCAGGATCTTCCGCAGGATGCTGGGAACCACCTGTAACTTGAAATGGAGGGATGGCGCCAGGGAGCGGATCTGGACTGTGAAGCCAAACCATCCCATTGCGAAAGGAATCCCGGAGACCTTTGTATTGGACTGTGAAGAAATGTACGGAGAGCCATTTGACATTGCAGAACCCCAGGAGACTGTCTTTATGGGATGGTTCAATGGCGGGGAGGTGTTCCGCAGTGGCTGTACCTGGGTCCGGGGAAATGGAAAAATTTTCTATTTCCAGCCGGGGCATGAGACCAATACCGGTTTCCAGAACGAGTATGTACAGCAAATCATCCGAAATGCGGTGCACTGGGCATGTCCGATCAAGAGGATAGAGCTGGTGTGTCCTCATTTTGAAGCCCTGGAAGTGTAGGATAACAGAGACGGATGGGCGTGCCGTTTGCATTGGCATGTCAGGGAATGTGAAAAAAGTCTGCTTTGCAGGCTTTTTTCATATAGAAGAATCGCAAAGGAAGCGGTTTTACCGCATATTCAAACTCAAGGCGTCCGGGCAGAGCGTCTGGACGCGTTTGCCGAAATGGCAGGTATACCAGAGCAATATTTCAGAAAGGGATGAAATGGTTATGAAAATCGTTACTTTTAATATCCGCTATGACTGCGGACAGGATGGAATCAATAATTTCAACTGCCGGAAACCGCTGATCTTGCAGAAGATCAAGTCGGAGGCGCCGGATATCATCTGTTTCCAGGAGGTGCTGCCCCATGTGGCGGTGTGGCTGAAGGAGGCCCTGGAGGGTTATTATGTGGTGGGCTGCGGCCGCAGTAAGACCCTGGAGGATGAACAGACAGCCATTGCCTACAGAAGGGATGTGATGAATCTCATACGCCTGGAGGTCTATTGGCTGTCAGAGACGCCATATGTGCCGGCCTCCCGGTATCCGGACCAGAGTATCTGTCCCAGGGTCTGTACAGAAGCAGTGTTCCAGGAGTTTGACACAGGCAGGGTGTTTAGGGTGGCCAATACCCACCTGGATCACGAGGGACCGGAGGCCAGGAAGAGAGGAATGCGGCAGATACTGGACCGGCTGGAGGCAGAGGAGCGCTATGCGGGTACACCTGTGGTGGTCACAGGGGACATGAACGCCTGGCCGGACAGTGATACCCTTGCCGTGCTGGAGGAATATCCTTATGAAAATCTGGCCAGGGACATAGGGATCACCTTCCATGGGTTTGGAAAGACCAGGGAGCCGGGATGTATTGATTATATCTTTACCAAAGGATTTGCCTGTGAAGGCATAGAACGGTGGATGGAGGAGCAGGACGGCGTGTTTCTGTCGGATCATTTTCCGGTATGTGCCATCCTGCGTGCAGGGTATGAAAGATAGCGCCCTCCTTTTTGTAGTGCGTGGAAGGGAACAGGTGTAAGGAGGGAAGGTTTTGCGCAGCAGGGGAATTGCAACAGGCAGCCATGGGGTTACTGTTCACTCGATACTGCCGCCAGGTGTTTTCACGCGTTCTTTGCGTGACAAACTCGAGACTGCGTGCGCGAAATCGCTGTTCTTGCGATTTCTGCGCATCTGTTACTGTGAACGGAGTGAACAGTAACGCCATGGGAGAATATTTCCAAGAATATTTGCGATTTCCTGTAGAAAAACCGTCTGGGATCTGCTATAATGGTTGCGATATGTGCAAGACCAAAATAGGAGGAAGGCTCAACATGATGAAGGACAAGAAGATAATTTACAATATCAGCAGGATGTTACCGGTGGAAGATGCCAGGGATCCGGAAGCTATGCAGGTATATTCCAGGCTGAAATCTGGCAGGGATAAGTTCAACCAGCTTGTAAAGGGCGTATTTTCTTCCGTGATGCGGATCAGCGCGCTGGATCTGTCTATGCGTGACTGCTCTACCAAGATGAACGAGATCAGCAGGAATGTCACTGAGGTTTCTTCTAAGGTGGTGGGGGCCGCCAGGGTTACAGGGGAGAGTATGGCAGAGGTGGTGGAAGCCCATGAAAGCTTTGCCGAGGCTGTGATGCAGATTTCCGAGGTGGCTGCGGAGATGAAGGACAAGGTGGGGACCAGCAACCAGGCCCTGGCAGAGATTGTCACCAAGTCAGAAGTAACCATCCAGAATTCAGATGACATGAAGCGTGATATGGAACAGCTGATGAACGTACTTCACAATATGAATGAGGTGATCAGCGGTATCAATTCCATCTCAGCCCAGACAAATATGCTGGCACTGAATGCATCCATTGAGGCCGCCAGGGTAGGTGAGGCTGGAAGAGGGTTCGCTGTGGTGGCAGAGCAGATCCGGAACCTGGCAGTCCAGACAAAAGAGCTGACTGTAAGTATGGATGGTCTGGTGGGCAGGATCGGGGATGCTTCCAAGATGACCTGTGACAGTCTGGACAAGACGGTACAGGAACTGGGACAGATGCGGGAGAGCCTGTCCGAGATCATCGGGGAGAACCGCAAGAATGAAGAGAACATTGCAGAGATATCGGATTCCCTGACAACGATTGCAGCTACGGACCAGGAGATCTTCAGTGCTGTCAGCAGTGTCCAGGGCCAGATGACCAATCTGAATGAAGAGTGCGAACATCTCAATGAACAGGCCCAGGTACTGGAGCAGGTGACGGAGGCTTTGAATGTGAGTACAGAGCCGGTGAAGGATATTGAGAAGGAGCTGGATGATACGGCGAAGCAGATGGGGGCCATGGTGCAGGATGTCTTCTATATGCTGGATAACCAGATCTTTGCTGGTACAGTGCAGAACGCGATCATTGCCCACCAGAAGTGGTTGGATTCTCTTGGGGCAATGGTGGACAATATGGAGTGCAAACCTTTGCAATTGGATGATACCAAATGCGCATTTGGCCATTTTTATTATGCTATGAGACCCAGGAGCCGGGTGATCGCAACCATCTGGACCGGCCTTGGGGATAAACACCGCCGCTTCCATGGATTTGGCAGAAGTGTGATGGATGCCATCAACCGGAATGATTCGGAGAAGGCTACAAAGGAGTTCCAGGAGGCGAAGAAGCTTTCTGTGGAACTGATCGCTGATTTCAACAGGATTCTGGAGGAGACCAAGAAGTTGGATGCCAGGAGAATCGCTGTGTTCCAGGAGTAGTTAGAGACTGGGAAGTATCTTATCCGGGGCAGATACCGGCTTTAGAGAATAGACAGGAAATGGAGAGTCCCTTCGCAGGAGGGGACTCTTTTGCTCTCCAGACAAAACTGCAAAAAGAACTTGACAGATTCTGCTTCTGAATGTATCATTGTATTATGCTGATGGTACAATAAACAGAAGAAGCAGGAGGATAGCCACTGGGTATGGAACAGCACAGGTAAGGGCCTGGGGATGGCCATGTAGTATCCTATAGGCTGGGAAAACGGACGACACCCGGTGGTTTTGCAGGAAGGAGGAGAGAAATGGCATGGAATATGGAATCTGACAGACCAATCTATGCACAGCTGGTAGAAAGGATCCAGATGCAGATTGTTTCGGGGCAGTACCCGCCGGGTGGAAAGCTGCCCAGCGTCAGGGACCTGGCGTCTGTGGCATCGGTGAATCCCAATACCATGCAGAAAGCATTTGCAGAGCTGGAAAGGAGCGGACTGATTATCACACAGCGCACCAATGGGCGGAATGTCACAGAGGATGAGGAACTGATAGGGACTGTGAAAAAGGAGCTTGCCAGGGAACATGTGGAAGCTTTCCTGTCTGGAATGCAGGAGCTGGGGTATACCAGTAAGGATACCATGGAGTTGTTGGGACAGTATGTAGAGGAAGGAAAAAGGTAAAGATGAATATGCAAGTGTGGATTGGCAAGTACGCAAGGAGGTATGCGCATGAATGAACTGGTTGAGATTGCAGGTCTGACCAAAGCCTATGATGCGGAGCATGTGGCGGTGAATAATATCACTTTGACGCTTCCCAGAGGGAAGATCATAGGACTGTTAGGGCCAAATGGAAGCGGTAAGACCACATTGATCAAGATGCTGAACGGACTACTGGCACCTACCCAGGGCAGCATCAAGGTAAACGGCAGCTATGTGGGAACGGATACCAAAGCCCATGTGGCTTATCTGCCAGACCGGACTTATCTGGCAGGAGGGTGGAAGATCACGCAGATACTGGATTACTTCTGTGATTTTTATGCGGATTTTTCCAGGGAGAAAGCCCTGGAGATGTTAAAGAGCCTAAATATTGATCCGGGTACCAGGATGAAGACTTTGTCCAAGGGAACCAAGGAGAAGGTCCAGCTGATCCTGGTCATGAGCAGGAATGCGGATCTGTATGTGCTGGATGAACCCATTGCAGGAGTAGACCCTGCGGCCAGGGATTATATCCTGCGCACCATCATCAACAATTACAATCCAAATGCAACGGTGCTGATCTCTACCCATCTGATCGGGGATATTGAGCAGGTGCTGGATGAGGTGATCTTCATGCGTTACGGACATCTGCTCCTGTATACTTCGGTGGATCATATCAGGGAGCAGCATGGCAAATCGGTTGACGCATATTTTAGGGAGGTGTTCGCATGCTAGGAAAACTGATCGGACATGAGTGGAAGGGTACCTATAAGGTGGGATGCCTGTTGCTGGCCTGTATGGTGGGAGCTACATTTATCGGATGGCTGGGCTTTCAGGGGCCTATGTGGCAAGCGGCCTTTTCAAATTCCTATTATTATGGATTCGGTCTTCTGGATCTGTTGAGTATAGGGACTTTTTTACTCTATGTCATTGCTTTGATGGGGGTACTCTTTGGCTTGCTGATCTACCTGGGGATACGTTTCTACAGGACCATGTACACAGATGAAGGATATCTGCTGCATACCCTTCCGGTAACCAAGCATCAGATTTTAATCAGCAAGGTTCTGGTGAGCAGTATCTGGATCATAATTATCTATGTGGCCCTTGCACTGTCTGTTTTTGTGCTGGTGGCATCGCTGGTATCCGCTGCTCTGGCTGGTGAGTACACCTTTGTGGAGGTGTGGACGGAAGCCTGGAATGAGGTCGGGAGACAATGGAGTCTTGCTTCCCCAGAGATCAGGGCGGATGTGATCCGGCTCCTGCTGTATCTGGTGTATGGGATCATAGTGGGACCCTTCTGTATGATCATGTTCCTGTTTGGTGCCATTACCCTGGGCCAGCTGTTTACCAAACACAGAGTGCTGATGGCCATTGTATTTTACATTGGAATGGGAATTGTCCGTAGCATAGTGGAGCAGGTGGTGCAGGGTACTGTGACAGCCATCCAGTTCAAAAGCGCGGTATCGGATTACGACTTTTTGAATGCCTACATGGGATCCACGTGGAATGTATCTTTCATCCTGGATCTTGTGCTGGCAGTGGTACTTTATCTGGTCTCCTATCAGATTATCAGCAGGAGACTGAACATGGAATAAAGGGAGGAACAGCAAAGGATTGCTGTGCTTATACAGCCGGGCCATAAGGCCCGGCTGTTACTGTCTGGTTTGTCGTAACAGTTCAGACAGCCCCTCTCGCGAAGTCAAAATTGCGCTCTGTGCAATT
>CAJTOJ010000026.1 GCA_910577665.1 uncultured Acetatifactor sp.
TCATCCATGCGCTGGCGCAGCGTCTCTTCGGAAGGGATGCCCCTGGTAATGCCAAGGGCATATTTATAGAATTCCTGATCATCATCAAACTCATGCACGGATTCATAGGCTGGCTTCCCCATGGTCAGCAGTCCGATATAGGTGAGCATAATGTCGCCGTTTTTTATCTGGTGCTGGGAGCGGTTCCTTGTGACATCCATACGGTTGCAGCGCTTTACAAAATCGCTTTTGCCCAAGATGGCCCCCACAACTGCCAGCCCTGAAGCCGGAATAATGCGCTCATTGGTGAATTCAATTTTGATATTTTTCATTGGTGCCTGCCCCCTCTGTATGCTGGTTTTTGCTGTTTCTATTATACCAGAAAGTGCTACAGAAGTGGGAAAACAGAGGGATTTTTACTACACCAAACAGGTGAATTCTGAAGGTGATTGTTTGGCTCTTCAAATCCACATAATCACAGACTTTGCAGGTATTTAATAAATCTGAGTTTCACGGATTAAGGTATATGTTCTATGTGCTGGCCGGGGAGGTAAGGAAACGGATCCAGGAGGCCCAGCCCCAGACAGCGCGGCAACTGGGATGCCTAAGGGTCTGGGCAGTGGTGCTGCTGACAGCCGGATTTCTGATGACACCTTATAACATTACATGGCTAGAAATCCTGCTGGTGTTGATGACGCTAGGCCTGCTGGCAGTAACCCTGGTGGTGTTGTGGCAGATACAGCCGGTACCGGAGGAATAAGGATTACAGCAGATCCATTGATAAAAAGTGCCACACTGGTCCGCGGATTTTCCGCAGCTGCCAGGTGTGGCACTTTTGTGGTTCACAGGGACCGTGCTTGGGATAGCCCTATTTTTTCATGGCAGAGCGCTTCCTCAAGGTGGGATCCAGGATCTTCTTACGGATCCGGAGGCTCTGTGGTGTCACTTCCAGTAGTTCATCCGTGTCGATGAAGTCCAGGGCCTGCTCCAGGGACAGGATCCTGGGCGGGGTCAGGCGCAGGGCCTCATCCGCACTGGAAGAGCGGGTGTTGGTGAGCTGCTTTTTCTTGCATACATTTACCTCAATGTCCTCACTGCGTCCTGTCTGGCCGATTACCATGCCGGCATATACCTTCTCCCCTGGTCCCAGGAACAAGGTACCTCTCTCCTGGGCATTGAACAGACCATAGGTGATGGTCTCTCCGGCCTCGAAGGCGATGAGGGAACCCTGTTTCCGATACTGGATGTCGCCCTTGTAGGGGGCATAGCCATCGAAAATGGTATTCATGATGCCGTTTCCCTTGGTATCCGTGAGGAATTCCCCCCGGTAGCCGATGAGTCCCCTGGCAGGGATGGAGAATTCCAGTCGGGTGTAGGTGCCTCCGGAAAGGGTTCCCATATTGCGAAGCTCCCCTTTCCGTTGTCCCAGCTTTTCGATGACAGCCCCGGCAAATTCATTTGGCACATCAATGTAACACAGTTCCATTGGCTCTGTACGTTTCCCGTTCTCATCTGTGCGATAGAGGACTTCAGCCTTGCTTACCGCGAACTCATAGCCTTCCCTGCGCATATTCTCAATGAGCACAGACAGATGCAGTTCCCCTCTTCCCGATACCTTGAAGCATTCGGTGGTATCGGTTTCCTCCACCCTGAGGGACACATCCGTGTTCAGTTCCCGAAAGAGCCGGTCCCGGATATGTCGGCTGGTCACGTATTTTCCCTCTTGACCTGCCAGGGGGGAATCGTTTACTATAAATTGCATGGCAATGGTTGGTTCGCTGATCTTCTGGAAGGGGATGGGGGAGATATACTCCGGGGAGCACAGGGTATCCCCGATATGGATGTCGCTGATCCCGGAGATGGCCACAATGGAACCGATCCCGGCTTCCTTCACTTCCACCCGCTCTAAACCATTGAACTCATAGAGTTTGCTGACTTTTACCTTCAAGTGCTTGTCCGGTTCATGATGGTTGCAGATCACCACTTCCTGGTTCACACGGATAATGCCATTGTCCACTTTGCCCACGCCTACGCGGCCGATATATTCATTGTAATCAATGGTGCTGATGAGCACCTGGGTGCCTGCTTCAGGATCTCCTTCTGGCGCAGGAATATAATTTACGATAGTCTCGAAGAGAGGCTCCATGCTGCTTCCTGGCTGTTCTGTGTGAAGGGAGGCCACGCCTGCCTTGGCAGAAGCATATACGAAGGGACAGTCCAGCTGGGCATCATCGGCATCCAGTTCCAGGAACAGTTCCAGTACTTCCTCCACCACCTCGTCCGGGCGTGCCTCCGGGCGGTCAATTTTGTTGATGCAGACGATGACGGGAAGTTTCAGTTCCAGGGCCTTGCGCAGCACGAATTTCGTCTGGGGCATGGCGCCTTCGAAGGCATCTACCACCAGGATGACACCGTTTACCATCTTCAGCACACGTTCCACCTCACCACCAAAATCCGCGTGGCCAGGGGTGTCAATGATGTTGATCTTGATATCCTTGTACATAACGGCAGTATTTTTGGACAGGATCGTGATACCTCGTTCCCGTTCGATATCATTGGAGTCCATGATGCGCTCCGCCACTGCCTGCCCTTCCCGGAATACGCCACTTTGCTTCAGCAGCCCGTCCACCAGGGTGGTCTTGCCGTGATCCACGTGGGCAATGATTGCAACGTTTCTTACATCTTCTCTTTTTTGTTTCATAATAGTCTCTGTGCCTTTCTGGTGCATTAAAATAGGAACAGCCGCCAAAGCGGCTTGCCTTTAAAAATGTCGTTTGAAATGGAAAGAAGTCGGAATTTGTGCCAGCCTGTCTATGGATTCTTTTCCTGGATTTCAAACTGCTACAGTATAGCACTAATTTTGTGTGGATGCAAGTGTTTATCAAGGTCTTAGGAAAATATATTTGATTAAACGTTTTAGAATATATGTAAATAAATGGAAAACACGCGAAAAATGTCGATATACGCGATGGAAAAATGTACTAAAGTACTGGTAAATATTGTATATATAGTAGTATCCACCCGCAATCTAATTCCTTTATCAGGTGGTGTTACTGGAAAAAGTCTTAGAGTAAGAAGGGAGAACGAAAATGACGGATAAGGTAATTGAAAACAATCAGGTAACGGTGATGGGAGAGGTCGTGAGTGGTTTTTCCTACAGTCACCAGATTTTCGGAGAGGGATTTTACATGGTGGATGTCAGATGTAAACGGCTCAGCGAGAGCTATGACACGATTCCTGTGATGGTGTCAGAGCGATTGCTGGATGTAACTGCGGACTATGTGGGGCAGCTGATCTGTGTCAGTGGCCAGTTCCGTTCGTACAACCGCCATGAGGAGCGCAGGAACCGTCTGGTGTTGTCTGTGTTTGCCCGGGAGGTGAGCTTCCTGGAAGAGGTGGAGGAGAGTTCCAAGACGAACCAGATCTTTCTGGACGGCTATATCTGCAAGGAACCGATCTACCGCAAGACACCTCTCGGCAGGGAGATTGCAGATCTGCTGCTGGCTGTGAACAGGCCCTACGGGAAATCGGACTATATCCCCTGCATCTGCTGGGGCAGGAATGCCCGCTATGCCAGCACTTTCAAAGTGGGAGACCGCTGTGCTGTCTGGGGCAGGATCCAGAGCCGCGAGTACATGAAAAAGTTGGACGAAGAGAATGTGGAGAAGAGAGTGGCTTTTGAAGTGTCTGTGAGCAAACTGGAAATGATGGAAGGAGAAGTAGAAGAAGGGGAAATAGCAGAGGGAGAAGAATAATTTGCCAAATCTGCGCAGATGTGCTATTTTATATAGAGGGATGTATAGGGACATATGGCAGACCCTGGATTAGGGGAAATGAGGTGCAGTATGGCAAAAGGTTCAATCTATATCTATACAGGAGACGGAAGGGGTAAGTCGCCGGCAGCTATCGGAAGGGCCGTACAGGCGGCAGCGGAAGGGAAGCAGGTGATGCTCATCCAGTTTCTGAAGGGAAAGGGACTTGGAGATTCGGATTTTGTCCGGAGGATGGAGCCAGAGATCAAGCTGTTTCATTTTGAAAAGTCTGATGAGAATTTTGCAGTACTCTCTGAGGAGAAGAAGCGGGAAGAGATCGGCAATATCAAAAATGGAATGAACTTTGCCAAAAAGGTGCTTACCACAGGGGAATGTGATCTCTTGATCCTGGATGAAGTGCTGGGCGTGCTGGAGAACGGTATTATCAGTACGGACGAGCTTAAGACGTTACTGGAATGCAGGGAAGACACAAGTATCATTCTGACAGGTGTGAAGCTGGTGGACGAGATCTGTGTACTGGCGGACGAAGTGTCCAGAATCGAGACGGTCAAATTCAAGGTGTGGGAATAAAATGCCGTTGTTTTCCCGGAAGAAATCCATTGACACACTTCTGGGGAAATGCTATGATTAAATTGTATAGGAGATAGAGGTTGCGTTTTTCAAGAGTACCTTTTTTGATGCGTCAGGCGCAGGAGAGAAAAAGGGAAAGGGGCGGACGCCGAAAGGAGGGGCTTTCTGGGAGCCAGTCCTTGGGCATGCGGTAAAGAACCGTATGACTGTCATCCGTGAGAACGGATGGAGCGCTATCGTGAAGGATTCATCCGCCGGCGCTTTCTATCGCCGGCGTTTTGTCGTTTTGCCTGTGTGGCATTGGACGGACGCCGGGCATAAAGTACATATAACTCACAAAATGGAGGAAGTAAGATGGCTATTTTCAAGGGTGCAGGTGTGGCAATTGTCACGCCGATGCATACGGATGGAACGGTAAATTATGAGCAGTTTGCAAAGCTGGTGGATTTCCAGGTGGACAATGGAACAGATGCTATCATTGTGTGTGGTACCACAGGGGAGGCTTCCACGCTGACCCACGAGGAGCATCTGGAAGTGATTCGGTTTTGCGTGGAACAGGTGGCAGGCCGGGTTCCTGTAATCGCAGGTACAGGCTCCAACTGTACACAGACGGCAGTGTACCTGTCCGCCGAAGCGGAGAAGTATGGTGTGGACGGACTTCTGCTGGTGAGTCCTTATTACAACAAGGCTACCCAGAAGGGACTTTTTGCCCATTTCAAGACCATAGCTGATGCAGTGAAGGTGCCCATACTGCTCTACAATGTGCCGTCCAGGACAGGTTGTAATATTCTGCCAGAGACAGTGGTGCGTCTGTGCAGGGAGGTGGAAAACATTGTAGGGGTCAAGGAGGCCAGCGGCAATATCAGCCAGATTGCACATCTGGCTGCCATTGGGGAGGGATGTGTGGACATTTACTCCGGTAATGATGACCAGATTGTGCCGCTGATGGCTCTGGGAGGGCTGGGAGTCATCTCTGTGCTGTCCAATGTGGCACCGGCGCAGACCCATGCCATCTGCCAGAAATTCCTGGAGGGTGATGTGGAAGGCAGCCGTAAGGAACAGCTCCGTGCACTGGAACTGTGTGATGCCCTGTTTTGCGAGGTGAATCCCATTCCGGTGAAAGAGGCCTTGAACCTGATGGGGATGGAAGCAGGGCCTGCCAGGATGCCTCTTACAAAGATGGAGGAGGCAAACATAGGAAAACTGGAAGCTGCCATGAAAACATATGGAATTTTGTAAGGAATCCTCAAAGATCTCTGACAAAGGTGTGTGCTGTCTGGATATAGGATGGATTTTCGTGTAAAGAATACATGAAGTATCTGGCGGTGATACCAAGTGAACAGTAACCGAAAGTGATCCGCAGACAGGAAATAAGGAAAATGCCGCCTTTCTTAGGGTGGCATTTTGTGTTATACTAGGACTGCGCGGCAATCACAAATGGTGTTTTGCATATATGGAGAAAGCAGGTGCCCGGTATACGGGAGGAAGGGATGACTATGATCAGGATTATCATGCATGGATGTAATGGGAAGATGGGACAGGTGATCAGTGCCTTGGCAGCTGTAGACACAGAGACAGAGATTGTAGCAGGGATAGATGCCTTTGATGATGGGCATAATCCCTATCCCGTATTCCGGGATATCAGAAAATGTGGTGTGGAGGCAGACTGTCTGATCGACTTTTCCGTGGCCACAGCCATGGATAATCTGCTTGACTTTTGTGCAGACAAGGGACTGCCTTGCGTGTTGTGTACCACAGGACTGTCGGTGGAACAGCTTGAGAAGGTGAAGGTGACATCTGGAAAGGTGGCTGTCTTGAAGTCGGCCAATATGTCTCTGGGAATCAATTTGCTGCTGCATCTTGTGAAAAAGGCTGCAGGGGTATTGGCACCGGCAGGTTTTGATATGGAGATCGTGGAAAAGCACCATAACCTGAAAGTGGATGCACCCAGTGGTACAGCCCTTGCCCTGGCAGATTCCATCAATGAAGTGTTTGACGGCGGATATACATATGTCTATGACAGGAGTGTCAGAAGAGCGAGTCGGCCAGAGAAGGAGATCGGCATCAGTGCCATCCGTGGTGGTACCATTGTAGGGGAACACGATGTACTGTTTGCTGGTACGGATGAGGTGGTAACATTTTCCCACACTGCTTATTCCAAGGCAGTGTTCGGCAGGGGGGCCCTGCAGGCGGCGAAGTTCCTGGCAGGGAAGGAACCTGGAATGTATGATATGGGAGATGTAGTCCGGGAGATCCTGTAAGGTATTTCTGCCAAAACACGGACTATTTTTCTGGCAGAGGCTGTTATATGCAGGCTTCTGCAGGCCCTTTGAAACCATTGTACTGTGGGAAGCGACCAGGGAATCTGCTTCCTGGCCTGGGATGTTTTCTGGATACCGGTTACCAGGTATGCAGGGAACGCAGTTGGCACAGACAGGGTGTGGAGGTTGGAGATAAGGAGAGACACCATGATAAAGGATGAGAATGACGGAAAGGTCATGAGAGCTTTTGCAAAGCAGTACAAGAATGTGGCAGCAGCTTCCACGGAGATCATCAACCTACAGTCGATCATGAACCTGCCCAAGGGGACGGAACACTTCCTCACAGATATACATGGGGAGTCAGAGCAGTTCAATCATGTGCTGAAGAACGGTTCCGGCTCTATCCGTAGGAAGATAGATGAGGAGTTTGGCAATACTCTGAGCAATAAGGACAAGAAGAGCCTGGCCACCTTGATCTATTATCCGGAGGAAAAACTGGAGATCGTATGCCGGGAGGAAGACAATATTGAGGACTGGTACAAGATTTCCCTTCACAGGCTGGTACAGATCATAAAGCGCGTGTCTTCCAAGTATACCAGATCCAAGGTGCGCAAGGCGCTGCCCAGGGATTTTTCCTATGTGATCGAAGAGCTGATCACGGAAAAGGAGGAGATCCAGGACAAGGAGGCCTACTACAACGAAATCATCCATACGATTATCCGGATTGGCAGGGCACCCCGGTTTATTGCAGCCTTGAGCCATCTGATCCAGCGCCTGGTCATCGACCATCTTCACATAGTAGGAGACATCTATGACAGGGGACCAGGTCCTCATATTATTATGGATACGCTCTGTGAATATCATTCTGTGGATGTGCAGTGGGGGAATCATGACATGGTATGGATGGGGGCTGCCAGCGGTCATCTGGCCTGTATCGCCAATGTGATCCGTATGGCGGCCCGTTATGGAAACCTGGCTACTATAGAGGATGGTTATGGGATCAATCTGCTTCCCCTGGCTACCTTTGCCATGGAGGTGTACGAAAAAGTGGACACACATGTTTTCACCATACGGTACAACACAGATTACAACACCAAGGATCTGGGCCTGGATACCAGAATGCACAAGGCCATGGCAATCATTCAGTTTAAACTGGAAGGACAGCTGATCCTGCGGCACCCGGAGTTCCACATGGAGGACCGGCTGCTTTTGGACCGGATCGATTATGCTTCCGGTACTGTGGATATAGATGGCAGGACATATAAAATGCTGGATATGGATTTTCCGACCATTGACCCGGAGCATCCCTATGAGCTTACAGAGGAAGAGAACAAGGTAATGATGCGGCTACAGGGGGCGTTCCTGAAATGCGAAAAGCTCCAGCGCCATGTGCGCTTTCTATATGCCAAAGGCGGCATGTACAAAATCTATAATGGCAATTTGCTTTATCATGGCTGTGTACCCATGAATCCGGACGGAACATTCGCCGGGGTGGAAATCTATGGCAGGCCATACAAAGGAAAAGCCTTATATGACATTCTGGAATATTATGCCAGGAGAGGATATTACGCCAGGGACAGTGCAGAACGTTGTGCCGGACAGGATATGATGTGGTATATCTGGAACGGAAAAGGATCCCCGGTATTTGGCAAGGAGAAGATGGCTACCTTCGAGGCATATTTTGTGGAGGATCCTGAGACCCACAGGGAACAGAAAAATGCATATTACCAGCTTCTGGAACAGGAGGAGACAGCCTGTAGGATCCTGGAGGAATTCGGGTTGAACAGCAAGGATGCCCATATTGTGAACGGCCATGTGCCTGTGGAGCAGATCCATGGGGAATCTCCTGTCAAATGTGGCGGAAAGCTGCTGGTAATTGATGGCGGGTTCTCCAAGGCGTATCAGAAGAAGACAGGGATAGCAGGCTATACCCTGGTATGTAATTCCAGGGGAATGCGTCTGGTGGCCCATGAACCATTTGAATCTGCCAGGGCTGCCATACTGAATGAATCAGATATTATCTCGGATACAATGGATGTGGAGACCTTCCCTCGCAGAAAGCTGGTGGCCGATACGGACATCGGGAAGGAACTGAAAGAGAGTATTTACTATCTGGAGGAACTACTGGAGGCTTATCAGAACGGCACCATCATTGAGACAGAAGTATAAGGGAAATGAAGATTTCCACAGGTGACAGTGTATATCACAGATGAAAAAATGCATCCTTTGTGATATGATATCACAGAAAATAACACCTGTGAAAATCATCCATCCCTTGCAGAGTACATCTGAGGCCTTTTGTACAGGCTACCCCGTTCTGTCAATGGCCATTCGCATGGTAGCAGGTTATACCCTGTTACTGCAGGGCGGGACCGTTATTGGTGCCTGTGCCGGTAACATTGCTGCCGTTTATGCTTCTGCCATTGCTGTTTGTGGTACCTGTAGTGCCGGTGCCGTTTGTGGAACCGGTACCAGTGGCAGAACCTGTAGTGCTGCCGGAAGTGGAACCGGTGCTATTGGCAGAATCTGTTTCGTTTGTGACATTAGAACCTGTGGAGTCGTTGCCATCAGTACCTGTGCTATTTTCTTCTGTGCTGACGGCACCGCTGTTGTCCACGTTGTCCCCCAGGATGTCATCCGCTACGTCTGAAACGCCGTCTGTGACATCATCAATTACGTTGGTAATGGTATCGCCTGCATCATCCAGGATTCCATCTGTGCTGCCGTTTCGGTCAGTGCCTTCTGTGACGGAATTGTTATTGCTGCCTGCGGTGCCATTGTTATTGTCAGCAGCGCTGCTGCCGTTGTTGTCCTGGGAGCCGCTTCCGGCCATACTGCCGGAATTGCTGCTGCTTTTGTCATCCCTGGTACATGCTGCCGCCATACACATGTAGGCCAGTACCAACCCCAGAACAAGGAGCTTCTTCGCTCCTGGTCTCTTAGACTTTTTCATAATGATACCTGTCTGCGCGTTGCGGCGCGCATTCGATTCACAGCCAGGCACGCATTTTTGCCGGGCTTTTTCTCCTATATGGTTGCCGCCAGGTGGGGTTTACGGTTCACCGGAGGGCAACATTGCCCAGTGGGCAGAATCTGCTATATGGATATTTTGCAGATTCAGCAATAGTATGTGTTACAGGAATCATTTTATACATAAGGGCAGAAAGAAAAATAAAAATCTGAAGACAAATGCAAAAGTAAAACTCCTATGGCAGGCCTGCGGTCTGGCATCAAAGAGCAAATATTGACTGATATGCCCGCTGAAGCGGGCACGGGGGATAAGTTTGAAAGTAAACTTTCAAATTTTGATTGGTATATGCGCTGAAGCGCATACGGAGGTATAAAAGTGAGATTCAGACCGTGTATTGACATACATAATGGCAGGGTAAAGCAAATCGTGGGGGCAAGCCTGACAGATGAAGGAGACAGGGCCGAGGAGAACTATGTGGCCGGAGAGGATGCCGCTTCGTTTGCCAGGCGTTACCGGGATGCCGGGCTGGAGGGAGGGCATGTGATCCTGCTCAATGCCACAGGAAGTGCTTTCTATGAGGATACCAGAAAGCAGGCACACCTGGCTCTGGAGGCGTATCCCGGTGGTCTGCAGGCAGGCGGAGGCATCACACCGGACAATGCAGGGGAGTTCCTGGATGCAGGCGCTTCCCATGTGATTGTCACATCCTATGTGTTCCAGGGAGGGAAGATCCACTATGGCAGGCTGGCAGAGCTGGTGAAGGCTGTTGGCAGGCAACGGCTGGTGCTTGATTTAAGCTGCCGGAAGACAGAAGAAGGTTATGTGGTAGTCACAGACCGATGGCAGCGGATGACGCAGGAGCAGGTCAATATCCCGCTGCTGGAACGGCTTTCTGCAAGCTGTGATGAGTTCCTGGTTCACGCCGTGGATGTGGAGGGTAGGGCAGAAGGGATCGAGGAGGACCTGGTGTCCCTGTTGGGACAATGGGGCAGCAGGCCCGTGACCTATGCGGGGGGTGTTCACAGCTATGAAGACCTGGAGCTGCTGAAGGTACTGGGAAGGAACCATGTGGATGTGACCATTGGAAGTGCCCTGGATCTGTTTGGAGGAGGACTGAAGTGGGATAAAGTATTGGAATTCTGTGGTGTGCGGGCATGATTTCTTCCTGGAGTATGTGCAATATAGACAAAAAAGTGTTGGTTTATTTTGGATTTATGAAGAAAATATTGGGAAATGTTACAAAAGTGTTAAATTCTCGTTGCTGGAATGGACGGCCTGTGATAAAATAAAAACGTTTATCGGAGGTGACTTTTTATGGGACGAAGAAAACACAAGCGCAAGAACAGCCATGTGGTGATTGTGACATCGGATGCTGCAGATGCAGACTTAAAACAGTTCCGTATCAGGCCATGGATCACGCAGACACTTATGCTGCTATTCTGTATCGGAATCGGAGGATTGATCGGATACTTCGTTTTTGAAGACGGAATTCGAAGGACAGAGGAGGACCAGTCAGAGAAACAGCAGGAGATCATAGACACCCTGGAAGCCGAGAAGGCACAACTGGAGGAGGAAATCGCCACGCTCAATGATACAGTTCAGATTCTCAGTGATACTGTGAACCAGAAGACCCAGGCAGAGAGCGAGCTGTCAGAACAGCTTGAGATGCAGGCTATTCCCACCAAACCGCCGTTGAAAGGAGGCACTGCCGGTATAGAAGAACCCACAGGAGAAGGAGATCCGATCTGTGTATTTACCGCTACACCAGGATCCATAGTTGTGGCAACGGCTAATGGCACGGTATCTGTAGTATCGGAGGATGCGGAGTACGGCCAGAGTATTACCATAGATCATGGGAATGGGTATATGACTGTCTACAGGAGCCAGGGAGAGGCCAAGGTGAAGCAGGGTGAGGTGGTTACCCAGGGGACTACCCTGTTTTTGGTCGGTGAGAATAACAGTAAATTGGGCTACCAGATGATAAAGGACGGCGTATTCATAGATCCGTTGGAAGTCCTGGTGATCAATGGATAAAAGAATCCACATGGAAACAGCTACAATGCAAGTTTCTGAAGGGGAAAAGGAGAGAGGATTATGGCTAGGAACAAAGAAGTAAGGATTGGTACGATTATTGGCAAAGAGGCTGAGTGCAACGGCGATTTCAGCTCGGGCGGATCTGTCAGGGTGGACGGATCCATTACGGGAAATGTGACCGTTTCTGGCACACTGATCGTAGGGGCGGCAGGTGTCATCAGGGGGGATATCAATGCCAATTCCATAATCGTGGGTGGACAGATAGAGGGTAACCTGCAGATTTCCGAGAGGACAGAGCTTACATCCAGTGCCAGGCTGATGGGAGATATCTTTACCAAGATACTGGTAATAGACGAAAATGCAGTATTCCAGGGCCGGTGTGAGATGAATAATGATGGCGGCAGACCCGGTGCCAGGGACATGCGTGAGATGAAGAAGGAGTCCAGGGCTGCCATTGTGGAGGCTATACGCGATATGGAGGGCGGAATCCAGGACTCTGAAGAATAGAAGATCTGGCTACAGGTAAAAGAATACGTACCATATGGCATTTAGACCGGAAAAAGAAGCGCTTCTTTCCCGTGTGGGGAAAAGGGGCGTTTCTTTTTCCGGTGATAGATGCAGCATCCTGACATGGAGGGAATGCAGACCATATCTGCAATCTCCTGGCACTATTTCCCGGCACTGCCTTCCATGCGGCCAAAAACCATCTCATATCCATCATTGCCGTAGTTCAAGGACCGGTTCACACGGCTGATGGTAGCTGTGGATGCCCCTGTTTTCTCTGCGATCTCCAGGTAGGTCTTCCGCTTTTTGAGCATGGCGGCTACTTCAAAGCGCTGGGAGAGGGAGAGCAGTTCATTGACTGTGCACAGATCTTCGAAAAAAGTATAACATTCTTCCCGGTCCCGCAGACACAGGATAGCATCAAACAGGGAATCTACGGCTTCTGTCTTAATTTTCTTGTTCATGTGGATACCCCCTGGCGTGCTGTGACACGCATTGTAATCTTTTTTAGGATTCCGTTCCGCACCTGCCTCTGACAACAGAACGGATGCTTTTACACTGTAAAGTTTTACAGTTCTGCCGTAGATATCTTATCATAGGAAAATGAGAAAGTAAAGAGGAGGATGAAAATTCGTCATAGCTCATTTTCAGAAAGTTGTTGTCATGTAGTATTGAATACTATATAATAAAGATAGTACAAGCCAGGCTATACCACATCCTGTGTGCGGCGCAGCCCCTCCAGGATAAGCCACGCTGTATCAGTTGGCTGGAACAGTCCTTTATTGGGGGTATCTATATGACGATTGATAACGATGACCTGCTGAATAGCATATTGGCCAGTCTGGACAGGATAGCATACATCAGTCCGGAGGATATACCGAATATTGACCTGTACATGGATCAGGTGACCACTTTTATGGATAACAAACTGCGTCCCACCTCCAGGCATCCGGAGGAGGACAAGATCCTGACCAAAACAATGATCAATAACTACGCGAAGAACGATCTGCTGCCGCCGCCCTTGAAAAAAAAGTATTCCAAGGAGCATGTGCTGCTGCTGATCTTTATCTATTATTACAAGGGAATCCTGTCTATCAGCGATATCCAGACTCTTTTAAAACCTATCACAGAACATTTCTTCCACAATGGCAAGGCATTCAACCTTGAGAGCATCTACCGGGAAGCCTTCGGCATGGAGGAGAAACAGATCCAGGCATTGAAAGCAGATGTGATGGAGAAGTTCAAGGTGGCTGAGCAGACATTTCAGGATGCACCAGAACAACATGTAGACTTTCTGCGGAAATTTGCCTTTATCTGCACATTGAGCTTTGATGTGTATGTGAAGAAGCTGATGATTGAGAAAATGGTGGACGAGCTGGCCAAGGCCCAGGGGATGCCAGGTGTTCCTGTTAGGAATGAGAACAGGAAGAAGAGTACAAGGACCCAGGATGAAGCATAAGGGGCAAAAGATTGTGTGTTCATGAACTTTCCGGGGGAAGCTGTCATATAATAGACCATCAAAAAGATGGGAGGTTATGATGGAAAAGTCAGCGACAGGAAAGGCGGCAGCGGGAAAAGGTTTCCGGAAGAAGACAGGGGCCGTGGCAATTGCGGTCCTTGTCTTTGGATTGGCACTGGCCGGCTGCGGAAATAGGGATGGCGCAGGAGACAAGGGAGGCGGTAAAGAAGTGGTGCTCAATGAGGTGGCCCACTCCATTTTTTATGCGCCCATGTATGTAGCCATTGAGAAAGGTTATTTTGCGGAGGAAGGGATCAACCTGACCCTGGTCACAGGATTTGGCGCAGACAAGACTATGACAGCCGTGCTTACAGATGAGGCGGATATTGGTTTCATGGGCAGTGAGAGTACCATCTATACCTATGTGGGGGGAACAGAAGACTATGTGGTGAATTTTGCCCAGCTTACACAGCGGGCTGGGAATTTTCTGGTGTCCAGGGAACCCATCGAGAATTTCTCCTGGGATATGCTGGTAGGGAAGGATGTGCTGGGTGGCAGGGCAGGCGGTATGCCGGAAATGGTCTTTGAGTATATTCTGGATAAGAACGGGATCGACCCGGCCCAGGTGAATATTGACCAGAGCATTGACTTTGGATCCACGGCGGCGGCCTTTTCGGGGGGCCAGGGAGATTTTACGGTGGAATTCGAACCACACGGAACCCTTCTGGAGCAGAAGGGGGATGGTTATGTGGTAGCCTCTCTGGGAAAAGATTCCGGTTATGTGCCGTACACTTCCTTTTCTGCCAAGAAGAGCTATCTGGAGAAGAACAAGGATACCGTGCAGGCGTTTACCAATGCCCTACAGAAGGGGATGGATTACGTGAGGAATCATACACCAGAGGAGATCGCACAGGTGATCGCGCCTCAGTTTCCCGAGACAGACATGGAGACCTTGACGGCCATTGTGGCGCGCTACTATGAGCAGGATACCTGGAAGGAGAACCTGGTCTTCCAGAAGGATGCGTTTGACCTGTTACAGAACATCCTGGATGATGCAGGTGTGCTGAAGGAGCGGGTTCCCTATGAGGATCTGGTGACAGTGGAATTCGCGGAAAAAGCGGCGAAATAAGACTGTATAAATGCTGCGTTATTATGTCTGAAAAAGATGTCCGGGGGATCTGTGTATCTTCCCGGACATTATTTCAGCCGGATGTTTTTGATGGCCCAGAGCTGGAGGGCCTTTGCATTGATGCTGATCTTCTCCAGGGAATCCAGGATATCCTGGAAAGCAGGGCGTTCATTTTCTTCTATCACCCCATCCTCAGAGATGGCGATTAGGGAAGCACGCAGGTTGTCAATATCTTTCAGGGATCCCAGTACCTTCAGCGCCAGCCTGTCAAAATCATCAATGGTCACTTCCGGAATGCTGTTGCGTCCGATCGGACATTCCCTGGCACAATAGGAATTGCACAGTTCAGGGGTATTGTAGGCCTGTGCCATGGCCTTGACTTCTTCAGGATAGGGAGCAATGGTATCCAGTTCAATACGGGCTAAACGGGTACGGTCTATACCTATGAGTTCAGCCGCTTTCTCGCGGCTGGAAAAGTCCGAATTTGTCTCCGTCGCCTCGGAGCGGGCCAGATAGTACATGTTGTCAGCGGCTTTGGTTGCTTTTTTTCCCATTTTATGATTGCCTTTCGTCTGTGTGCATAGTCTGCCCGCAGAAGCGGGCCACGGTAAGAACCATTCCTGTTTAGTTTATGCAAAAAAAATGGACTTGTAAAGAAAAACATGAAAAATGGAAAGAAATATTGAGGCAGATTTGAAAATTTGGTATAATGGATTTCACTATAGTTTGTTTTCTGAAAATAAAACAGGAAAATACAACATATAGATGTGACAGGTATGGGAAACCTGCGGAAAGATATAGGAGGATACGAGATGGGATTGATCAAAGCGGCAAAGGATGCCTTCGGCAGTCTGATGGCTGACCAGTGGCGGGAGTATTTCTATTGTTCTTCCATGCCCAGTGATGTACTGATGATGAAGGCAGAGAAGCAGGTAACGCAGGGACGCAATAGCAATGTGAAGGGTACCAACAATATCATATCCAATGGTTCTGTGATTTCGGTGAATGTGGGCCAGTGCATGATGATTGTGGATCAGGGCAAGATCGCGGAGTTCTGTGCGGAGCCGGGTGAATTTGTCTACGACACTTCCTCGGAGCCGTCCCTGCTGTATGGCGATCTGGGAGAGAACATCAAGACAACCTTCGGACAGCTGGGCAGGCGGTTTACCTTTGGTGGCAATACAGCCAGGGATCAGCGTGTATACTATATCAATACCAAGGAGATCCTGAACAACCTCTATGGCACGTCCAACCCTGTCCGGTTCCATTATGTGTCCAGGAATACGGGATATGAACTGGAAACATCTTTGAAGTGTAACGGACAGTATACGTTCCGAATCGTGGATCCCATTCTGTTCTATACCAATGTATGTGGCAATGCGGAAGGGGAATACCGCAAGGGAGAACTACTGGGCGTCATGAAGGGAGAGTTGCTGACTAAGCTTCCTGTGGCCCTGGCCAGGATTGCGGCCAAGGGTGTCCTGCCCTATGAAGTGCCATTGCATCTGGAGGAACTGACTGCTTACTTAAAGGAGGCTTTGACGGAGCAGTGGACCAGGCTCAGAGGGATCGAGGTGGTGTCCATCATCATGTCGGATCCGATTGTTCCCCAGGCAGACATAGACAAGATCAATAAGTGGAATGACACGGCAGTGCTGACCCGTCCGGACATGGTAGCAGCCAGGCAAGTGGAGGCTTACACCCAGGCAGTAACCGATATGGCGGCAGGAGGCCGGGGCCAGACGGGCGGCAATGCCATGGACGGTGCCATGAATATGATGGCCATGGGCATGATGCAGAATATGATGGGCAGCATGGCTGGAATGCCATCGGGAAACCATAGTCATGCAACGGTCCGGATGCAGCCTGCTGCCACGGTGGCGGAAGGCGCTGTGCTGGGCTGGACCTGTAGCTGTGGCAGGAAGGATAACCGGGGGAAATTCTGCCAGGAATGCGGACTTCCCAAACCGGCTCTGGATGGCTGGACCTGTAGCTGCGGTCATGCGAACCAGGGGAAATTTTGCCAGGAATGCGGCAGGAAGAAGCCAGAGGGCGCACCGCTGTACCGATGTGATAAATGCGGATGGGAGCCAGAAGATCCAACGAAGCCACCGAAGTTCTGTCCGGAATGCGGGGACGTATTCGATGATAAAGACAGGATATGAAGTCTGCGCAGATTATTGGCAATATCCCTTCTGGCAGGAGGGGATGGCGATGAACAGAAAAACTGACAGATAAAAGATGATGACAGGGATGAGATAGCAAAAGGGAGATGACAGGATCTGCAAGGCCCTGGGGAGGTGCCTGCGGCAGGAACGGGGAAACGTATGAGCATATATGACACACTGAATCAAGAACAAAAGGAAGCCGTATTGCAGACGGAAGGACCGTTGCTGCTCCTGGCAGGGGCAGGCAGCGGCAAGACCCGGGTACTCACCCACAGGATTGCCTACTTGATTGACCAGATGGGGGTGAAACCCTGGAACATCCTGGCCATTACCTTTACCAACAAGGCAGCCGGGGAGATGCGGGATAGAGTGGACAAGCTGGTGGGCTTTGGCGCGGATCAGGTCTGGGTCTCCACCTTCCATTCGGCTTGTGTGCGGATTCTGAGACGCCATATTGACAGGCTGGGATACGGCAATGATTTTTCGATCTATGATACGGATGACCAGAAGACCTTGATGAAGGGGATCTGCAAGAGTCTGCATATTGACACCAAAGTGTATAAGGAGAGGGCTCTGCTGGGTGCCATTTCCTCAGCCAAGGATGAACTGATCAGTGTCAGGGAGTATGAACTGGGCGCCGTGGGGGATTTTGTAAAAGGGATCTATGCGAAGGCCTACCGGGAATACCAGGAAACCCTGCAGAAGAACAATGCCCTGGACTTTGACGATATTATCGTGAAAACCGTTGAGCTGTTCCGGGGCTGTCCGGAGATCCTGGATTTTTACCAGGAGCGCTTCCGGTATATTATGGTGGATGAATACCAGGATACCAACACTGCCCAGTTTGAACTGGTGAAGCTGCTGGCAGGTAAATACCGCAACCTGTGTGTAGTGGGGGATGACGACCAGTCCATCTATAAATTCAGGGGAGCCAATATCCGCAATATCCTGGATTTTGAGACCTATTTCCCGGAGGCAGTGGTGATCAAGCTGGAGCAGAATTACCGTTCTACCCAGTCCATTCTGGATGCAGCCAATGCGGTGATCCGGAATAATGTTAGCAGGAAGGAAAAAGCACTCTGGACCAGAAGGGGGGAAGGCAGCAGAATCTGTTTCAGGCAGTTTGACAATGCCTATGAGGAGGCTGAATATATTGCAGAGGAAGTGGAGGAGAAAGTAGGAAGCGGCCAGGCCCGGTATAAGGACTGCGCAGTTCTCTTCCGCACCAATGCCCAGGCCCGTCTGCTGGAGGAGCGTATGATCCTGGAGGGGATCCCCTACAATGTGGTAGGCGGGGTCAATTTCTACGCCAGGGCAGAGATCAAGGATATCCTGGCCTACTTGAAGACAATCGACAATGGCAGGGATGAAGTGGCCCTCAGACGGATAGTGAACGTACCTAAAAGAGGAATCGGGGCTGTTACCATGGAAAAACTGGCTGATTATGCAGAGCTGCGGGATATCAGTCTCTATGAGGCCATGGAGCAGGCTGACCAGATCATGGGACTTGGCAAAGCAGCTTTGAAAATACGTCCTTTCATCCAGCTGATCCGTAAACTCCGGCGCAGACAGACCGAACTGACAGTGGCAGAACTGGTGCAGGCAGTGATCGAGGAAGTGGAGTATGGGCAGTACCTGCAGGATAACGATGAAGAAAGTGCGGATGAACGCATGGAGAACGTGGATGAACTGCTCACCAAGGCAGTAAGTTACCAGGACATTCATGAGGAAGCCACTCTCACAGGATTCCTGGAGGAAGTAGCCCTGGTGGCAGACATTGATAATGTGGACAGCGATGACAACAGGGTGTTGCTGATGACACTGCATTCTGCCAAGGGCCTGGAGTTCCCCCGCGTTTACCTGGCAGGCATGGAGGATGGTCTGTTTCCCAGTTATATGACCGTCCAGTCTGATGACCCTTCTGACCTGGAGGAGGAACGCCGCCTGGCTTATGTCGGTATAACCCGGGCCATGAATGAACTGACCTTGACCTGCGCCCGCATGCGTATGATCCGGGGGGAGACCCAGTACAATTCTGTCAGCCGTTTCGTCCGGGAAATCCCGGATGATCTGATGGATAATCCCTTGCCAAAGCCCAGGAAGATGGAAGAGGGGGTGTTCTCTGAAGTGTTTGGGTTTGCGCCTGACAAGGGGGCAGGACAGCCCGGGGCTTCCAGGCCTTACGATTTCAGACCCAAGGCGATCCTCCGTCCTACAGTCACGCCCAAAGCGGATAAGCCCTTTATTGCCAGAGGCATTGGCAGCTTGAATCAAATTGCGGGCATCTCAAAGGGAGGCCCTGCCATTGTATCCGGAGAACTGGAATACAGTGTGGGGGAAAGGGTGCGCCATGTGAAATACGGTGAAGGTACAGTACTTCAGATAGACAAGGAGCCCAGAGATTACAAGGTGGCCGTGGAATTTGACGCAGCTGGCAAAAAAATAATGTATGCATCCTTTGCAAAATTGAAAAGGGTGTAGTATTTTTGGAACAAATGTGGTATTCTATACTATACATAGAAAAGATGCAGTGTGGAAGCTGCCGGATATGGAGGTGTCCTATGAATAAGCTGGAAAATCTGATGGATATGGCAAGAGTGAACGAGTTTCTGGGGAAGAAGAAGGAAGAGGAGAAGCAATGTAACGTGTTGTTGTGGGTGCTGGCAGTCATTGGTGCTGTAGCAGCTGTAGCAGCAATTGCATATGCCGTTTACCGTCACTTTACGCCGAGATACCTGGATGACTTCGAAGATGAGTTTGAAGACGAATTCGAGGACGAGGAAGCCGATGAAGATGAGGAAGACTTTTTCGTGGATGAGGGAGAGAACTAAGGGGCAGACCAGTCTCGAAGATTGGCATCATGGTTCCTGCATATGGCAGCACAGAGCCGTTACCTGTGAGAAGGTACGAATCGCTTTTGACGCCAGGCAGGGACTGGTGTGAAGATATTTCCAGGCAGGAGATTAGGAAATAAATGAAAAAAGGGCAGGAATATGAAGGTGTCGTAGAAAGGGTGGATTTCCCTGGCAAGGGTATTGTACAGACAGGGGAGGGATCCGTTACTGTGAAGCATAGCCTGCCTGGCCAGAAGATCAAACTGAGGATCAGCAAGGCGAGAAATGGGAAGGCGGAAGGCCGTCTGCTGGAGGTGCTGGAAAAGTCACCTCTGGAGACAGGCAGCCCGTGTTCCCTTTTTGGTTTGTGCGGAGGCTGTACCTATCTGTCTCTTCCCTACGGGGAACAGCTGAAGGTCAAGGAAGCACAAGTAAAGCGCCTGCTGGATAGTGCACTGGACAGGCAGGAAGGGGGCTGGACGTGGGAAGGTATCAAAAAGAGTCCCATAGCCTATGAATACCGCAATAAAATGGAGTTTTCCTTTGGAGACCGGGAGAAGGACGGCGAGCTGATGCTGGGCATGCACAGCCGGGGCAGCTTCTATGATATCGTGTCTGTGGAGGACTGTAAGCTGGTGGACGCAGACTACCGCCGGATTTTGACGGCAGTGCTGTCTTATTTCAGATCCCAGGGAGTGGGGTATTTCCATAAGTTGTCCCATGCAGGGTATCTCCGCCACCTTCTGGTACGGAAGGCATCCCGTACAGGAGAGATCCTGGTGGCCCTGGTCACATCATCACAGGCCCCCTGGAGCAGGGAACCGGCACCGGACACAGGACAGATCAAGGATGGGGAAGAGAGGAAGACCGGTTCGGAGGAAGAACTGATCCGGGGATTCCTGGATATCCTTCTGGCCCTGGAGAGAACAAAGCAGCTTCAGGGAAAATATGCAGGAATCCTACATATCATCAATGATTCCCAGGCAGATGTGGTGCAAAGCGACTACACGGATATTCTTTACGGCCAGGATTTCTTTTATGAAGAACTGCTGGGTCTACGGTTTAAGGTCTCGGTGTTCTCATTCTTCCAGACCAATACCCATGGAGCCGAAGTACTCTATCAGACGGCCAGGGAATATGTGGGGGATATGGGAGGGCAGGATAAAATTGTCTATGACCTTTACAGTGGAACAGGTACCATTGCCCAGATAATGGCTCCGGTGGCGCGGAAGGTGATCGGCGTAGAGATCGTGGAGGAGGCCGTGAAGGCGGCCAGACAGAATGCCATAGAGAATGGTCTGGACAATTGTGCCTTTATAGCCGGGGATGTGCTGAAGGTGCTGGACACCATAGAGGAGAAGCCGGACTTCATTATCCTGGATCCGCCCAGGGATGGTATCCACCCCAGGGCCCTGTCCAAGATCATCGCTTATGGAGTGGAGAGGATCCTATACATCTCCTGTAAGCCTACCAGTCTGGTGCGGGATCTGGAAGTGTTCCTGGAGAGCGGATATGAGGTGGAGAGGGCTTGCTGCGTGGACCAGTTCCCCTGGACCGGGAATATAGAGACGGTGTGTCTCCTGACCGGACGAGATGCAAGACAGGATAGTCCATCCACTGTATCAAACAGGGCAGGTACCAGTAAATAGAAGGATGCTTTCTGTTCCACATGAAAGCAATGTATGAACACCATGGGATCGGGTTTACTTCGGGCAGGCGATCTCCATGACCTGCTCGATCATCTGGTGCAGGAGAAGGCTCTGGGGGGTATCCGCTGCCCGGTAATAGACTTCTTTCCCTTCCCGGCGGCTGACAAGCAGTCCGCTGCTGCGCAGCGGACGCAAGTGATGGGACACGGCTGGACTGGACATATCCAGCATGGCTGCTATGTTGATTACACATTCCTCACAGTGGCACAGTAGCCAGAAGATGCGCACCCGTGTGGTATCCCCAAGTTGCCGGAAGACTTCTGTGACCAACTGGAAATCAGAGATATTGTCCAACTGTTTTTGCAGTTCGATCCTGCTTTTCCCTTCCCCATGATTGTGGGGCAGTTCTTTTTTTGACATGGCGGTTCCTCCGTTTTTATGAAAGGGTTACTGTGCACGACGTAGCCGCAAACACCAACGTGATGTACGTGCAGTCTTAGGTTTGTCACGCAAAGAACGCATGAAAATACCTGGCGGCAGTATAAAGTGAACAGTAACATGAAAAGACTTTGACTGGAAATGAATCCAGGGTATTGACTTTCTTTGCTGTCTGTATTATACTACATTCATAATAATTAAACAAGTGCTTAATTGTAGAATTGGATGAGAAAGGGGATATAGCCGATGAAAAAGACTTACAAGATTGAAGTGGACTGTGCCAATTGTGCGAATCTGATGGAGGAGGCTGCGCGGAAGACAGCAGGTGTGGCGGCCGCTACAGTCAACTTCATGACCCAGAAGATGATCGTGGAATTTGAGGAGGGCATGGAACCGGTGGAGGTCATGAAGGCTGTGTCTAAGGCCTGCAAAAAGGTGGAGCCGGACTGTGTGATTCAGCTTTGATGATTACAGTGGCAGCCGTGTAAAACAGTTCTTTTATAGAAGCACCCTGGAAGCGGGAGCAGAAGGGGTGCTTCTTCAAAACCAATAATATAACGATTGCTTAATTGTTATAGACAGGAGGAACAGGGAGTCATGAATAAAAAGCAGAGAAAAATGTTGATACGCATTCTGACAACAGTGGTAGTGCTGGTGGTGCTGGCAGTGGCTCCTGTCACAGGAATCCTGCAGTTTGTACTGTATCTGCTGGCATACCTGGTGATAGGGTATGATATTTTGGGAAAAGCCGGAAGAGGTATTCTGAACAGACGGGTTTTTGATGAGAATTTCCTGATGGCAGTTGCTACCCTTGGGGCATTTGCCCTTGCAATCTATAATCGAAGCGGGGACTATGTGGAGGCGATTGCCGTAATGTGGTTTTACCAGGTGGGGGAGCTGTTCCAGAGCTATGCGGTAGGTAAGAGCCGCAGGAACATCAGCGCATTGATGGATATCAGACCGGACTATGCCAACCTGGAGTGTGAAGGCCGTCTTACAAAAGTGGATCCGGAAGAAGTGGAGATCGGCAGTGTGATTGTGGTCCAGCCAGGGGAGAAGGTTCCCATTGACGGTGTGATCCTGGAAGGGGTTTCCAGCATGAACACCAGTGCCTTGACTGGCGAGAGCCTGCCCCGGGATGTAAAAGAAGGGGATGAAGTCATCAGTGGCTGTATCAACATGACAGGGGTATTGCGGATCAGGACAAGGAAGGAATTTGGCGAATCCACAGTATCCAAGATCCTGGAACTGGTGGAGAATTCCAGCTCCCGCAAGTCCAGATCCGAAGATTTTATTGCTAAATTTGCACGGGTATATACCCCGGCAGTCTGCTATGGGGCGCTGGCCCTGGCTTTTGTGCCTCCGGTGGTGGGGCTGCTTCTGGGAACAGGGGCCCAATGGGGGACATGGGTTTACAGGGCCTTGACATTTTTGGTGATCAGCTGTCCCTGTGCATTGGTGATCAGCATTCCGTTAAGTTTTTTCGCCGGGATAGGTGGCGCCAGCAGGGAAGGCGTGCTGATCAAAGGATCCAACTATATGGAAACCCTGTCCCAGGTCGGGTGTGTCGTATTTGACAAGACTGGTACCTTGACACAGGGTGTTTTTGAGGTGAGTGGTGTCCATCACAATATAATGGAGGAGGCAAAGCTGCTGGAATATGCAGCGCTGGCAGAATGTGCGTCCTCCCATCCTATCAGCAAGAGCCTGCAGAAAGCCTACGGCGGGGAGATTGACAGAAGCCGTGTAACCATGATAGAAGAGATCAGCGGCCATGGCATACTGGCGAAGGTGGATGGTATACCGGTAGCGGCTGGCAACACCAGGCTGATGGAGAAGCTGGGGATCCCCTTCCGGGAATGTCACACCACGGGCACGATCATCCACATGGCAGTTGATGGTACTTATGCAGGGCATATTGTAATCTCAGACATCATAAAGCCCGGATCCCGGGATGCCATATCCGAATTGAAGAAGGCAGGAGTGAAGAAAACGGTGATGCTGACCGGAGATACAAAAAAGGTTGCAGCACAGGTGGCTTCGGAACTGGATGTGGACCAGGTGTACAGTGACCTCCTTCCTGCAGACAAGGTGTCCAAGGTTGAAGAACTGCTGGCTGTGCAGCAGAAGAGACAAAAGCTGGCCTTTGTGGGGGATGGCATCAATGATGCCCCGGTGCTTACCCGTGCGGATATCGGTATTGCCATGGGGGCCATGGGCTCAGATGCAGCCATTGAAGCAGCTGATGTTGTCCTTATGGATGACGATCCCATGCAGATTGCAAAAGCCATTCGTATATCCCGGAAATGTATCCGGATTGTGTATCAGAATATTGTGTTTGCCCTGGTGATCAAATTTGGCTGTCTTGGTCTGGGTGCTATAGGAATTGCCAATATGTGGTTTGCCATCTTTGCAGATGTGGGTGTGATGATCATAGCAGTTCTTAACGCCATCCGCGCACTGCGGGTACACAGACTTTAGAGGGGATAATCCTGGCATTACAAAGACAGGTAGGGAAGCCGGATCCCGGGACAGATTTGTTCTGGGAAGAGTCTTGGGTAGAGGACATTCTCAAGTCTGCTACCTGTCCTGGGCTGGTCCGGCCAGGACAGGTAGCAGGTAGATAAGGTTTTGGTTCTTTATAGTCTGGTGAAGATGGCGGTTTCTTCCCGGAGATTTTCCGTGATTTCCTGGTTTTCGCCCATACGTCCGCTGATTTTGTCAATGTCGTCCACCAGACGCCTTGTGCCTTCCGAGGCATGGGATACCCCGTCTACGCCGCCGTCAATGGCAGTCACAATGGCATTGACGGCCAGGGCGATCCCGTCTACTTCATTTTTCAAGGCATCTGTTTTGCTTTTGAACTCTTTCATCACACGCTCCACATAGGTGGAGTCTTCCCGGTAACGGATCCCGCCATCCACGAATTTTCGAAATTCCGTAAGAATGGAGCCATTGATATACTCCACTATGCCATTGGCATTTTCTGCCAGGTTGTGTACAGCATGGATGACATTCTCATTGATTTTCTGGATACGGCCAGCGGCATCCCGGCTGGAGTCTGCCAGCTGGCGGATTTCTTCGGCCACCACCATGAATCCTCTGCCAACCTCCCCGGCCCTGGCAGCTTCAATGGAGGCATTCAGAGCCAGCAGGTTGGTGCTGCTGGAGATGTCCAGAATGTCATTTGTAAGCATATTGACCTGATCCACACTTTTGGATTCTTCGATGGATTCTGTCAGTACGTGCATGATCTCGTGGATCCGCCGCTCAGTCTCCTTCATGCTGTATTCGGCATCCCTCTCCAGGCGTTCTGCCTGGCTTTTCATTTCTACGGAATAAGTATCCATGGCAGAGGATCTCTCCGCCATGTGGTTGACTTCCCGCTGGATGGATTCCACGCTCTGGTTGATCCTACCAGTGGAACCGGAGATCTCCTGCATGGTGGCAGACAGCTCCTGGGTCATGGCGGACAGGTCGGAGACATTATCATTGGACATTCTGACACTGTCCAGTACTTCGCTGACCACTGTATCCATACGCCGGGAACTTAGGGTGATCATCCGCAGGATCTGCTGGAGCTTATCCATGAAAGTGTTGATCCCGCTGCCAAGGGCGGAGATTTCATCGTCATAGGTGAAGGAGATTCTTCTGGTCAGATCTCCTTCCCGTCTGTCAATACAGGCAATGATATCCTTGATGTCCTTCTGGGCCCTGGAGACCGGACGGATTACACGGATCAGTACAATGGCCAGTGCACCAGTCATGGCGGCCAGGCTGACACAGATGGTGATGGTATTGCCGATGATGGACTGCCTGTACACGATACCCAGTTGTACCCGGGCATCTTCCGCCTGGGCGCTGATCTCTTCCTTCAGCGCACCCAGATCTGTCTGCATGGCTTCCCCGGCCCGGGCCACCTGGTCATTGGCCCAGGCGTAAGCCTGGGCTGTTTTGCTGTCTGCACTACAGGCCACCAGATGTACAATGGCACGTTTCAATTCCTCATAATGTAACAATAGACTTTCATAAGTGGGCAGGGTATCCTCCGTCACATAAGTCCTGTAGGCTGCAAGCCGGTGGTCCAGCGCTGCCTCCTGTGTCTTGATCTGTTCCACAACCTGGATCATGGTGTCAAAATCCGTGGCAATGATGTGGGACAGTGCTTTGTTGTGGATCTCCTGGGCCATATTCTGCATGACGGCCAGCTCCTGCAGATCAGGCAGCAGGCCATCTGCTATGGCTGAGGCATTGGCATTTACATTCTGGATATTCCGGATAGCGGTGAGATTGGAAAGGATAGACACGATCCCCAACGCCAGGACAGGGAGCATGATCAAAAATTTGATGCCCATACTATGTTTTTGTGGTTTCATCTGACAATCCCCCCTAGTGATAAGATAAAGTGATTCCCTGGACCATGGTATCCAGAAGATCCTGAAGGCTGGTGTTCTGGGGATTTCCCTCTCCCATAGTCTGTCCAAAGATCTGGACAGGCTCCCAGAAAGTACCTCCTACCCGCTGTAAGCTGGCAGATTCGGACTGGGCAAGAATGGCCTGGATGGCCGGGGATGCTGCCACCTGGGGAGAACCTGCAGCGCGGATGTTGGAAGGCCCCTGTCCCCGCATCTGGAAACGGAGGGTCTGGTTCTCCTCATTGGTGATCCATGCGGCAAGCTTTCCGGCCCAGTCCGGGTGATCGGAATAGGCATTGACCCCGATCATTTTATAGCCGGCAAAGGAGGACATCTGTATTTGTCTGCCTGCACAGGTATAGGTAGGCAATTTGGCGGCGCCGTAATCGGAACCCCATGCCTGTTCCACGGTGTTGGCATTCCAGACACCAGAGACGCCTGCTATGACAGTGCCGTCCAATACCCCTGCCACAAAACCTTCATCTGTTGTGCTGGCAAAGGCCGGATTGGCCGAGATATCCAGTAATGCCCTGGCCACATCCGTTCCCTTGATGGTGGTATCTGTGGCATTCCAGTTACAGTAATTTGACACACCGTCATCGTTCATGCCAAGCTCCAGCCCGGTCTCCCCGAAGAAAGAGTAGAGATACCAGCCGGAGGTCCAGTCCATGGTCACCAGTTTCTGGGCGATGGCGGCTTTTTCCAGGATGGTATCCAGGGATTTCACATCTGCTTCGCTGAAATAGGCTTTGTTATAATATAGGAAATAGCCGTTGTCCGCTGTCATGGGATAGGCATACAAGGTATCATGTATGGAGGAAGCCTGCCAGGCACCCTCGATATTGTCAGCCCGGATCCCGGAATCGTCCGCTACCCTGTCCAGGATACCGGCAGCTACCAGAACCCGCAGCTGGTCATCTGCAAAGGCAAACACATCAGCTCCGTTTTCAGGATCCGCCAGAAGGGCGTCCTTGCAGGAAGATTCACTCACATATTCCAGGGTAATGTCGAAACTGGCTTCTCTGGCATATTCCTGCTTGAAGTCTTCTATGATCCGGGTAAGCAGTGCCCCGTCTTCTTCGGCACCCCACAGGGTAAGGGCCACGGTGCCATTGTCCTGGTCTGCAAGGATACCTGCATTTGCAGGATTGTCATCCTGGCTTGTGGGACTGTTTGCTCTGGTGGCATCTGCACCCGGTGTGGCATTGGTCATAGGGGCGCTGCAACCTGTAAACAGGCTGGAGGCTGTGAGCAAACCAGATAGAAAAACAGACGTTTTTTTTCTCATAACTGTATACTCCTTACAAATGCAGGATCTGTTCCTGCCAGAATGTATTATACCAAAAAAATCATTGGAAGGGAAGAGGCTGCCTTCCTGTCTTTTGGGGGCAAAATGCCATACCTTGTGTAATACATATTGTTTTTGGGGCAATATATCAGTACAATGTAAGTATGCAGAAGCTTTGGAAGAACCCAGGGCAGGACTGTGGGACAAAAACAGTCAAAAGGGGTAGACATGATTAGGATAGCGGTGTGTGATGACGATGAGAGGACCAGGGAGGAAACCCTGGCGCTGCTTAGGGATTACAGGAACGTTTCCCTGGAGGCGGAAGGATATTCCGGCGGCGAGGCGTTGCTGGAAGCAGGGAAAACATATGATATTCTGCTTCTGGACATTGACATGGACGGAATGGATGGTATCGAGACAGCCAGACGGATCCGGGAGGCGGACCGGGAGGTAAAGCTGATATATGTTACCAACTACAGCGATTATATGATGTTTGCATTTGCGGTACATGCCTTTGCCTATCTGCTGAAGCCTCTTGGAAAAAAGGAGCTGTATGCCCAGCTGGACGAGGTGCTGCGTTACAGCAGCCCCAGGCCGGAGTCAGACCTGGAATTTGTGACCAGGGAGGGAGTCCTGCGGATGCAACCATCCCGGATCCTGTATTTCGAATACCTGGACAGATGGGTGTTGCTGCATACCACAGACGGGGTATGGCACCTAAAGCGGCAGATTGCGGAAGTGGCCAGGGAGATGGCGCCGTTTGGCTTTGCTGTGCCACACAAGAGCTTTGTGGTGAACCTGTACGCGGTACGTCAGATCAAGGGGTATGAGGTCAGTCTGACAGACGGACAGCACATTCCTTTATCCCAGAAGAAGTCTGCTGCTTTCCGCAGGGCCATGAATGAATACCTGGCAGGAGAGGGGGGACGGGCAGTATGGCATTTCTGATTTACTTTGTCCTGCCTTTTGGAGGGAGTCTGCTGCTGCAGGGGGCCATGTTCTACGGCGCTTACAGGATTGCAGGGCGTCCACGGCCTACCCTTAGGGGAGTGGGGATCGCGGTAGTGTTTACCCTGGCCAGCATATGTTTTTCCATGCTGGGAAACACCTGGGTGAATCTTTTCTTTGCCGTCATCCTGTTTCCTTTTGTGGCCAGGTGGGTATTCCAGGCATCCAGAGGGGTGCTGGTGCCTTATCTGATTCAGTCTGTGGCAGTTTTCCTGGCGGATGCAGTTGTGGTTTCCTGTATGCAATATCTGTATGTGACAGGAATCCTGTACCTGAACGCGGCAGAACTGGGCTATATCCTGCAGGTGTCCTGCGCCAGGATGACGGAGCTGATGGTGATCCTGCTGATATCCCTGGCGGCGGAAAAACGTATGGAAGGGCATGTGTCAGTACATCAGGTGTTGTTGTCCGTGCTGCTGCCGGTGTTTTCCATTTTCAATTTGTATGTTATGATGTATCTGTTACAGATCTTTTTTACCCTGGCGGGCATGAGTCTGTTTCTGTTGAACCTGGGAATGCTCATCGGGCTGAATATCTATTTCTGTCTGCTGGTGGATACCATGAGTAAGAACCACAGGCTGGAGATGGAGCGGAATCTCTACAGGCAGCAGGCTGTGCAGTACCAGTATTACAAGCAGCAGGAGGAGAAATACGAGGCTTCCAGGAAACTGATTCATGATATCCGCAACCATATCCAGGCCATGGAGTCTCTCTACAGCAGGGAGAAAGCCATGGAGGCGGCCGGTTATGCAGGGGATATCCACAGGATGCTGAATCAGTTCGGGCAGAAATACTATACCTCGGAGAAACTGCTGAATCTCATCTTGAACGACAAGGCAGATGCCATGCAGCGGGCAGGTGTTAGGGAAGATATCAAGGTGGGGGAGCTTTCCCTGGACTTCATGGAGAGCACGGATGTGACAGCTCTCTTCGCCAATCTGCTGGACAATGCCATTGCAGCTGCCACTGGAAGCAGGGGGAAGTATGTGCGGCTGCGGGTGGGGGAGGCCAGACAGTTTGTGTCCGTTGTGGTGGAGAATGGCTGTGACAGCAGGCCTCTGCCCAGAGACGGTGCTTTCCGCTCCCGCAAGCCGGGACATGAGGGCCTGGGTCTGGAGATCATACAGCGGACAGTGGCCCGGTATGGAGGGGATGTGTCCTTTGAGTGGCGGGAGGGTGTGTTCTATACCAGGGTGCTTTTGGGGAATTGTAAGGTGGATGGTTTATGACAATAAAACACAGGTATATGAGGCAGGAGGGATAAGATGTTAGTTGCAAGTCTGTTGACAGGAATTTTCATTTGCTTTGGGGTTCCAGCCGTGGGTCTGGTGGTCCTGCTTGGCAGACACCAGAAAAAAGGAGTAGGGCTGGCTTTTCTGTGGGGAGCACTGGCATTTTTTGTGAGCCAGGTAGTGATACGGATTCCCATCCTGCAGATTGTGCTGCCAGGGATGGCCTGGTATGCCGTCCTGCAGATGGATCCCTGGGCTTACGGGCTGTTTCTGGGCTTTACGGCCGGGCTGTTTGAGGAAGGTGCCAGATGGATTGCCATGAGGTTGCTCCTGAAAGGAAAGACAGAACGTGTCCATGGCCTGGCCTTTGGACTGGGACATGGGGGAATCGAGGCAATGCTGCTGGTGGGTATCAATTTCATGGTGATACTTGTGATGGTACTGGCCGGACAGGCATCGCTCTTTCCCCTGGAGGCAGGCGGAGTGTTCCTGGGCGGGGTGGAGAGGCTTTACGCCATGGCTTTTCATGTGGGGGCTTCCCTGCTGGTGATGCATGGAATCCGCCGGGGCAGGCAGGTGCTGTGGCTGGGGATCGCCATCCTGCTGCACACTTTGATGGATGCTGCCATTGTGATCCTGGGAAATGCATTCAGTGTAGGCGTGTTGGGCATTGAGCTTTTTGGGGCGGTTAGTGCTATCTTGACGCTGGCCCTTGGTCTGGGAATGTATGCCAGGGAAAAGAAAGTGGAGTGAGAAAGAGCAGTGAATAAGACAAATACACAAATAGGAGAGACTGGAGGAAAAAAAACATGGAAGGAAATCTTGTAATCACAGAGAAAACAAAAGGGGAACTGAACCCGGAAAGACAAAGGCCCATTGTGGGACAGAAAAGGAGGACTGCCCTGATACTGCCTATTCTGTGTCTGGTCTGCCTGCTGGCAGGCTGTAGTTCCACTAAGCTTGCGGATGTATTTGAGGAGGAGCAGGTGAAGGCAGCGGCCCAGACAGTGGTGGACAACCTGATTGCCGGGGCGTATGAGGCAGATACCGCCATGATGAGCCAGGCTATGCAGGAAGCCATCTCTGCGGAAACACTGGCTGCTAACATGGAGATGATGAATGAGAAGACAGGAGCCTTCCGGGAGTATAAGAGTATGGCTGTGGTAGGACAGAAGAGTGCCCAGGGAGAGGACATGGCTGTGGCAGTGATTGTGGCAGCCTACGAAAAAGGAAACGTGACCTATACGGTGTCTTTCAACAAGGACATGGAAGTGGAAGGACTCTGGATGAAATAGAAAGACCGGGGCATTAGTGCAATGCCCCGATTTTTTTGTCCCGCCTGTACTGGATGGGAGAGGTGTCAAAATACCTTTTGAAGGAACGGTTGAAATAAGTCTGGCTGGAGAACCCGATTTTGTCCACAATGTCTTTGATCTTCATATCTGTATTCTCCAGCAGGTGGGCGGCGTATTTCAGTCTGGCATCGGTCAGATAATCGTTGAAGTAGTAACCGGTCTGCTGATGGAATACGGTGCCCAGGTAGGAGGGGGTCACGTTCAGCCGGGCTGCCAGGGTTTTAAGAGAGATATCCTTGTCGGAAAATTCGTGTATGGTCTTGATTACGGCGTCCACCATAGGGTACATGGATTGCTGCATCCTGGCCAGCAGAGGGTCACTGTCCTTTAGAAAACGTATTGTGAAATCCAGGTAATCCTGGGGCAGGGCATCCTGGGTGGATGTGCTGTCCCCGCTTTTGGGAGAAAGGGGCAGAAGGGCAAGGGTGGCAGCCAGCTCCGGATTCCGGTCCTGGAGTTCGCATTCTTTTTTGCAGAACATGGCGATGCGCTGTGACAATATATAATAGCAACATAGGGCAGGGTCAAATCGGGCAAATGGTTCCTGGAAACAGCTTCCGGGATCCCGTCCGCCATCGTAGGCCTCCAGGGCTTTTCTGGTGGATGCCTCCAGCCCTGGCTGTTCCTGGCAGAACACAAAGGGCAGTCCGGTATATTCCAGGAAAGAGAAACGGTCTGCCTGGTGGAAACTCTGGTGTACCTGGCAGGAATCCTGTACGGCAGGTCCCACGCTGGCGAAGATGCGTATCCCATTGGAGGCAGCAGCCCTTAAGATGGGGGCCAGGAAAGCACCGGCATCCGGTTCCCGGCAGGAGATGGGAGATAGCACCCCCACCAGCCGCAGGGGGGTCTCAAAATAGAAATTACCGGTATAGTGGCCGGGCAGGTACTGGAGCAGAAGGTCGAAAAAACGGGACATCTGTGTCTCCCCGCCTCTGGGGCAGGAGAACACGGCTACCGTGAAACTGGGGGCATCCAGGTTAATGCCCAGAAGCTGTGCCTTGTTGGCCAGTTCCCCATTGCTGAGGAGATTCTTCAGCCACTGCTCGGTGAAGGCGTTCCGGAAGGTCATCATGGAACGTCCATAGGTGGTGTTGAGCTGTTCACGCTCCTGGATATGGCTGATGATCTGGCTGATGGTGTCAGACAGTTCATCGGGATCCAGGGGTTTGAGCAGATAATTTTCTGCGCCGTACCGGAGGGCTGTCCTGGCGTACTCGAAATTGTCGTAGGCACTTAGGACGATACAGAAGACAGAAGGTTTTGCCGCCTTGACGGCCTGGATCAGCTGCAGACCGTTCAGACCGGGCATGGACACATCGGTTATGACAATATGTACAGGATTTGCCAGGATATAGTCCAGGGCAGCCTGGGGATCCGTGGTGGCCAGTCCCAGCTCAATATGGAAACCGGCCCACTCTATTGCTTTTACAAGTCCGTCTACAATCAATGGTTCATCATCTACGATTACAGCTTGATACATGTCTACACCTCCTTGTGCGCTTAAGGAGGGAGGTTTAACACCCTCCTGCACACATAGCAATCCATTTTGGAAAAATTAGTTTCAGATTTCTTGACGTATTCCATGCCCTGCCGGTTGTGGTTGGGTTATTTGCGATATGGGGTCAGGTAAAGGATTCCTTCAACTGTTCCACTGTAATAGCCGGGAAAAACAGTTCCATCTGGAACTGCATTCCCTCTTTGCCGGAGCTGATATGCATCTGACAGTCGTTGTGGAAGACAATGCGCATCCGGCTGTTCACATTGGTCAAGGCAAAGCCAACGGCATCTTTCTGGGAGAAAAGGTCGGACTTCAGAGCCTCTTCCAGTATCTGTATACGCTCTGCGGAAATGGGGTGTCCGTTGTTGCCAAGAACCAGGTGGATATAGAGCCGTTCCTGCCGGTAGGAGGAATCTATGGACAGGAAAAAGAGATTATCCTGGCGTTCGGACACAATGCCATGGACAAAATAATTCTCAATCAGAGGCTGCAGGGTATTTTTAGGCAGTGCATAACGGGATACCCGCTCATCCATGTCAAATTCATAGTCAAAATTCTGGAAACGGTACTGGTAAAGGATCATCAGGTTTTCACATAGTTCCACTTCTTCCTCCAGGGTCACGAATATGCTGGAATTGATCTGGGTCCTATAGATCTTGGACAGCAGCAGGATCATCTGGGAGGCATCGGCCTGTCTGCTGCTTATGACCTGTGCCCGGATGATTTCCAGGGTATTGTAGAGGAAATGGGGGTTGATACTGGTCTGCAGGGCGTAAAGCTCGCTTTTTTTCTGCTGCAGTTCATAGACATAGGAGCGCTCCACATTCCGCTGTAGTTCCTGGCACATGGTGTTGAAGCCGTCTATGATCTGGGTGAACTCATTGCGTTCGGAGGGTTTCTCGATGCGGTAGGTCAGATCATCCAGGGAAAAATGTTTCATGCCATCCAGGATTCGGCGTATGTTCCGGTGGGACAGGTAGTAGGTGATATAGTACAGGCTAAAGGAGAACAGGGTCACCACCAGGGCAAAGAGAATGATCAGGTAAGTGATGGAACTGACCGGGAGTCCATGCCTGGCCGTATAATAGGTAACATGGAAGCCATATTGCCTGTTGTGGAAGGTACCTGTATAACAGGAGGAGGCATCCAGGAAAGTAGAGGGATCCGAGTGGAAAAAAAGGCGGCCTGCCTCATCCGTGATGGTGAAAGTATTTTGCTGTTCCAGGCTGAAATTTGATAGGATATCTGTGTATTCGGACACAGAGTACAGGGGGATCAGGTAACCTAAGGGCGTGGAAGGACTCCGATAGAGCGTGGCGGTCATACCATAAAAGATATTGTGTCCGGCATCCGCACCATTGCAGGCAGCAAGCAGCCTGCCTATGGTATCCAGGTCCAGGGCCTCCCCGGAAAAAGGGGCGGGAAGGGGCAGGCCATCCAGACCACTTGTATAGGAGAGATAGGATCTGGAATCGGTGTAACAGTAAAGCTGACCCTGGGCTGGGGCAAGTATCAGGAACCCCCGCAGATAGCGGTCATCCAGGCAGATATCCGCCAGCAGTCTGATGCAGTAATTCCGGGTGGCAGGGGAGACATCTTCATAGGATGGTGCTTCCAGCAGTTCACACAACCGGGCATCACACTGGCCATTGGACAGAAATTTACCGGCCAGGACCTGGAAGCTGGAATACCGGCTGGCAAAAGCATCTGACAGATTCATAGCGGCCAGGTCATAGGACTTCAGATACTGGGTCTGCTCATACCGAAAGGAAAGGTAGGCTACAATCATACTGGCAATGATGGAAAAGGCAGCCAGCAATGCCGTACAGATAAGCAGCATCCGGGAGAAAAAACTATAATTTTTTTCATGACAGTGTCTGCGGCTCATCTTAACCTCCTGATAACGAAACGGGTTTATCATCCGGAATCTGCTTGCTCTTATCAGCCATTTTACCATACTCCCCAAATGAGTGGAAAGTTATAAAAATATGGAAAGTTTGAAGTTTTTCAAAGTAAAAAACTGGAAGGGGTTGCATCATAAGTCTTTGTGTCCTATAATTAAATTTTTTTTCGGAAAACAATTATTCAAAACATACAAATGAAGCATTGAAAATCAGGGAATAAATTGTAAAAATGTATAAGCTTTTGTAATTTGTTCAATTTACCTTTGGATAAGGTGACAGATATAATATAGTTGTCAATATCAATTGAAAGATTACAGAACAAAAAGAGGTGTGAGAAGGTATGCAGAAAACAAATGCTGTAAAGAAGAAATCACCCCGGGATAAAGCGGGGTTTAGGCTATTTCTTCTGTCACTGCCATTCTTGATAGGGATTCTGGTCTTTTCCTATCTACCGCTGGCAGGCTGGTCCTATTCATTTTTTAATTACAAACCTGGCAAGGCACTATTTGACTGTGAGTTTGTAGGTTTCAAATGGTTTGTGGCTCCCTTCAATAATCCGGTGCTGCGGGATCAGTTTTTCCGGGTGATGAAGAATACTCTGGGTATTAACCTGCTGTATATGGCTACCATGATCCTTCCTATGATCTTTGCTATGTTCCTGATGGAGATCCGCTCCAAAGGGTACCGTAAGCTGGTACAGACCTTGACTACCATACCGAATTTCATTAGCTGGGTACTGGTATATGCTGCATTCTTCGCCTTGTTTTCCACAGAAGGTCTGCTGAACAACCTGCTGGTGGGAGCCGGGGCTGTAGATACACCGGTGAATTTCCTGACCACCACCAGCCATATGTGGCTGAAGATGCTGGGATATCATCTGTGGAAGGGCTTGGGCTGGGGGGCCATTGTGTATATCTCCGCCATTACCTCCATTGATTCTGAGATCTATGAGGCCGCCAATATTGACGGTGCCGGAAGGTTCCAGAAAATGTGGCATATTACCACACCTCATTTGATCCCCACCTTTTTCGTGATGTTCGTCTTGCAGATAGGCAATATCATCAACAACGGCATCGATCAGTATCTGGTGTTCTCCAATGCCATGACACAGGATTATATCGAAGTGCTGGATCTGTATGTATACCGGTACGGTCTGCAGCAGGGGAATATATCCTATGCGACTGCAGTGGGTATGTGGAAATCCTTGATCAGTGTGCTGTTAGTATTGATTGCGAACACGCTGTCCAAGAAGATCAGGGGTTCATCCATATTCTAGAAAGGAGGCATCATGGCCAGGAAACAGAAAGAAGAGGATAGCCGTTCCGTGGAGAAACGGACATGGCAGGATCACATAATAGATATTGTGATCTGCCTGGTATTCGGCTTGTTTACCATTATTTGTATCTACCCGTTTTACTACATATTCATCAATACCATAAGCGATAATTCCCTGGTGGCTACAGGAAGGATCAGTTTTATTCCCAGGGGGATCCACTTATCCAATTACGTGAAGGTACTGTCGCTGAAAGAACTGCCCGGTGCCAGCATGGTATCCCTTGCCAGGACAGTGCTTGGAACCATCTTCACCATCATCTGTGCGGCGTTTCCGGCTTACTGCTTTTCCAGGGCGGAATACTGGCATAAAAAAATATTCTATCGTTTTGTTATTATTACTATGTATTTCAGCGCAGGAGTGATTCCTACCTTCCTGACTTACAGAACCATCGGGATCTATGACACTTTCTGGGTGTACATCCTGCCCTGCTGTGTGACGCCTTTTAACCTGATCCTGGTGAAGACCTATATGGAGTCCCTGCCCCAGTCCCTGGAGGAGTCGGCAGAGATAGACGGAGCCGGGTACATGGTGCGGTTCACAAGAATCGTGATGCCCCTGTGTAAGCCGATCCTGGCTACCATCGCCGTATTCTCAGCGGTGGGACAGTGGAACAACTGGATGGACACGGTGCTGTATACCAAGAACCGGAGCTTACAGACCCTGCAGTATGTGCTCTACCGCTATCTGAAGGAAGCCAATACCCTGGCTGAGATTGCCAGGGAGAATCCGGAGATGATGGCAGAAATGGATCCTGCCACAATGATTTCTCCGTTGACCATCAAATATACAGTCTGTATTGTGACGATCCTGCCCATACTGGTGGTGTATCCCTTCTTCCAGAAATATTTTGTAAAGGGTATGATGATTGGTGCTGTGAAAGGCTAAAAATAGGAAGAGAGTTAAAGGCTATAAGGATATAAGCAGATATCTGCTTTATCATAAAGAAAAGAGTGAAAAGAATGGAGGCTCAAAATGAAGAAAAAGTTATTGGCATTGCTATTGTCTTCAGCCATGGTGTTTTCCATGGCAGCCTGCGGAAATGATTCCGGACAGGACGGCAGTGGGACAGGCGGTTCCAGCGAAAGTCAGTCTTCCGATGCAGGGAGCGAAGGTTCCAGCTCGGAATCTGCCACGGGGCAGGAGACAGAACGGGAGGAGACCACGGTGTCCGCATTCATCATGCAGTCAGTTACCGGGGAATCCGGTATCTGGCAGGGCTGGGGAGCGAAAAAGCTCTATGATGACCTAAAGATGAAGATTAATTTTGATCCCACCGGCAATGAGGTGGAGACCAAGCTGCAGCAGTATCTGGTGGCTGGGCAGTTGCCCGACCTGGTAGGCTTAAAGGGTCTGGATCAGGCACAACTGGCCATGGACGCAGATATGCTTCTGCCCCTGGATGAGTACAAGGATAAGCTGCCCAACATTTTCGGGCAGGAGATTTATGACAATGCGGTGAGATATTCCCAGGATTATACCAGCAACGGCACAGGCCATCTGTATCTGATGCCTGTGGCAATTGGCCCTACCGCTTACAACTCCTTGAACTGGGTGCCCTTGCTGCAGTGGGATGCCTACAAACAGGTGGGCAAGCCAGAAGTAGGAACCCTGGAGGATTACCTGGATGTAGTGGAGAAGATGGTAGAGTACAAGCCTACCACAGAGGCAGGGGAAAAGGTATATGGTTTCTCCCTGTTCTCCGACTGGGATAATGTGACTGCCCTGGAGATCTCTACCCTGTCCTTCATGTATGGCATTGACACCGAGTATGTGTCCCCCTTAATGGAGACCAATATCATCACCAAGGAGACCAAGTCCCTTCTGGCAGATGACAGCTTCTATAAAAGGGCATTGAAGTTCTACTTTGACGCCAACCAGAGAGGTCTTCTGGATCCTGATTCCATGTCCCAGACCTATGCGGACGTGGAAGCGAAGTTCAGCGCGGGCCGTGTCATGTTTTCCTGGTTCTCCTGGCTGGCCGGCAGCTACACCACCGACAACCAGAACAATGAGGAGAAGGTAGACGGTATGGCCAGCGTGGTGGCAAACGACATGAAGCTCTACAATGCACCGGAGCAGACCATAGGCCGTAACTGGTACTTCGCCATTGCAAAGGATACCAAGAACCTGGATGCAGCCCTGGAATTGCTGAACTGGCTGTATGATCCGGAGGTATGCTTCTATCTGACAAATGGTCCCCAGGGAACCATCTGGGACTTTGATGAGAACGGTGAGCCCTATGTGATCGAGGAAGATATCGTTTCCAAGAATACAGAACTGCTGGTACCCGAAGAGATGGGCGGCGGTGCATTCCGGGACGGCGTGTACAGCTTCAACACACTGGGACCCCAGGCAGCAACTGTGATGGACAACGGCTATACCATGAGTTATAGGTACTGGCCTTCCTGGCTGAGAAGGAACCCGTCCCTGATGAAGCAGGAAGTGAACGAGTTCCTGGGCGGTGTCACCGTGTTGTCCGAGTACCTGGAACCCAGGGATATGATTGCAGATTCCACCCAGGCTGTGAACATGATCACCCCTGCTGGGGATGACTTAGAGATCGTGATCACCCAGATTGGTGAGATCGTGAAGAAGTACTCCTGGCAGATGGTATATGCCAAGGATGAGGCACAGTTCGAGTCCCTGTGGAAGGAGATGACAGACCAGGCGAAGCAGCTTGGCCTGGACCAGGTGACAGAGTACTACACCCAGGAATGGGAGAAAGCACTTGAAATTGTGAAGGATTACGAGTAAGCTTGCAGGGGAGTCCCAAGCTTGAAAGACGCAGGCCGGCTGTTGTGGGTATCCATGGCAGCCGGTTTTCCTGTCCGGGATACTTCAAAAGGACAGGAGCCGGGAACAGGCGTGGCAAGCTACAGGCATCTGGCAATACAGGGAAAGACAATGACCTGGACAAGGCACAAAATGGCTACAGGCAGGGACTGTGGGGATATAGAAGGAGGCAGGAAGGAAATGACAGAGGGTAATCAGATTTTGTTTGATACATGGGCGGAAGCCTGGCAGCAGGGATGTCTGCTGGGAAATGGGCATATGGGCCAGGTCATATATGGACGCCCTGGAGAAGAGATCGTGGAACTGTCACACGTGGCTTTCTTCTCCGGATCCGGAAATGCAGATCCCTATCCGGTCCAGGGCCCGGAGGCCTTTGCCGGAGCCAGATGGGCAGCCCTGGCAGGGGATTTTGGGGAGGTATACAGACAGACCGGCAAGATGATGGGAAAACGTGGTAACTACGGCACCAATCTGCCAGTGGGAAAGCTGCACATCCGGATCGGGGACGGGAATGTGGATACCTTGAGGGAATACAGGAGATTCCTGGATCTGGACAGAGGTCTTGCAGGCTGTATGTACGGAACAGGGGACATAGACGGTAAGAAGCCAGGGGACGTTGGCAGCGCTGTAAACATGGCTGGAAAGTCTGCAGGGGCAGGGGATGCCAGGCCCTGTGGAAGACACCACAGGAGAGAGGCTTTTACCTCCCATCCGGACCAGGTGTTTGTATATTACCTGGAGGAGACAGACGGTATGAGGGAGTCTGGGAATCTGTCTCTGGAAGTTTCCTTTGATGGCGGCAGGAATCCCTTTTGGACCTGGGAGGAGGACGGCCTGCTGTGTTTCCGGACAAGGGCACTGGAGACCGTCCACAGCGATGGGACGGAAGGTGCCTGGCTGTGCGGGGCGGTAAAGGTATGTGCAGAAGAAAACCGGGCAGTGCTTTATCTGGCCATGGAAGTGTGGACAGAGGAAAAGAACGCCGGGGAGAAGGCCTGGCAGCAGGTGAAGGCCAGGGTATGCCAGGGAATGGCAGGGTACACCAGGCTGCGGGAGCGCCATGTGCAGGATATAGCTGCTTTTATGGGCAGGCAGAGACTGTGGCTGGGGAAAAAGGAGAAGGGGGAAGAAGCAAAAACGGCGGGAACATTGCTGGAAGAAGTAAGAAGCGGTGGGGATAACAGGCATCTGACGGAACTAATGTACCAGTATGGTAGATACCTGCTCCTGTCCTCTTCCAGACAGGATTCCCCTCTGCCTGCCCACCTCCAGGGGGTTTGGAATGATGATGTGGCCTGCCAGATCGGATGGACCTGTGATATGCATCTGGACATCAATACCCAGATGAACTACTGGATCAGTGAACCAGGCAATCTGGGGGAATGTCATGAACCACTGTTCAGATGGATGGAGCAATGCCTGGTTCCCAACGGGCGTCTAACCGCCCGGAATTGCTATGGTTATGATGGATGGGTGGGAGAACTGGTTTCCAATGCCTGGGGATATGCGGCACCCTACTGGAATGAATCCCTTTCTCCCTGTCCCACGGGAGGCATCTGGCAGGCTTCGGATTATCTGGAACACTACCGATATGGGCAGGATAAGGATTTCCTGGAAAAGCGGGCACTGCCGGTTATTGGGGAGGCGGTGGGCTTTTTCCTGGACTATCTGTGTGAAGACGGGAAAGGACATTTGGTGGGAGGACCTTCTATTTCACCGGAAAACGCTTTTTTGGTGGAGGGAGAGAAATATTTCGCTTCCATGGGCTGCACCTATGAGATGGGCATGATCCGGGAACTGTTCCTGGAATATGTGGAGATCTGCCGGGAACTGGGGATCGGAGAGTGCCAGGGGGCCGTAAGGGGCAGTGAAGGCCTGGAAGATACAGGGCGAGCGCAGCGGCAGGAAACCGGGGCGGATATGGTTTCCGGACAGGAGCAGGGTAGGAAGCCGGAACCGGATGGGGGACTGAATCCAGGAGGAGAGCCGGAACCGGGTGGCGGACTGAAACCGGGCGGAAAGCTGGAGCAGTGCGGCAGGAGGGAACCGGGGATGGACTGGGCAGGCCTTCTGGCTCGGGTGGGAAAAGCCCTGCCCAGACTGCTGCCCTACCGCATCCTGTCGGATGGCACCCTGGCGGAGTGGCAGCATGATTACCCGGCTGCGGATCTCCAGCACAGGCATACCAGTCATCTCCTGGGACTGTTCCCCTACAGCCAGATCACCCTGGAGGACACGCCCGGGCTGGCCAGGGCGGCAGCAGCTTCCATACAGGCCAAGCTGACTCCTTATGAGAACTGGGAGGACACGGGCTGGGCCAGATCCCTGCTGACCCTTTACAGTGCAAGGCTCCGGGAACCGGATCAGGTGTACCGCCACCTGCGCAGTATGCAGACACAGCTCACAGGGGGTAACCTGCTGGTGATGCATCCGCCTACCAGGGGAGCTGGTTCCTTCATGGAAGTGTATGAACTGGACGGGAATACGGGATTTTCCATGGCAGTGATGGAGCTGCTGATACAAAGTCACGGGGACTGCATCCGGCTGCTGCCAGCCCTGCCGGAAGCCTGGCCGGAGGGACGCCTGGAGGGAGCCGTCCTGCGTGGCGGAATCACGCTGGATCTATACTGGGAGCAGGGACGGCCTGTGAAAACGGTGCTACAGTCTGTCAGGGGGCGGGAAGTGACACTTTGCTATGGCAGTCAAGTGAGGAAATGCTTTGCCCCGGCAAATGGGCAGAGTGTGGTAATGTGGGAATGAGGGTAAGCTTGAAAAAAGGCTTGCAATATCATCACGCCTATCTTATAATGGGCACATAAAACCCGCAAGGGAGTGGATTTTTCAAGAGGAATCTTTTTTCGCCACGCAATTGTCTGTAAAGGGACAGACAACTGCGTGGCGTTTGTGTGTGCCGTATTATATTGCATACAGAAGGCAGGCAATCGGTGGCAGGAAGCCGGTGGGCCTCGACAGGAGAAGTCCATGCCCCGGGTCTGGAGATATGTGTGCTTAAAGCGCACAGGGAGGTAGGAGTATAATGAATCAGACATTTATGAAAGAGAAGAAGATACTGCCCTTGGTACTGTCCATGTCACTGCCCATGGTGATCTCCATGGCGGTCAATTCCCTGTACAACATTGTGGACAGCTATTTTGTGGCGAAGCTCAGCGAGGATGCCATGACAGCCCTGGCTCTTGTATATCCGGTCCAGAATCTGATCAATGCCATCGCCATAGGATTCGGCATCGGAATCAATGCCATCGTGGCATTCAGCCTGGGGGCCGGTGATGCTAAGAGGGCGAACCAGGCGGCTACCCAGGGTACCTTTTTCAGTTTTGTCCACGGGGTGGTGTTAGCCATTACGGCAATTGGGTTCATGCCCTTGTTTCTGGGTGCTTTCTCCCCGGAGAAGGTGGTGCGGGATATGGCGCTGGTGTACGCAGACCGGGCGTTTCTGTTTGCGCCGGTGATCGGTCTGGGATTGTCCTGCGAGAAGATATTCCAGTCGGTGGGCAATATGAAGATATCCATGATCAGCATGATGTGTGGATTTGTTGCGAATATCATTCTGGATCCGCTGATGATCTTCGGGATAGGGATTTTTCCGCAGATGGGGATTGCAGGCGCTGCCTACGCCACAGGCATCGGACAATGTATCACGCTGGCAGTGTACCTTGTCTGTTACAGGATCCGGCCCATTCCGGTGAAGATAGCAGTGCAGTATCTGCGGCCGGACAAAGGAATCCTTTCCAGGCTGTATGTCGTTGGGATCCCGGCCACACTGAATCTGGCCCTGCCTTCTTTACTGATCTGTGTGCTGAATGGAATCCTGGCGGGATTTTCGGAAAAATATGTGCTGGTTCTCGGCGCCTATTATAAACTACAGACTTTTATCTATCTGACTGCAAATGGCATTATCCAGGGAATCCGGCCATTGGTTGGATATAATTATGGAGCCGGGGAGTACAAACGTGTGGAGAAGATTTTCCGGACTACCCTGGGCCTTGTTATAGGTGTCATGTTTGTGGGAACGGTTCTGTGCTGGATGATTCCCAATAAGCTGGTCGGCCTCTTTACTGCCAGCCCGGAGACCATAGGAATCGGGGTGAGGGCGCTGCACATCATCAGCCTGGGATTCGTAGTGTCGGCTGTCTCTGTCACCTGTTCCGGGGCCCTGGAGGGACTGGGGAAGGGAGCGTCATCCCTGTATATCTCCCTGGCCAGATATGTGGTGGTGATCCTGCCAGTGGCTTATGTTCTCAGCAGACTGCTGGGAGCGAAGGGTGTGTGGTACGCTTTTTGTACAACAGAGTATGTGACGGCGGCGGTGGCGTATGGAATCTATAGAAGAGAACAGACAGGGAAAGGCGCAGAGGAAGCTTTAGGAGTCCAGGAAAGCTTTAGAAATTAAAAATATGACGATATATAATATACATGTGCCAGGGAATCCTGATGGGCATCATGCAAAAGGAGTTGCAGTATATATTCAACGGAATGGGGGAAACAGGTATGCAGGTTAAGGCGGTGGCGTTAAATGCTGCGAATATGGCAGCAGGATGGAACAGGCAGGGAAATGGGAACCAGGTACAGCCCGGGGACAGTATATTCGGCGCAGAGTGTAAGGTTACGATTTCCCGGAAGGGGAGAGAGCTTGGCAGGCAGCAGGCAGAGGAGAAAGAGAAGGACGCCGGATGCGCGAAAGCGGAGAGGATGCTGCTCCGTCAGCAGGAGGAATCCAGGCTGAATGAAGATATGAAAAGGAGCTACCGTGAGAAACTCAAGGAATTGGAAGACACGGCGGACTACCTGAACCATTCTTATAACAAGAAAAAAGACATGGATACAGTTGAGAAAGAGCAGGCTGTGCGGGAGGCCATGCGCAGCCAGAAGCAGTTCCAGATGGAAGAGAATATGAGACGTGCCAGGGAAGCGCAGCAGATGGCTATGCAGTCCGGGGAATACCAGAAAGAGATCGATGAGAACAACCGGGATCTGCTGACGCTGCTCAAGACGATGGAGGCGGCAGAAGAGGCAGGGGACGGGCAGGAAAACAGCAAAGCAGAAGCTGGTGGGGCAGAAACCGGCAACGGGAAAGAAGTCACACTTGCTGGCCGGAATCAATCCCTGGGCTTTGCAGGTGATACCATTCAGAAATCAGCAGTTCAATTTACGGTGGCATCCATGATACACGCAGGCGGTGTGGACGAAGCGATTGCTGGCTTGAATGACGAGGGACATCAGTTTCTGGACAGGGCGGATTCTGTCACCAGGGGAGTTTTTCGTGAAAGTGAGGGTATCCGGACCGCTCTGGAGGATGATGGTTTCACGGACGAAGAAATAGCCGGGATGATGAAGGATTTCCAGGAAAAGATGCCGTTCATTTACAAGAGTATGGAAGATGACAGAGGCCGGGGACTACAGAACCTGCAGGATGCACAGGAATGCAGGATACAGCATCTTGGAGATGACCCTTTGGGAGGGATGGCAGAAACAAAGAAAAGCATGATGGTATCGGCCATTGAGGCTGCCTATGGGGAGGTGGTGCAGGACGGCATCAATGAAGTGTCCCGGAAACTGAAGGATGAAGTGGAGAAACTGCTTGATGAGCGCAATGACATAGGAGGAATCCAGCAGGAGGAAGAGGAAGAGAAACAGGAGCAGGAAGAGCTGACGGATGAAGTGTTGTAAAAAAACAAAATTAGGACTTGCTTTTTTCCCGGATAGTGGTATAATAAAACATGTTCACGGCAGCAAGCCTGTAGGGACTGCCAGAAGCGGAAGCATAGCTCAGCCGGGATGAGCGTTCGCCTCACACGCGAAAGGTCAGGAGTTCGATCCTCCTTGCTTCCATGAGAAGAGATCCTGTAGAAGATGAAGGTTGTCTGCAGGGTCTTTTTCAATGCATTCTTTTGGCAGGCAGGCGGGAGAAGTAGCATGAAAAGGTGAATATATTCTGATACAGGAAGAATTGCTGCATTATATTGCAGTATACGAATGTAATGTATATTGCTTCAGAAAGGTAAGGTAGCGCCATATGGAAAGGAAGAAAGCAGAAAAAATAGTATTATTTCAAGGGGACTCTATCACGGATGGCGGACGACTGAAGGGAAAAGAGAATGAGTGGGATCTGAATCACCAGATGGGACACGGGTATGCTTTTCTGATCAACGCGGCCATGGGGTGCAGATATCCGGAGAAGAATCTCCGTTTTTACAACAGGGGTGTATCCGGAAATCGGATTGCGGATTTGTATGGAAGGTGGAAGGAAGACACGCTCTGCCTAAAACCCGATGTCCTGAGTGTCTTCGTGGGAATCAATGACTGTGGCAGCACATTGAATGATGGAGCGGGTTCTTCCCCGGAAAGGTTCGAAAAAATATACCAGATGATGCTGGATGAAGTGCTACAGCAAAATCCGGAGACCAGAATCGTGCTGTGTGAACCCTTTGTCATGCCAGTGGGTGCCAGAAAAGAAGATTTTGCATCCTGGAAAAAACTGATCGAGCCGCTGCAGGAGAAGACCAGGGCTGTGGCGGAGAAAAACAGGGCTGTCTTTGTCCCTTTGCAGGCAAAATTCCAGGAACTGCTATCCGTCAGGGAAGCAGAGTACTGGATCTGGGATGGGGTTCATCCCACTGTCTGCGGACACCAGGTCATTGCGCAGCAGTGGCTTGACTATGCGGGAGAGCTTCTGGACTGAGTGGCTGTACAGCGCAAGCCAAAGCAGCGAGGAAGTTCCTGTAATGGGAATGGAGCAAAGGGCTGAACAATCAATCAGTTGAAGTACGTTCCGCTTTGTAGCCGGAGCATACGTCTGTTGATAACTTCAAAGGCGGCAAAGGTAAAAGGGGCAGAAAGGAAACAACGCATGGACACAAGTAGTCTCATGGAGCAGATATTAAGCAGGATTAATTTCAGTGCGGCGTATTTGCAAGTCCTCAGAAACAAAGAGGTGGCAGGAATAGACGGAATGACCGTGGAAGAGCTTGGCGCATATTTTTCGGAAAACGGCGAAAGCATCAAGGAACAGTTGCGGACGAGGAAATATAAGCCGCAACCCGTCCGAAGGGTGGAGATATCAAAACCCGATGGTGGCATAAGAAATCTTGGAGTACCGAAAGTAGTAGACCGTTTTTTGTTGATGAAGCGTGGCTCTTTAGGCTGTGCTCTTTGATTGTCTATTGCTGTCGGCTGGTCTAATTACTTTGGCGGCTCTTAAGCAGAGGGATATATATCGTCTGCTCATAGCACTTACAATCCCGAAATAGCAAATAAAAAACACAATACACGCCCCAAACTCGCCAGCTAATTTGAGTAGAATGTTATTCAAAGAAGCTGGCAATATTAAGTTCATTTTTATCGCAAGGGATGATTCCTCCCAGCCTCATACCATGGCAGCAGAGCAGACGACTTTTTTCACGGTATCAAAAGCGGCAAAAACAGAGGCAGAGGTATGGGCATGTCTGGAGTTTCTTGATAAAATGAGTTCAGACGAGATGAAGATGCTCTGTGGTTACGGTCTGGTGGGAATCCACTGGGAAATGATGAAGCGTGAGGATATCCAGGTCATACTTCGTGATAGTGGCAAACATTGCAGAACAGCTCCATTACAGCAGTGTCCAGAATTTCATCCGCTTTTCCGGTAAAAGTGAAGGCATAACACCGGGGAAATACAGGGATCAGCATAATAAGAGAAAATGACTATATAAACAGGGAAACGGAGACATGATGACAATGGAAAGAGAACGGGCCACACAGAAACTGGAACTGTACTACAACCAACCGGCCACTGTCTGGGAGGAAACTCTCCCCATCGGCAATGGCAGGCTGGGAGGCATGATATGGGGAGGCGTATCCAGGGAGAGGATCGGACTGAACGAGGAATCCCTCATCAGCGGGTATGAGCGGGAGAAGGACAATCCCCACGCCTTTGAGAGTCTGGGGAAGGTGCGGAAACTGGTCTTCGCCGGTGAGAATGGGGCGGCTGAACGGCTGATCCAGGAGCATATGCTGGGGGAGTATAATGAGTCCTATCTGCCCCTGGGCAACTTGAATCTGGTCTATGGGAACCTGTCCCCGGATAAGGTGAAGCATTATGAGCGCAGGCTGCATCTGGAGGAGGCTGTGGCCACTGTGGATTTTGACGTGGAAGGTATCCATTATCACAGGGAGGCATTTGCCTCCTATCCGGGAAATGCCATTTTCCTGCTGCTGGAGGCAGACAGGCCGGTGATGGAGGTGGACATATCCCTGGAATCAGAACTGCGCTGCCAGGTTACGGAGGAAAAAGGGGGCCTTAGGTTCACCGGGCGGTGTCCGGAGCACCTGGATCCTTCCTATGTGAGAAAAGGGGAGGAGGCTGTGGTCTGGGGCTACCGGGGGAAAAGCTTCCAGGGCAGGATCCGGGTGGTAGATACAGACGGGATCCTGCAGACAGGCCAGGGGGTACTCCGGGTCGGGAAGGCATCCCGGATCATACTGGTGCTGGAGGTATATACCCCCGCGAAACTGGAAGGGGAGTATGCCGGATGGAAGGCGGAACATATCCGGGACTACCAGCAGATCTACAGGAAGGTGGAACTGTACCTGGGTCCCCAGAAGGAGGATCCCACGGATATCCGCCTGCAGAAGCTGCGGGAGGGAGAGGAGGACAATGGTTTGTTTGCCCTCTATTTCCAGTTTGGCAGGTATCTGATGATCGCCTCTTCCAGGGAAGGGAGTCTTCCGGCTAATTTACAGGGGATCTGGAGTTGGAAGTTCCAGGCACCCTGGAGTTGTAACTGGACCACGAATATCAATCTGGAGATGAATTACTGGCCAGCCCTAAGTTGCGGCCTGGAGGCATGCATGGAGCCATATTTCCGCTTCGTGAAGAAGCTGGCAGAGAAGGGGAAGAAGACAGCAAGGATCCATTACCATTGCAGAGGGACAGTACATCATCACAATGCAGACGGGTGGTATGCTACCAACCCGGTGGGAATCGGTTATGGTGAAGAAATAGGGAGGGATGGCTGTGTCTGCTGGTCCATGTGGCCCATGGGCATGGCCTGGCTGGTCCAGGAATTCTACAATTACTACCAGTATACCGGGGACCAGGAATTCCTGCGCCGGGAAGCATATCCCCTGCTCCGGGATACGGCCCTGTTCCTGGTGGACTGGCTGGTACCTTATGAGGGAAAGTATGTCACCTGCCCCTCCACTTCCCCGGAGAACAAATTTTATGACGCGGAGGGGAATCCCTGTGCAGTCACCATGGCTTCTGCCATGGACCTGGAACTGACCCAGGAGGTGTTCGGCCGGTATCTGTCTACCTGCCAGATCCTGGGGATCCAGGAGCCCTTCATGGAGGAGGTGAAGGAGCGTCTGGGGAAACTCTGGCCGGTCCAGACCGGCAGCTACGGTCAGATCCTGGAATGGTTCCGGGAATATGAGGAGGTGGAACCGGGGCACAGGCATCTGTCCCATCTGTACGGCCTGTACCCCTCGGATCTCTGGGCAGGGGATCCCGCCATGGAAGAGGCAGTGCGGATCTCCCTGAAGCACCGTCTGGAAAACGGCGGGGGCTATACGGGCTGGAGCTGCGCCTGGATCATCAATCTTCTGGCAGTACTGGGGGATGGGGAAGGGGCCTGGGAGTACCTGCATACATTGCTGACCAGATCCACGTATCCCAACCTGTGGGATGCCCACGAACCCTTCCAGATAGACGGGAATTTCGGCGGCATCGCCGGGATGGCCAATATGCTGGTGCAGGACCGGGGCGGGGAACTGAAGCTTCTGCCGGCTCTGCCAGGGCAGTTTTCCGAAGGGTATGTGAGAGGACTGCGCCTTACGGGAAACAGGGAACTGTCCATGACCTGGGAAAAGGGTGTGGTGGTGGAATCAGAGATCCGCAGGCTGGATGGATGAAGGCTTGCAAGATGGCAAGGCGGTAGCTTGCCACCTCCAGGCCGCAGTTTTGGCTTTGCAGAAGGGAGTGCATGAACTGTTGCAGGGATATTGCCATGACAGCAAATTTTTCCAGGATCCCCTTCATTTATGTCCGGAAATGACGATATACTATATGATACCTGGCAGGTCTGTGATGCATAGTTGCGGGCGTTTTGCTTTGCAGAGAGGTTGATTACAAGGAGGTAATGGTATGGGGATGTTGGAAAAGCAGGATTGTTCCTTTCTGTTCTCCAGTCTGGGCAGCGGAGCTGCCAATGTGGCAGGCAGTAATTTCTTGACAGATTACGCGAGTATTAAGAATGGCAGTTATGGAAAGCTGATGAAGGCCTATTACAATGAGACGGGAAGCAATTCCGTGAAGAGCACAGCGAAGGGCAGCAGAACAGAACAGAAGTCCAGTCGGAAGGCGGAGAAGCTATCCAGCAAGGAGTCCAAAGCCTATGCCCTGGTGCAGACTACCACGGATGCCTTGAAGGATTCGGCTGATGCCCTGCTGGCAGGAGGTTCCAAGTCCCTGTTTGCCATGAAGGATATCACTACCAGGAATGAGGATGGCACAGAGACCACGGTGAAGGGCTACGATACGGAGGCCATCTATAAGGCTGTAAACAGCTTTGTGACGAATTACAATGCCGTAGTGAAGGCTGTGGATGAAGTGGACGGCAATACCGTTACAGGCAGGGCAGGGCGCATGGTAAACGATTCTGCCACCAACTTGAAGTCCCTTCTGAAAGTGGGAATTACCATAGGGGCAGACAATACCCTGTCCATAGACAAGGAGACTTTCCTAAAGGCGGATATGTCCCGGGTAAAGAGCCTGTTCCATGACACAGGCTCTTACGGATACCGTGTATCTGCCCAGGCTGCTATGATCAATTATGGGGCAGACAGGGAACTGGAACGGGGAAGTTCCTATACCACCAAGGGTGTCTACAACACGAATTTTGGCAACGGGAATCTGTTTAACGGTTATTTCTAGCAACAATTTAGGTGGCTATCTTGAACTGATGCCATATGTGTGCTGGCAATGAGCCATGCGAGGACTGGCAGGAACAGCCGTTGGAATTTACTCACAAAAGGATGTTTCTGACTGGACTCATAGGGCGAAGCCCGTGACCGACATGTAGTGTAAACTGTCGAAGACAGTTCGCGGAATGGAAGGGCATGGCGTAGTTGGGTACCCGCAGGCGGAAATATTGAGAAATGGCTTAAAATCAAACGTTTTGTGGGGTTCATCACAGTGGTTGGTGGATCCCGCTTTTTCGTGTTTATATGTCACTTATAAGACGGCAACTTGGCGGTGCTTCATAATATCATATAAGATCACTGCGGTTTGCATGATGATATGTATAATTTGTTATATATATTTTATTCAGGAACAAATTTCCATGCCATAATCCAGTAAATGATCTGCTTTCATTTTTGGTATTTTTTTGGTATATTCACGGCTCTTCAAGAAAAACAAGGTTTATTTGCGTGATACAAAATTCAAGTACAAGTTTGCACTTTTGATACAGGACAGTATTTTCCGGATGTTTTATAATTTTGTTTTTTTCGAGGAAAATCAACATAGTGGAAAATGGAGAAGTAATGTTTTGAATCAGTATTGCTATCCCCAAGGATGGCATTTCAAAGAATAGTATTCCAGGGGATAAGGAGAGCAGGATATGAGAATATGCATAGTGGAAGATGAAGCGGTATGGAGGGATAAGATAAAGGCTGTCATTGAAGAATATTGCATGGATAATGCACTTGGAAGAAATTGGAGAGGCACTTGCATTTTTCTTTAAAACAGAAATTCAAGAGAGACTCATTTATTGTAAAGATGCTGCCGGGATTCGGATTCAGATAAACTTAAGTGAACTCCTGCTTGTGGAGATCAGTGGAAGAAAATCAAGATACCTCATGCTTGAAGGCAATGCGTATTTTTGTGAAGGACGGATATCTGAAACAGCGCAGAACCTGTCTCCGTTTGGTTTTTTATGTGCAACGGTCGTATATAGTCAATTTAAAATATATTGAGAGTGTAAACAGCCGTGAGATCATGCTCTGTAATGGGTTAAAGATAGCAATCGGCAGGGTTCATGGCAAGGAGTTTAAGAAGGAGTTTTTTAAATGGAGAATGTTGTTAGAGGACTAATCTGTGTCGTTTGTGCAAAAAATGTGTCATTTATACAGATGGTATGTTATTTTTTCCGCAGTGTGGTATAAATATAACGTCATGACAGAAAAGCAGGTATCATGTAATTATGGCACAGAAAGTTGCATTCAACAGGTTTGGGGATGCAGTGCAGAAATGAGGAAAATGAATTATGAAAAAAATGAAAATGGCGATGGCTATGGGAGTAATCATACTTATGCTTTCAGCATGCGGGCAGGCTAAGAATCCGAAAGGGACTCAGGCAGACGTAACAGGCGGTGTCACCGAAATCAGTGACGGTACAAAGGAGGTTCAAGAAACACAGAATGATGAGGCAGCAGGATCCGTCAATAGGAATCCAGCAGAAAGTAAAGATGATGTGTTGGAAAGCCTGACAGGAGAATATAGTTATTTATCGGATGATGGAACTGGCAGATTATCGATTAAAAAAACATTCTATGGCTATGATATTTCTGATTATGAATCAGAGTCTTCCTATCGCTTTTTAGCTGATTCATCCAATATAGAAACCATGAAAGATGACAGAATCTACATAAAGTATCCCGAACAGGCATTTTCTGACGGAGAGACTGTTTTTGGTTATTATGTTCTGGAATACGACATAAATGGAATAGATGTATATTACGGAAAATCTTCCTTTGATGAGGCTGAACTTTTATATCATGCCACAAAGATAGCGGAAACGATGACTGAAGGTAAAGCATCAGATATCTCTGCAAATCAGCAGGAAAACAGTACACAGGCAGTTGAAAAGGCAGATTTGGAAAGGACAGCAGAGGAACTGTTGGATTCATTTATCGATGGCTCGATAAGTGCAGTTGTCTCCATGGATTTGACATCGGCATTTTATATTTCTGATTTAAATATGGACGCTGAAGAAGGGGACTCCTTTTCTGTTGGAGAGAAAGTAGATCTTGACAATGATGGAGAGAACGAACTGATTGTTAACGGTCCTTATGGCGGTATATACTTTGATGCACGTGATAACAAGGTATATGAATTTGCTGTAGCAGAAGGCACTGCCCTGGTTCTCTCTTATACTTATTATAATGGAGCGGTATGGATTATGTATAGTAACAAGTCAAGTGCAGGATTTGAGTATTATCATATGGAAAAATATGAAGGAGCCGATAATTTAGTTGCAGAAATGAATTTTGGAGAGGAACTTGTTGACCCGGATAATGCAGAGGCTGGATTGAAATATACATTGAATGGAACGGAAATCTCATGCGATGAATATACAGAATTATGTAGCAGAATTTTCGCTGCTGAAGTAAATACTAACTGAAAGTAAAACTTTAAGTTTTGGCAATCGGCTCTCCAACCTGTTGGACAATGTCATCCATGAATATGTGAAGGTGGTGCGGAAAAGTTCCAGGCGGCAGTGATGTTATAAAATTTATGGCCATTTCGTGCATTTTTTAGTCATTTGGTGCAATGGTGGTTTGAAATGTGGGCTTATCTGCCGATAGAATTGAAGCGGGTGTTTGTACATACAGAATATCAGGGACGGGGCATAGGGAGCGAGCTTGTTTCACTGTTGATGGAATGGGCCGTAGAACTGAGATATAAGAAAATGGTTCTGGAAACCGGGGAGTTATTGGCTGAATCCTGCGCTGTATATAAAAGGCTGGGTTTTCAGGTGATCCCGAATTATGGTCCGTATGAGGATATGCCGGAATCATTGTGTATGGCAAAGGATTTGAAAAGCGGGAAGCGCTTGCCAGGGAAGACATCTATTTTGCGGAAGTGCAGGGGAAAATTGTGGGAACCGGGAGTATCCGGGGAAATGAGATTTGCAGGCTATTTATCTTACCGGAATATCAGGCAAAAGGTTATGGAAACAGGCTGATGGATCTTCTGGAGGATGTGGTTTTCGGGAAGTATCCATCTACAGATCCGGGAGCTTATCTTTCCTCACTGGAAAAAATGGCGCTTCTATCTGTGGAAAGGGTGTTTCCGGCGCACCATTCCCTGGATATCCAGCCGGAGATCATCGGTCGTATGAGGGATGCTTTCCAGGGATTGAAGGAGAGCGGGAAACTGCGTCATGGGAGCGGGACTTTTGATTACGGAGACTGGGCAGTATGGCTGTGATGGGGGTGTTTATGAGGGATAAAGGCAGGATGGAGACAGAGGATATTATTCTTGGAAAGGCAAAATATGAGGATTGGAGATCAATATACCGTAATGTCTGGTCAAGGCCGGAAACAGCAGAATATATGATATGGAAAGTGACGGCTGATGAAAATGGGGCCAGGGAGAGGATACAGAGGACGATTGCATGGCAGGAAACCCATGACGCGTGGCTGGTCTATGAGAGGGGCAGTGGGCAGGCTATTGGTTTTGCCGGAGTGGAGGAAACAGAGCCGCGTATTTATCATGAGACTGGTATTGCCCTGGGGCCGGAGTATGTGGGGAAGGGATATGGGAAACAAATACTGCGTTTGTTGATAGAATACTGTATTTCTTTAGGTGGGCAGGAGTTTTATTATTCTACACGGGCAGGGAATCTTGCTTCAAGGGCACTGGCCTTATCCTGTGGATTGACTTATCAGCATTCGGAGCGGAGGACAGATCAGCGCAGTGGGAAAACTTATGAATTGGAGATATATAAAAAGAATCTGGAAAGTGTAGGGGTGCGATATGAAGCCAGATGAGATATTGAAGTATTGCACAAAGAATTTATTTTCTTGACAATAAAGAATCGGCAGCTATATACACAAGGTTCAATAGGGGAGATGCAAAACGAGTGGTAAATTTATACAATCAAGAGGAAACGGAATGGGCGGTAAACTGCCGTGTGGGGCTTTTTCTTTTGCCCTCTGCTGCATTTTGCCCGGTCGTAAGAAAAGCTATTTTTTCTAAAGAGGCAGAGATATATTTGTAATATTGTTTCGGTGAAAAATGGAATAGTAGTTAGTGAACAATCAAAACATAGAAAGGCTCTGTATAATGCAGGGCTTTTTTATTTGCGTTTTCATACAAAAAGATAGAATGAATGAGTGAGATTCCGCCGTAGTCGGCATTGTGGTAAAATCCAAAAGTATAGTTTTGTTTGTGGAGCATATGTCTATGCTTTCCTCAGATATCACATCTGTTTTAAAAGTAAAGTAACTGAATGGATTGCTTCTCAACCCATATTTATTCAGGCTCTATTTCGGAAATATTTGCTGGGAAAGTTGAGTAAATTAAATTTAACAATCGAAGAAGCGGCAGCGTATAGTAATATTGGAATTAACAAGTTTAGAGAACTGATGAAGCAGCCAGGATGCTCGTTTGTTATATACATATATACATAGGAAAAAAGCAATCGGTTAAGCGGAGGAAGTTTGAAAAATATATAGAAAATAAAATAGACCTGAATCCGTGAAGTTAATTGTATTTATATGCCAATCTACAATCAGATTGGCAAAAAGTAGAAAATGCACCTTGATAATGCTGAATAAACCTGTGTTAATGTGAGGAATATACTGCCAGATTCCATCCGTCCCTATAAAAGAGCGCACTAATCCCATTATGTGCCGGGTGTTTCCTGTATGATGCATTATTTATGCGTGGAAATCCGCAAATGCAGCATAAATCCCCTGAAATGCATAACGCCATGTATTGCTTCGTCCCAGTCCTATAATCAGCTGGCGGGCATGCTCTGTCACGTGGCTTGCCATCATGATCATGTCCCCAATCACTGTCCGCAGACGGCGCCGCCTTACCTTATGCTTTGTTTCCGTTCCCCGGCGGCCTATGGATTCCTGGCCTATCATGCGCAGTATGTTGTACGCGATTATGGTAAGCTCCAGTATCAGCTCGTTGGTGTCAAATTTGCCGGACGGAAGCCGTTCCAGATCCATATCCGTCTTTATCTCGCTGTGGAATTGTTCACATTCCCCATGTGCATGGTACAAGCTTATGACTTCATGGT
>CAJTOJ010000027.1 GCA_910577665.1 uncultured Acetatifactor sp.
AAGACGAACAAAACAGGATATCTGATAGCAGGGGCAATTAGCTTATGCCTTGAAGTGCTGGCCTACCCTTCCTGTGCAATTGTCCTGATAGGCATGATCGGGATATTCAAGGGATATTCTGCATATAAAAAAAGGGATATACTGCTTTTTACAGGTATATGCATAGGTGTGGGCATATTATGGGCCGGATACTTTGTGGTTACAATAGGGCCCGGTACTTTGAAAGAGTGCATTTCCGGCATGTTGCTGTTAGAGCCTACACATACAGAGAACCCCATTACAAAGTGGACAAACTACAGCAAAAACATATTGGTACAGATCCTGATATTACTGGCAGTGGGATTCCTGGCCGCGCTGATCTGTGGATTGGCTTATTTGCTGACTGGAAGAAAATGGGAGAGGCAGCAGAAGGCCTGGTATTGGATACTGTGCTGTTGTTTTGTGTTTCTGGCTGGGTTTGGGGCCAACATTTTAAGCCTTGAGAACAGGTGTGCTTATAGCACCATTTTCCTGTTTCTGGTAGGTCTGGGATTGTTTCATGGAAGAGGGCTGCAAGGCAGGGAAAAACAGATCTATGTCTGCGGAAGTGTTATCGGAAGTCTGGGATTTCTGGCTACATTGACACTGTCCAATTTACCGTTTTCTGTGTCAGTGGCATATGGATTGCTGGCAATTGCTGTTTCCTTCATTCCCATTGAGAAGAAAGTACAAAAGCTGTCAGACAAAAAGATAAGAAGAGGATTGCATGGTTGCTTTTTCTGCCTGGTGATACTGCTGGCATTCAGGTGCGTATATACCCGGATTCCGTTATCTGGGAAGGGTCAGATATGTTCCAGTTTTTCGGGAATGTCCATAGTCCGCGATGGCCCGGCACTTGGAATCATTTCAAATGAAGAGGGAGTCTGTATACAAAGGGACAGCTATCCGGAATGGAAGGAACTGGTCCGGCAGGGAGAGAAGGTATGGATCGTGGGCGGTGTGGTAGACACACTGGGGTATCTGTACCAGGATGTAGAAGTGGCAGGGCCCTCCACTATGTCAACGCCATCTTATGGAGAGGAGATTCTGGAGTATTGGCGTATCAACCCGGACAAATATCCGGATGTAATCGTGGCAGAGAGCTATATGGGACAGTTGTCATATGATCTGCTGGCTCATCCATGGCTGTTAGAATGGATTGAAAAGGAATACCAGCCAGAGCAGATTGTGGATGGTATATATTGGAAATACTATTTTAGAAAAGCAAGACAGACATGGGAATAGCAGCAATCATTTGCGGAAGTGGGGGGTGTTCACTCCGTCCACAGTACCTTTATGATATGTGTTATTGGTTACTGTCCACTCCATACTGCCGCCAGGTGTTTTTCACGCATTCTTTTCGCGTTTTGTGTGCATTCTCGTAACAGTTCAGTGCCCTGTCTGAACTGTTACACTGTTTTGCCTTGTGCTTAATTTGGGACTTCCTCTTTTTCCCAAAATGTATTATAATGTCTCCTAGAGCGTGTTTGAAAATTCATTCCCACCATCTGCCGCGGTAACCGCGTCCCCACATTTGCGGTATATTTGGCCCGCATTCGGTCAACGTAGCCTACTACGTCTCCGTCATTTGGGCCAAATCTCCCACAAATTGTGACGCACATCTGACAGAAAGCAATATTCAAACCCGCTCTAGAGAGGGTACAAATTTCCAAACCCGCTCTAGAAGATATGACGTTCCGTCATGAAGTCAAAGAAGCATGTCAGAAATCAGTCTTGCTGTAATCCACATTTATACACCTTGGACGACTAAACTGCTTCAATTATAGGAGGGATATATGAGAGAAAAATATGAATCATTGGCACTGGTACAGTTGAAGGAGCTCGCCAAGGTGCGCGGGTTGAAGGGTACATCATCCATGAAAAAGGCTGAACTGGTGGAAGTCATGCTGGCAGAGGACGAGAGAATAAAGAAACAGGAAAAAAAGGAAGAGAAAAAGGAAGGGAAAATCCAGGGAAATACTTCCGGCAAGAAAACCACATCCCAGGCTGTGGAGGGTGGCCAGGGTTCAGCTTCTGTTTCCCGCGTACGCAGCAGCGGTGCGCAGGCGGGCCAGGGCCGGCAGCAGGGAGCGGGGAGAGAAACGGTCCGGGGATCTGCCCGTCAGGAGAATCCATCGCAGGAGAACAGCCGTATAGCGGCACAGAAGCCAGAGAATGCCACCAGGGAGAATAGCCGTGGTGGAAGCAGGGGTTCGGAGAATGCAGTGCGCAATGAGAGCACATACCGGACAGAGTCTGAACAGAGAAGCGAGGGTACCCCGAAAAGCGATACAGCCGGGAGACCGGATGCCTCTGGCACCGCAACGGCAGAAACACCCACAGCACCAGCTCCGGCTGCGGCCGCTTTGACATCAGCGCCGCGCCCTGGCAGGGTAGTAGAGGTGTATGATGAGAAGACATACCCCAAGGAGCTGGACAGCGGGGAGGAAGCCAGTGGCATTCTGGAAGTGATGCCGGACGGATATGGCTTTATCCGGTGTGAGAATTATCTGCCAGGAGAGCATGATGTGTATGTAGCACCCAGCCAGATAAGGAGATTTGGTTTGAAGACAGGAGACATCCTCCGGGGAAACAAGCGGATCAAGACCCAGCAGGAGAAGTTCAGCGCCCTGCTGTTCATCCGCACCATCAACGGCTATACCACGGAAGAGTCTGCTAAGCGTACTGCTTTTGAGAATATGACTCCCATTTTCCCGGATCAGCGCATCCGTCTGGAGACGCCGGGCTGTAGTGTAGCCATGCGCGTCATGGATCTGGTGAGTCCTGTGGGAAGGGGACAGAGGGGAATGATCGTATCCCCGCCCAAAGCGGGGAAAACCACCTTGCTCAAGGAGGTGGCCAAGTCCATCCTGCGCACAAATCCCCATATGCATATGCTGATCCTGCTCATTGATGAGCGTCCGGAGGAAGTTACAGACATCAAGGAGGCGATTATCGGGGACAATGTGGAAGTGATCTACTCCACTTTTGATGAGCTGCCAGAACATCACAAAAGAGTGTCGGAAATGGTGATTGAGCGGGCGAAGCGCCTGGTAGAGCACAAGAAAGATGTAGTGATCCTGTTGGACAGCATCACCCGTCTGGCCAGGGCATACAATCTGGTGGTGCCGCCCAGCGGGCGCACGCTTTCCGGTGGTCTGGATCCGGCAGCTCTGCACATGCCCAAGCGGTTTTTCGGTGCAGCCAGGAATATGCGGGAGGGTGGCAGCCTGACCATTCTGGCCACCGCTCTGGTGGACACAGGGAGCAAAATGGACGATGTGATCTACGAGGAGTTCAAGGGTACAGGCAATATGGAGATGATTCTGGACCGTAAGTTGTCAGAAAAGAGGATATTCCCGGCAATCGACCTTGCCAAATCAGGAACCAGACGGGAGGATCTGCTTCTTAGCAGCGAGGAACTGGATGCCATTACCATTATGCGCAAGGCGTTGAACGGAATGAAATCAGATGAGGCCACAGACCGTATCCTGGATATGTTTGCCAGAACCAGGAACAACAATGAATTTGTCCAGATGGTAAAAAAGAACAAATTTATTTAAAAAAAGCTTGCATGAAAACCTTCCTTGTGCTACAATAATACCGCTGTTTGTGGTTCCATAAGCAGTGCGGATGCGAACAGAGAATAAACATGTGATTGTTATAGAGAGGTGAAAGCGATGAAAGAAGGAATCCATCCACAGTACTATCAGGCAACCGTTACCTGCAACTGCGGCAACACCTTTGTGACCGGCTCCACGAAGCCAGAGATTCACGTTGAAGTGTGTTCCAAGTGCCATTCATTCTATACTGGCCAGCAGAAGACTGCGAGAGCCGATGGGCGTATTGAGAAGTTCAACAAGAAATACGGCGTACAATAGGAATCACAAAAAAGGTTGAGGTTAATCACTCAACCTTTTTAAATATGCACACAGGTATCCGGGGGAAACAGGCAGGAGAGTTGACGGGTGCCTGCACGGGTAGTGGAGGGACTTCCCCTGCCCGATGAAAAGAGGTATTTTTATGGCGAGGAAGAAATCCAGAGGATATTCTGGCATCGGCGGACAGGCTGTACTGGAAGGCATTATGATGAAGAATGCGGAAAAATATGCCGTTGCCGTGAGAAAACAAAATGGTGAAATTGTGGTAGAACCAGAGAACTACCAGGGGATACTTCATGGTAGTAAGATCAAGGAGATTCCTTTTGTCAGGGGGATTTTCAATTTTGTGGATTCCATGATACTGGGGATGAGGTGTCTGAATTATTCGGCTTCTTTTTATGAGGAAGAGGATCCGTCCCAGACGGGCGGAGGCGGCAAAGGAGATAAACTGTTGACAGCCTTGGTGACGTGTTTTTCTGTGGCACTGGCCCTGGGGGTCTTCGTGGTGCTGCCTTATTATCTTGCTTCTTTGTTTGAAGGCTTTGTGAGAAATGCCTCCCTGATGGCAATTATTGAAGGGGGGATAAGGATCCTTATTTTTATCCTTTATGTATGGGGGATCAGTGCCATGAAGGATATCAGACGGCTATACCGCTATCACGGGGCAGAACATAAATGCATCAACTGCATTGAGCGGGGCAGGCCGCTGACAGTAAACAATGTGCAGCACAGTTCCAGGCTTCACAGACGCTGCGGTACCAGCTTCCTCTTTTTCGTGTTGTTTGTGAGCATTATCCTGTTTTTTTTCATCCGTGTGGAGAATCCGGTGGAAAAGGTGGTTCTGCGTATCCTGCTGATGCCTGTTGTGGCGGGAATTTCTTATGAGATTATCCAGCTGGCTGGCCGGACCAACAATATCCTGGTGCGCATCATCTCGGCGCCAGGTATGCTGATCCAGCGCATGACCACAAAAGAGCCGGACAAGGCCATGATTGAAGTGGCCATTGCTGCAGTGGAGGCAGTCTTCGACTGGAGAACATATCTGAGAGAATTCTATGGGTATGAGCCGGATGGAAATGGCTCCGATGATGTCCAGGGAAGGACATCCAGGCTGATGCGGGAGGAACTGGAGGATATATGACCTACAGGGAGTGCTATGACAGAGGGGCTGCTGTTCTGAAGGAGGCCGGAATAGAGGAGGCGGACCTGGATGCCAGGCTGCTTCTGGAATATGTCTGTGCAACCAGCCGAAATGATTTACTGGTACACGGGGAGAGGCAGGTAGAGGAATCCCAGGCAGACAGGTATGGGGAAATGCTGGCCCGGCGGGCCAGCCGGATTCCTTTGCAGCACCTGACTGGCGTACAGGCATTCATGGGGCTGGAATTTCTGGTGGATAGGCGCGTACTGATCCCCAGGCAGGATACGGAGCTTCTGGTAGAAGAAGCCTTGAAACATATCCACGATGGTATGCAGATCCTGGATCTTTGCACAGGTTCCGGATGTATCTTGATCAGCCTGCTGCACTATTCCAATGACTGTACCGGTGTGGGAGTGGATATCTCTCCGAAAGCTTTGGAGATAGCCAGGGAAAATGCAGGGAGGCTGCTGGGAGAAGCCGGTGAGACCCCGGGCCGGATTGTATTTCTGCTAAGTGATCTGCTGGATAAGGTAGAAGGGATGTATGACATGGTGGTGTCCAATCCGCCTTATATTCCGGAGGGTATGATTGCCAGCCTGATGCCAGAGGTACGGGATCATGAGCCGGTGTCAGCCCTGGATGGAGGCGGGGATGGGCTTGTGTTCTACCGCCGTATTCTTGCGGGAGCAGGATCCTGTCTCAAAAAAGGGGGAATGCTTTTCTTTGAGATCGGATATGACCAGGCGGAGGCTGTTTCCTTCCTTATGGAAGAGGCAGGTTTTCTGGAGGTCCAGGTGGTAAAAGATTACGCAGGGCTTAACCGGGTGGTATATGGAACACTGGGTTTTTCTGTCTGACAGATACGGGATGCACCAGTTAAGAGAGATATGGCCTGCCGGAATATGGCAGAAACAGTACAGATTGCGAGGAAAGACATGTTTGACAGATTAGAAGATTTGCTGATACGCTTTGAGGAGATTATGAGTGAACTCCATGAGCCAACGGTGGCCAACAACCAGGAACGATTCCGTAGCCTGATGAAGGAACAGAGTGATCTGACCCCTATCGTGGAGGCTTATACAGAATACAAGAAATGCAAACAGGAAATCCAGGATTCCCTGACCATGCTGGGAGAGGAAAGCGATGAAGAAATGCAGGAGATGCTCAAGGAGACCTTGAGTGACAGCAAGAAGCGGGTGGAAGAGCTGGAGCAGGAACTGAAGGTGCTTCTGCTACCCAAGGATCCCAATGATGAGAAAAATGTGATTGTGGAGATACGGGCTGGTGCAGGTGGGGATGAAGCGGCGCTTTTTGCGGCTGAAATCTACCGTATGTATGTGCATTATGCGGAGAGTCAGCGCTGGCGGGTGGAGACCATGAATGTGGATGAGATCGGTATTGGCGGTATGAAGGAAGTGCAGTTCATGATCACCGGACAGGGTGCTTACTCCCGGATGAAATACGAAAGCGGGGTACACCGGGTGCAACGGGTGCCGGAGACAGAGAGTGGCGGACGTATTCATACATCTACGATCAGTGTGGCAGTGATGCCGGAGGTGGACGAGGATATTGACATCGTCATTGAAGAGAAGGATATCCGGATTGACGTGATGCGGGCTTCCGGAAACGGTGGACAGTGTGTGAACACTACGGACTCGGCAGTGCGGCTGACCCATTATCCTACAGGGATTGTGGTGTACAGCCAGACAGAGAAATCCCAGATTCAGAACAAAGCGAAGGCGTTTGCCCTGTTGAAGGCGAAACTCTATGACATCGAACAACAACAGCGCCATGATGCAGAAGCAGAATTGCGTAGGAGCCAGATTGGCACAGGGGACCGGTCAGAGAAGATCCGCACATACAATTTCCCCCAGGGGCGGGTTACGGACCATCGCATCGGGCTGACTTTGTACAAGCTGGATAAGGTGATGAACGGTGACATCCAGGAGATCATAGATGCCTGCATTGCCGCCGATCAAGCTGCAAAGCTGGTAAAGATGGGAGAAGGCTAGAGGCAGCCTGATCGGCTGGGATCAAGGCTGCAAAGCTGGTAAAGATGGGAGAAGGCTAGAGGCAGCCTGGCGGATGAGACCAAGGCTGCCGCTGCTTGTAGTGCTGCAAGATGGAAGCTCTGTTGCCTGCAGGGGTGTTGCTGCCTGCCAGGTATTAGGGGAAATATATGGGAGGATTGAAGGGCACTTGAAGGGGATTAGGACAGTGCTCCTTAGCAGAACGGCAGAAGGGCTTTTAAGTCATCCAGGCTGCCGTGCTTCATCATAGTCTCTGCCAGGCTATGCAGGGTATTATGGGACAGGAAAGGCAGAAGGCCACGTATGCTGTGGATGTTGATGGAGCCGTCCGCATTTTCCAAGAGAGTCTTACGCACCAGCCTGTCCAGGGTGTCTGTGCCCAGAAAAGGAGCCAGGCTCTGGATCTGTGAGAAATCGCCATTCAGTTCGGCCCGCTCCACCAGCCTGTCCAGCGCCTGTGCGCTGAGGAAGGGAGCCAGGTGCTGGATCTCAGGGAAACGGACTGTTTCCACACGGTCTATAAGGGAATCCAGGAATTTTGTGTCCAGAAAAGGAGCGATTCCGGCAATGGCATTCAGATCCAGGGTTTCCTGGACTTGTAGGGCTTCCTGGATGCAGGAATTGGCCTGCCTGGGCGACAGCAGGGGCATTACATTGCCCAGTTCTTCCAGAATAACGGGATCCGTGTCTTCCCCGGCTTCCCTGCGGATAATTTTCTTGACGGTAAGGGTTCCGGCATTATTCTGCAACAGATCATCGAGACTGATCTGTAACACACTGCCCAGTTGGGTCAGTTTGGAAATATCGGGCATGGAATTACCCCGTTCCCAATTGGATACCGCCTGGTAGCTTACCTCCATGACATCTGCCAACTGCATCTGGGTCATATTCTGTGCAACTCTTGCGGCGCGGATTTTCCGGGCTACTTTCATAGTGTCAAACATGTTGTTTCCTCCTTTTTTAAAGGAATTACTGCGCCAAAACAACGCTTATCCGGTGTTTTGTGCGCAGCTGTTGTTGCCGGTCAACAGTAATATTTGTCATGACAGGGATAGTATAACAGATTCCGTAAGGGGAGGGAATCAAGAGATGCTTGAAAAGGCATAAGGATGACAAAAAAGGAGTCAAGGGACACTTGAGAAGACATAGGGCCCAAGACGGTTAATTTTTTCCTGGCAGTCTGCCGAAATAAGCATAAAAGGCAGCCTGTAGGGTGCAGACGGATCTGCTGGCTGCTGGTAAACGGAGTTACAATACAACGCTATGGAGGGCAGGATGATGGACAGGATCAGTAATTTGACAAGCCAGAATGGGTATTACAGTGGTCTGGGAGATGTAAAAGATACCAGAAAGGGCCGCACGTCAGGAACAGAGACGGTAAAGGGGGCCAAAGGGGCAGACCAGGTGGAACTGAGTGACAGGGCAAAGAAACTGCTGAAGGAACTGCAGAAGTCCTATGGGAATATGGATTTCATCGTAGCAGACTGTGAGGATGAGAAGGAAGCCGCATCCTATCTTTCCAGGGGAACAGGGGAGTACAGTGTGCTACTTTCATCGGATGAACTGGAGAAGATGGCATCCGATGACAAGGTGAAGGAGAAGAATATGAACACCCTGGATGAGGCGGTGAAAAAGCTGGAGGATCTGAAACAGCAGCTTGCCGGAAAAGGGGAAGAAGTATCCAGGATCGGCATTGTTCTGGGTGATGACGGGAAAGTGTCCTATTTTGCGGAACTGGAGAAAGTAAGCCAGAAACAGCGGGAGCGCATCGAGCACCAGCGTAGTGCCAGGAAGGAAGAGGCGGCCAAGGCGCAGAAGGCGGCCGAAAAGAAAGAAGGCAGCATAGCGGAAGCTGCCAGGTTCCGGCAGGAACCAGTGAAGAAAACCATGGTCTTTGCAGACTCTGTGGAAGAGCTTGGCAGGAAGATCGGTCAGGTGGACTGGGACAGGGTGAAAGAGACAGAGCAGTCCTGCACAGGAGCCCGTTTTGACTTGACGATCTGACAGATGGAAGAATACAAATCTTATTGATAAAAGTTCAGCCCATGCCCATTCGCAAAACCGCGCCTGCGGCGCTCTTCGCCGTTTCACGGCTCATTTTTGCTCATAGACGGGCATTCCCTCAGTGGAAAGCGTATGGCTGAACTTTTCATTGAAAATAAATTTGTAATTTGGTACAATGTCTGTGGTTCGTCAAGGGATTTTACAGGATCCTGTAGAATGCCGGGGCAAATAAGTAAAGTGAGGAGACTGTTATGAAAAAGATTGTGAGTATCTTGCTGGTGTCTGTCATGGTGATGGCGCTGGCGGCCTGCGGTAAGGATGGAGACAGCGGTCAGAAAGATGGTACAAGTGCGCCGGGTGATGTGGCAGGCGGGGAGTCTGGGACAGAGGAATCCGGCAGCCAGGCAGGCGGGGAGATTGACCCTGCAGGCAAGCATCATGTGGAGATCACGGTAAAAGACTATGGAACCATCTCTGTGGAGCTGGACGGGGATGTAGCACCTATTACGGTGGAAAATTTCCTGAAACTTGCGGGGGAAGGATTTTATGATGGACTGACCTTCCACCGCATTGTACCCGGATTCGTGATCCAGGGTGGAGATCCCCTTGGAAACGGCAGAGGCGGGGCAGATGAGGATATCAAGGGAGAATTTTCTGACAATGGCATTGAGAACAATCTGAGTCACACCCGGGGAGCCATCTCTATGGCCAGGTCCCAGATGCCGGACAGTGCCAGCTCCCAGTTCTTCATTGTCCATGAGGATAGTACGTTCCTGGATGGCCAGTATGCCTGTTTTGGTTATGTGACAGAGGGCATTGAGGTGGTGGATGCCATCTGTGAGGCGTTCTCTGGGACAGACAGTGAAATGGTGGCGAAAGAGGATCAGCCGGTCATTGAGAGCATCAAAGTGATTGACTGATCTGTCCGGCGCATGTGCTATCTGGTCTGTCTTAGGAGGGCAGGGCAGATAGCACCTTTTGCTTGAGGCCATGATATATGAAAAGTTGCACAATATAATGCACTATTTCATAGGCATTTCTTACAAAAATAGAGTTTCTGCACACAATTGACTGACATTTTCCGGATTAATCTGTTAAAATAAGGATATAACTTATTTATAAAGAATTGTTGTGCCGTCTGGGTGGCGTGGCAAATGTAAAAGTCTGTCAGAACAGACAGGTTGGACAAGCAATCCGGTAGAAAGGAGGTTCTGTGTGTTTGAAATAGGTGAATATGTTGTCTGTGGCAACAAAGGGGTGTGCGTGGTGGAAGAGATCACCACATTGAACATTTCAGGGGTGGATAAGGAGAGGGCTTATTATATTTTAAAACCCAAGTATCTGTCCGGCAGTACGGTGTACGTGCCGGTGGATTCTTCCAAGGAATCCATACGGAAGGTGCTGGAGCCGGAGGAGGCCAGGAGACTGATTGATGCCATTCCGGATATTCCGCTGCTTACCATTGCCAATGAGAAGCTGTCTGAACAGACTTACCGGGATTCCATGAAGACCAACCAGTGTGTGGAGTGGGTAAAAATCATCAAGACAATCCAGCTTCGGAAGCAGAAGCGTCTGCAGGCAGGGCGTAAAGTGACAGCTGTGGATGCCAAATACGTCCGTCTGGCAGAGGAAAACCTGTATGGAGAACTGGCGGTTTCCCTGGGGATGGACCGGGATAAGGTGGAGGCGTTTGTGACGGAAGAGATCCGCGGAAAAGCCACAATGACGGAAGCATAGGTGTTACTGTTCACTTGTCAGTAACGCGAGACGTTTTTATGCGCATTTTGCATAAAAACCCGAGACAGCGTGCGCCAAAATGCATGTCCTTTGCGTTTTGCGTATCTGTTACTGTGACGGAGTGAACAGTAACGCATAGGTGAAAACACGGAAAAAGGGACTTTACATTTATCCCCAAAAGTATTATGCTGTGTTAAGAGTACTAAAATCATAGAAGAAGACCAATGCGTTGAAGGGAACAGTAGGATGCAGGATGCCTCCAGAGAGGACTGCCCGGCAGATATGATGCCGGTGGTGTGAGCAGTCCGGTGCAATGCAGACCGAAAGACCATCCTGGAGCGGCTCTAATCAAGCCCGGTAGCTCCCGTTATGAGCGAAGGAAGGTGGCATGATTTTCTGCCTGTGTTTTGGCCTGTGCAAATGGCAGGGAGCAGGAGAGGGAATCTGCAACAAGGGTGGAACCGCGTGTGATACGTCCCTTGCAAGTTTGCTTGCAGGGGATTTTTTGTATCATCAGGATAGTTCTCCGAACTTCTCTGAGATACAAAAAGCACTCTGGCAGGATCACACTATGGCGGAGAGGAATCATGTCGCTGAAGCGACCCGCCGCGATGGAAGAATCTGCCAAAGGCAGATTCTGATTTATGGAAGGAAACAGGTTCGGGGAAGAAAGAAGACACGGGAACAGGAGGAGCAGAGAAAATGAAATTACGGGAAAAATGGAAGAACCTGATGCACCGGTGGTTTGATGGGGACCTGACAATGCCGAAAGTGTACCTCTGGATGGTAGGGTTGATCTGCCTGCTGGCTGGTATCCTATACGGCCTTCTGGCAGCGCCAGTGACCCATGGTCTCATGATCGGATGCAACAATGGAAACAGTGTGACCAATGACAGGAACAACGGACATGGGACTAAGCAGGAAGAGCAAGAAGCAAAGGAGACACAGCACTGCTGAAACGAAAAAAGAATACTGCTCCCTGTGCATCACGGTAGTGTTTCCGCCGCAGTTTAGCCAGGGTGGGCAGATATAAGCAAAGATATGGGACAGAAAGCCATGGAAAGGGCAGGGAGGTATGTACATGAGGATTACATTGAAAGACGGCTCCGTGAAAGAATATGCGGAGGCAAAAAGCATCTATGACATTGTTATGGATATCAGCGAGGGACTGGCCAGGGCAGCCTGTTGTGCCAGGGTGGACGGACAGGTGGCAGATCTTAGGACAGTCCTGGATCGGGACTGCGAACTGGTGGTATGTACGGCAAATGATCCGGAGGGGCTTGCCACCATCCGCCATACAGCATCCCATGTTCTGGCGGAAGCAGTGAAGAATCTGTTCCCGGATGCGAAGCTGACCATTGGCCCTAGCATTGATACGGGGTTCTACTATGATTTTGACCATGCACCCTTTTCCAGGGAAGATCTGGATGCCCTGGAAGCAGAGATGAAGAAGATCGTCAAAGCAGGCGCAAGGCTGGAGAAATTTACGCTTCCCAGACAGGAGGCCATCCGCCTGATGGAGGAGAAGGGGGAGCCATACAAGGTGGAATTGATCCGGGACCTGCCAGAGGATGCACAGATTTCCTTCTACAGACAGGGTGGGTTCGTGGATCTGTGTGCAGGTCCTCATCTGATGAATACCAAAGGTGTCAAGGCGTTTAAACTGACATCCTCCTCCATGGCTTATTGGCGCGGAGACTCTGACCGGGCCAGGCTACAGCGTATCTATGGAACGGCTTACAGCAAAAAGGAGGAGCTGGCAGAACATTTAGAGCGCATGGAGGATGCAAAGCGCCGGGATCACAACAGGCTGGGCCGTGAGATGGAATTGTTCACCACCGTGGATGTGATCGGACAGGGCCTGCCCCTGTTTACACCTAAGGGAACGAAAATGCTCCTCAAGCTCCAACGCTGGATCGAGGATCTGGAGGATAAGGAATGGGGTTATGTCCGTACCAGGACGCCCTTGATGGCCAAGTCTGATCTGTATAAAATGTCGGGGCACTGGGATCATTACAAGGAAGGTATGTTTGTACTGGGGGATGAGGAGACAGACAAAGAAGTGTATGCCCTGCGTCCCATGACTTGCCCGTTCCAATATTTTGTCTATAAGAATACACAGAAATCCTACCGGGATCTGCCCTATCGGATGAGTGAGACATCCACGCTGTTTCGCAATGAGGATTCCGGGGAGATGCACGGGCTGACCCGTGTGCGGCAGTTTACCATCACGGAGGGACATCTGGTGGTGCGGCCGGACCAGATGGTGGAGGAATTCAAGGGATGTATCGCCCTGGCGAAGCATTGCCTGACCACTCTGGGGGTGGAGGAGGATGTGACTTATCACCTGTCCAGATGGGATCCGGAGAACCGGGAGAAATATATCGGGGAGCCTGAAGTATGGAATGAGACCGAGCAGCATATCCGGGACATTCTCACAGAGCTTGGGATTCCTTTTGTGGAAGATGTGGGGGAAGCTGCCTTCTATGGCCCGAAGGTGGATATCAATGCCCGGAATGTGTATGGTAAGGAAGATACCATGATCACCATCCAGTGGGATGCCCTTCTGGCGGAGCAGTTCGATATGTATTTTGTGGACCAGAATGGGGAGAAAGTGCGTCCTTACATCATCCATAGGACTTCCATGGGCTGTTATGAGCGCACACTGGCATGGCTGATTGAAAAATACGCGGGTAAATTCCCTACCTGGCTGTGTCCTGAACAAGTGCGTGTGCTGCCTATCTCCGAAAAATACGAGTCCTATGCAGCGCAGGTATTACAGGAACTGAAGGCCAGGGATATTGATGCCATTGCGGATAACCGTTCGGAAAAGATCGGCTTTAAGATTCGGGAAGCCAGGCTGGCGAAGGTGCCCTATATGCTTGTGGTAGGACAGCAGGAAGAGGAAGAGGGCCTGGTCTCCGTGAGAAGCCGTTTTGCCGGGGATGAGGGACAGAAGCCGCTTTCACAGTTCCTGGACCAGATTTGTGAAGAGATCCGCACTAAAAAGATCCGGCGAGAGGAAGCCCAGGAGAAGTAGGCATCCGGTTCCTGGCACTTTAGGACAAAATGTAAAAATAGAATGGTATAAGATTCTTCTGGCAGCAGCATACTAAACTTGACAGGAGTATGGGAGATTGCCTTTTTGGAGTTGCGAAGGAGGCAATGACCGTATCCTGCCAGGTTCTGCTGCTAGGCACCGCTTGCCGCAGGCCTGTGGGAAAAGCGGTGCAGAAGGAGGCTTATATTATGGCAGATCTGAAGTGTACAGTGGAGAATTGTACCTATAACAAGCAGTGTCTGTGCAGCAAAGGGGACATCATGGTGGGTGGAAAGCATGCCTGTGACTGTGAGGGAACCTGCTGCGACAGCTTTATCCGGAAGAGGGAAGGACAGGATTCCTTCAAGAGTTCTCTCAGCCACCCGTGCAAGACCATCAGTATAGACTGTGAAGCGGTGAAATGTATCTACAATACTAATTACAAGTGCCATGCGGACCATGTGGATATCAAGGGCTGTGGTGCCTGCGATTGCAGGGAAACAGCCTGCGCTACCTTTAAGGAGAAATAGGCAGGAGAAAAACCAGGATAGAAAAAAGCAGACAGAGTCTGCTTATAGGGCGGCATCTGCTCTGTGTCTTTGTGGAAGGACATGGGCAGGTGTCGTTTCCCGTGTGTAAAATCACTACAGTGAAAGGAACAAGAAGTAGATGCAGGATGTGCAGAACATGTTTCAATGAGAAATTTTTGAAATACCATAAAAAACAGATTGACATTATTCCGCAGAGGTGGTACTATAACTCTTGCGTGATGTGCCTGCGGAAGTGTCGGAACTGGCAGACGAGCAAGACTAAGGATCTTGTGGCAGCAATGTCGTGTGGGTTCAAGTCCCATCTTCCGCATGAGAGGAAAGACAAGGAAATCTTAAGGATATTAAGATTTCCTTTTTTCGTACCGGGCTCCGGAAATGAGCATGCTTTGCATGTTTATACCCCAAGCCCGCTTTAGCGGACACGAATTAAAATTTGAAAGTTTACTTTCAAACTTTGTGTATCCTGCTATTTTGAGTGGCAAAGCTGTGATAAGGAACACGCCGGAGCCTTAAGGATGCAGATGCCGGCTGGGCATTCTGGAAGTAAGAACTGGAAGCAGTGTATGATAAGAAGGAGAATGGGAGAACGTATGGCATATGAGATCGTCCGGCTGACGGACAGGCCGCAGCTTAAGGAGCAGGCGGCAGGGTGGTTCCATGAAAAGTGGGGGATCTGCCAGGAAGCATATCTGGATAGCATGGAGGAATGTCTGGAGCAGAAGGCGCCTGTGCCCCAGTGGTACCTGGCCTTGGAAGAGGGACAGATCATTGGCGGTATGGGCGTCATAGCCAATGATTTCCACAACAGAAAGGATCTGACCCCCAATGTGTGTGCCGTCTATACAGAGAAAAGCAGGCGGTGCCAGGGGATAGCGGGTGCACTTCTTGGCTTTGTCTGTGAGAACATGCTGGGCAGAGGGATTGCCACCTTATATCTGCTGACAGATCACACGTCTTTTTACGAGAGGTATGGATGGGAGTTTTTGTGTATGGTGCAGGGGGACGGGGAGACAGTGCCGTCCAGAATGTATGTGCACAGATGACATTCCAATAGGCTACATTCAAGGATTGACTGGTATGTGTAAAAGAGGGTGTGTCAACATCTACATCTTCTTTAGGCACACAAGGGGGTATATGCATGGCTTTTATCAGTGTTTTTGACGTGCTGGGCCCGAATATGATCGGGCCTTCCAGTTCCCATACGGCAGGTGCAGCGGTGATCGCCTATCTGGCCCAGAAGATGATAAACGGTACGTTGCAGCAGGTGGAATTTATCCTGTATGGCTCGTTTGCGCAGACGTACAAAGGGCATGGCACGGATCGGGCCCTGCTGGGAGGAATCATGGGATTTGGCACAGATGATACCAGGATCAGGGATTCCTTTCAGATAGCAAAGGAGAGGGGACTGGAGTACCGGTTTGAGACCAATGAGAAGGAGACAGATGTATATCCCAATACTGTGGATATCCGCATGACGAATACAGCAGGACAGACCATGACAGTGCGGGGAGAGTCCCTGGGCGGCGGAAAGGTTCAGATTGTGCGGATCAACCAGGTGAAAGTGCATTTTACCGGGGAGTACAGCGCAGTGATCGTGATTCACCGGGATACACCAGGTGTGGTGGCACATATTACCAGATGCCTTAGCGACAGGAATCTGAATATTGCTTTTATGCGTCTCTTTCGGGAAGCAAAGGGGGATACAGCCTACACGATCGTGGAGTCGGATGATCACCTGCCGGAGAGCATAGCGGATATCCTGCAGGAGAACCAGAATGTATATGAGGTCATGGTGCTATGAATTTTAAGAGTGCAAAGGAACTGTTGGAGCTGTGCGGAGAATATGGGATGAGGATCTGTGAAGTCATGCGCAGAAGGGAGATCACCCAGGGGGAGCTGCCTGGGGAAGAGGTTCACAGGCGCATGGTGCGGGTGATGGAGATCATGAAACAGTCTGCCATGGATCCCATCTTAAACCCGGTAAGATCCATGGGGGGGCTGATCGGCGGGGAGGCGGCGAAGCTGGCAGCCTGCCAGGAAAAAGGCGGGAACATCTGCGGAAATGTTCTGGGCCGTGGAATTACCTATGCCTGTGCGGTGCTGGAGGTGAATGCCTCTATGGGGCTGATTGTGGCCGCGCCCACTGCGGGGGCTTCCGGCATTGTGCCAGGGCTGTTGCTGGCCCTACAGGAGGAGTACCATCTGCCAGATGAGAAGCTGGAAGACGCCTTGATGACTGCCGGAGCCATCGGCTATCTGGCCATGCAGAACGCCACTGTGGCAGGAGCCGTGGGTGGCTGCCAGGCGGAGGTTGGCGTGGCTTCAGCCATGGCGGCAGCAGGAGCCGTGGAAATGATGGGGGGAAGTCCTGTCCAGAGCCTGGATGCGGCTTCCACAGTGCTGATGAATATGCTGGGGCTGGTATGTGATCCGGTGGGCGGTCTGGTAGAATGTCCCTGCCAGGGCCGGAATGCAGCGGGGGTAGCCAATGCCCTGGCTGCAGCCCAGATGGCCCTGGCAGGAATCCGGCAGCTGATCCCCCTGGATGAGATGATAGAGGCCATGTATGTGGTGGGACGTAAGATGCCCATGGAACTGCGGGAGACTGCCCTGGGAGGGTGTGCTGCCACCAGGACCGGGTGTACCCTTTGCAGATCTGCCAGGGCGCCGGAAGGTGCGGGCAATACGGGGATGTGAATGGCCTGGATGTGGACAGTAACTTTTATCGGAAAGTTTTTTGCAAAGATTACCAAAAACAGTTGACAAGCGCCCTGGGGGCGCTTATACTGAAAAAGACTTGGTAAAAAAAGAAGAAAGGAGGCAATGAAGAATGACCAGGAATAGACTTATGGAAGTGGCTTTACAATTGAAACAGCGGTTAATTGTCTCCCGGGAGATCGTAGGATGAGTTCATGGACAGCGGATGGGTTGTCTGATACATGTATGACAGGAACCATGACTACTTTTTGGGGTCATGGTTTTTTTATGCGTTTATGACAGCCCTGTAGTATGCTCCGTGTATAACGGTCTTTCGGGAACGGCGGTTCGGGATTGCAGGCAGAAGGTCTGAATGGATAGTGTGCAGGTGTCCCTGGCTGGAGACAGGCATTGGAAATGGAGGGGAAATGAACTTACCAGGAAGTTTTATCGCAGTTGCGGGCAGATATGGGATCCAAAAGGAAGATATCATCTTTGCAGCAATGGCGGATTTTGATATGGAGTACCGTTTTGCGGATTCCGTGGTGGCGCTGACGAAGGAGAAACTGGTGTTGGCGGCCTATCCTTACAGGGAGAAGGCGGAGTATCGTTTCGGAGGCTATGGGGGCTGGCAGCTGTCCGATGAGGCAGTGTATGCAGAAGAGCCGGCCCTGCAGATTTTTGAACTGAAGCATGTGACCAGGATGGAAGTGATCCGCCAGGTAGCCACAGGGGTGCTGTTGGTGGAGATGGATGGAATGGAACGGAATCTCTGTCATTTTTCCAATACCCGGATGGAGACATTCCTTAGGATCTGCAGGCTGCAGGATAAGCTGAAGAAGGGGGAGGAGATCACATCGGAGGACCTGGATGTGAAGCGGGGGAAGGAGTGCTGCCCTAAGTGTGGCATGATTTATCCCGACCAGGAGCGGAAGATCTGCCCCAAGTGTATGGACAGGAAGTCGATCCTGCTGCGAGTGTTGTCGTATTTTGGGCCTTACAAGAAATATCTGGTGGTTATGATGCTGTGTTATCTGGGCACGGCGGTTTTGAATTTGATCTGGCCGTATTTAAGCGGTACCGTCCTCTATGACCGGGTGCTGGCCAGGGATGAGGCTTTCCTGGCATGGCTGCATCTTCCGGCAGGGCGTTATGTGATGGCGCTTACTGTGCTGGTAATCTCCATGATTGTGGCAAAGGTGGCCATGCAGGGGCTGGGGATCCTGCAGGGCGTACTCACAGCGAAGATTGCGCCGGAGGTGGTGGCCAGGTTAAAGAGCCAGGTGTTTGCCTCCATGGGCAGGCTTTCCATCAGCTTTTATTCCAGAAGGCAGACAGGAGGACTGATGACCAGGGTGTCGGACGATGCGGAAGAGATTTCCAGTTTCTTCATAGACGGCATTCCCTATTTCTTCATCAATGTGGGGAATATCCTGGCCACCAGTGTGATCATGTTTGTGCTGAACCCCTTGCTGGCCCTTGTGTCAGTGATCCTGATGCCTCTGCTGGTTTTTATCAGCTGTAAGATGATGCCGCATCTGTGGCACTACTACGGAAAACGGCACCGGGCGAACCGCCGGATGAAAGGGCAGATGAATGAGAATTTCACCGGAGCCAGGGTGGTGAAGGCATTTGGACAGCAGGAACAGGAGATGACCCGGTTTAAGGGGAGCAACAGCAGGGTGAAGAAGGCCGAGCTGGATCTGGCCCGCTATGACAATAAATTCTTTGCGTTGTATTGTTCCGTGGAGGGTACCATCAGTTTTCTGGTGTGGGCCGTGGGCGGTGCCATGATGATCGGCGGTGCTGACATTGAATTGGGCCTGCTTCTGACCTTTTCCGGCTATGTGGGACAGCTTCGGGGTCCATTGGATTTTATGTCCCGCATCATCCGCTGGTATACCAATTGCATGAACTCTGCCCAGAGGATGTTTGAGATTATAGATGCGGTGCCGGAAGTGAAGGAAATGCCGGATCCTGTAAGACCTGAGAGTCTTAGGGGAGAAATCGAACTGAAAAATGTGACTTTCGGATATGAAGCACATAAACCCATTCTGAAGGATATCAGCTTTCATGTGAAGGCCGGGGAAGTGTTCGGCATCGTTGGGCGCTCCGGCGCAGGCAAGTCCACTCTGGTGAACTTGATCTCCCGCCTCTATGATACCCAGGAGGGGGAAGTGCTGGTAGATGGTATCAATGTGAAGCAATATGGATTTAAGGAGCTGCGCAGGAATGTGGCCATGGTGTCCCAGGAAACCTATATCTTTATGGGCACGGTGGCAGAGAATATTGCTTACGCCAGGCCGGAAGCTACCAGGGAGGAGATCATACGGGCGGCAGTACAGGCCAATGCCCATGACTTTATCTGTAAGATGCCAGAAGGGTATGATACATTGCTGGGATCTTCCAGCCGTTCCCTGTCCGGCGGGGAGAAGCAGAGAATCTCCATTGCCAGGGCTATCCTGGCGGATCCGAAGATCCTGATCCTGGATGAGGCCACTTCCGCGGTGGACACGGAGACGGAACTGGCTATCCAGAAATCCTTGGAGAGACTGGAGAAGGGCAGGACAGTGTTATCCATCGCCCACAGGCTGTCCACCCTGCGCAATGCCACGCATCTGATCGTGCTGGACGATGGGAGGCTCACAGAGTCTGGCACCCATGAGGAGCTGCTGGCGAAGAAAGGGACATATTACAAACTGAGCGAATTGCAGACCAAGGCGCTGGCCATGCGAGGTATATAGAAGGATATTATATTTCCGGTATAGTGGCTGAAGATGGCCGGATATAACCGGGACAGGCAATAGGAGCCTGTGGGAAGACCTGCGGGCAGATAGGAGTTGGAATGGAAGAACATGGGAATGAAAGGCAGGACCTGCTGGATCTGCAGGAATTTGACGAGGAGGCCTTGAAGAAGGAGTCCGAAGAGCTGCTGGAGATGCGGCTCCTGACTGGTGAGAATGCACAGTTTTCCAGGACGGAGGGCGGTTTTGTAGCGCTGAAGTACGGGGAAAAAGAATATGACAGGGTGGGGGTATACTTGACCTTTCCCCTCACAAACCCCGAGGAATTCATCTCCATTAGGGAGGCGGACGAGAAAGCCAGGGAGATCGGGATCATAGAGAAGCTTTCCCAGATTCCGAAGGAGCAGCAGGAGATGCTGCGGGAGCAGATCAAGCTGCGGTATTTTATGCCAGTGATCACCAAGGTGCTGGATGTGAAGGATGAGTATGGGTATGCCTACTGGAATGTGGTGACCTCCTTCGGTGCCTGCCGGTTCACCACCCAGATGAGCGGGGATGCGGTGATTCACTTAAGCGATTCCAGATTGCTGGTGACAGATATTGATGGGAACCGGTATGAGATCCCTGATTTTTACCAGCTCAATGTCATGGAACGCAAGAAGCTGGATCTGTTCATCTAACGGAAAGGCATTTTGTGTGTATCAACCAAACGCCCGGACTCTTATTCCCGCGTGCAATGAGTAAGGCTGTGCCTGCACGGACAGTAAAGTCAATGGTATTGACTTTGCCAATGCCGCGGGGGTCGGTCATGCCCGGCTGTCTGCAGCGGGGGTACTGACTTATGGTGGTGCAGCCAGCTGTAGGGGCGTTTGAAAAAGAGTATAGAAAGGCAAGTAAACAGACATGAAACTATTATATACATTACCTCCCGACCAGATGGATGCCCTGTCTCTGGGGGAAGGGGAGAGGCTGCTCTACTGTGTTCCGGCGGACCTGGAATTCGACAATCGGAAGATGCAGGCCAGGGAAGCCTATGGTGGGCAGATCTGGCTGACAGTGACGGACCGGCGTTTTGTGGTCTTGAAGGAGGAGGGGGCTGTAGCTTCTTTCCTGCTTGCAGACTGTGAAAAGATTAAGTGCGAACACCAGGTGCACAGCGGTATCGTCACGGTGACGAAAAAAGACGGGCAGATGATCTGCGCAGCCCGGTTTTCCATGCGGCACATTGTCCGGGTGGCTTACGCGGTACGGGGTGCCCAGGCGGTGATTACGGCCAGCAAGAAGGGGACAGAGCCCGAACAGGTGGTGAGCCTGGAATATGAAAAGTATTGTGAAAAATGTGGAAGGGCGCTGCCAGGTACCAGCAAATGTCCTTACTGTGAAGGTAAGGTGGATCTGCTGAAAAAGTTCATGGCCCTCTGTGGCGGGTATGTGGGGAAGCTGTTGCTGATTTCCCTTCTGATGGTGCTGATTGCGCTGATCAACCTGCTGATGCCTATGGTACAGCGGAATTTCATTGACGGGGCACTTGCCAGTGGCAACGGTACCTGGAAGGACCTGTGGATCTTTGTGGGCATCATTTTCTCCATGATGCTGGCCAATATTTTCCTGGAAGTATGCCGCTACTGGCACTGTGTGTCTTTGGGCACTTCTCTGAGTATGACCCTTAGGGGAAAGCTTTACGCCAAGATCCAGGCCCTTTCCCTGTCTTTTATCAACAACAGGAAGCCTGGGGAGCTGATGAACCGGGTGGCCAGGGATACCAACCAGGTGAGGGGATTCATGGAGGAAGTGTTCGGCGAGATGTTCTCTGCACTGCTGACCATGACAGTCTCCCTGGTGATGATGTTTATCATCAGCTGGCAGATGACGCTGATGTCCATGGCGTTTATCGTGCTGGTGTTTGTAATCGCCAGGTCTTTCTGGCACCATATCCATTGTATCTTCCATAAGCAGTGGCTGAAGGCAGATGATGTGGCCAGCAGCCTGCAGGATATTATCTCCGGCATGCGGGTGGTGAAATCCTTCGGGAAAGAGGAGCGGGAGGCGCAGCGTTTTCAGAAGAAGGCAGGTGAATTTGCCGCCATCAGCAGGAAAAATGAGACCTTCTGGGCCGTCTTTTTCCCTATCTTGACTTTCCTGCTGGGGGCTGGCACTTATATTGCGGTCTATTTCGGCGGTATGGATGTGCTGGAGGGAGAAATGACCCTGGGGGAACTGGTGCAGTTTATCACATACTGCGGTTACCTGTTCGGGCCACTGAACTGGATGACCCATCTGCCCAGGATGGTGATGCAGCTGATTACCAGCTTAAACCGGATCTATGATGTGCTGGACGAGAATCCTATGATCGCAGACAGCGCAGACAGTAAGGCCTTTCCCATTCAGGGAGCTTTTACCTTTGAGGATGTGTCCTTCGGCTACCATACCTATGAGCCGGTGCTGGAAAACATCAGCTTTGAGGTAAAGCCAGGGGAGATGATCGGCCTGGTGGGAGCCTCCGGCACAGGGAAATCCACTTTGATCAATCTGATCATGCGTCTGTACGATGTGGATCTGGGCAGGATTACCGTTGATGGTGTGGATCTGCGTCATGTGAAGGCGGAGAGCCTCCATTCCCAGATCGGCGTGGTACTTCAGGAGACTTTCCTGTTCTCCGGCAGCATCCTGGCCAATATCCGGTTTGCCAGGCAGGATGCCTCCCTTGCGGAAGTGATCCAGGCGGCCAAGGCGGCAAATGCCCATGATTTCATCTGCAAGACCCCGGACGGGTACAATACCTATGTAGGAGAGCATGGCTACAACCTTTCTGGTGGCGAGAGACAACGTATCGCCATTGCCAGGGCCATTCTGAACAATCCCCGTCTGTTGATCTTGGATGAGGCTACTTCGGCCTTGGATACGGAGAGTGAATTCCTGATTCAGCAGGCGTTAGACCGGCTGGTGAAAGGCAGGACGACCTTTGCCATTGCCCACAGGCTATCCACCCTGAGGAATGCGGATCGGCTGGTGGTGATCGACAAGCATGGCATTGCGGAGATCGGCACCCACAATGAGCTTTTGGAGAAGAAGGGCATCTATTACGGTCTGGTGACGGCACAGCTACAGATGGCGGAGGGCAGATAGAAAGGATGTACCTTGACAGTTCTGTCACAGGATACCTGAATGCTGATGAAGGATTGGCCGGCAGGGAATGATAGGGATAGATATATGACGATAAAAGGCAGCTTCTGCTATAAAAGGCAGAAGCTGCCTTTTGATGATCTGTTAGGACTCTTGTAAAGGATATATATCTATGATAAAATTGGAGGTGGCAGCCATATTATTATTGGGAGATTATAGTCCGTTCAGGCCGCGCCATTCGCAAAACCGCTCCTTCGGAGCTTTCCGCAGCTAACGCAGCTGCTTTTTGCTCATAAACGGGCGCTCCGCTCATGCTTCGCAGAATGTGCTCTCTCATGCAAGCATGATTCGCCCATTTTGCGAAGCATGGCTGAACTTTTAAAATAAAATAGAAAACAGCCGGTTATGGGAATCCGGCGGAAAGGATGTGGATATGCAGCAGATAACGGAACAGCAGATCCTGGCGCTGGCTCCTAATCCGGCGGCAGCCGCCAATGGGAAGAAGATTTCCCTAAAGGGGGGATTTGTGAAGCTGGAGGCTTCGGCGGATGGAACTTTTTACCTGGGGGAGTGCCAGGGAAGCGGCAAGAGCAATTACATAACCACGGCAGACTATATAGCGCCGGATGCCCCGGTGTTTCGCTGCACCTGTCCGAGCAGGCAGTTTCCCTGTAAGCATAGTCTGGCCCTGCTCTACGAGATGCTGCATGGGAAGAAATTTGCCGCCTGCGATATCCCGGAGGACATCTTGAAGAAACGGGAGAAGAAGCTGGCCAGGGCAGCCAAGGCAGAGGAGAAGGAGAATGCTTCCCATGAGGGGGCGGCAGCCGGGGGAGAGGAATCGGTCTCGGGCCAGGAGGAGAGCGGCATCGCGGCGAAGAAGAAAGCGTCCGGCGCCGGGAAGGCCGCCAGAACCAGGAAGTGGAAGAAGCAACTGGAAGGGCTGGAGCTTACACAGAAACTGGTAAGGGAGCTTCTGGACGCGGGTCTGGGTACCATGGGCGGGACGGCCCTTAAGACATATCGGGATCTGGCCAGGCAACTTGGGGATTATTACCTGCCAGGCCCCCAGAGGCTGTTGAACCGTCTGGTTCTGGAGATAGAAGGTTTCCAGAAGGATCAGAGGGAGGAGCACTATGACAATGCCCTGGATGTGCTGGAGAAGCTGTGGACCCTGGTGAAAAAGTCCAAGACTTATCTGCAGGATCGGCTGGACGGCAAGGAGGACAGCCAGGCCAGCCCTCTGTATGAGGAACTGGGCGGCATCTGGAAATTGTCAGAGCTTATTGCAGCAGGCTGTTGCCGCAGCAAGGTACAGCTGGTACAGCTTGCCTTCTGGGTAGAGTATGATGAGGCCAGGAAAGAATACATAGACACGGGCTGCTGGGTGGATCCTGTCACAGGGGAAGTCAGTCTGACCTTCAACTACAGGCCCTTGAAGGCGTTGAAATATGTGAAGCAGGAGGACAGCTTTTTTGGCACCATGGAACTGGAAACCATGTGCCAGTATCCCGGGGACGGGAATTGCAGGGTGCGTTGGGAGCACGGGATTGCAAGGGAGATGACCCGGCAGGATCTGGAACAGATCCGTACCCTGGCGCCAAGGTCTGTGGCTGCGGAGGCAAAGACGGCCAAAAATCTTCTGAAGAATGCCATGGAGGAACCGGTGCTGTACCGTCTGCTGGCCTATGAACAGATCGGACAGGGGGAGAACGGTCTGGTGCTGAAGGATGGTCAGGGAGGTACGATCCTGCTGGGGGACTACCCTGGCAGGGAAACAACCACAGAGAGACTGAAATCCCTGCCGGATGGCAGGCTGCTCCTGGGACAGGTACTTCTGGGTGGTTTCTATTATGATCGTGGCACCAGGCGTCTGCTATTCTGGCCCTTGAGCATTGTGACAGCAGAAGGTGTGGTCCGGCTTGCGTACTAAACTCCCATGCAGCTGACTGCGCTACCATACATAGAGCCTGGGATTTTAGTGGATGCACGCATGATGAAAAAAGGAAGCTTATTTTGACGCAAGGCTGTCAAAGACAGGAAAGAATCTGAGAAAGAGAGTCTGCGGGAAGAGACCTGCGGGAAAAGAGTCTGTCCCAAAAGGCCTCAGAGCTTTGGGAAATCAGATTCCTGTAGATAGAAAGGGTAGATAGGATGGATATTTCACCTGTATATGAATTACGTGAGAGATTAAAGGTGGGCGCGGTGGCGGGAAGCGCTCTTGCGGCTTCTGACTTCAGACTGAAGCGGGCAGTGGAAGCAATGGAACCACTGATGGCGGTATCGCCGGTGCTCGCAAAGCTGGGAAAGCTATCCCGGCTGGTGGTACAGGAGGACTGCCCTGACCGGGCAGGTGCCCTTCTGGAGGCCATCACCCTGGCAGACGCTCTGCTGTGTACCCAGGGCAAGGTGGATGTGGCTGGAGAGATGGCGCCTCTTCTGCCTGGGGGAGAGGAAACGGAGGGGCAGGCCGCACCGGTGGTAAATGTGCCTTACTCGGTGCTGGCACCTTTGCTGGACGCTCTGGGCAATTCCGGTGGTGGCAGATACAGCTTCGTGATGCAGCTTAGGGAGGAGAATCCGGAGCTTTTCCAGGACTACCGGGTGCGCACTGCCATGGTGAGAGCACTGGGAGCCTCCTATGGAGAACTGGCTGAGGCAGTGGCAGGCTGGCTGGTCCAGGACGGATGTACACAGATGTCCCATACAGGGAGTATTACAGACGGCCTTGGGCGGAAAGCGGCAGACAGGGGGGCTGACATCCTGCGTCTGCTGAAGAAGGGATTTGACCCCAGGGGGAAGAGGGAAATGGTACGCCGGGTGCAGGTGATGGAGGGAATCGCCGGGGCCGGGGCAAATGCCTTCTATCTGGAGCAGCTTCCCCAGGCGGAAAAAGAGGTGCGGGGAGCCTTGATCTATGCTCTGCGTCACAGCCAGGAGAACGAAGAGACATTGTTGCATCTGGCGGCTACAGAGCGGGGAAACAACCAGAAGATAGCCTGCTGTGCCCTGTCCTTTATGGCCGGGGAGAAGGTCTGGGAGTATTTCGGTATGCTGGCACAGAAGAAACCTGCGGAGACCGCTGTTTATCTGGAGCAGTCCAGGCAGCCTGGGGCGGAGACAGTGACAGCCCGGATTTTCTGTGACACCATACACCGATGGCAGGAGAAAGGGGGAAAACCCCATAAGGATATGGAGCCGGTGCTGGAAGCCTGTCTGTATGCACTTGCGGGAAAAGGCGGCCCTGAGGTGTGTGAATGCTACCGGCTGGGGGCAGCGGTTGGCACCGGTCTGGATGTGCCCGTGGAAGACGGTAAGGAGGGCAGGGAGATTATGACTTTTGCTGCCCCGGGCGGGAGGTACAAAGGGAAAAACTCCTATTTCAGCAAGGTGTTGCCAACGGTCCTGCAGCAGAGTATCCTGTGTGGCCCGGAAGAGGCACCATGGGGGCAGGGCTGGCAGACGGGGGATGCAACGGACCAGGGGCAGGAGCGGGAGTCTGTGTCCAGGCAGCCGCTACAGAGGGACCAGAAGCCTTCTGCCCTGTGGGGGAACCAGGAAAAGCCAGACTGGGAGCTGGCCAGGCTGGCCTGGGAACTGTATGGAACCTATGGGGAACTGTATTTTCCAGCGGCTATGGCAGCAGCCCTGCGTGCAGGTACAGAGGAAAAATGTCTGGAGCTTCTGACAGATTTTGTGAACCAGAAGAAGCTGATAGGGAATAAGGTCAGGAAGGACCGGGCCGGACTGGTGGCCCAGGCCCTGTGGCCTGTGCGGGTATCGGCTCTGGGAAAGGGGTATGAGGTCTCTGTGACCAGGGTGTCTTCCGGGGAGTTTAGACCACAGACTTTTACCTGGCCTGTGTATACCATGACAGATGAAATGATGGAACTGCTGATGGAGCTGGAGGATATGAGTACGGACAGAGTATTGGCGGCATGGATCCGGTCTGAGGACAGAAAACAATGCCACCGGCTGGCCGCTTATTTTCACAAGCGGGCCCTGGAGGTGGAGGACAATCAGATGTACCTGGAACCTATGCGGCGATGTAAGGCCCAGGATTGCAGCAATATGGCAGTAAAATACTTTTCCCAAAACAAAGGCAGGATCTATAACTGGCAGATGGAAAATTATCTGCAGCAGCTTCCAGGCAGTGCGGCCAGCCGCCTGGAAGAGGGAGAACGCCTGCTGGAGCTTCTGAAGACAGGAAAGCTGAAGGCGATCAACGGATGGTCAGCGAATGGGCCGGTGGAGGAATTTATCCAGAGAATGCAATTTGAGAAGATCCAGGAAGAGAAGGCACAGACCGGACCGGACAGTGTGTGACCAGGTGCAAAACACTTCGCGGTGCCGGAATGGCATAGGGACTTTTAATGGAAATATACGAAAAACAAAAACCCAGTAGAACAGGAGAGCAGTGGCTATGGAGAAGAATCAGGTACAGAGGCTGCCTGCGGAGCAGCTTTTTCAAGAAGAAATCAATGCGCTGATTGCGGCGGAGACAGATCCGGTTCCTAAGGGATGGAAGATGTCCCCCCGGTCCGTGCGCACCTATATCTGTGGCGGTAAGGCGGGAAATATGTCCATTACCCCCAAATATATTGGGCAGGAGCGTCTGGTGGAGATCGCCATTGCCACCCTGGTCACGGACAGGGCGCTGCTTCTGATCGGGGAGCCGGGTACGGCCAAGAGCTGGCTGTCGGAGCATCTGGCCGCAGCTATCAACGGGGATTCCACAAAGGTGATCCAGGGCACAGCAGGCACCACCGAGGAACAGATCCGGTATTCCTGGAACTATGCCATGCTGATCGCCCAGGGGCCGTCCCTGGAGGCCATGCTGAAAAGTCCCGTGCTCACGGCCATGGAGACGGGTACCATCGCCCGGGTGGAGGAGATCTCCCGGTGTGCCAGCGAGGTGCAGGATGCACTGATTTCCATCTTGTCTGAGAAACGGGTCTCCATACCGGAGCTGGGGATGGAAGTACCGGCGCAGAAAGGATTCTCCGTCATTGCCACGGCCAATACCCGGGACAAAGGGGTTAATGAAATGTCAGCGGCCTTGAAGAGGCGTTTTAACATTGTGGTGTTGCCTACCCCTGCGGATCTGGACGCAGAGATGGAGATAGTCAAGACCAGGGTGGAGCAGCAGGCAGGGGGGCTGGATCTGAATGCCAAGCTGCCTTCCGCGGAGGTGGTGGAGAAGGTATGTACCATTTTCCGGGAACTGCGGTGCGGGGAGACCCTGGACCGCAGTCAGAAAGTGAAGGCGACTTCCGGTGTACTGTCCACGGCGGAGTCTATTTCCCTTTTGTGCAACAGTATGGCCCTGGCAGGCAGTTTTGGAAATGGCGATATCACCGATTATGACCTGGCAGCGGGACTACAGGGGGCTGTGGTGAAGGAAGAGGAGAAGGATGCCATTGCCTGGAAGGAATACCTGGAGAATGTGATGAAGAAACGGGGATCCCGCTGGTCGGGACTCTACCGGGCCTGTAGGGAGTTGAACAAATGATGGAAAGGGAACCGTTTTTTTTCGGAATCCGGCATCTGTCCCCGGCAGGGGCATTTTACCTGCGGCAGCTGCTTGCCAGGAGGCGCCCCAGGATGGTGCTGGTAGAAGGGCCCTGCGACCTGGGGGATGAGATGGTCCACATGCGCAAGACACAATCCCAGCCACCCATGGCTGTGCTGGCTTATACCAAGGAGGCCCCGATACGGACCATCCTGTATCCTTTTGCCTCTTATTCCCCGGAATACCAGGCCATACTTTGGTGCGGGGAGCATAACGTGGAATGCCGTTTTATGGATCTGCCTACAGATGTGTTCCTGGCACTTCCAGCCAGGGAAGATATCCCGGAAGAGGAGAAGGCCGGGGAGGAAGAACGCTTCCAGGTATACCGCGCCCTGGATCTGCGCTGCGGAGAGGACGGACACGAGACCTTCTGGGAGCGTACCCTGGAACAGGCGGCTTCCATGGAAGGTTATAGGGAAGGAGCCAATCTATTCGGCAGATATATCCGGGAACTGACCGGGGAAAATGATCGTGACTGGGAGGAGATCCGTCTGCGGGAAGCCTGGATGAGAGGGCAGATCAGGAAGGCTGTGGCAGAAGGGATTCCGCCGGAGGAGATCCTGGTGGTCACAGGTGCCTACCATGTGGAAGGGCTGCAAAACTGGGAGCAGATGCCGGATCCGGAGGAAGAGAAGCTTCTGCAGGAGTTGCCCAGGGCAGCATCCAGCCACACCTTGATGCCTTACTCAGATTATCGGTTGTCCTCCAGGTCCGGGTATGGGGCGGGGAATAAGGCACCGGCTTATTATGGTCTGTTGTGGGAGGCATTGCATGGGAAGGATCCTATGTACGCCACTTACTGTTATCTGGCCAGGATTGCGGGCTTCCAGAGGAAGAGCGGTTCTCCAGTATCCTCAGCGGAGGTCATAGAGGCTGTGCGGCTGTCAGTGGAGCTGGCGCAGATGCGGGGTGGGCAGATACCAGCCCTTAGGGATCTCAGGGATGCTGCAGTGACCTGCCTGGGAGGAGGGCACTTTGCTTCCATCAGCCTGGCTGTGGCGGATACGGAGATCGGCACAAGGATCGGCAGCCTGCCGGAAGGGGTAAGCCGTACCAGCATCCAGGAGGATTTTTACAGGCAGATGAAGGAATGGAAGCTGGAAAAATACAGGGATATCACGGCACAGGATCTTGCCCTGGATCTTAGGGAAAAGCGGAATGTAGCTTCAGAGAAGTCGGCTTTCCTGGATCTGCACCGTTCCTTTTTCCTGCACCGGCTGAGGGTTCTGGGAGTGAGCTTTGCAACACAAGGCAAGCATGTCCAGGACAATGCAACCTGGGCGGAGCACTGGCAGCTTCGCTGGACACCGGAGGCAGAGATCCAGCTGGTGGAGTCTGCCCTGAAGGGGGATACCATTCTCCAGGCAGTGGCTTTTCAGATGAAGGAAACCATGGAAGGGGCAGGGAATCTGGGCAGTATGGCCCAGGTCATTGAGGATGCTTTCCTGTGCGGTATGCCAGCTGCTGCTGGCCAGGCCACAGATGCCCTGGCTCACAAGGCGGTGGATGCCATCTCTCTGGAGGAGCTGGCCAGGACTGTGGAGCGCCTGTCGGTGGTGATACGGTATGGCAATATCAGACAGGTGGATGAGAAGCCCCTGGTGCCCGTACTGGGCAGGATTTTCTACAGAGCCTGTCTGTTACTGCCTGGGGCCTGTGTCTGTGACGATGGGGCATCCAATGTGGTGATTACCGCTATGCAGCAGTTAAACGGGGCCGCCCTGGCCCATGATTTCCTGGACCAGGAGGGTTGGAAGGCTGCACTTTCACAGGTGGCAGACAGGGATGACTTGAATACCAGGATTTCCGGCTTTGCGGCAGCGGTATTGCTGGAGCGGGGACTAATGGATACCAGGCAGCTGCAGACGGAGGTGGGCCGCAGACTCTCCCCGGGTATGCCTGCAGACCTGGGGGCAGGATGGTTTGAAGGACTGGCCATGAAGAACCGGTATGCCTTGATTGCCAGGCTGTCCCTGTGGGAGAGCCTGGACGGATACCTGGATACCCTGGACCAGGAGGAGTTCAAGCGGGCGCTGGTATTCCTGCGGCGCGCCTTTGCGGACTTTACCGCCAGGGAGAAGGATGAGATTGCAGAGAACCTGGGAGAGATCTGGCACTTGAACGGCAGTCAGGTCAGCGAGGTGCTGAACAGTGTCCTGGGGGAGGAGGAGTCAGGGCTTCTGGAGAGCCTGGAGGACTTTGATTTTGATCTGTGAAGCGGCGGGAACCGGACAAGGGTAACGTCCGGCCAGAGCAAGGAACTGGGATAGATGATGTGCCGCATTTCTGCCAGGGCATCAGGGAAGGAACATGGGAATGCGGGAAGCGTGCCGAAAGCAGGAAAACAGAGCGCGGGAAGGGGACAGAACATGGAGACAGAGGACAGAATCCGCCGCTGGCGGCTGATACTGGGGCAGGAGAGCAAGAACCGTTTTGAACAGATGGGGGGAGGGGCGCTTACAGGAGAGCAGGATCTCATGGACCAGGCCCTGGCGGCGATCTATAACCGCACAGAGAGCGGTGGTTTCGGCCTGGGGGGCGCGGGCGCCGGAAACGGTCCGTCCAATCCCCAGATCACCCGCTGGCTGGGGGATGTGAGAAGCCTCTTCGGCCAGGACCTGGTGACAGTGATCCAGTCAGACGCGGTGAACCGGTGCGGGCTGAAGCAGCTTCTGTTTGAGCCGGAACTGCTGGAGAACCTGGAGCCGGATGTGAACCTGGCTGCTACCATCATGCTCTTAAAGGAGCAGATTCCCAAGAGATCCAAGGAGAGTGTGCGCAGGTTCATCCGCAGGATTGTGGAGGAGATCAACCGCTTGCTGGAGCAGGATATCCGCAGGGCCATCACCTCTTCCTTAAATCGCAGGAGACATTCCCCCATACCTTCTGCGGCGGCACTGGACTATAGGATGACCATCTCACGGAATCTGAAGAATTACAACCCGGATCTTGGAACCATAGTGCCAGAGCATTATTATTTCTTTGACAGGACCAGCACCACAGCTGCCAACAAATGGACAGTGATCCTGGACATTGACCAGAGTGGTTCCATGGGGCAGTCGGTGATCTACTCCTCTGTCATGAGCTGTATCCTGGCCAGTATGGCCAGCCTGCGCACCCGGGTGGTGGCTTTTGACACGAACATTGTGGATCTGACGGAGAAATGTGAGGATCCGGTGGACTTACTGTTCGGTTTCCAGCTGGGAGGAGGAACCAACATTGAGAAGTCGGTGGCTTATTGTGAACAGTATGTGGAGAATCCGGCCAAAACCCTGTTTTTTCTGATTTCTGATCTGGAAGAAGGAGGGAACCGGGCGGGGCTTCTACGGCGTCTGGAGGATCTGAAGGGAGCAGGTGTCACGGTGATCTGTCTGCTGGCCCTGGCAGACGGCGGCAGGCCTTACTACGATGAACAGATGGCACAGCGTATAGCAGGTCTTTCTATTCCTTGCTTTGCCTGCAATCCACAGATGCTGCCACAACTATTAGAGCGGGCGTTTGCAGGACAGGACCTGACAGCCTTTGCCAGGGAGTTTGAGAAGCGGAAAGCGTAAAGGAAATAAATTTATATTTTTTTAATTGACACGAAGGCTTATAATAGGGTATGATAAATAGAACAAGTCTTGTTCAAGGCACAACTGTCAATGGTCAATGACGCATCTGGCAAAATCATCTGGCAAAGCTGTCTTACGGTTTCTCCAGTCGCAGAGTACAGTACCTGTCCGTATATCCCATATACTTATCTGATAAGGGGATTCCGGTTTGACATAAAAGGAATCCTGCTGGTCTGTGGGCGTATTGTATGTGTCTGGTGTACAAAAGGGAAGAGGAGGTATCATGATTGAAGAAAAGTGAAGTGTATCTGAACGACTATGCGGCATTGTGCAGGAGTGCCGACAAGCTGAACCCGGAGCTATTTGAGAAATATGAGGTTCAGAGGGGACTGCGTGATAAGAACGGCAACGGCGTGGTAACAGGACTCACCAATATATCCCGGATTGATTCCTTCAAGACGGTGGATGGTGTGAAGACTCCCTGTGAGGGAAGGTTGTGGTACCGGGGCTATGATTGTATTGAGCTGGTGAAGGGATTCAGGGGGAAGAACTTCGGGTTTGAGGAAGTGGCATATCTGCTTCTGTTCGGAAAACTTCCGGATAAGCAGCAGCTGAAGCAGTTTAGGGATATCCTGTCGGCCCATAGGACATTGCCCACCAATTTTACAAGGGACGTGATCATGAAGGCACCTAGCAGCGATATCATGAATTCTCTAACCAGAAGTGTTTTGACCCTGGCTTCCTACGACAGGAACTGTAATGACACATCCATAGAAAATGTATTACAGCAGTGTATCAATCTGATCAGCGTGTTCCCCATGCTCTCTGTCTATGGTTATCACGCATACAACCATTACCAGAATGATGAAAGCATGTATATCCACCGGCCCTCCAGGAAGCTGTCTACCGCAGAGAACCTGCTGATGATGCTTCGTCCGGACAAAGAGTATACAGAGCTGGAGGCCAAGGTACTGGATATTGCACTGGTGCTACATATGGAACATGGCGGGGGCAACAACTCCACGTTTACGACCCGTGTGGTGACGTCCTCTGGTTCCGACACTTACTCCGTGATCGCGGCGGCCTTATCCTCCTTGAAGGGACCGAAACACGGCGGCGCCAATATCAAGGTGGTGGAGATGATGCGGGACATTGAGTCTAATGTATCCGACTGGGCAGATGAGGATGCCGTGCGGGAGTATCTGCGGAAGATTATGAACAAAGATGCCTTTGACCGCAAGGGGCTGATCTATGGTATGGGGCATGCGGTGTATTCCCTTTCTGATCCCAGGGCACAGGTCTTCAAGAGCTTTGTGGAACAGCTTGCGGTGGCCAAGGGCAGGAACAAGGATTTTGCCCTGTATTCCATGATCGAGCGTCTGGCTCCCCAGGTGATTGCCGAGAAAGCCAGGATCTACAAGGGTGTCAGTGCCAATGTGGACTTCTACAGCGGCTTCGTGTATAGTATGCTGGAGATTCCCCTGGAGATGTATACACCTATCTTCGCCATTGCCAGGATCGTGGGCTGGAGCGCTCACCGGATAGAGGAACTGATCAATATGGATAAGATTATCCGTCCTGCTTATAAGAGCGTGATGGGAGAGCGGGAATACCTTGACATTGAGGCGCGCCGCTAACGGCGCGAAAGTCTGCTGCGCTGCAAGTCTGGTGCCCTGTCGGCTTGCAGCGGGGCTGTTGACAGTCCTGTTATCAATGGTAGTCTTCAAGTATTGCAGCAATTAGAACATGGATTTTGCAGGTAGCGGAAAATACCGGATCCAGATAAGCTTTTTTATCTGGATCCGGTATTTTTCTGGAGTAGCGGGATAGGCTGTAGTTTCTAGACGCCCATGCATTCAAATGCCCAGCCAGAAACGAAAGCCGGGAGCCTGGAAGATGCACGCCGTCTGTCAGGAACATTTCGGTTGATATATAACGGCCTAAAAGGATCGCGAATAGAAGTTTTCGCTGTTTTACGGTGGCGGAATGGCATGGGGACTTTTATGGTAAGTTACGTTTAAGATTGGGAAAAAAGAGTAAAAATAGGAAAAGAAAAAATAAAGATACCTAAAATTTTAATAAACTGTAGTGACATTATTTATCACCAGGTCAATTGGTGCTACAATAGATACCAGCAGGGGTGTAAAGCCAGCACAATACCCGTGAGGCAACAGGCACCGTGGCGGCCATGGCTGCTTTGCAAAATGGATGTTTATGTGGCTGGGGCAGCATGGCTGGAAATATAAAACACAACAGAATGAGAAGCAAAATGGCTTAAAGCAGTGAGACATACAAAGAGGGTCAGCCTATGGGAACCGTAATAGAGTATCTAAAAGAATATGGGGATTACACTTTCCAGGAGAAGCCGTTCACAGAGGTGGACAGCCTGGCACTCTGCCAGCTGTCTTACTTGAAATTTGACGGCATGGTGCCTGGGGTGCAGGAAGACAAAAAGCCGGTGACCCTGAAAGAACTGGAGAAACGGAAGGACTTTGACAGGCTCTTTGCGGATGAGCGGTTTGAGAAGCAAAACAGGGCATTGGTGGCAGGAATGTTGGGGGGAAAGCGTTTCCGCAAACTGCGTCTGGACCATTATATCAACATTGTGGAAAAGGAGTGGGAGACCCAGTTCTCGGCAGTGACTTTTATCCTGGATGACGGGACTGTGTATGTGGCTTACAGGGGCACAGATGAATCCATTGTAGGATGGAAAGAAGACTTTAATATGGCATTTAGGTCTCCAGTCCCGGGACAGGAGTACAGTGTCAGCTATATCAATATGGTAACAAGGCAGATTCGCTGCCCCCTTTATGTGGGAGGCCATTCCAAAGGGGGTAATCTGGCTGTGTACAGTGCCATGAACTGTTATCCGGAAGTACAGGACAGGATCATTCAGATCTATAGTCTGGACGGACCAGGATTCAGACCGGAAGTGCTGGAGAAGGGGAAATATGATCTCATAGCGGACAGGGTCACAAAGATACTGCCCCAGTCTTCTCTGGTGGGAATGCTATTTGAATCAGATATGCGTTTCCAAGTGGTGGAGAGCAGGACATTCGGGCTGGCCCAGCATGACCCCTTTACCTGGCGGGTGGAACAGGATCACCTGGTGCGGGCAGACGGCATTTATCAGGGCAGGAAACGGATGGACAATACCTTGAACCAGTGGATCCTGTCCCTGGATGAAGAACAGCTCAAGGTGTTTGTGGATACCCTTTACCAGGTAATCTCTGCTTCCAAGGCAGACAATCTCATTGACTTGACAGCCGGATGGAAAGTGAGCATGACCCGGATTGTGGCGGCTTTAAAGGAAGTGGACGATCAGACAACAGAGATCTTGAAGAGAGTCATCCGCTCTTTGTTTGAAATAGCAGCGGCCAATAGGAAGCGGGAGACGGCAAGGAAGGTATCCCTTAGGAGAGCAAAGAGACAAAGTAAGCTAAAACCTTTCTGCCGGAAAGCATAGAACGGCTCGGGGCAATGCGTTCCGGGTGCCATTGGACACCCAGGACAGGCAGGCTCTCATGGACAATGGCTTCGATGCACCCGTCTTCCGGGCAGTGCTGGATGGGAAGCAGATGCTTTCCTATCTTGCCAATTGCCTGGTGGTGGGCGCTGTTTACCATGGCACATGCCCCGTAAAGCTTATAAAGCCAGGAACCTTCTAAAATCACCGTATGATGGTACTGGTCCCCGTTTTCATACTGGTGGCGGGCAGCGGTTGGAATGTCCTGCAGGATGGTGCCGCCAAGGGCCACATTGATGACCTGGAGACCTTTGCAGATGCCAAGCACAGGCCGGCGGTTCTGAAGGAACAGGTGGAGGGCATCAAATTGCTGGATGTCCAGTTCCGTATCAATATGCCGGGAGCCGTGGTTCTTCTCCCCGAAGAAGGCAGGCGTGATGTCTCCGCCGCCAGGAAGGACCAGGCCATCACAGGTATCCAGAACATCCTTTGCCAGGGACACCACAGGAGTGGCGCCTATGGAGGATACATACTTGACATAATTTGTGGTTTCTGATGGCTTTCCTGCGATTGCTATTTTCATCGTTACACCTCCGTATGCGCTTCAGCGCATATACCAGTCAACAATCCCGCCACAAGCAATGGGGCATTAGGCTTGTAGTGCTGCAGGCAGCGGGGGATGTGGTCTTCGCTCCGCTTCGGTGGGTGCTGACCATGCGCCGCCAGCGCTACGCACCCATCGCGCATAGCACCCATCGCGGCAAGAGTCAATTGGATGCTGGCGTATCCGCTTGGCTCATTGCCCGCGATGGCTACTTAACAAGTATATGACATTTTGGCAGCAGATACCACGTGAAAATGTGAAATATCCAAAATATTTATCTTGACAGAAGCCGGGGCATGTGTTATGCTGTTTAAGCATGTGAAAAACATGCCAGCAAGCAGAGTATCCACTCTCACCTTACGGCAGATGGGCCAGTAAGCGTTCATAATGCAGGATAGACAGATACTGTGCCGGGATTTGATTTCTGGCAAAGTAACTGATTCTACGTGTATGTGTGATCGGTGGATAGTTATGCTATCCACTTTTCTTATGGAGGTATACGGCCATTAGCGATTTAATGATTAACGAACAGATCAGGGACAGGGAGATTCGTCTGGTTGGGGAAGGCGGCGAGCAGCTCGGCATCATGCCTACGCGGGAGGCTATGAGGATGGCGGAGGAGGCAGGACTGGATCTGGTGAAGATTGCGCCTACTGCAAAGCCACCAGTGTGCAAGATTGTCGACTATGGTAAGTTCAAGTACGAACAGGTCAGGAAGGAAAAAGAGGCGAAGAAGAAGCAGAAGACCGTGGAGATCAAGGAGATCCGTCTCTCGCCCAATATTGACACCAACGACCTTAATACCAAGGTCAATGCCGCCAGGAAATTTCTTACTAAGGGAGACAAGGTGAAGATCACACTCCGTTTTAGGGGACGTGAGATTGCCCATATGAATAACAGCAGGCATATCCTGGATGATTTTGCCAGCGAACTGTCGGATATTGCAGTGGTAGAGAAGGCCCCCAAGGTGGAAGGCCGGAGCATGACTATGTTTTTAACTGAAAAGCGGTAATCGCAGAAGTTAAAATAGATTATGAAGAATTTAGGAGGAAACCGTTATGCCCAAGATGAAGACAAGCAGATCAGCAGCAAAGCGTTTTAAAGTAACCGGAACAGGTAAGCTGAAGAGAAACAAGGCTTATAAGCGCCATATCCTGACCAAAAAGAGTGCGAAGACAAAGCGCAATCTGAGGAAGCCCGCAATTACCGACAAGTCGAATGAAAAGAACATGAAGAAGATTTTGCCCTATTTATAATGCAGGTAAGGAGGAATAAGAGATGGCAAGGATCAAAGGTGGCTTGAATGCCAAGAAAAGACATAATAGAGTATTAAAGCTTGCGAAAGGTTACAGGGGCGCAAGGAGCAAACAGTATAGAATTGCAAAACAGGCGGTAATGAGGGCACTGGCAAGCTCTTATGCAGGCAGGAAAGAGAGAAAGCGCCAGTTCAGACAGCTCTGGATTGCCCGTATCAACGCGGCTGCCAGGATCAACGGACTTTCTTACAGCAAGTTCATGTATGGGCTGAAGCTTGCTGGTGTGGATATGAACAGGAAGATGCTGGCCGAGATGGCAGTGAATGATGCCGATGGGTTCAAGACCCTGGCAGAACTGGCCAAGAGCAAAGTGTGAGAAGAAGTTCTAAGATGCAGATAAAAATAACCCGGCAGGTAAACTGCCGGGTTATGTATTGCCAGAGCGTGTTTGCAAATTGCTTTCTGGCAGCTGGGTGTCACGGTATGTGGGAGACTGGATCCGAATGAGGGAGGCGCAGTGGGCTGCGTTGACCGAAGGAGCATCAAATATACCGCAAATATAGGGGCGCGGATAACCTGGCAGATGGCGGGAATACATTTTCAAACACACTTCAAGGGAGGAACTATGCTGCTGTTTTTTGATATAGATGGAACATTGATCGGAAGACCTTCTGATGCAATGGAGGAGAGTACCAGGCTTGCGATTGCCCTGGCCAGGGAAGGCGGGCATATATGTGTGGTCAATACCGGCAGAACCAGGGCACTGGTGGTGCCGGATATCATGGGACTTGCAACATTTGACGGCGCGATCATGGGCTGTGGCACCATGATTGAGTATAGGGAAGAAATGCTCTGGCACAGGACGTTTACTGTGACAGAAGGCTTGGAAATCATAGGGGGCCTGCAGGTTCTGGGTATTGATGCTGTGCTGGAGGGGAGCAGAAATAATTACCGCGACAGCGATAACAGGATATTTACAGAACGGTTTCTGCGCTATATGCAGCGTATAGAAAACAGGGGATATGGGACTTACAGGGAGGCACCAGGACATTTTGACAAATTTTATGCCTATGTAGACCAGGTGTCCAGAATGGAAGCTTTCCAGGAATTGTTCCAGGACAGACTGGATTTCGTGGACAGGCACAGCGGTTTTTTTGAGGTCATGCCCAAGGGGTGTTCCAAGGCGGAATCCATGAGAAGGCTGGCGGACCACCTGGGAATTCCCATGGAAGAGACCGCAGCCTTCGGAGACAGCAGCAATGATCTGTCTATGCTGGAATGCGCCCGCTATGCAATTGCCATGGGCAATGCGGTGGAGGAAGTGAAAGAAAGGGCAGACTACGTGAGTACAGCAGTGGGGGAGAACGGGATCTGGAATGGCATGAAATGGCTTGGGGTTATCTGAAAGGAACCCCTAAAAAAGATTCTTTAACTCGTCCAGCTTCTTTCCCAGGCCAGTGGACGCCAATTTGGATTTCACGCCGGCAATGACAGGCTGAAGCTTGTCATCGGGCAGATCGATGCCGATGAGGGATTCAACGGTCTTGATGGGATCTTTCTGGAAATCTTTTGCCAGGTCCGGGTTCTCCTGGATCTTATTGGTGAGTTCATCGATTTTGGATTTAATGTCAAAATGCAGTTCCATGATTTTCTCCTTTTACTATTTATAGAATTGGGAATAAAAGCAGGTTTCTTGCAATAACAAATTCGAGATCGTTGCGATATCGCAATGGGCTTCCCTATGAAGGCAGACTGGCAATATTGATTTTCAGATCCCTATAAATGCACATGGAAATTGTATCATCAAAAGAATACTGCTTTGTTTCTTTTTCACACTTAAAGTCATAAACAGTGACAGTATACTTTAAGGAGCTCACAATCCGGTATTCGGCGGAATGTTGCAAAATACGTTCCGTATGCCAGAACCTTTTTTGCGGTTCGCTTACAGGCCGCTATGAGCTGTGCCGCTGTTTTCTTCATGTCTGACCTTCTGTATGTAGCGTTGAATCGGTTTCTTTTCTATATTTATATTATACATTTTTCACGGAATATTGCAACTGCTGAATCGCATTGGTGATCCGGCAAGGACTTGTTACTACACCGTAACAGTAACGTAATGCACACGAAAGGGGCCTCAACACGGCGGATGTCTGCCACAGGCCGGAAAGTGGAATCTGCTTACTAGAGCGTGTTTGAAAATTCATTCCCTAACCATGTTTTGTGGAACAATTTTAAGTAGTGTTCCTAAAATAGAAAGAGCCGCAAACCCTCGATTTTACTGGATAAATCCTGGATTTACGGTTCTTACCATTGTAAGCAGATAACGGGAGTCGAACCCGCCTTTCCAGCTTGGGAAGCTAGCGTTCTACCGATGAACCATATCTGCATTGGTTTGTATAAGCTGTTTTGCCTAACAAAATGATTATAACACAGGATATGTCGTTTGGCTAGTACAAATTTTCATTTTTTGAAAAAATATGTAACAGTTCAGACAGCCCCTCTCGCGAAGTCAAAATTGCGCTCTGCGCAATTTTGCGAGACTTGCGGGCGCCAAAACGCCTGCATTTGGCGTTTTGTGTGCATATGTTGCTGTAAACGGAGTGAACAGTAACCGCTTTTGTAAATCTTTAGGAAAATTTTACAGGTAAGATATGTACAGTATGGCAAAAAAAGGGTAAAATAGCATAAGGATGTTTCTTTGTGCTGGTACAGCCGCAAGCGGATGGAAAGGCAAAGGGGCAGTATGGGAACCGGGCAAAAATGCGTGCCCGGTGTATGCCGGTATTCAGGCATGGTTTTTTTCCGGATGATTTAGGGAAAGAGAATCCTGCCGTTGCACCGGGCGCTTCGCAATGCGCAGACAGGTATCTATATGGGAGTCTTATCAAATCTGGAGCCACAGAATGTCTTTCATTTTTTTGAGGAGATCACGAAGATCCCCCATGGATCCGGGAACATTGGGCAGATCAGCGATTATCTGGCAGGGTTTGCCCGGGACAGGGGACTGTTCTATATGCAGGATCCGTTGAAAAATGTTATCATTGTGAAGGAGGCGACTCCTGGCTATGAGAAGGAGCCGCCGTTGATCTTACAGGGGCATATGGATATGGTGGCTGTGAAGAAGCCGGACTGTACCATTGATATGGAAAAGGAGGGACTGCGTGTAGCGGTCCGCGGAGATGAGATCTATGCGGAGGGAACCAGCCTGGGCGGGGATGACGGTATTGCTGTGGCCTATTCCCTGGCCTTGCTTGACTCGGACACCATCCGGCATCCACGTCTGGAGGTTATCATTACGGTGGATGAGGAGGTGGGGATGGATGGTGCCAGGGGAATTGACCTGTCCATGCTACAGGGAAGCCGGATGGTGAATCTGGACTCAGAGGAGGAAGGGATTTTCCTGACAAGCTGTGCCGGTGGTGCACGGGTGAAATGCAATCTGCCCCTTGTGCTCACGGAGCGCACCGGGACTGTTATGGAAGTGACGGCAGGCGGTCTGCTGGGAGGACATTCCGGCGGGGAAATCCATAAAGAGAGGGGCAATTCCAACCTTATCTTCGGAAGGCTCTTATACCGGCTTACGGAGAAACTGACAGTAGGTATCCTACAGGTACAGGGAGGACTGGCTGACAATGCCATACCACGGGAGACCCGGGCGCAGCTTGTGATTGACGAGAGGGACAGCGCCTTGTTTGCAGAGATCGTGGATGCAGTGGAGGCAGAGCTGAAGGGAGAACTTGCCACCAAGGATCCAGGGATTACGTTGAAAGCCGTAAAACAGGGACAGGGGAGCTGTTTTTGTGTTACTTCAGGGGACACCAGGCGGGCTGCCGCTTTTCTGATGGCATTGCCATGCGGGGTCCAGGGTATGAGTGCCGATGTACATGGCCTGGTGGAGACATCCTTGAACCTGGGAATCTTGAAGATGGAGAAGAAGACAGTGCATATAGAGGAAGAAGATCTGCCGGGAGCTGATGGCACAAGACAACAGGAACGGGCGAATCTTCTGGCAGAATTTTCTGTGCGCAGCAGTGTGGAAAGTGCCAAGCATGCACTGATCGCAAAACTGAAAGCCGTTACCATGCTCTCTGGAGGCAGCAATATGGTTACAGGGGACTATCCCGGATGGAAATACCGCAAGGATTCGCCCCTTAGGGATAAAATGACAGCCCTGTATGAGAAAATGTACGGGAAAAAGCCCAAAGTAGAAGCCATCCATGCTGGCCTGGAGTGCGGTATTCTGGGAAGCAAGCTTAGGGATCTGGATTGTGTATCCATAGGTCCCAACATGAAGGCCATTCATACCACGGAGGAGTCCCTTGACATCTCCTCTACCAGCAGGGTATGGGAGTTTCTGGTGCGTCTGCTGGAGGAAAAGGACTAGTGTACCTGGAGACCCCGGAATAGGCCATGGGTGGAATGCAGGAAGAAGGATAAAGACTGTCAAGCCAGCAGGAAAAGCCATGGGAGATACTACAAGACGGAAAGGAAAAGGGAAGAGGGAAGATGGAATCTGGCAGGGAAAAGATGAGGCAGATAAGACATCTGCTGGTATTGGCGGCACTGCTTGTGCTGGCGCTGATTTATAGTAGGGAAGTATTTAGGGGGATTTCCTTCTTCTTCCGTATCCTGCAGCCCTTTCTGTGGGGAGGCGCCATTGCCTTTGCGCTGAATATTCCTATGAAATGCTATGAGGAGAAGCTGTTAGCGGGCTGGAAGGGAAAGAGTGCCCTTCGCATGAAGCGCTCTGTGAGTATTGTGCTGTCCATTGTGTCCCTGCTGGTGGTGGTGTCCCTGGTGGTGGGAACCGTTATGCCACAGTTTGCAAAGACGTTTTCCGAGGTGGGAGCCAAGGCGCCGGTTTTCATAGAAGAAGTGGTGGAAGAACTGGAAGAACTGGCCAGGAAATACCCGGAACTGACAGGGCAGGTGGAGAAACTGGAGCAGCTGGAGGTTGACTGGCCGGCTATGCTGGACAATGTGGTTGACTTCCTGAAGAACGGAGCAGGGGATATGCTTAGTTCTACTGTGACAGTGGCCAGCAGTATTATATCCGGTGTGGTGAACATGGTGATTGCCTTTATATTTGCACTGTATATCCTGGCCCAGAAAGAGCGGCTGGAGAACCAGGGCAGACGGATTCTGTCTGCTTTCCTGCCAGCAGGGGCAAAGCAGAAGATATTGAAGGTGCTATCCATGCTCTACGGGAATTTCAGCAGTTTTCTCACAGGACAATGTCTGGAGGCAGTTATCCTGGGGGTTATGTTTGTAATATGCATGAGTATCTTCCAGATGCCATATGCTTTGACCATCGGAGTACTGATTGCTTTCACCGCCCTGATTCCCATTGTGGGGGCTTTTATCGGCTGTGGAGTGGGGGCTTTCTTGATCTTAATGGATAATCCCCTGCAGGCGCTCTGGTTTGTGATCCTGTTTCTGGTGCTCCAGCAGATAGAGGGAAATCTGATATATCCCAGGGTTATGGGCAACTCTGTGGGCCTGCCCGCCATCTGGATCCTGGTGGCGGTGAGTCTGGGAGGCAGCTTGTTTGGCATAGCGGGCATGCTGTTCTTCATTCCGCTGATGTCTACCTGCTATAGCCTGCTTCGGGAGACTGTCAATGTCAGGAACCGGGAGAAGACAGCAGGAGGCGGGAAGCCACAGAAGGAGGAAGAGAAGACCCTTTCCGCAGGCAGCGCAGACAGGCAGCTTATGGGCAAGCGGTCCCTGGTCAAAAAAGAGCCGGTTCATAAAAAATAGAAAAATTGAAAAAAACTATTGCATATTTTGGAAAATTAGGTTATACTCATAAAGGTGTTACGGGGTGTGGCTCAGCTTGGTTAGAGCGCCGTCTTAGGGAGGCGGAGGTCGCGAGTTCGAATCCCGCCACTCCGATACTTTGAGAACTGCCAAAGCCTTGTATTTACTAGGTTTTGGCAGTTTTTTTGTCTGGTAATCGAAAGAAAATCAAAAATCGCGGAATTCTTTTCATTATTCCTTTTGGTGTATGTACCGGGTTCATACTTTATAAGTGATATTACACCTGCTAAAATCACTTCATCAGAAAAGCACAGGAGGAACAGCATACGCATGGTTATTTTGCAGGGTTTCTGGATGGGAGTTACTATAGTAATTTTGCAATGGTATAGAACTTTTATGCGTTAAGGGTGCTATAATGTTTAAAATTTGGTTGCGTGCCTAAGCGCGCACAGGGGTGTAAATATGAAAAATACATCTACCTATTTACGTGTTATGAGTAATCTTCTGTCAGGACGTGGCAAGAAAATATTTCCCAATCAAGTCGTCTTTTATAATGCAGTCTTTGGTGCAACAAACCCGTTAATGCTGCCGGGAGAATATCTGGAAGGGATGAACCGGGTCAGCCAGGGCAGGCGTCTGGCTGAGGATGAGGATCTGGTCAAACATGTGAATTACCTGCTTCGGAGTGGTCTTGACAGCAATTCCGCCAATATTGGCAAACATATCAACAATGCACCAGAGCTGCCGATTCCAAAGCTGCACAAGGTGCATTTCATGGATGGGGAGAACAGGGGAGATATTGTACATCGCCTACAGGCCATTATACGGTTCTGCCTGGCCTTTCATCCGGGACGGTTGCGGCTGGAGACATCTGATTTCAAAGAGCTTCTGGGACAGATGAAGGCAGAGCTGCAGGAGGCATCCTATACACTGGCAAAAACAGATGAACTATCGGTGGAGCTTCTGGCAAATATCATGTATGAAGTGCTATTGTCCCACCTCTCCCAGCTCCAGGAGCGCTTTTACCCCATTCCCAGAGGGGAGGAGAAGCTGAAAGTGGATCTTCAGATGCAGCGGCGGGAGTACCAGATGAAGGTGGACTGCTTTGGTAGTTATAATATAGATAAGTTTTTTTCACTGAAACGTCTGGCAGAGACTAATGTAATCGCGGCGAACGAACTGGCTGTTATCTATTATTATGGCTGTCAGTATTATGAGGAGGATGAGGGAGAGGGGAACAATGGTTCCTATAGGGTTGAACCGGACAGTAATCTTGCCGCTTATTATTTCAAGAAAGCGGTGAACTGTGATCCGCCGGTGCTGGAAGCCTGCTGGTCCCTGGGCTATATGATCATGAACCGTATGTTCCAGGATATCCGGGAGGAAGAAGCAGATGAACTGGCATATGGGTATTTCCGTTATGCCGCAGAGCAGGATTATATGCCTGCCTATAACAGCATCGGACTAATGCGGCTGTCCAGAGGGGACAAGCTTTTTGGCAGGATACAGGAGCTGGAAGCACAGGGGTATCCTGCCGGGGAAGAGCGGGAGGAAATGCTGTCCTGCTACTGTGAAGGGCTGGAGTTATGTGACAAAGCGGGCTGCATGGGATGGGTATATGGGCATATCAATGTGGCTGATTTTCTGGCGGACAGACACAAAATGGACAGGATATGGTCCTTGATCCAAGACAGGGTACAACTGTCTGGGCCGGATACCCTGCGGGAACGCTGGCAGGCTGCTGCCGCGCTGGGGAATCTGTGGGCAGGGAACCAGCTTGCCATTCTGGAATGCCAGCTGGGGAATTATGATACAGCGGTGGAGATCTGGGAGGAACAGGCAGACCGTCAATACCCGGCTGCCAGCTTGAACCTGGCGCTCTATATCTATGGGGCAGATGCACCCAGGGAGGATGTACATCTGTACCAGACTTATCTGGAACAGGCTTCCAATGACGGAAGCGCCCGGGGGAGCTATGAACTGGCGAAGTTATATGTACCTTCCAGCCCCTTTGTGGCCAGAATGCTTCTGTCCAGGGCAGAAGAACAGAATTACAGGAAGTTCAACAACCAGCTATATCACCAGATTAAGGAACTGTGGCATACACTGGAGGCAGGAATGGGAAGCGGATATAGAAGTCCGCAGAAAGCATTCTGATTTAGGGAAATGTGTTTGCCAGAGAGTGGATGCCCACTATAGTAGAAGAGCCGGAAGCCATTGCTTTCCGGCTTTTTTTAGGATAAGATGCGGGTACAAATACAAGGGAGAGCAGACTATGAGTTATGTGGTTTTGTTATACCGGGACCGGCTGTATCATGCCCAGGCGCAGATGCCGGGGATGTTCACGATCGGATCCGGGAAGAAGGATTCCATGCATGTGGATGGCATGGGGCAGTCCCAGATCATTCTCAAAGAAAACCGCAGGGGGGAGATCTCCGTGGAGGGAAAGAACCCTTCTGTGTTCTATGATGACAATGTGCCCAGGGACTCCATGATTATGCTGAGCAGGGAGGAGCATCTGGCCCTGTATATCACAGAGACCACAGGGACTTCACCCCAGACACTGAAGCTTGCTTACAACTGTATGGCGAATGTAGGACGTTCGGATAAGAACCATGTGACGATTCATAGCCCTTATATATCCGGAAGGCATTTTACCATCCGCAGTGAGGCGGGGGTGGTGCGGGTAGAGGATAACAACAGTACCAATGGTCTGTATCTCAACGGAAAGAGAATCAGCAAGGCCAGATTCCATGCGGGAGATGTGCTGTCCCTGCTGCATGTGAATATCTGTATGGTAGGAAATGAATTGTTTTTTGACAATGTGGGAGATACCCTTACCATACATGGACTGGAGGAAGAACATGCCCTGGGTGGACTGGCCCACAGGGAAGACAGCGGGGAAGGTACTTTAAAATACCGCCGTTCCCCCAGAACCCAGGAGCAGCTGCCTACAGAGGACATTATCCTGGCCAGTGCGCCCGGCGGTGGAAGCAAGTATGAGAAGCGCAAAGGGATGTTCAGCTCTTTCCTGGGTACAGGGGCCATGTTTGCAGCCAACATGGCTATGGGTGTGGCTTCTCCGGCCATGCTGGCAGCCAGGGCAGCCAGTCTGGTATCCCCGGTGGCTTCCATGGTGACCCAGTCTGGAAGTGAAAAGCAGCGCAAGGGCAAACTGGCAGAATATGAACAGATGCGTATGGAGAAATACAGCCAGTACATCGGGGAACAGAAGGCCAGGATTGAGGCGGTGGCTACCGTACAGAGGGAGATTCTCACCAGGGAGAATCCTTCTGCGACAGAATGCCTGGAGAGCCTTAGGCAATTGAACAGAAGTCTCTGGGAGAGAGGGGCGCTGGACAGGGATTTCCTGGATGTGCGTCTGGGAATGGGATATGAGAAGCTTTGTGTCCGGGTCAGAAGCAGGGATGAGAATGCTTTCCGGATGGAGAGTGATGAAGTCAGGGAACTGGCAGACCGGATCGTGGAAGAGACCCGGTATGTGGACAATGTGCCGGCCAGGCTTTCCTTACGGCAGTACAATACGGTCAGCATCATCGGCCACCGCCCTCGCGTGATTGAACTGGTGAAAAATATGCTGGTATCCCTGACCACAGCCCACTGCTTTGAGGAGATCCGGATCGTGGGTATCTTCCACCAGAGGGAACAGGAACAGTGGGAGGCTTTGCGGTGGCTGCCTCATGTGTGGGATGAGAGCAGACAGTTCAGATTCCTGGCTTTTGACAGGAAGCAGGCTCACATCCTGTGTGACCTGATGGCAGATACCCTGCGGGGAAGAGAGCGGGAAGCAGGGGACAGTTACCAGCGGCAGCAGAAAAAACCTCTGCCCCATTATGTTTTCCTGCTGGGTTCACGGGAGTATACAGAGAAAGAAGAAATCATGCAGTATCTGACGGCCAATGAGCCGGCCCTGGGGGTTACCACCCTGTTTCTCTTTGATGACCTGTACTCCCTGCCGCACAGCTGTCAGTTTATTGTAGATGTGGACAATGGTTCCTGCGGTTATGTGCGCAATGAGGTAAACAATAAATTTTTCTTTACCATGGATAGTGCTGTGACCACAGAGCAGTTTGACAGCTTTGCCAGGCAGATGTCTGCCATTGAACTGGAGGGCTTTGCCACCCAGGCAGATATTCCCCGGGGGCTGGGATTCTTGCAGGGTTTCGGGGTATCCCGGGTGGAGCAGCTGGATGCCCTGTCCCGATGGAAGAACAGCCAGCCCTACAAGACCCTGGCGGCGCCATTGGGAGTCATGGGCGGGGAGAAAGTGTTCTCTCTGGATATCCATGAGAAAGCACACGGACCCCATGGTCTGGTGGCAGGTACGACTGGTTCCGGCAAGAGTGAATTGCTGCAGAGCTGGATCCTGTCCATGGCGCTGAACTACCATCCCCATGATGTGGTATTTGTGATCATTGATTATAAAGGCGGCGGCATGGCGAATCTTCTGGTGGAGCTGCCCCATGTGGTGGGAAAGATCACCAACATTGGTTCCAATATCAGCCGTTCCCTAATTTCTTTGCAGAGCGAGATGAAGCGTCGTCAGAGAATCTTTGACCAGTACCAGGAATACCAGGTCAATCATATTGACAAATACCAGAAGCTGTACCGGGACGGCAAAGTAAACGAACCTCTGCCTCATCTGATTATCGTGGCAGATGAGTTTGCGGAGCTGAAGACAAACGAGCCGGAATTCATGGCAGGACTGATCAGTGCGGCCCGCATTGGCCGTTCCCTGGGGGTACATCTGGTGCTGGCCACCCAGAAGCCTACCGGTGTGGTGGATGAGCAGATCCAGAGCAATTCCAGATTCCGTCTCTGTCTCAAGGTGCAGAATGCCGGGGACAGCCGGGAGATGATCCGCAGGCCGGATGCCGCCCGTATCACGCAGCCGGGACGCTGTTATGTGCTGGTGGGGGAGGAGGAAGTATTTGAACTGTTCCAGTCCTACTGGAGTGGGGAGTCCTACTCTGGGGAGGGGGCAGCTATCCAGGAGAGCGGCAACCAGGTCCGCATTGTGGGAATGACGGGGGAGCGCAGCAAACCACTGAAAAAGGAGCACACCACCGTGAAGTCCGATACGGATGAACTGACTGCCATACGCCGTTACCTGCGCCGGGTGGCGGAGGAGAACGGGATCCGCAAACTTGATGGGCCATGGCTGCCGGAACTGCCAGAGCAGGTGGCTTTGAAAGAGCTGTCAGCATTCGGGAAAGGCGGGCTGGAGGGAGGCTTTGACGGCAGCGGCTGGGGCCGCACCCTTCCCTGGCTCAAGATTCCCATAGGGGTCTATGATGCACCTGCCCTGCAGGCCCAGGGAATCCAGTATCTGGATCTTGCCGCAGAGGGACACTACGGGATCTATGGAGCACCTGCCACAGGCAAGACGACCCTGTTGAAGACCGTGGTCTGGGCCCTGGGATGCCATTACAGTCCGGCAGATGTGCATATCTACATATTAGATTGCGGCGGATGGAGCATGAATGTGCTGGCCGGAATGCCTCATGTGGGTGGCGTGGCCCTGGACTGTGAGGAGGAAAAATTCCAGAAGCTGGGGCAGATGCTTACAGAGGAGATGAACAGCAGGAAACGCTGTTTTCTGAATGCAGGGGTCAGCTCCCTGTCTGCCTACAGGCAGGCTTGTGCGGTCCGGTGTGGCTTGGAGGAAGGCCAGGCCGCAGGAGATGGCAGCCAGATGGCTATGGATGGGGAAAAAATGCCTGCCATTGTGATAGCCATTGACAATATTGTGCCTGTGTTTGACCAGTATCCGGATTTGGAGAACCTACTGGTGACAATTGCAAGGGAGGGAGCCACTTATGGCATCTATCTGATCTACACAGCCAACACCACCACAGGGGTTCGCTACAAGGTGGTGCAGAACATTCGTGGGGCGGTGGCTTTTGAACTGACAGACAAGGGGGATTACCCCACCATTGTGGGAAGACTGGACGCAAGGAGCCTGCCAAGGGTTACAGGAAGGGCATTTTACAAAGGGAATCCGCCCACGGAGTTCCAGGCAGCCATGTACCTGGAGGGAAGTGATGAGCAGAGCCGTTCTGAGGAACTGAAGAGGCGCTGTGCAGATATGGATACCATCTGGCAGGGACCACGCCCGGCGGCCATACCGGTGATGCCGGAAGAACTGTCCTTCCAGGAACTGTTCAAGAATTACCATGACAGGGCCCAGGTGCCCATGGGCATTACCTATGATGCCATCCGTCCGGCTCTGGGCAGGATGACAGACCGCTATTGCATGCTGGTGTCCGGCACCATCGGTTCCGGCAAGAGCCGGTACCTGTGCGGGCTGGCAGAAAGCATTCACGAAAAACGGCCGGGGGATAAGATCTACTTGTTCGATGGACAGAAGGGCTCCCTAAAGAGTCTGGCTTCCATGGTCACAGCTTATGGGATGGCCGGTCAGCAGGAACAGGTTACCAGGATGCTGGAGGAGATCGTGGAGACGCTGAATGTGCGTAAACGGGCACAGAACCAGGCCAGGAGCATGGCCGGGGACACATTCCTGGAGCAGGAATTTATCGGCGCATACGACCAGATCTGTATCTTCATTGACGATCTGAAGGAATTCGTGGATGCAGTAGACAACAACAATAAGAATTCCATGGAGAGGATATGCCGTCTGGCCCAGGGGCTTGGGGTGCTGGTGTTCGTGGCAGGGCGGGTATCTGACATAGAGCGGTACAATGAGATCGAGAGCCTGACCAGGGCCATCGTGGCCAACCAGAACGGCGTGGGCCTGGGAGGCAGTGCAAGTATCCATACCTTCCTGCGCAATGATTTGAATTATAAGGAAAAGGAGCTGGAGGCTGGTGAGGGCAATGGGTATTTCTTCGATGACGGCCATTGCTGCAAGATCAAGCTGCCCTGTTAGCCATGGCTTTTTCCATAGTGTATAGACATGACATATGGAAAAGCCTTACATGCACACAGAATGGTAAGCGTATGTGCCTGCCCATCCAGGCCAGGATGCCGGCTGGAACAGGCGAGGGATGGTTACAGAAAGGAGACCTATGAGCATCACCTATGCAGACACGGATTTGTTGGAACAGATGAGGGACAATATGCTTCGGATCCTCTCCCGCGTGGAGGAGAGTGCAGGAACCCTGCGGCAGATGCACAGCCAGATGATGGCAGAGGATCTGGCCCTGTCTTTCTATCCCCAGTGGGAACAGGCAGTGGAGAGCTGCGGCACTGCCAGACAGAAAGCGGACAGGATTTGCGAGACCATGAACCGCTTCCTCACAGTCATGGAAGTGGCCCCGGAGGAATATCTACAGCAGGAGCGGCAGCACCTCCAGAGCATTGAGCGCATACAGGCACGCATGCAGGTGCTGGGAGCAGGACTTTCCGGGGTCATGTCCCCGGAGTACCCGGTGGGCATGCAGGAAGGAGAGCAGACTTCCAGAGCCATGGAGCTGGAGCAGCAGGTGGCTATGAGTGCCCGGGCCATGGAACTGACAGGCCTGGCTGCCACCACCCAGGTGCTCGTGAAGGAATATGCCTATGACGGTGTGATGCCGGGGATCCCTGTCCAGGTACCCGGTGCCGGACGGTATGGGGAAAGAAAAAAGGAAAAATCCGGAAAGGAAGGCAGCCAGGCATGAAGATAGAACTGGGACAATATCGTTTCGCACATCTGTCAGGAGATGAGATCTGTGTGTTGGGAGCATTCTTGAAATTGCCCTGTCTCTATGGGATATCTGCCGGGTGGATGAGAAGGGGATACCTAAGGATGGAAGACCGGGTCCTGCGCACCGCTGCAGCGTTGGAACAAAGGGGGGTTCTTCTGATGGAACCTGGCGGTATGGTCAGGATGGAGGAGACTCTGTACAGGCTTGTGATGGAGATGGGGCATGCTACACATCTGGGGCGGGTTGCTTATGCCTGTGGAAGAGAGCAAGGAAGGATCTATCTGTACCATTCCGCGTCCGGACTGGTCACCGCAGAATGGGATCAGAGAGGCAATTACTTTCTGGGCAGGGTGGACGCCCGGGAGAAACTGGCAGAAGCCCTGGAGGAAGTGGAAGGGCAGGAGGATGCCCGGGAGCGGCCAGGGGATGGCTGGCTGGGGGCTATTGTGATGGAGAAGAAGGAAAGTTTCTGGGAGAGAACCTTCGACCTGGCCTGGACCAGGGAGGAAGGCTTACTCACAAAAGCCTGGGAGGAGATGTGCCACAGGCTGGTGCCTGTATCTGCTGGTGCAGACAAAAAAGGCCAAGCGGAAAAGAAGGAAAATATTGACAGGTATGTGCAAAAGCATACCAGGGGATAGGAGCATGAAAAATATCATTTTGACAGTCACGGATAAGCAGAGAAGGTTTCTGTATGACATGGAAGTGCCAGTAACAGAGCCAGGGTATGAACTGGCAGAGGATGTGATGGAAGTCCTGAATGAAGGAAACCCGGGGTTGTACCTAAATGCCCGGTACCACTGCCTTTATATAAACCGCCTGGGACGCGTCCTGTCAGACCAGGAGTCCCTGGCCCAGGCACATGTGCGCAACGGGGACTATGTTACCATCATATCCAGGATATAGGAGGGCAAGCATGGAGATTATCAATACGTATAGTGAGACCATAGCTCATTACAATATGAAGCTCGGCCATGCTGAGGATGAGCTGAACGATGCCATCCGGTATTTACAGGAACTGGAAATCATGGCATCTGACGGATGGAACGGTCCGGCGGCAGATGCCTTCCGCAGCCGGGTGGAAGAGCTGGAAAGGGAAATGGCGTTCCCAAGGGACAGCTTTGAACAGATCCGCCGGGCCCTGGCACAGTTAAGGTCTGCCATGGAAGAGGAGATCCGCACCCTCATGGAGGAGGCAGCAGCCCTGGCCGCTGCAGCGGATAGGGTGCCGGGGTAATGCAGAAGCTCCGGGTTGCCATACAACCGGCAGACCGGGACTATAAGGAATAAACAGGGAACAAAAGGATACAGAATGTTTGCCCGCTGCAGGGGGCTTACAGATAGACCAACCAAATATATATTAGGTAATTGCGAAACAAGTTCAAAATCTTGATTCTAATAGGGCAAAGACCCGGT
>CAJTOJ010000028.1 GCA_910577665.1 uncultured Acetatifactor sp.
TACTCACCCGTCCGCCACTTGCCTGCGCTTCACTAGGTTTCCGCACAGGCACGTTCGACTTGCATGTGTTAGGCACGCCGCCAGCGTTCATCCTGAGCCAGGATCAAACTCTCATGTTCTGATTGTCCGTCCTGCCAGTCTCTCTCTGGCATTACTGTTTAGGTTCGTTTCCGGATCCTTTCGGATCCTTCTTGTTCTCTGAATAATTCTTCTGGAATTTTCAGGGTTGCATTACTGTTCAGTTGTCAAGGTTCCTGCCGTTGTTTCCCTCAGCGGCAACTCTGATAGAATATCACAGCCGCCTGGCTTTGTCAACAACTTTTTTCTATTTTTTTCTTTTTTTGCAGGTTCTATTCTGCATTGTTGCCTTTTGTCGACAACGGAATTGAGTATAACATCCCCCCTTCTATTTGTCAATCCCTATTTTTACATTTTTTGCACCTTCGTATGTGCTTCAGCGCATATACCAGTCATCACCCCGCGGCAAGAGCCAGATGTCTGCTTCGCATCCGCTTGGCCCATTGCCTGCGGGAATCAATAGATGTGAGTCAGGCAATGGGCCGGGTCAGTAAAATTGGCTATATACTGCTTACTGCATGCGCTTTAAAAGAGCAATGGGTTACATCACAATATCTTCCCGTAACACTTTTTCCCGTCATGATTTATGCTGAGGGAGAGTGCTGTGATATTCTCCGCCATATCTTGATCCACCTCCACCACAAGGACTGCGTCTTTGCTGTCCCCTGCCGGAATGTCGGCCTGTAAAAAGACCAGGTCTTCTTCCAGCATCGTTGGAAGGGCCTGACGGGACAGCGTCTCGTTTACCGTAATGCGGAACTGGGGCTTCAGGGACAGGATATCCACATTCTGCTCCTGCTCCCCGGTGTTGGATACCTGGAAATGCAACACAAGAAGCTGCTTCCCTTCTTCAGCCTCTAAAGAGAAATAGGCATTTTCCTCTTCCGGGTAACTCCCACACACTTCCTGCCCTGCAAACACCAGCAGGATTCCCTCCGGCAGGTCCAGCACCTCCTCCATCGTATAAGATTCCCCGGGAGTCTGGTCTGGTTCATTCACCACAGGGGTATCATCCACAGGATCCATCCCCGTCTGTCCAGGCTCTTCCTGCCCTTCTCCATCTGCCGGATCCTTATCCGGCAGGGCAGATCCGTCCTGGTCCGGTACCTCTATGTCCGGTATCTCTGTACTCCCGCCAGTTACTTCCAGCCCCAGTTCCTCCAGATCTACCAGGCGGCTCTGATGGCTTGTATCATACTTCATCAGCGTAAACGCAGTAAACTCACTGATCTTCTGCAATTCTTCATCCGTCAGTGCAGGTATCTCGTTCTTCCCACAACCTGTGATTCCCATCAACAGCGCTGCCGCAAGCAGGCAGCCCTTTTTCTTTCCTCTACTCATATTCCGTCCACTTCGCTGTTTTCACAGCCTTGATCCTCTCCTTTTTTTCCACCAGGAAACTTCTTCTCCAGAACAATATAGATTCCGGCAATCACCAGGGCCAGAATCCCCACTGATAAAAACAGCAGGATCCTCTGAAGTGGTTCCCCTCCTCTTAAATCATACAACACAATCTTGCCACAGACAAGTACCGAAAGTATCAGACCACAAATTCTTGTACCTTTCTGTCCGAAGGCAAAACCTGCAGCCACACCCGCCAGGGCAATCACCATGACCAGCACGCTTCCTATAACAGGCGTTATTCCCAGCACCAGCACCATGTAAGCCGCAAACAGTTCCACCGCAGGCAGCTTCCTGTCAAACGGAAACCAAGGCTGTTCGCCAAGGCCCACCGTTATGATGCAGATCCCAAACACCAGCATACAGAACCAGACAATGAACAATCCCCTGTATGCAGGCAGCATCAATGTCAGATAACAGCCCGCCAGGCCCGTCAGATTACAGACCAGGTAAACCAGAGGATATCTGCCCTGTAGTTTTTTAACATGCCCCACCAGGAACAGGCCCAGGAATAAAATACCTGTGAATACCACCAGCTTCAGCCCCACAAAAGACGTCAGCCTAAACACCGCAAACATGGCCAGCGTATATGTGGCCAGCACCTCATAATATGCATGCCAGTACCGGACCAGTGCCAGTCCCCCCAACAGTACTCCCAGAATCAGCCAGGAGGCCACATGTTCTGGTACTACAAACACCGTCAAGGTGGCCACCCCCGTGATTACGGCTTCACTTCCCCTCAGATACTGGCTTCTGGAAAGTGACAGGAGTTTTGCCGCCACAAGCAGAAGCAGCACACACCATACAGCCTCATGGTTCCTTCCCAGAGCCGTGACAATCTCCAGAAGCACCAGATTGCCAAAATAGTAGAGCAACCACTTTTCCCACATTCCGCGCAACAGGAAGAAACACAGCACACACACTGCTGCCAGCCCAGCCAGCACAAGGACGATGGCGGCCACGCTTTCCTCCTGGTATCTGCCCATCCATACAAACGCGGAATGGGACCCACTATTGTACAGGATCATTCCCCGCAGGCGCAGCAGGGAAAACAGGTAAGCCGCCACCAGAACAGGTACCTCCACACTGTTGTGAGGCTTTCCAGATATCCCTGGACCGGTCCGCAGCTGCCTGTAAACAAGTAGATGAAGGATCAGAACCACTCCCATAATATATACCATCTGCGGCACCATACCGATCCCGTTCCAGTCTCCTCCATGCCACAAAAACAACCTGGACGTCAACACAAATCCCAGCATCTGGAAAACTGTCATCGCCATGGCTTTTCTTCTGACAGGCAACAGGATTCCCGCCAGATTCACTCCCAGAAACAGTCCTCCCAACCCTAAAAATCCCACCACACCAGTCTGGAAAGTCCACAATCCAAAACACCCAAAGCAGAACAACAGTCCCACCAGCCGATACGTTTCCAGTCCTCGTATCCTGCACAAAAGGAGGGAAAAAACCGTAATCAGGGATACCAGCACCAGACCGGCTATGCTCGGGAAATTCCCAAGCCCCACACTGTTTACTATGGTAGATACATATAAACCGCCCAGCCCCAGGGATGTAAGCACACAGGATAGCCCTGGCAGTTTCCGCCAGATCACCGATTCCGATACCAGAAGCAGGATGGCGGCTACCCCGTAGAGACACATTCCCCGGAGAAAACCATCCATATAATGGATCCCCAGCAATACAAAAGCGGTCAGAACAAAAGCACCTCCCAGAACACCAAGCAATGTCACCCCTACCACGAACTCCACATGGCCGGATTTGCCTGGCACTCCCTTTCCACCATCCATGGGTGCAGTCATACCGGTCTGCATGGTGTTACACCCTGTGGGATTATCCACTATCCCATTGCTCTCTATCCTGTCATTTTCCACCATTGGCTCCCCTCCACCTGGTTGTATTCAGCCACATCTGAATTCTTTGTATTTCTCAGTATCTCCCTTATGGCAGTTGGTCCGCAGCCATACACCGGACTCCCGGTATTCCTGTTCCAGGACAGTGGCATGTTCCATAAAATAAGACACCACATTCCCCTTGTCATAGGGCACCAGGAAGCAGGTATCCTCATGAGACGCATAGACTACTTCCTTGATCATTTCCGTCAATTCCTCCAGGCCGATCCCACCTGCCGCCGAAAGATAGATCCTGGATTCCCTCCTCTTAGGAATGGACACTTCCGGGCATCTGTCAGCTTTGTTGTACACTACAATCCGCGGGATATCTCCAGCCCCAAGCTCCCTTAGTGTCTCCTCCGTAACCTCCATCTGCTGTCTGTGGTGGGGATCGGAATAGTCCACCACATGGATCAGCAGATCTGCATACACCACTTCTTCCAGAGTAGATCCAAACGCCTGTACCAGATTGTGCGGCAGTTTATGCAAAAAACCCACTGTATCAGCCAGGAAAAACGGTTTGCGGTCCCCTGTGTGGATGCATCGCACATTGGTATCCAATGTGGCAAAAAGCATATCCTTCTCCAGTACAGTCTTCTCCCTTCCCGCCCCATACTGCTCCACCAGATGATTCAGTATGGTAGATTTCCCGGCATTGGTATAACCTACCAGAGCCACCTGGGGAGTCCGGGAGCGGCCGCGCTTCTTGCGCATGGTCTCCCGTTCCCTGGACACCTCTTCCAGCTCTTTCTTCAATTCACTGATCCGGTGTTCGATCTTGCGTCTGTCCAGCTCCAGCTTTGTCTCACCGGCACCTTTGTTGCTCATACTGCCCCCGGTACCGCCTTGACGGCTTAGATTCTCCCGCATTCCCACAAGCCTTGGCAGCATATATTGCAGCCTCGCCGTCTCCACCTGCAACTTGGCCTCTCTGGTCCTGGCGCGGATCGCAAAAATATCCAGGATCAGATTCGTTCTGTCCAGAATCGGCAACTCAAGCTCACTCCCCAGATTGCGCACCTGTGACGGGGAAAGTGTATTGTCAAACAGAATCTCTTCCGCCCCACATTCCCTGGCATAGTCCCTCACTTCTTCCACTTTTCCGGTGCCTACATAGAATGATTTGTTCGCAGTCTCCATATGCTGGACAATGATACCCACCACCTTCTTGTAAGCCGCCTGGGCCAGGGCCGCCAGTTCCTCCATGGAATAGGCAAAATCCTGCTCCTCTCCGGTATCCACTCCCACCAGCAGCACCTTCGTATACGTATACGTATTCTCTTCGCTTCCCCTCATTCTACCTCCTATCTTGCGGACTCCAGTTCAAACCAGAACAAGACACCGTTGCTGTAATTCTCCACCCCATATTGACGGTTCATGGACTCCTGTACTGCTTTCACGATAGACAGCCCTACTCCGCTGCCGCCATACTCCCTGGTCCTGGCTTTGTCTACCTTATAAAATTTCTCCCACAGATGGGGCAGAGATTCTTCCGGAATCCTCTCACCGGTATTGAACACGGAGACCCGTACCAGTCCTTCTTCTCTTTTCTCCAGGGACACCACGATCTTCTTCTCTCCGCCACAGTGGTTCACTGCATTGGAGAAATAATTCATAAAGACCTCCTCCGTCTTGTACTCATCCGCCCACACATAGACTGGCTCAGATACCTGCAAAAGCACCTCTATCCCGCTTGCCTTCGTCAGAATAGCAGCAGACTGGATGTAATTCTGGATCAGCTGGGTGATGTCAAAGCGCTCCATGACCACCATATCATTGCCGAATTCCAACTGGTTCAGTGTCAGCAGTTTCTGCACCATTTTATTCATTTTGGAGGCTTCATCCATGATCACCTCACAGTAAAAGGCTCTTCCTTCCGGGTCATCGTTCACACTCTCTGTCAGTCCTTCCGCATACCCCTGGATCAAGGCGATTGGCGTCTTCAGTTCATGGGACACATTGGCCAGGAACTCCTTGCGCATCTCATCTATCTGTTCCCGCTTCTCTATGTCTTTTAGCAATTCATTGTTGGCTGTCTTCAGTTCCGAGATGGACCGTTCCAGGGAAGCACTCAGCTTGTTGATATTCTCTCCCAGCAGGTCAACCTCATTCTGTCCCTTCCCCACATACTTTGCCTCAAAATCCAGATGGACCATCTGTTCTGAGATTTCATTCAGTTTTCGTATAGGGTCTGTAATCTTCTTGGATACACACCAGATGATAATGCCACCTGCCACTGTTCCCACTGCCCCCACATAGGCAAAGAACCGGTTGGCCACATTGGCACTCTCCCGGATACTTTCCACCGGGGTACGCATGATGAAGGATATACCGGAAGTCAGCCTGCCGTACACTTCCAGATATTCATCCTCTTCCTGCCGGATCCGCTGCATCACATAGTCTTCACCTTGATCCACTACTTTGACGGAGGAGGGAACGATTCCCAGAATATAACCGAACAACTGGATTTCCAGTTCCCGGCCTCCGTTCACGGAGGCATATTTTAACTGGGAACCGGCATCCATCACATAGATGGTGATATTATACATACTACAGATATCGTCCAGTTTCTTCCTGAATTCCTCTGTGCCATAGGTATCGGCGCCCGCTGCCAGGCGGATGCTTCCATAGGCGTCATAAAGCACCTTCGTCTTGCTGGAAATATAATATTCCTCCAGTAACAGCGTATTGATGCACCAGCACAGCAGAATGACGCCAGTCATCAGCCCGATGAAGATCAGTGCCAGTTGCCTTCTGATTGAATGTCTCACCCGTTGTTATTATGCCTCCTTACAATACCTCTTCCAGTTTATACCCCATCCCCCAGATAGTCTTGATCATTTCACCCTTTTCACCCATCTTGCTCCTAAGCTTTTTCACATGGGTATCTATGGTGCGGGCATCCCCAAAATAGTCATAATTCCATACATTGTTCAATATTTTCTCCCGTGACAGGGCGATTCCCTTGTTTTCCACAAAATACACCAGCAGCTCAAATTCCTTATAGCTCAAATCCACATTTCTGCCATCAATCATCACCTGGTGGGCTGCCTTGTCGATCCGGATACCGCCACAGGAGAGAACCGCATCTGCCGCAAGCTGATTGGTCCTGCGCAATATGGCTTCAATCCTGGCCACCAGGATCTTGGGACTGAAAGGCTTGGATATATACTCATCTACCCCCATCTGGAAGCCCTGCAGTTCATCTCGCTCATCGGACCTGGCTGTGAGCATGATAATGGGCACCTTAGACAGCGCCCGCACTTCCCTGCACACTTGCCAGCCGTCCAGCTTTGGCATCATCACGTCCAGCACCACCAGGGCAATGTCCTTTTGTCCGAAAAAAATCTCCAGGGCTTCCTCCCCGTCTCCGGCCTCCAGCACATCATACCCATCCTTCACCAGGAAATCCCGGACAAGCTTCCGCATCCTGCTCTCATCGTCCACCACTAGTATTTTCAGCCGCTCCATCCTGCATGCACCTTTCTGGAATCTCTTTCATGCCTGGATTGTCCCTGCCCGGCATGTCTTTTCATTTTATTCTACCCGGAAATTATGTCCATTCTGTGAAAATACATGTCTCCCGTCAAACTGTGAATTCCTCTATTCCTCCCCATCTGCATCCCCATCTGCTTCTTTGTCATCTGATGGCTGTATCTCTATGCCCAGCTCCAATTCCCGGCTCTTTACCTTCAGTTCCCGGCTCTTCAGTTCCTGTTCCCGGTTTGTCAGCTCCTGTTCCCAGGAGGCATATTTGTCCGTGACAGCCCTCTCATAGTTGAATACATTGGGCTGCTCACTGTTGAGGGAGATCGTGAACATGGCAATGAGCGCCAGCACCAGCAGGATATTCAGAAGCACCGAGATCTGATATCCGGCACCATCCTTCTTCTTTTTGCCCTGGGATGGCTTTACCCTGGCAGGTGTGGGATTTGTCTGCTCCCGTAGCTCCCCGTCAAATGATATGAAAAGAGGAATGGGCTTCACCTGCTCGGGAACGATCTCCGGCTGGTCCAGCAGAAAACCCTGGAGCTGCTTCAGGTAGAACAGCCCCACCGGTGTCTTAAAGATCCGCTCCTGTATTGCATTTTCGTAGATCTGTAGAATCACTTCCGGCCTGGAATAGTCAATCCTCGCTTCCAGATACTCAATCTTCTTCTGCTCTGCCTCTGCAAGTACCTCATCGTGTTCTGTATAAAAAAGATATCCGCTTTTCTCCATCTCCCACAAGCTCCTTCTTCTCATTTCCAAGAAAGGTGCAAAGCCTTGCCCTAAAGACTTTGCACCTCTCCATGACTTGGATTCAATTGTAAAAAACACATTATATTCTGTCAAGTTCTGTAAGGTGTATACCAAAAGCCGTCAAAAAAACGACACCTATCCTTGCATAAAACATACCTGCTGCAACCATTAAAATGAGAAAGCAGGAATCGGAATCTGTCAGATTCCTTTTCCCACAGCTTCCCGAAAATGGAGTAGACGGGAGTCGAACCCGTGTCCAAAAGCCCATTCCCTGTACTTCTACTATCATAGTCTGTTTTTGCGGCCAGGTTTACCCTGTCCGGTTCCCTTCCGGGGGAGATAACAGACCATCTGTCCCGGTCGGTAGCTTCATATTACGCCCGCGCGGGCAAAGCTTACCGCGTGTCGTTTCCCACATAGTCGATGCCCGGATTCCGGCGTGTAGGTGCCCCGGAGCGGACAAGCCGCCTTAGGCGGCGTCACTCACAGAGTAAACTGACGAGTCAGCTTACGCTGCCAGTGCGTACTGAGTATGATTATCAGCGTTTAATTTTAAGGTGCGATTAACGTGTCGCAACGGATAGCTTCTCCAGCTGCAAGACCCCTGTCGAAACCTTTACTACCCCTTATGGACTGCCAGTTACATGGCAGCCTGCCGGATCGGACAGTCATCTGCTTCAAAGGATACAAAAAGTACCCATGTGTATAGTATATTTCCTTTCCTTACGGCTGTCAACCGCTTTCCAGAAATTTTATAGTTACCGTTTTATTGTTACAGGTTTTTCACCTTGAAATCCCTCTCCGTCTCCCTTCTCATATCCTTTCTGGCAATGTCCTGCCGCTTGTCATAGAGCTTCTTCCCCCTGCATAACCCCACTTCCACTTTCACACGGCCATCCTTGAAGTACACCTGGAGGGGCACCAGGGTATAGCCTTTTTCCGCCACCTTCCCTGCCAGTCTGCCAATCTCATACTTGTGCATCAGCAGCTTTTTCACCCGCAGGGGATCCTTGTTAAACAGATTCCCCTTTTCATAGGGACTCACATGCATACCATATACAAAAATCTCTCCCTCTTCAATCCGGATAAAAGATTCCTTGATACTGCACTTCCCCATGCGCATGGATTTCACTTCCGTACCGTGAAGCGCAACTCCCGCCTCATATGTCTCTTCAACAAAATAATCATGATAGGCCTTCTTATTGTTTGCAATCAGTTTTTGTGGTTCTTTTTTTGCTTTCACCTGGATACCCCCTTACAGGTTTTCTTCCTCATCTATTGCAAAATGGATGGTGCGGCTGGAGCGGTCGCAGGATTCCACCCGGATCTTCACAGGCATACCCAGCTTGAAGCTACGCCCTGTTTCCTCTCCCACCAGTTCCATGGTACTCTCGTTGTAGACGTAATACTCTCCTGGCAGCCTGGACACATGAACCAGGCCTTCTACTGTATTGGGCAGCTCCACATAGATACCCCAGCCCGTAACCTGGGAGATTACCCCTTCAAAGCATTCCCCCAGATACGCTTCCATATATTCCACTTTTTTGAGCTTCTCCGTCTCCCGCTGGGCCTCATCAGCCCTGCGCTCCATCTTGGAGGACAGCTTTGCCACTTCTGGCAGGATGTCCCTGTAATGGACAACTCGTTCTTCCTTCAGCCGCCCACGCAGATGATCCTTGATGATCCGATGGATCTGCAGGTCAGGATACCTGCGGATGGGAGAAGTAAAATGACAATAATACGGGCAGGCCAGACCATAATGTCCTGTACATGCCGTACTATATTTCGCCTGTCGCATGCTGCGCAGGGCCAGACGACTGATCAAGGATTCTTCCGGTGTCCCTGCAATTTTCACCAGAAGCTTCTGGATCTCCTTGGGATGGACTTCCTCACTGTTTATCCTGGACGCCCCTCTCCCCACTGCCTTCATGTAATAGCCGAAATTATGGATCAGTGTCTGTAGTTTCCGGATCTTCTCCCCGTCCGGCACATCATGGACCCGGTATACAAAGGGCAGCTCCAGCCAGTAAAAATGCTGGGCAATGGTCTCATTGGCCGCAAGCATGAAGTCCTCTATGATATCTGTGGCCACATTCCTCTCATAGGCCTGGATCTCCAACGGATGTCCTTCCCTGTCCAGCAGGATCTTACATTCTGGGAAATCAAAACCGATGGATCCCCTCTTCTCCCGTTTCCTGCGCAGGATCCCCGACAGATCCGCCATCTGCCTGAACATGGGCAGTAGCCCTTCGTACCGGCTGTATTCCCCACTAACCTGGCAGGATGCAGTCTCCTTCCATGGCTTCTCCTGGCAGGCCGTATCAGACTGCTGTGACTGTGACGGAAAACATTCCAGAAGCTCCTTCACCACTCTGTAGGACATCCGTTTGTTCACCCGGATCACAGACTCACAGATCTCATAGTCTGCAATTCCTCCCTGGGCATCTACAGTCATCAGACAGCTCAAAGCCAGTCTGTCCACCCCCTCGTTCAAGGAGCATATGCCATTGGAGAGGGCGTGGGGCAGCATAGGGATCACCCTGTCTGCCAGGTACACGCTGGTGCCGCGTTTTAGTGCCTCCCTGTCCAGAGCCGAGTTCTCCTGGACATAATTGGTCACATCTGCAATATGCACGCCCAGATGGTATTTCTCCCCGTCAAAGGAGACACTGACCGCATCGTCCAGATCCTTGGCATCCTCCCCATCAATGGTAACCATGAGCACATCCCGCAGATCCCGCCTGCCTGCCATATCTGCCTGGGATACCTCCTTCGCCACACGTTCTGCCTGGTTACTGACCTTCTCTGGAAATACCATAGGCAGCTCATAGCCCTTTACAATGGACAGGATATCCACACCAGGATCATTCACATGCCCCAGAACCTCCTGGACCATACCCTCCGGATTACGTCCCTCACCGCCATAGCCAGTGAGCTTCACCACGACTTTTGAACCATCCACGGCACCTTTCGTATGTTCCCTGGGGATAAAGATATCCCGGCGAAAACGGGGATCGTCCGGCACTACAAAACCATAATTCTCCCGGGCGGCCTCATAGGTTCCCACCACCTGGCTCATCCCCCGTCCCAGTACCTGCAATACCCTGGCCTCCCTGCGTCTGTGACCTGCCTCAGGCAACAGCTCAACCTCCACAGTGTCCCTGTGGAAGGCTCCTCCTGTCATATCCTCCGGAATAAACAGGTCTTCTTCCTGCCCTTCCACCTGCACAAAACCAAAGCCCCTGGCATTGCCGGTAAAGGTACCTGTCATCTTCCCTTCCATATCCCTTTGATTCATCAAAGCCTCCCATCCATCCCCCGGAGGGGATTTGATTCCCGCGGGCAATGAGCCAAGCGGCAGCGAAACAGACATTGGGTTCTTGCCGCCTGGGGTGCATAGCGCTGGTAGCGCATGGTCAGCACCGGCCGAAGCGGGGCAGCGGTTACTGTTCACCGGATACTGCCGCAGTGTGATCCTGCCCGGAGGGCTTTTTGTATCATAGGGAAGTCCAGAGAATTTTCCTATGATACAAGAAAACACCCTTGCATCAGCCACAAGAGTGTTTTCTAATGTACCCTGGAGATTTCATCTCACTTTAAAATACATTCAAGTTCAGTATCACCGCAAGTACCATAAAGCATACCGCCAGCCATTTGGTAAACTTTACCAGACGTCCCTCCATGGAACGTCCCTTGTTCTTTCCCCAGTAGGTCTCGGCTGCACCGCTTATGGCTCCAAGTCCGGCGGACTTGCCCTCCTGCATCAACACCAACACAACAAGTGCTATACAAACGAATATGAAAACGACCGTGATAGCAATCTTTAACGCGCCCATCTCACACCTCCTAATGTCAAGCAGGTTTCATTCTAACATACTACATGGGTAATTTCAACTAAAATCAAAAACTTTATACCGGAAATTATAACTGGTACCACACAACCACCAGCACCAGACTCACAAACAGGAATCCTGTCCCAGCCAGAAACAGGGATTTTTCTCCTTTTTTCCCCATTTCTTCCCGGTCTTTCTGTCTTCCCATCTTATAGCTGTAATAATCGCCTGTATGATCCCGCACCAGTCCAGGGATAAACATATGTGCCCCCTTGCGCACGGCATAGGAGAAAATGTCAAAGAATCCTGTGGTAGCCACCCATATCAGCAGTCCCAGAGAGAGGAAACACAAAGCCGCCACTGTGCACCCATCTCCTATGGCCAACACCAGATCTGCAGCAGTAACCTGCTCTGGCAGGCCTTTCCCATAGACGACTCCCAGGCAGATTCCCAGGCCCAGTATGACCCAGACCAGATATTTCAAAGGCTTTCCGGAATTCATGGCTGAATCCCAAGGAGAGCCTGATATCTCTCAAACTCTACCTGGTTACAGTGGACGAAATGTCCCGGTGTAATCTCCCGCATGGTAGGACCGTCCACACTGTAGTCATGTTCTTTCAATGGCACATAAGTAATCCGCTTCCTCTGCTTCTCATATTCCGGGTCGGGCATGGGGATGGCGGACAGCAAGGACCTGGTGTACGGGTGCAGGGGATGGGCGAACAGTTCATCGCTGTCAGCCAGTTCCACCATCTTACCGTAATACATCACACCGATCCTGTCGGAGAAATATTTTACCACAGAGAGATCATGGGCCACGAACAGCACGGTAAGCCCCATTTTCTCCCGCAGGTCATCCAGCAGGTTGATCACCTGGGCCTGGATGGACACATCCAGGGCGCTGACCGGCTCATCGGCGATGATCAGTTCCGGCTCCATGACCACTGCCCTGGCCACACCGATCCTCTGTCTCTGGCCGCCGGAAAACTCATGGGGATAGCGGCCTGCATGTTCCCGCACCAGTCCCACCATCTCCAGGGCATCATACACTTTCTTCTCAATGACCTTCTTGTCCTTCTCCCCATTAATCACAAGTCCTTCTGCAATGATCTGTTTCACCGTCATCCGGGGATCCAGGGAAGCAATGGGATCCTGGAAAATCATCTGGATATCCGTGTAGAATTTCTTCTTTTTATGGTCTTTACGCGCTTCCTTCATCTGGACCTGCTGGTCTTTGATGTAGGCTGCAAGCTCTTCCTTCCGGGCACCATCTGCGGACTTCATTTTCTTCCTGGCCTCGCTGATGTTGCGCTTATAGGAAAGTGTCCCTGCAGCAATCCGTTCTCCCTTGAAATAAATATCTCCCGACGTGATATCATAAAGTTTGATAACGGAACGTCCTGTGGTAGTCTTGCCGCAGCCGGACTCTCCCACCAGACCGAATACCTCGCCCTTTTTCACCTCGAAGCTCACATCGTCCACAGCCTTGTTGGACTTGAAATACTGACAGAGATGCTCCACCTTCAATAAGGTCTCACCCTTCTTCACATCCACCCTATCACTCATGAGAGGCACCTCCCTTCGCTTTCATTCTGGCAATTCTGTCCGTTATGGCCTTGGGTATCTCTACCTTGGGCGCATCTGGATGCAGCAACCAGGTGGCTGCCTGATGTGTCTCGCTGATCTGGAACATAGGCGGCTGCATTTCAAAATCTATTTTCAGTGCATATTTATTTCTATCGGCAAAGGCATCCCCCACCGGCGGGTACACCATATTCGGAGGCGTCCCGGGGATGGCCTCTAAGCGCTCATTGGTCTCCACATCCGGCATGGCGGACAGAAGTGCCCAGGTATAAGGATGGGCCGGGGAATAGAACACATCCTCACTGGTACCCATCTCTACGATCTTCCCCGCATACATCACCGCAATCCGGTCTGCCATATTCGCTACCACTCCCAGGTCATGGGTGATGAAAACGATGGACAGATTCCTCTTTGCCTTCAGATCATTGATCAATTCCAGGATCTGGGCCTGGATGGTCACGTCCAGGGCTGTGGTAGGCTCATCGCAGATCAGAATATCCGGATCTGCTGCAAGGGCAATGGCAATCACAATACGCTGACGCATACCACCGGAGAACTCAAAGGGATACTGGCGATAACGTTTCCTGGTATCGGAGATTCCCACTTCTTCCATCAGCTTTAAGGCTTTGTACCTGGCCATGGTCTTGGTGACCTTCAGCACCACCCCGGAGGCATTTTCCTTGAAGAAAGTGATCAGATCCTTTGTCTCCTTGTCATAATCCCGCTTCCTGTGACCATCCAGCAGTTCTTTGTAATGGTCAATCATCCTGTCAATTCTGGCCAGAATCGTTTCCTTGGCCAGTTCCAGATCAACTGCCGTGGAAGGAGGTACCTTCCAGGAAGGCTTCTTACCGCGTTGAACCAGCCTGTCATATTTCCGCTGCTGCTTTGCATGAACCACAGCTGCCTTCTTGTTCTTGCCAATGCCACCAAAATAGATCTGCAGATCACTCTTCAGGCTGACCCCGAAAGTATATGCCACACTGTCCTTCACAATCTCCAGCTTGTCGATGGATTCCTCCACTGCCTTGATCAGTTCCCGGGCGGTCTGGAAACAGGATTCTTTGTCCAGGTTCTCCGCCTGGAAGACATACCGCTTCTCCTGAAGCAGTTCCAGGGCCTTGCGCTTCAGCACCCTGTGTCCCTCATCGCTATAAGCCAGGGCTTCCGCCGCATACCTGCGGAACTGGGCCATGAAATGTTCCTCCGTATATTTGCGCAGGAAAGCATTCAGCTCCGGCACAGGAAGATCTGGCAGGGATTCCCCGGAGAAAGCAATGTAATACCCCATGTTGAAGAAATCCGGTTCTGCCTTCTGTAAAGACCTGGATACAATATCCTTGATCCCCTTGAGAATCCGTACCGTCTCCGGATATGTCTTCTTCCGGATCTCCCCACCGGATACCTTTCCCAGTTCCCCGGCAAGCCTGTTTACTTCCTCCAGTTCCCTGCCGCATACCACATAATCATTGCCCACCTGCTTTGTCAGACGGATGATCTCGTTGAGATTGTATTTCTCGTCCTCAAAGGCATTTTTATCAATGTGGAACAACGCGTCCTCTATGGCCTCCGCGACCTCCACGGCTGCCTCATGGGCGGACATATATTCCTGTTCCAGTGCAATGTGCTTGAACTCGAATTTGTCAAAATTCCTGCACATGGTCCGAAGCTCCTCCGCCTTGGTCTCATCCCCCTTTGCGGAAGACTCCACCATGGCCTTCTGGAACAGGGCCAGGGTACTGTTAAAAGCCTCCCTGCTGGCCTTCTGACGTGCTTTCCCCTTTAACAGCATGGCCTCTGTAAGCTGCTTCCCGATCCGCATAATGGGATTCAGGCTGGACAGGGGATCCTGGAAGATCATGGCAATCTTGTCCCCGCGGATATGATAGAAGTCATCCTCCGATACCTTCAGCAGATCCATACCATCATAGATAATAGATCCTCCCTCCACAATGGAATTCCCTGCCAGGATCCCCAGAATGGCCTTGCTGGTTACGGATTTCCCGGAACCGGACTCTCCCACAATGGCAAGGGTTTCCCCCTTGTGCAGGTCAAAGCTGATATTCCGTACAGCCTGCACCTTGCCGGCCGGAGTACGGAAAGAAACCACCAGATTGTTTACGGATAATTTTTTCTCCATCGTTTAGTCCTCCGTTCCGCGCAGTGAAGGGTTAAAGGCATCCCGCAGTCCGTTTCCGAACAGGTTGAAGGAAATCATCATCAGTGAGATCACAATGGCCGGGAACAATATCATATGCGGATAATTTGCCAACATAGGCTGGCCTGCAGACAACATACTTCCAATGGAAGAAAGTGTCGCAGAGTCCAGATTGATCACCCCTAAATAAGACAGGTTCGATTCGGAATATACCACACCGGGAATCATCAGCGCACAGCTTGTGATCAGTGTCCCCAGGGCATTGGGGAAAATATGCCTGAACATCAGCCTGGCATCGCTGGCACCCAGGGTTCTGGCCGCCAGGATATATTCCTGGTTCTTGAACCGGTAGAACTGCATACGCACCCTGGATGCCATGCCCAGCCAGCCCGTGAGCACAAATGCAAACAGCAGCGCAACCACCACCCCCACCTTCTTAGCCAGGTGCAACTGAAACAGGGTAGACACCACGATAAAAGGAACGTAGTTGAGCACATCAGAGATACGCTCCATGATCAGGTCCACCAGACCGCCATAGTATCCTTCAATGGCGCCATAGATGGCACCGATCAGCATGTTGATCACCGATACCCCCAGGCCAAGGAGAATACTGAACCGGGCAGCCCTGGCCAGCCTGGTCAGGATATCCTGTCCATAATTGTTGGTACCGAAGAGGAAGCTTGGCTCAAAACCATAGCGGTACTGGAAATATGTGTAGGTGAAAATCCTTACCTTATAGGACATGGCGCTGGCCGTACCAGTGACCACGGCATAGCGCAGGGAACCATCATCCCCGGCAATCCGAAGGCTGTCATAATCACCGTCATTTCCCTTGGTCTTGTAAACTGCCACGAAATTGCCTTCCTTATCCAGCTTAGGTGCCCCCTTCTGGGTACACTCATACCATACATTGGCATTGCTCTTGATGGATTCCAGCATAAAGGAAGAGGTATCTACCGCCGGGTAGATCACCTGGATCCCGGTCTCATTCTGCCACCTCTGGATATCCCGGTACTCACTCTCCGTCAAGGTCAGGTAGATCATACCGTTTTTGATATATGAATCCGTCTTAATATCATAGTAAGTGGTATTTGTAGTGCTGGTAGGATCCTCATAATCCTCCCGGTATACTTCCACAATGGGGGGCATGCCTGTCTCCACCCCGATGGCCAGACGGGAATAATAGTCATTCTTATTCACTGTCTCCTTCGAGCAGCCATCCCAGCCTGCCCAGGCGAACAGCTTGCTCTTAGGCAGCAGCTTCCCATACTGCAGATAGGTGGGATCCGTGGGTACTGCCGTATAATTGTTCTCACAGAAAATGGGCACAAATATGGCGAACAACACCACCATACAGATGATCACCGCCGCTACCACGGAACTCTTGTTGCGGCAGAATCGTCCCATGGCATCCCGGAAATACCCGATGGGCTTGGTGTCCAGTTGCTTGTCATGGATGGAATCATCCCTCTTATAGAACTCAAATTTTTCCTTCGGTATATTCTGTATATCCATCTGTTTCATATCAGCGCGCCCCCATTCTGATCCTAGGATCGATAAAGCCATAACTCAAGTCCACTACCAGGCCGGTCAAGAGACTGATCAGCGTGTAGAATGCCGTCAGCAGCATAAACACATTGTAATCCCTTGCCGTAATGGAATTGATCATCAACTGTCCCACGCCGGGTACGCCAAAGATCTTCTCAATGACAAAGCTTCCCCCCAGGATACCGATAAATTCTCCCAGAATCAAGGGAAAGATAGGTACCATGGAATTGCGCAGGGCATGGCGCACGGTGGCCTGGCCCCGGGTAAGTCCTTTTGTGCGAGCCAGAAGCATGAAATCATTGGTGAGGACTTCTGCCAGTTCTGCCCTGGTGGAACGGGCCAGGCTGGCAATACTGCCGAAGGACAAAGACAGCACTGCCGGCACCACCGACAGGAACATGGACCAGGTCAGCCACTCTGTTCCGCTGTTCATCTGCAGGGGAAAGAGCCGCATCTTGAAACAGAGTACATATTGCACCAGCAGCGCATATACATAAGCCGGCACAGAGATAAACACCATGATTAAGGTGGAGATCAAGTAGTCCTGCCATCTGTTCTTCTTCAGCGCCGCATAGATTCCCAGCAACAGTCCCAGAGGCACGCTGAACACCACGGAATAAATGTTCACCAGAAGAGTAGCCGGAAGCTTTGACACGAAGATGGACCATACATCCTGTCCCCGGTACAGGGTCTCACTGATGCCCCAGTCCCCTCCCAGAAGGCTTCTCTTTAGGAAAATACCGTACTGGACCAGAATGGGCTTGTTGTATCCCAGAGCCTCCCTCCTCTGCAGGATCAAGGTCATATCCTTGCCAAACTGCTGTGCGTCCGTGAGGGGAAGGAGCTTCACCAGCACAAAGCACATGGTGAGGATCGCCAGGAATACACCGACCATCAGCACCAGACGTTTGCAGACATACTTGAACATATACATAGTTCTTCTTACCTTCCTTTCCTTGCTGTAAAAGTATGTATCGTATATGTGGATTTTGTATAGATACAGCGCCCCCGGCTTGACATGCATTTCCACCCTTCTCCATGTCTTTCGCGGACTCTGTATCCACACAAATACAATTCCAAATATGACAGGCATAACTATAGAAAACAACAGAAAACCCACAAAAGGGGCGAATTCTCGCCCCTTCTGGGTTCCTATATGCCATTGGCATTCTGTCTTACTTATAGTTCAGTTCGCCACCCTGGGAGGCAACAAAGGCATCCCACTCGGCATCGGTATAATTGTAAGTCATGTATTTCTCACCGCCACGGCCAATTCCGTAGTAGTACTCCTCGGTACCGTAAGTGATCTGCATACCCTTCAGTCCTGCGGAGGAACTGTCTACCAGCGGAATCATGTCATAAGTCTGCAGGACAGCATTCTCCAGCTGGGACAGGATCACCATTCTCTCTTCAGGCACATCATCGCTGGAACCTGCACTGTAAGTCTTGGTGCTTCCATCGGCTGCCTTAATGGTGACAGGAGTACCACTGATAGCCTGGGTCCAATCCCATACAGAAGCGGTGTAATCCGTGCCGTCCAGGTTGATGGTGATGGTCTCTTTGGTGGTATCCCAGCTAGGATCGTACTGATATGTCTTAGAGGTATAGGCCTCCATCAGTCCGTAAGGATCCAGGGCAGAACCAGACCAGCCCACGAAGAACAGCATATTCACCTGGTTGCTCTTCAGTGCATCCGCAAAGCCATTGCCAATGGTGTCATCCTTGTCAAATACCAGTTTGCCTTCCAGCTTGGTGCCAACCACAGCATCAGAGAATGCGCTGGACAGATACTCATAACCCTTTACATACGTATTGCTGGTGGCAGGAAGGCCTATGGTGATGGAAACGGTATCCCCTTCCTTCATCAGCCCTTCTTCAATGGCAATGTCATAAGCCTTGTCAAAATACTGCTTTGCCATCTCCATGTTGTATCCTGTGATACTGTCAACGGCATCATCCACTGTCTCATACATCTTGCCTTCGCCGATCTCCTCGCCCAGGCCCCAGAAGTTAGCCAGTACCCACTTGGCTTCCTCATTGGAGCGGTAGCTGATGGCGTTCTCGGGATCGGAAATGATCAGTTCAGAGTAAACGCCGAATGCCGGGTTGTTGGTAGGGGATACAGCCAGGGCAAATGCAGTACGGTCAAGGGCATAAGCAAGTGCCTGACGGAACTCCTTCACAGTGAGGATGGTCTTGTTGTAGCCTGCACCCATATTCTCCTGGGAAGCCTTGAGGGCATTCAGGTCCGGGTTCAAGGCGATGAAGTAGGTGCTGGGTGTCTTGGTATAATATGTGTAATCACTTGCTGCATAAGTATCCATGTCATCAGCGGACAGGCCATAGCTGTCGATCTTACCGCTCAGGAACAGTTCCAGACGGGTAGCAGCTTCCTGCACGGTGCTGTAGACAATCCTGGTGGTCTGGTAATAACCAGCCTTCACATCATAGAACAGGTCGTTCCTCTCCAGGGTGTATTCCTTGTCTGCCTGGTATGCAACCAGCTTGTAAGGACCGTAGGAGATGGTGGTGTCCACGGAAGTGCCGTAAGTGTTGGTGTACACGCCGTCCTTCACGCTCTCACACTTGGTGTAGAGAGGCTCGTTCACCAGCCAGGAATCCGTCATGGCATACAGAAGGTCGAATCCAGCCAGGGGCTTCACGAATACCAGCACCAGATCGGTGTCGGAAGTAGCGAAGATACCAACCTCATCAAAGGACATGTCGCCATAATCCTCGCCCAGGAAACAGAACTCCTCCCACTCCCTGTTGGCATAATCATCGTTATCCTTGTTGGCTGCCTCATAAGCTGCAAAATCATCAAATCCCTGCAGATGGGCAATGATCTCCACCAGGGCCTCCCAGATCTCGTCTGTCACCATCACATAGCCGTCAGCATCTGCAGCAGGCTTGATCACTTCCTCCCACAGATCCACGCCGTCCTTGCTGTACAGTTCCGGATCATAGTAATCAGACAGGGCAGCACCCCAATTGGCGCCATCATCCAGGTTGAAGGCGATCACATGTCCATCGTAGGTGTAGATGCCATCCTCATTCTTCTCAATGTCATCCAGGGCGATATAGCCATTGTCAATCATAGGGGTAGCATATGCTGTAGTTCCCTGATATACATATGCCTTGGCATTCACGATCTCCTTGCTTCCGGAGTAGAACGTATCTGCACGGTAGTTACCCGCTACAGGATTCAGCAAAAGCTCTGCGGATTTCACAAAATCCTGGGCCTTGATGGGGGTACCGTCCTCCCAGCACAGGTCATCCCTGAGGGGAAAGCTCCAGGCCCTGGCAGTCTGGCCTTCTTCGATGCCGTACTGTCCCACATACTGGTCTGTCACATCGGTAGGCTCTGCCGTAGTCATGCCGGGCACCAGCGCATAGCCCGTCTTGTCCTCGTTGTAATCAAACACATAGAATCCATCAGACAGATAATTCAGCATATAGTCTCCGTCTGTGGATGTCTCATAGACATGGGGATTCCAGTTGGTAGGACTTGCGGTAAAGGCAATATTATAAGTATACTCATCCTCCCCGGATGCTACCTCCCCGCCTTCTGCACCGGATCCCTCAGTGCTTTCGGTGCCTTCCGTACCTTGACTGCCTTCGGATGATCCCTCAGGCTCCTTGCCGCCGCATGCCGCCATGGACACAGCCATCGCCGCAGTCAACAGCAATGCAAGAAATTTCCTTTTCTTCATAATGCTCCTCCTTACTTTTCTCTGACCCCATGTGCTTAAGACACAGCCGGGATCATAAGCCGAACCAGTCCTCCGGTCCCGCTTTATACTATGCACACAGGAATACTGCTCCCTCTCCTGCCAAGTTACAGCGCTGTCGAATGGCCCTGCAAACTCTGTATACTTGTATACAATCAAGCCCCATATGCGATTAACATAGTCCAGTATAAATTACACTTTGTGAACTGTCAAGATTTTTTTGTTTTTTTCGACCAGATGTTAAAAATTCCTAAATTTTTCTTTCCATATGATATGTCTGCCACTGTTCCTGGCTTTTCACAAAATGGTTCAGCTTTTCGCTTGCCCTGCGTTTCTGTTCTTCAAAGCTGTGCGCATACAGATTCATGGTAGTGGAGCATCTTGCATGTCCCAGGTATCTGGAGATATCCACCATATTCACCTCCAGGTAGTTTAACAGGGTAGCACAGGAATGCCTAAGACCATGCAGGGGAATGACGGGCAGCTTCTCCATATCCTGGGACAGGGCTATGTCTGGATTTTCCTTGACCCACTGGTTGTAGTGTGACAGATGCCTCACAAAATGCTGGTAGGTGGTCGTATGTCCCATACGCCTGCCGTCAGACCGTATGAACAGGCTGCCATCCCCCTGCCATTCCCTGCCCAGGTTCCGTGCCAGAAGATCATACTCCTCCTGGTATTTTTCCAGCATATCATACAATATGTCCGGCAGCGGTACCCGGCGTACAGAGGCATGGTTTTTCGGTTCCTTGCAGTGGAAGCCTGTCTCTGTACGGCCTATGGACTTGGTGATGGATATTTCCCGCCGTTCGAAGTCAATGTCCTCCCAGCACAGAGCCAGGGTCTCTCCCTTCCGGAACCCGCAGAGCAGGGAAAGCGTGTAAAACAGTCTGTACTGGGAAGATACCGGACAGGGAATCTGCAAGGATTTCAAAAAAACCATGGACTGGTGGGGTGTAAAATAGCGAAGCCCCGCCTGTTCCTGCACTTTCCTGGGTTTTCTGGCATATCTGCAGGGATTTCCAGCAATTAGGTTCCATCTCCTGGCTGTGCCAAAAATACAGCTTAACACATTGGCAAAGCGCCGGATGGTTCCAGCGGAATATTCCTGTTCCAGGGTCTTGTAAAAAGCTTCTATATCCATAACCTTGACCTGATCCAGGCGGTATTCCTTAAAATATGGACAGATCCTGCTATGCAGCAGGTGTTCATACCCTACATATGTACCATAAGCAAGACTTCCCTTTACATGCTCCAGCCATTTTTCCGCAAAGTCCTCAAATAAAGGCGGTGGCACATCATTTGACCTTCCGTACTTGATCTGGTCTTCCATTTCCAGGGCATACCTCATGGCTTCTTTTCTCTGTGCCTTGGGGGTAGCCGACTGGTTCACGGAATAGGTGAGGCTTTTGACCTTTTTGCGCCCCTGGCTGTCATAACCATGGCTGATTACTATGCGGTAGACCACCCTGCCGCTCTTGTGCGTGACTCTTCTGATAGATGCCATCTTGTTGTCCCTCTCTTTCTGCTCGTCTTTAATCTGTCCTTTGGCAAACGTCTGTTTGCAAGGCCGATTATAACAGGCCTCCTGGCCGAAATCCATCTTTTCCTGTAACCTTGCGTTGCAGTATGAAAAAATCTGCATTCTTTGCTGTCTTTTTCCTGTCAAGTGCCTGGCACAGCCGTACTTGGCTTTTGTCAGTGTAATTTATACTGAATCATGTTATTCACACATGTCACATTATTGTATGCAGATATACGGTGCCACAAAGCTCCTGTATACTACCTTGTCCATGTGCATGACAAAACTTTGATAGGAGGAGACATATTATGAAAAGCAAAAGGTTACTTGCCGTCCTGTTGGCTTCCGCAATGGCCGTAACTATGGCTGCCTGTGGTAACGATACGCCTACAGGCAGCAGCACCCCACCGGAAACAGCATCAGGAGAAACCACCCCATCTGGCAGCGGGGCCAATGACACATCTTCAGATGACAGTTCTGATGTAACGTATGAGAACAAGGTAATCATGGGCAACACCACCGATCTTTCTGGTGATTTCCGTTATCCCGGCTGGGGTACCAGCTCCGTGGGCGCATCCGACCAGGATATCGGACGGCTTACTGTAGGTTATGGTACACAGGAAGTGGCAGAAGACGGAAATGTAGTATGGAATGATACCGCCGTCAAAAGCCACACAGAGACAGAAAACGAAGACGGAACCGCAACTTTCACAGTAGAACTCAAGGAAGGTCTGACCTTCAGCGATGGAACCCCCATTACGGCGAAAAATTATCTGGTAAGGGTTCTGGCATTTTCCAGTCCCGTTGCCATGGAGGCAGGGCATCCCGGTATGGCAGGCAATGCTTTTGTCGGTTTTGAAGAATTTCATGCTTATACAGGCGAGGCAGTGGAAGGTACATCCAAAGAGTTTGCAGGTGTCCGTCTCCTAAGTGATTACAGCTATTCCGTTACCGTATCTTCTGATTATTATCCATACTACTTTGCCTATACTTATGCCGGTTTCGATCCCGCCCCCATGGGCCTGTTTTTAGGTGAAGGTGTGGATATCATGGACGATGGCAACGGCGCATACTTAACCGAAAACTTCTATGAGAAGAACGGTGACAGCTTTGTGAAGGCAGCAGAAATCGAAGCGAACCGCTATGACCTGACCCGGTATCCCTTCTCCGGTGCTTATGTGGTTTCCAACTGGGATGCCTCCACCAAGCAGGCTACTTTAACTATTAACCCCGAGTATAAGGGAAACTATGAAGGACAGACCCCTTCCATTGAGACCATCGTGTATGTAAAGCTGATCCAGGAGACCCAGTTAGAAGAGCTTACCAGCGGTGGTACGGATATTCTGGGCGGTGTGACAGGCGGCAAGGATACCACTGCGGCCCTGGCAGTGGTAGATGGCGAGAACTTCTCAGAAGTCCATTATCAGAGGGCCGGTTATGGCAAAATTCAGTTTGATTGTGATTTTGGCCCCACCATGTACCAGGAGGTCCGTCAGGCAATTGCCTACCTGCTGAACCGTACCGAGTTCTGCCAGACCTTTACCGGTGGCTATGGAGTGGTGGTAGACGGCCCTTACAGTCCCGACCTTGGTCCCTGGAAGGCCGTACAGGACGAAATCGAACTGATTGACTATTCCTTCTCTCCAGAAGCTGCCAGGAAAGTCCTGGAGGAAGGCGGCTGGATATACAATTCCAAGGGTGAAGCCTATGTGGAAGGCGCTGAAGGTGTTGACGCAGTACGTTACAAGAAACTGACCGCCGAAGAGGCCAATGCCCTGGACGGCATTAACAAGACCTATGCTTCCGTTGCCAATACCGATGGTGTGACTTACGCAACCGTGGAAGTCAATGGTGCATACTATATGCCACTGGCAATCAACTGGTTTGGTTCCACGCCCAATGATGTAACCGACCTGATTTCCACTACATTGGCCAACAACTCAGATCTGGCTGCCATAGGTATGGTAATCCGTTCCACAACAGGTGATTTCAATAAGCTTCTGGGGGAGATTTACCGTGAGCCCAGCTATGGTTACAACGGCGTACCTACTTATGGCATGTACAACCTGGCCACCGGATTTTCCGCGTTGACAAATCTGGATACTTCCTATCAGTGGTCTCACGACCCTGCATGGTTTACCAACTCTTCCAATAAGCTTTACGATCCTTATGACATTGACTTTCCTTATGATATTACAGCCCAGAAGCTAAGCTATGAGGAAGCCGTAACAGCATCAGACGACAAACTTGGCATGGATTACCTGTCCATGGGCATGGTTTACACTGCCACCACCGAGGAAGAATTCAATGAGTGGTATATGGGTTATGTAGAGAGATGGAACGAACTGATGCCCGATATCCCGCTGTACTCGAATTACTACTATGATGTCTACAATTCTAAGATTGAGAACTTCCACACCAGTCCGTTCCGCGGTCCGGCAGCGGCTCTTCTTTATGCAAATGTAAAGGGCTTCTAGACTGCAGGTCTGTTTGCAATCGGTGTGAAGATAAAAAAGATGGGGCGGCCGCCTAAACGACTGCTCCATTTTGACATCAATATCAGAAACGGGGTATGATATGGGTAAGTATATACTGAAAAGATTTGGCTATATGGCTGTAGTCCTCATGATCCTCTCCTTTCTCATGTTCTTCGTGTACTCTCTCATTCCCTTTGACCGGGCAGTGGCCGAGGCAGAGCCCTTCCGAAAGGGGCTTAAAACTACAGAAAATGCCACTGAGCTTTATCATGCAAAAATTGCAGAGCTCAGAAAAGAGCTGGGAACAGATCAGAATGTAGTGGTACGCTATCTGGGCTGGATCGGCCTGGCCCCCATCAATGGAAAATACAACGGAATCCTGCAAGGGAATCTGGGATACAGTTACGAGTACGACAGACCTGCAAGGGAAGTATTGTCAGATCCCTTGAAAAATACAGTTTTTATCAACATTTTTGCCACGGTTCTCGGCCTGGGGATCACGATTCCACTGGGCATTTTCTGTGCTGTCCACAGAGGCAGTAAAAGAGATACCGCCATCCAGGTGGGAACCATCGTAGGCTACAGCATTCCGGGGTTTATTATTGCAATTGTTTTTATCTGGTTTTTCGCCATTATACTGGGATGGTTCCCGGTTTCCGGCATGAAAACACCCGGTTCCAGTTATACCGGTCTTGCCGGGCTGAAGGACCGGCTTTATTATATGGCACTGCCGCTGATTGTCATGACCTTTTCGTCCCTGGGCGGCATGACTCGTTATGTGCGGGCCTCCATGTCAGAAGCCCTTTCCCTTGACTGTATCCGCACTGCCAGAGCCAAGGGACTTGCAGAGAAAACAGTCATCTATTCCCATGCGTTCCAAAATGCGCTGATTCCCATCATTACGCTGGTAATCGGATGGTTCATCGGTATTTTCTCGGGATCCATTGTCATTGAAAATATTTTCGGTCTGAACGGAGTCGGCCGCATTTATATACTCAGTCTGAACAACAAGGACTTTGAAGTCGTTCTGTTGCTCCAGATGTTCTATGTCATTCTGGGGCTCCTTGGTAATCTGATCGTTGATATCGCTTACGGCCTGGCTGACCCCAGAGTCCGTATAAATAAATAACCACGGAAAGACATCAATATGAATTGATATTTACGTCAAAGCATTCAAGGAGGTATAAAAATGAAAAATAAGAAGGCTTCCTCCAGAAAAGGATTCACGCCTTTTCGCTGGCTTTGCAGGATGTTCATCGGAGCCAGCAGGGAACTGACAGTCTCCGATGAGCGTTATGACAGCCCTTCCCGGCTGGCTGTCAAACGCTTTTTCCGCAAACCCCTTGCCACAGGTGCAGTCGTCATACTGGGAGGAATGTTCCTGTTCGTGTTCATTGGTTCTGCCATTGCCCCTGCCGATCTGACCGAAACCGGAAGCGAAATGTTGCATACCAATATGGCTCCCACACAGAGCCTTATGGACCTTCCCGAAAGCATGAAGGATGGCGTGGCTGGCATTTCTTCCCGGGGTTCCTTTACCATCGGCCTGGATATTGAGGGAAAAGTGTCCATGTGGGGACAATATGTAAATGTCTCCGGGGATCCTGCCCGGGATGTCATGCATATTCCAGAAGAAGTGAAAAACAGCAATATCCTTCATGTGGCCGCCGGTTCCGACCATTGTGTGGCGATCTCCGAAGAGGGGCGCATCTATACCTGGGGGGAATTTGACAATGGGCAATATGGACATGACGGCTCTATGATCGCAGCGGCCCGCAAGCAGCCGGAGGAACTGATGAATGGCGGTACCATTGATGTCTCTCAAGTCCGTCAGCTGGCCTGCGGCAATCAGATGACTGCCATTCTTATGGAAGACGGTACGATTTATGCCTGGGGCAATGACGGTTTAAGTGCCACCAATCTCTCTTCTGTTATCAAGCACAGTAAAGAAGAAGGAAAACTTGTCAAATTGGCCTTTACCAATGATGGTATCTACGGAATCGATGAATATGGAAGCTTTGTCTGTGGCAAAAGTACAAAATATAACCTCATCAGCGTACCCGGTGAAAACGGAAGCAACACCAGTATCGACCTTTTTGAATATATCGGACAGCGAAAAGTAGTGGATATTGCCGCTTCCGGCAATGCACTGGCTCTGGTTCTGGAAGATGGTGAAATTGTCGTCAGCGGTATGAAAGAACCACAACCACAACTTCCGGAGGGGGAAAATGCAGTAACAGTCTCTGGCGGAACCAGGCATTTCGTACTCACCACCGATCAAGGCAGGGTCTATGCATGGGGACAGAATTACCGCAACCAATGCCAAATCCCTGCCGCACTGACCAAAGAAGGCGCCGTGGATAAAGTATATGCCAGCGGCTTCCAGAATTATGCTTACAAAGACGGAAAGTTCGTAGGCTGCTGGGGTCTGAAAGGGTATATCATGGGAACCGATGACATGGGCCGTGATGTCTTCAACCGGATCATGAATGGCGGCAAAATGACCATGACCGTAGGTGCTGTAGCGGTTATTGTATCTACCATAATCGGTATCATTGTAGGATGCATCTCGGGATATTTCGGCGGAGCAGTGGATATGCTGCTGATGCGCCTGACAGAGATTGTAGGCGCTATTCCCTTCCTGCCCTTTGCCCTGTGTCTGTCTGCCATATTCCAGGGTTCTGATATCCATGAGAATACCCGGATCGTGATTATCATGCTGATTCTGGGTGTTCTGTCCTGGACGGGACTGGCCAGACTGGTAAGAGGGCAGATTCTGGCAGAGCGCGAGAAGGAATTCGTCACTGCTGCCCGCTCCATGGGTGTGAAAGAGCAAAGAATCGCCTTTTTGCATATCCTTCCCAATATCATATCTGTCATCCTGGTGACGGTAACCCTGGATTTTGCCAGTTGTATGCTGACAGAATCTTCCCTCTCCTATCTGGGCTTCGGCGTACAGCTTCCCCGCCCTACCTGGGGCAACATGCTGAACGGTTCCCGCAATGCCCTGGTCATCCAGTCTTTCTGGTGGAGATGGGTATTCCCCGCACTCTTCCTCTCTGTTGTCGTTATCTGTATCAATATCATTGGCGACACGCTGCGGGATGTGCTTGATCCGAAATCGGAAGTGAATGCGTGAGAAAAAGCCCTATGTCTGCAAAGTGCACAGGCATGGGCTTCTAAGCCTCCCCTGGAATAATGTCATGGAGAGGCATTTCCCCAGACGTCATTTTGCACCTTAATCGTAATCCGGAGGTAAAAACAAATGGCAGAACCATTACTTGAAGTAAAGAATCTTCGTACCTTTTTTAAAACAAGAAACGGTACCGTAAAGGCTGTAAACGATGTATCTTATTCCATTTATCCAGGCCGTACACTTGGAATCGTGGGGGAATCCGGCTCAGGGAAAAGTGTCACCGCCATGAGTGTCCTCCGCCTTCTGGATACCAATGGCTACATTGCCGATGGCACTGTCATCTTTGACGGACAGGATCTGGCCAGGATGTCCACACAGGAAATGTACCATATCAGGGGCAACCGGATTTCTGTAATCTTCCAGGAACCCATGACCAGCTTAAACCCTGTATTTTCCATCAGACGGCAACTGTCCGAGCCTTTTATGATCCATCAAGGCATGGGCAAAAAGGATGCCGCTGCAAAATCCGTGGAAATGCTGCGGGCCGTGCAGATTCCTAACCCGGAGGCTGTGGCACGCCAGTATCCGCACCAGCTATCCGGCGGCATGAGGCAACGTGTGATGATCGCCATGGCCCTGGCCTGCAAACCGGATATCCTCATCGCCGATGAGCCAACCACAGCCCTGGATGTAACCATCCAGGCCCAGATCCTTAGGCTGATGAACGACTTACAGAAGGAAAACGGCACTGCCATAATGTTCATCACCCACGATCTGGGTGTAATCAACGAAATGGCAGACGATGTCGTAGTTATGTACTGCGGCCAGGTGGTGGAACAGGCTCCAGCCAGAACCATTTTCACGGACTGCAGGCAGAGCCATCCCTACACAGAAGGTCTGATGTTCTCTATCCCCCGCCTCAATGATGAGCGGACGAAGCTGGATCCCATCCCCGGCATGGTCCCCCATCCCCTGGATCTGCCAACGGGGTGCAAATTCGCCCCCCGTTGTAAGTATTGCACGCAAAAATGCATGGAAGAAGAACCTGCTCTGGAAAAGGTAGCTGAAGGACAGTTGATCCGCTGCTTCTACCCGGAAAAGGCAGAAAGGAGAAGTGAAGCACATGGCAAAAACACCGTCAATGGCCCGTATACAACCGGCTGATCATACACAGGACACAGGCAGCAGGCTTCCATCGTCAATCCAGGAGACGACACAGACACCGCCCAAAAAGGTCCTGCTGTCCATCACCAATCTGAAGAAATATTTTCCAGTGGCAAAATCCTCTTTTTTCGCAAAGCAAATGTACGTCCGGGCCAATGAAGATATCTCCATTGATATCTACCAGGGCGAGACCTTTGGCCTGGTGGGTGAATCCGGCTGTGGCAAATCCACTCTGGGACGGGTACTGCTCCAACTCTACGCCCAGACAGCCGGCAGCACTATGTACTACGGACGATCTCTGGAAGAGGTGGCTCCCCGGTATGTGCTGGAGACCCTCTCCAAGGCAGAAAAATATGTGGAGAAATACCACAAGGCAGCCTTCCATGCCCAGGAGCTGACCCAGAAATGCCAAAAGTTAGGAGACTCTGCTTCCTTCTTCGACCTGCAGGCCAAGAATCTGGCCCTTTGTGATGCAAGGACAACCCTGGATGACTGTGCCAGGATTCTGGGCGGCTTCATGGTAAAAGAGACCCGCCAGGGTGCTGCCCTGCTATCCGAAAAATACAGGTTCACCTTCCGTGCAGCCTCCATTGCTGCCAAGGCAGATGACATAACCCTGCAGATCCAGTTCCAGGAAAGCCTGCTGGAAGAACACCCTGACAGACAGGCAGCCATCCAGAAGAAAATCAACAGGCTGACACAGAAACGTGAGGAACTGATGATCCGGCAGAAAACGCTGCTGGCCTCTGCGGCAGAAGTAGATGGGAAAATCCTCCAACTGAAGGATGCCCATAAAAAGGATCCGGAATTCGCCCGGTATGAGGCCATGCTGGATCACGGTGTGGACTTAAGGCGCTTGAAATACAACGAAATGCGACACCTGCGGAAGGATCTGCAGATCATCTTCCAGGATCCCTATTCCTCCCTAAATCCCCGAATGACCGTAGGACGCATCATCGAGGAAGGCCTGGTGACACACAGGTTCTTCAAGGCCGGTTCCAGGAAAATGCAGCAACATGTATTCCAGGTGATGAATGCCTGCGGCCTGCAGAACTACATGTACAACCGTTATCCCCACCAGTTCTCCGGCGGACAAAGACAGCGGATCTGCATCGCCCGCTCCCTGGCAGTAAAGCCAAAATTCGTGGTCTGCGATGAATGCGTATCTGCCCTGGACGTGTCCATCCAGTCCCAGATCCTCAATCTGTTAAAGGAACTGAAAGAGAAAGAAGGACTGACTTACCTGTTCATCTCCCACAACCTCTCCGTGGTACGCTATATTTCGGACCGTATCGGTGTCATGTACCTGGGGAACCTGGTGGAAGTGGCCCAGACAGATGAAATCTTCCGTGATCCCCGCCATCCCTATACCATGGCACTACTCTCCTCCATCCCTACCACGGATCCGGACAGTCTCACCAGGGAACGCATTCTCCTGGAAGGCAGCATTCCAAGTCCCATTAAGCCACCTGCCGGATGTAAGTTCCATACACGCTGTTTTATGGCATGTGACAAATGTAAAGTAGTGCCGCCATCCATCACCGAGGTAACGCCAGGTCATTACGTTGCCTGCCACTTTGGCGGTCTGCAGAAGGTGGATGAAAAGGGGCATTCTATCTACAAAAAAGGAAACAGCTTATGAAAAAAATATGGCACAGAATCCCCGGAAAAACAGATCGTGAAAAAGTACCAATACAAAAAGAATCTCTGGAAAAGGGAGACCTGCCTGCCCTGCTGCTGGCCTCCGCCCTGACCCTTTTCCTGCCTGCCCTGCTGCTTCTGCTTCTGCTCACAGGACTGGCTTTTCTGTTGTTTACTTAAAGATTGAAGTTTATGTTCGGATCTGGCTGCCTGTGTCTGGTCTGTTATGTGTCAGCTTCCCTGTGGGCCAATCCCCTGCCAGGGCTGGCTGTATCCTGTGTGGGTTTTCCGTTGGCATCATGTGGCCGGGACCATCAGTATCTGTTCCAGAAGGCTTCCAGGAGGAGGAACTGCCATGTTTGCCCTGCCGGCCATGGCAGGGGATCTGGGTGGGGCTTTCGGTCCAAGTCTGGTGGGGAACATCACTCAATATGCGGACAATGACTTGAGAAAGGGAATGCTTGTAGGGTGTATTTTCCCATTGGTATTGCTCCTTTCCCTCCTGGTGTTAAAAGGCCTGCAAAAGCCCCACCCGGCGCAAAGCCAATAATCCCACCCAAAATAGAGCGCACACCTGGTGCGCTCATATTTTACCTACAGGTAAAAAGCGGCCGCTTATTTCCCTTCGAAGGCCGGGAAAGCTCCAAGTCCCGGATATTCGCAAGCCTCTCCCAGCTCTTCCTCGATCTGTAGCAGCCTGTTATACTTTGCCACCCGGTCGCTTCTGCAGGGTGCCCCTGTCTTGATCTGCCCGGTGTTCCAGGCCACGGCCAGATCGGCTATGGTGGTATCCTCCGTCTCCCCGGATCTGTGGGACATCACCGCCCGGTAGCCATTCTTGTGGGCCAGTTCCACCGCCTCGAAGCTCTCCGTCAAGGTGCCGATCTGGTTTACCTTCACCAGGATGGCGTTAGCCGTGTGCAGCTTGATGCCTGCTTCCAGGCGTTTGGTATTGGTGACGAACAGATCGTCCCCCACCAGCTGGATTTTGTTCCCAAGCCGCCTGGTCAGACATTGCCAGCCATCCCAGTCATCCTCCGCCAGCCCGTCTTCGATAGAAAGGATGGGGAACTGCTCCACCAGCGATTCGTAGTAAGCGATCATCTCTTCCGTGCTGCGTATGACCTCCATGCCTTTCAAGGTACTCTCTCCCGGAAAATGGTACATTCCTGTCTTCTCGTTGTACAGTTCACTGCTGGCAGCATCCATGGCGATTTGCACATCCCGGCCCGGCACATGGCCTGCTGCCTCAATGGCCTTCACCAGGAAAGCCAGCACACTCTCTGCATCTGGCAGATCCGGGGCAAAACCTCCCTCATCCCCCACACCCGTGGACAGCCCCTGGTCCTGGAGCAGGCGCTTGAGATTGTGATAAATTTCCGCGCAGATCCGCAGCGCCCCGGCAAAGCTGTCTGCCTGCACCGGCATGATCATGAATTCCTGAAAGTCCACTGTATTGGCTGCATGCTTGCCACCATTCAGGATATTCATCATGGGCACAGGAAGCTGTCTGCTCCCCATGCCTCCCAGATATCGGTACAGGGGCATATGCAGGGCACTGGCCGCCGCCCTGGCACAGGCCAGGGATACACTGAGCATGGCATTGGCCCCCAGATTCCCCTTGTTGTCCGTGCCGTCCAGTTCCACCAGGCATCTGTCGATGGCTACCTGTTCCAAGGCATTTCTCCCCAGCAGGACTGGTGCAATTTTTTCCCTGACATTTTTCACTGCATGCTGTACTCCCAGCCCAAAGTATCTGGGTTCCCCGTCCCTTAACTCCACGGCCTCGAACTGGCCGGTACTGGCGCCGGAAGGTACCGCAGCCCGCCCGGTATAGTGGCGCATGTCAAAAGGATTGCACACCACAACCTCGGCCTCCACAGTGGGATTCCCCCGGGAGTCTAAGATCTCCCGGGCATGAACAGATACGATTTTCAGAAATGTGGACATAACAATTCCTCCTTTCGGGATATCCTTGTCTTCTTTAGACAAGTATGTCCCAAAAGGAGGAAGCTATTCCATGGATCCCGGATCCGTCTTCACCGTTCCTTACAGTTCTTTCCCCGCCAGTATCTCACAGTAATCTTTGTAGTTCTTCTCCAGAAGAGCCGGTGTGTCCAGACCATAAGGACATTTCGACTTACATCTGCCGCAGTGGAGGCAGTTCTCAATCTGTTTCATCTTCTCCTGCATGGCAGGAGTCAGCTGGGCCTGGGAAGGCGCACGGCGGATCATCAGGCTCATGCGGGCACAATTGTTGATCTCAATCCCCACAGGACAGGGCATACAATAGCCACAGCCCCTGCAGAAATCCCCCAGAAGTTCTTCCCTGTCCCGTTGGATCACTGCCTCCAGTCTATCGTCCATCACAGGCGCTTCCTTGATATAGGACAGGAATTCCTCCAGTTCCCGCTGCCGCTGCACGCCCCAGATGGGCAGCACATGGGGATACTTTGCCAGGAAGGCATAAGCCGCGGCGGAATTGGTAATCAGCCCTCCGGATAAGGCTTTCATGGCAAGGAAACCCATTCCCGCCTCCTTACACTGCTCCACCAGAAGGATGTCTTTTTCCGTGGCCAGATAGGAAAAGGGAAACTGTAAGGTCTCATACAGGGTGCTCTCCACCGCTTCCCTGGCCACATGGAGCCTATGGTTGGTGATGCCGATGTGACGGATCATGCCCTTTTGTCTGGCTTCCAGCATAGCCTCATAGAGACCGCTGCCATCCCCTGGCTTCGGGCAGAAGTCCGGGTTGTGGAACTGGTAGAGATCCACATAGTCTGTCTGCAGGTTGTGCAGGGATGTCTCCAGATCCTTCCAGAAGCCCTCTGCCGTAGTGGCCCCTGTCTTGGTAGCGATATACACCCTCCCCCGCATGCCTGCGAAGGCCTCTCCCAGCTTCTCCTCACTGTCCGTATAGAACCTGGCTGTGTCAAAAAAACGCATACCACCCTCATAGGCCCGCCGCAGCAGCGCCACGGCCTCCCCCTTGCTGATACGCTGAATGGGCAGTGCGCCGAATCCGTTTTTCTCCACGGTGATCCCTGTTCTTCCCAATGTTACCTGTGCCATATGGTCTCCTCTCTTTTGATCCCGCTTTTCCTTCTGTATACCAAGATGGTATTTCAACCTTTATGATACCACGAAGGGGAAAGGGACAGCAAGCCCCTTTCTCCGTCTTTCGGAAAATCAGTGCGGTTGCTGTTACTGTTCACAGGTGCCACCGCGAGGTGTTTTCACGCGCTTTTTTGCGTGACAAACCCGAGACTGCCATGCGCCAAAATGGGCTGTTTTGCCCATTTTGTGTGCATCTGTTACTGTGAACGGCGTGAACAGTAACCGGTTGCTTTTTAGGTGGCAACCTTCTTACGGCTCCAGTCTGTGGATATCCCTGGGAAACAGACAGGCCTCCCTCACATTGTCAAATCCAAGCAGCCGGGAGGTGAACCGTTCCAGTCCTAGTCCCAGGCCTCCATGGGGCGGCATACCGTGCTCATGCATCATAAGAAAGCTTCGGAAGGCTTCCACATCCATGCCCCGGGCTTTCATCTTGCCGACCTGCATGTCATAATCATGGATCCGCTGTCCCCCTGTGGTAATCTCCAGTCCCCTGAACAGCAGGTCAAAGCTTAGGGTCTCTCCGGGATGGGCCGGATCCTCCATCACATAGAAAGGCCTCTTCCCAGCAGGATAATGGGTCACAAACACAAATTCGCTTCCCGTCTCCTTTAGGATGATCTCAGACAATAGTTTCTCCTCCTCCGGCTGAAAATCATGGGATTCCACAGGTTCCCTGCCTGTCTTTGACCTGATCAGGGCTTTGGCCTCCGAGAACTTCAAGACAGGGATGTGCAAGCTTCCATGGGGCAGGTTCACCTGCAACAGGGCCAGTTCATAGTCGTATTCCTTCTTAAGCATATCCAGGGCCGCCTCCAGCATTCCCACTTCTGTCTCCATCACCTCCTGGAAATCTTCAATATAACCCATCTCAAAATCCACCCCTGTGTATTCGTTCAGATGTCTGTTGGTGTCATGCTTCTCTGCCCGGAATACAGGTCCCACCTCATAGACCCGCCCAAAGATCCCCACCATCATCTGCTTATAGAACTGGGGACTCTGGGCCAGGTATGCCTCCCGGCCAAAGTAATCCAGCTTGAAAATATTGGCGCCTCCTTCCGCCCCGGCATGGACAATCTTAGGGCTATGGATCTCCGTGAAACCCTCCTGCCAAAGATACTCCCTAAGTCCCCGCAGGATCCCCTCCTGGATCTTGAATACAGCCCGCTCCTTCTCGTTGCGCAAAGTCAGCGGACGCCAGTCCAGTTTATTCTCCAGGGATGCCGCAATGGTCTTCTGGTTCATCACTATGGGCATCTGTGCTGCCGGCGTGGAGTACACCTTTACCGCTGTCACATGTAGTTCCGCCCCCAGCCTGGCCCGCTCCTCCTGCACCACCTCAGCCTCCAGTTCCACGCAGGATTCTTCCTGGAGCAGGGGCAACAGTCTGGAACTATCACAGACACATTGCACCGTATACCGCGCCGTGCGCAGGATCACGAAAGAAAAGCCGCTCATCTTCCGGATCTTATAGATACTGCCATGGAGTGTCACCCGTTTACCGATATAGGCCCTCAGGTTGTTCACATCCATCTCCTTTTCCCTTTCTGCTGCCCTGACTTCCTTGATTATGTTCATGATATGATTTTCTCCTTTTTCTCTGATCCAGTTTTCTCTGGTCAAGTTTTGCATCCTGGTTTTCATGGCCCAGTTATGGCCACCGCACCACGCTGTTCCTATTCTGCCCCAAGTACCTTTTCACAAAACATGCACGGCCGCTCCATCCCAGGATCCATCCAGACATCGTCTCTATGCCTCATTGCACCACCCCCTTTTCCAGGCTTCCCATACAAAAAAGAGAGCCATCAACCGTATTCCTACAGTCCATGGCTCCCTACCCAATGTCTCTTCTCCTACATCCAGGCTGGTTCCGGAACCACGGCATGGCAAGCAGCGCCTACAGCCGTGGTCTCCTTCCACTGCTACAAGCGCTCCCTATCATCGTCCCTATGGAAATAGCCGAAGCGGATATGAAGCATTCTGTTATCCTCCTATTTGCCAAAAGGGTATAAAACCCCTTCTGGATACAGCTTATCCCCTATTTGCAAACCAGCATCTCTTATTTATGAACCAGCAAGGATTCCCCTGTCATCTCCGCAGGCTGCTCCTTCCCCATGATCTGGATCAAGGTAGGCACGATATCTGCCAGACAGCCGTTCTCCCGCAGGGTGCAGGCCGGATCATAATTCACCAGGATAAAGGGCACCTGGTTGGTGGTATGGGCGGTAAATGGCTCCCCTGTCTCATAGTCCACCAGCATCTCCGCATTACCATGGTCTGCACAGATAAACAGGACGCCGTCCACCTCCTTCACAGCCTCCACGGCCCTGCCCACGCATTCGTCCACAGCCTCCACGGCTTTCACGGCAGCTTCCAGCACACCGGTATGGCCCACCATGTCAGGATTGGCAAAATTAATGATAATCACATCATATTTGCCGGAACGGATGGCCTCGCAGAGCCTGTCGCAGACTTCATAAGCGCTCATCTGGGGCTTCAGGTCATAGGTAGCCACATCCTTGGGGGAGTTCACCAGTACCCTGTCCTCACCCTCATTGGGTTCTTCCACACCGCCGTTGAAGAAAAAGGTCACATGGGCATACTTCTCTGTCTCCGCGATACGTGCCTGCTTCATGCCGTTTGCGGCCAGCCACTCCCCGAAAGTATTGGTCACTGCCACCTTGTGGAATGCCACTTCCTTATTGGGAATGGTGGGATCATAGTCGGAGAAACACACATACGTCACATCCAGCCTGTTTCCCCTGTCAAAGCCCTTGAAATCGTCATCACAGAAAGCCCTGGTAATCTCCCTGGCCCTGTCCGGACGGAAATTGAAGAAGATAATGGAGTCTCCGTCCTGCACCGTTGCCACAGGCTTTCCATCCTCCACCGCCAGGGTGGGCTTCACGAATTCATCCGTCTCCCCCCTGTCATAGGATTCCTGGATCCCACAGATGCCGCAGGCTGCTGTGAGCCCCTCTCCCTTTGTCAAGGCATCGTAGGCCAGCTTCACCCGGTCCCAGTTGTTGTCCCGGTCCATCACATAGTAACGCCCCATCACCGAAGCAATCTTCCCTACACCGATCTCTTCCATCCTGGCAGCCAGGGCCTGGGCATATTCCTTGCCGCTGGCAGGCGGCGTGTCACGTCCGTCCAGGAAGCAGTGTACATACACCTTCTGAAGGCCGTTTCTCTTCGCCAGTTCCAGCAGTCCGTACAGGTGGGTGTTGTGGCTGTGTACCCCGCCGTCTGACAACAGGCCGAACAGGTGCAGGGCACTGTCGTTCTTCTTGCAGTTTTCCACTGCGTGCAGCAGGGCCGGATTCTCAAAAAAGGTACCGTCCTGGATCTCCTTGGTGATCCTGGTCAGTTCCTGGTACACAATGCGGCCTGCGCCCATGTTCAAGTGTCCCACCTCGGAATTGCCCATCTGCCCCTCGGGAAGTCCCACAGCCATACCGCTGGCATTGCCCCGCACAAAGGGATATTCCCTCATCAGTCCATCCATCACAGGCGTCCTGGCCTGTGCAACGGCATTGCCCTCCGTCTTCCCATTCAAGCCATAGCCGTCTAAAATCATCAGCACTACCGGTTTTTTGCTCATGTCTGCTACCTCTCATTCTGTCCACATCGCTGTGGCGTATGCTCTTTTTGTGATCCAATGTCCTCATTCAGTTTCAAATTATACACGCAAAAGATAATAGGCGCAATAACATTTACAAAATTTTGAAGCAAAAGTTCAGCCAGTGGGAAGCGTATGGATGAAAATCGTGCTCGCACGAATTTTCATCCATCGGTTTCCACTGAGGGAGCGCCCGTTAATGAGCAAAAAAGCTGCGTAAGCAGCGGAAAGCTCCGAAGGAGCGGTTTTGCGAATGGCGCGGGCTGAACGGACTATCATTTTCATGTAAAAGCTGCTTCCCGGCACATCACTCCGCCAGGTACATATTCAGCCCCTTCTCTATCTTAAGAAGCGTCTCTTCCAGGGATATGGTACCATCCAGGTATCCAGGCAATGCCAGGATCAGTTCTTCCCGGATCTTGGCGTCTTCCCGGTATCTTGTATGAAGCGACCTGCACATGTTCAGGATCCTCTCTGCTTCCTTGCTGGAGAAATCCAGGATGGCGAGCTCATCCGATGCCCCCTCCCCAATGTCTATACTGGTGTAGGCCTCTGCTGCACTGCGATCTGCTGCTGCCAGCTTTTCCAGGGAAACGGCATTCACCGGGAATCCTTCATAATAGTCCATATCCTGCACCTGGCCGGACAGGGCAAACTGCAGAAAATCTTCTGCCCGCTCCCTGTAAGGGCTGCTGCTGTTAATCCCCATCTCCAGCTTCGGCTGGTAGGTCCCTTCAAAACAGGTGTACTCCCCTTTCACATAGGCCGCTATACTGACCGGCCACATGGCTTCCTGAAAGCCACTTGTGGGATGAAAAGCCAGGCTGGCACTATCAGCCATATCCCAGATGTTATAGCGCCTGTTATCTTTCCCCTCCCTTCTTTCCAGGATACCGCAGTTTTCCCCGATTTCCTTAAGCTGTATCAGACGCTTTCCCAGGGCTTCCTTGTCCAGTACTTTCTCCTTGACGATCTCCTCCACAAAATATGGATAGAACTGATCTACCAGTTCCTCCACCGTCTGGGGACCCATACAGCTCTCTGAACGTCCAGACAAGGTATCTGCCAGGGCTTCCATAGAACACATCTCCCCATCCAGGATTCCTCTGCCCACCGCCATGGTGAGGCCAAACTGCAATGGCACCGCATACCGTCTGCCATCCGGTGTCCGGTATCCTCCTGTTATATTGGCCAGCAGGGTGCCATCCTCCTCCATGGGTCCAACGGTTCCTTCCAGGTCCACAAGCAACCCCTTGGAAGCATATGTCTCTATATCCAGATGATCCATAACCAGTATATCCGCACCATTTCCCGCCATCAGTTCCGTATTCAGTTTCTGGAAGATCTCTTGATAATCCGGTGTGCCCCTGTATCCCTCCGCAATGGACCAGGCAGACTCTATCTGGATCAGCACTTCCGGATGTTCCCTGTGGTAGCGGGCTGCCGCCTGCTGGAGCAGATAACTCTCCTGGACAGTGAAAAGACGAAGGGTTTCGGTGATTTCAATGACGGCATCGGGATCATACCGGTATTGCATCAGTCTGTTTCCCTGTTCGCTTCCGAAAAGCGCATACACCGTCCCGTCCGGCAGGGCTGTCATGCCCGTACACCACAGATCCAGCAGTCCCGTGGAGCCATCTGCCCCGTCCATCTGCTTTTTCCAGTTGGTGTCCCCTGCCTGGCAGCAGAAGAGACCATCGGGACCCAGGGCCACCATATCTCCTTCCGGCAGGACACTGAAGTAGACACTGCCCGACTTCTCCTGGGAAAAGGGAATGGTCTCAGACTTTCCTTTCTCTCCCTGTTTTGTAACCTGGATGCCAGTCACGGTATCCAGGCTGTCACAGGTATACCGGTACACCTGGTCTCCCACAGATTCGATCCACTGGCCATACCGGTCAGTGCCATTCCAGGTTCCGTCTTCCACAGCTTCCCTGTCCAGAAGGCTGCCATCCTGTCCCAGGTAGGTATCCAGTGTCTGCCCCATGTGACACACCAGAATGCCGGATTCCGTCACAGTGATATCCTGCGGATACCTGTAATAGCCGGTTTCCTCCGAAGGCTCCTTCCACTCCCTGGGTGTAATGTCCACCACCTCCTCCCCCTGGCTGCGCCAGAGATGTCCCTGGTAGAAATCCTCCCCCTCAGAAGGATAACAGATAAAAAGATACTGGTCTCCCTCCCCGTCCTGCAATAACTTCAAAGGCACATAGGTATCCCACGGAACGTTCACATCCGAGAGCCATTCCCCTGTAATCTCCTGTAGGGTGCCGTCCTCCTGCAGGGTCCATTCCTGTAGTGATGCACCGCCTTCCACATTGCACTGTAGCAGAAAACGGACCTGCTCCCCTGCCCTGAAGATCTGGCGTACACTTGCGCCTTCCCACTCTCCAGGCAGCTGGATCTCTGTCTCCACATAACGTCCTTTTACCGGTTCCATGGACAGTTCATCCTGCTCCTGACCGCCCTTCCCGCATCCGGCCAGGCCTCCCACTATCAAGGCCACGCTTACTCCTATGGAAGCAATGGAGCTTATACTTCTTCTTTTCCTGTTTACCATTTTTATTCCCATCCTGTCTTTTCCTGCCTTGGGATACTCCTGTACCCTCCAAAGCTGTTTTCCAGGAAAAGAATATCACTTCCATGGCAGGGATATCCTAACAGTCTCCTAAACATTTCCTATGAAACTATTAAGATGGTTCTTTTCTGGAAATTCTGTTTTGGGGATTGCTTTTTACTTATTCTGGTGATAAGATGACAATCATAACATTATCTATGGAGGAGCGAGTATGAAACGTCTTGTTACACTTTTGTTCGCAGTCCTTATGACTGCCACCCTGGCTGGATGCAGTCTCAGTGACATCTTTCCGGGAGAGTCGGGAGCAGCAGGCGCCGATGCCAAGGACAGTGTGGTCACACCGGACGAGGACGGTTACGCAGAAGGCCGGATGGGAAGTACCATGCGTACCTATTTCTTCGATTATACGGTAAACAGTGCCTTTGTCTGTAGCGAATATGAGGGATATACCCCGGCAGAAGGAAACGAACTGCTGGTGGTAGATATGACCGTGAAGAACACCTTCCACGAGAGCCTGTCCATGTTCGACACAGATTTCCAGGCCCAGTGGAATGATTCCGCAGAGGATGCCTACTCCTATCCTGTGGAGAATGGAGATGGCATCAGCACCAAGATCCTTCCCGGAGAATATACTTTAAATGTAGATGAGAGCCGCAGCGGACAGCTGATCTTCGAAGTACCTGCGGGACATAAGGATTTCTCCATCTCCTATATGGAATTCTTCGATGATAACTCCACCGGAGATACTTTCTTCGTCTTCTTCACCGCTGACCAAAAATAAGGAATCCGAAAAAGGATTTCAAAAAGGCCTGTCCCGGATACCCTGGACAGGCTTTTTTATGTCTTGTCTGCATTGTGTTTTCCTGATGGCTATCTTTCCATGGCCGCTCCCAGGCACTGTACTGCCTTGTACCTGTTATCGCTGTACCCGTCCGGAAGCATCTCCTCCTGCCAGGGTCTCCACTTCTTTCCTGGATACCAGGTTGAAGTCCCCGGGAATGGTGTGCTTCAAGGCCGAAGCCGCCACGCCGAACTCCAGTGCCGCCTTAAAGTCCTTGCCATCCAGCATACCACAGATCACACCACCTGCGAAGGAGTCACCTCCACCCACCCGGTCCACAATGGGATGGATGTGATATTCTTTGGAGTGGTAGAATTCCTTCGTGTCCCTGGAATAGATGCAGGCTGACCAACCATTGTCAGAGGCAGAGTGGCTCACCCGCAGGGAAGATACGCAATACTCAAAATTATAATCTGCCACCATCTGCTCAAAAATGGATTTATAGCCAGCGAGTTCCAGATCCCCGCTGGTCACATCTGTCTTGCCAGGCTTGTAACCCAGTACCAGCTCTGCATCCTCCTCATTGCCAATGCACACATCCACATACTGCATCAGGTTTTTCATGACCTTCTGGGCTTTCTCGGAGCTCCACAGCTTTTTGCGGAAGTTCAAGTCCACGGATACCTTCACGCCATGCTTCCTGGCTGCCTTCAAGGCCTCCTCGGTCAGCACTGCGGCGGCATCAGATACTGCAGGAGTGATGCCTGTGAAATGGAACCAGTCAGCACCTGCAAAGATTGCATCAAAGTCAAAATCTGCTGCTGTGGCCGTGGAGATGGAAGAATGTGCCCTGTCATAGACCACCTTGGAAGGTCTCATGGACGAGCCACTCTCCAAAAAGTATATACCCAGTCTCTCACCACATTTTGCAATGTGCTCTGTGCACACATTGTACTTGCGCAGGGCTGCCACCGCACATTCTCCGATCTCATTGGCGGGAACCGCTGTCACAAATTCTGCATCATGTCCGTAATTTGCCAGGGATACAGCCACATTGGCCTCTCCGCCACCATAGTTGATGTCGAATTCGTCAGCCTGGATGAATTTCTCAAAATTGGGGGTGGACAGTCTCAACATGATCTCACCCATTGTCACTACTTTTGCCATTGTTGTCCAATCCTTTCTCATATCTGTCTATAAAAGCAGTCCGCTGGACCAGCCTTCCTGTAACCGTAAAGCACCCGTCCTGCTCCGCACGCTTAAGGGCATCCCTTATTTCTGCAGCAGATGAACCGCAAAGCCGCCGATCTCCTCCTTCAGGTAGATGGCATTGATCTTGTCATTCTTCATCAGAGGTGCCTCGAACTCCACGCCCAGGACAGTGCTCATATAGTTGATCGCTCTCTCAATATAATTGGTCCTGATAGCGATATGTCCTAAAGTCCCCCGGCCATGCGCATTCAGCACTTCCACAATGGTTCCCGCAAAGCTGCCGCTATTGCCCACCTTCACAGGCAGGCCAAACAGAAATGCCAGGCGGTTCACGGTCTTGTCTGCCTGTTCCTTGCTCTCGGAGTTCACGCCTATATGGGCCAGCTCGAATCCCAGCATCGTCTGCACAGCCTCCCTGGTAAGCTGTTCGATCTTATCCCACTCCCCTGCATTTATCAAGTCACCGGGTACCATCCAGGAACCGCCACAGGCGATAATCTTGTTGAAATCCAGGTAGCTGGTCAGGTTCCTGGCATTGATGCCGCCTGTGGGCATGAATTTCATATTCACATAGGGCGCCGCCATGGCTTTGATCTTAGCCAGTCCGCCAGACTGTTCCGCCGGGAAGAACTTCACCACATCCAGGCCCAGCTCAATGGCCTGCTCAATATCGGAAGGGCTGGATGTGCCCGGAGTGATCGGTACATTTTTCTCTATACAGTACTTCACTGTTCTGGGATTCAAGCCAGGGCTGACGATAAATTTCGCACCTGCAGCCACAGCCGCATCCACCTGCCCCGCGTCCAGCACCGTACCTGCACCCACACACATATCCGGGAAATTCTCTGTCATAATCCGGATAGCCTCTGCCGCAGCTGCTGTACGGAAAGTCACTTCCGCACAGGGCAGCCCTCCTGCACACAGGGCCTTAGCCAACGGCAGGGCATCCTCTGCCCTGTCAATCTTCACCACAGGCACAATACCGATCTTACTGATCTGCTCTAACACCGCATTCATCTTCCTGATACCTCCATTCTAACTTTCCGTATTCCCTTTGCACTTCCAGCCCTGTGAAAGAAAACGGGCCCTTAGGAAAGTACCTCTCTCACTGCCGCCGCTATCTCTTCACACTTGCAATTTTCATAGAAATACTCCTGGAACTTCTCACCGGACAGGGCTCCCTTCACCAGTTCACGGTCCAGATTCTTCAGAATCGTTACCATATCTGCATGGGTCACTTCCTTCACTTTGTCCAGAATCTTCTTATTCCTCTGCTCCGGCTCCACTCTCTCCGGGGGATAACCGCCACCGCCGGGAGCACAGAACAATTTCTCAAAAATATATTCCAGATTCAGCTCACCGCCCCAGCCAAAATTTTCTGCAAAGGGCAAGGCCACGCAGTTTCCGTCATTTACCTGGGAGAACAGATAGGCATCCAGAGGGGAAGTGATATGTCCGCAGAGCACCCTGGGGAAGGAATTGCAGGCCAGCATGGCTCCCTCTCCAGTGCCACAGCCAGTGATACAATAATCGGCTGCTTTGGAATTCAAAAGCACTGCTGCCAGGATCCCGTTCTGCACATAAGTCAAGGAATGGGGATCTTCTGCCCCACACATGCCGTAATTGAACACCTGATGCCCCATAGGCTCCACCACTCTTTTCAAGGTGGTACAAATCATTTCATTTTTAGCCGCCTGGCTGTTTTCGTTAATCAATGCTATTTTCATGGAATACCTCCGTGTGCGTCTCCAGAGGAAAGTCCACGCCCTCTGAAAGCGCATACTACGCAATATTGGTTTCATTTCGATCTGCCCTATGCCACGGGCAAATGCCGAAATGCACTGCATTTCGGCTCATGCTTCCTGCACCGGTAAAACCCGTATCACAAATGCTTTCAGTAACGCATCTGTGATACGGCTTTCCCTGCTTTACCCCACCCTCCTATTCAGGCTGTTTGCCGATGTAGGCCAGGATACCGCCATCCACATAGAGGATATGGCCGTTTACCGCATTGGAGGCCTCAGAAGCCAGGAACACTGCAGGGCCGGTCAGCTCTTCGGGCTTCAGCCATCTGTTGGCCGGGGTCTTGGCACAGATAAACTGGTCGAAAGGATGCCTGCTGCCATCGGGCTGTACCTCCCGCAGGGGTGCTGTCTGGGGTGTCTCAATGTAGCCAGGCCCCAGGCCATTACACTGGATGTTGTACTGGCCGTACTCGGAACAGATATTCTTGGTCAGCATCTTCAGTCCGCCCTTGGCAGAAGCATAGGCAGAGACGGTCTCACGGCCAAGCTCAGACATCATGGAGCAGATGTTGATGATCTTGCCATGGCCCTTCTGGATCATGGCAGGGATCACAGCCTTGGACACAATGAAGGGACCGTTCAAGTCAATGTCGATAACCTGTCTGAACTGCTCTGCTGTCATCTCCGTCATGGGGATTCTCTTGATGATACCGGCATTGTTCACCAGGATGTCAATGACGCCCACTTCCTTCTCAATCTGGGCTACCATGGCGTTCACCTGATCCTCATTGGTTACGTCACACACATAGCCATGGGCCTTGATCCCTTTCTCCTCGTATGCGGCCAGTCCCTTGTCCACCAGTTCCTGCTTGATGTCATTGAAGCAGATGGTAGCGCCTGCCTCAGCATAAGCAGAAGCAATGGCAAATCCAATGCCATAGGATGCCCCTGTTACCAGTGCAACTTTACCTTCCAGTGAAAAGTTTGTAAATTGTGACATGCTCGTTTCTCCTTTTCTCTATTTTGACTTTATATACACTTTTGTTCTGATTATATACGCTCTTTCCAGGCATCATATGAAACCGGCATTCTTCCTGGTCCGTAACCAGACCCAGACTGGTTTCCACTGTATCCTGACTCCTACCTGAGATCCTTCATGGCCACTCCATCCATGTCATCGAAGTCCTGGTTCTCTCCCACCATACCCCAGATAAAAGTATAGGCCCTGGAGCCACAGCCGGAATGGATGGACCAGCTGGGGGAAATCACGGCCTCCTCATTGCGCATGACAATGTGACGTGTCTCATCCGGCTCTCCCATATAGTGCATCACAAAGGCATCCTCCGGCATCTCGAAGTACAGATACACCTCCATGCGCCTGTCGTGTGTGTGGCAGGGCATGGTGTTCCATACACTGCCAGGCTCCAGCTTGGTCATACCCATCTCCAGCTGGCAGCTCTCCACCTGTCCAGGCAGGATATACTTGCAGATAACCCTGTGGTTGGCATCCTCCAGGCTTCCCAGCTCTACCTTGTTCTCCGCTTTCACAATGACCACACCCTCTTCGGGGGTTCCCTCCGGCTTGATCAGCACCGTGGGGCATGTCCTGTGGGCTGGTGCGCTATTCAGGTAGAATTTTGCAGGCGCCGTGGCATCCTTGCTGGCAAAGACGATCTCCTTCGCCCCCATGCCGATATACATGGCCTCCTTGAAGCCCACCTCATACATCTTGCCGTCCACGATGATGGTACCTGCACCTCCGATGTTGATCACCCCAAGCTCCCTGCGCTGGCAGAAATACTCTGCCCTAAGTTCCTCCCCTGCAGTCAAGGCAATGGGTTCCACAGGCACTGCCGCCCCTGTGATGATCCTGTCAATGTGGCTGTACACCAGCTTGATCTGCCCCGGTACGAAGAGATCCTGTATCAGGAATTCCTCCCGCAAACGCTGTGTCGTGTAATGCTTCACGTCCCTTGGTGATACTGCTGTCCTAAGTTCCAACTTACATACACCTCTCTTTCCCAGCACCTGGCCGTCCTGCCTCAGAAACAGGGGCTGTGCTGTAGATTTCCGTCCCATGAAAGTACTTACATCCCAATGCACAAATTATAGCATACAATAGGAAGTATTTCCACAGAATTTTCTGTCTTTTCCCAAAACCTGGATTTTTACTCCTTTTGTATTTTTAGTATAGCTGAAAGAATCCTCAAAGTCTATTCAAATATTTGTCAAAACCTTGCATATTTTGAACTTTTCCTTTACACTAGACTAGTACGCAGGTGCCTTCCTCCCCCAGTCATCCATGTCTGATGTCCGCATAAGGACAAGGCGGAAAAAGGTATCCATGCGGAATGCATTTCTGCCCCAGATCAAAAGAACACATAAGGAGACTATTATGGAAGAAGTGACCTCCTGCAAAACCGCTATTGAGAACTGTCTGTCCACCCGGACCTTTGCCATCGCACATCTGTACAAAGAAGAAAAAGCCATGGACATGCATATCCATGACTGTTATGAACTGTATTACTCTGTCTGCGGCGGCCGGCAGTTTCTCATTGACAACCGTTTCTATGCCATTGCACCGGGAGATCTGTTCATCATCAACCAGTACGAAAGCCACAAGCTCACCCAGATCGACAACCATCTCCACGAACGCATTGTACTCTCCGTCCACCCGGATCTGGTGAAGCGTCTTTCCACTGCAGATACAGACTTAGACTACTGCTTCACCAACCGGGATGCCCATTTCCAGCACAAAGTGTCCTTGAGCAAAGAACAGCAGAACCGTTTCCTCTACTATATCAGCAAGATCACCTCCGCCAGGGGATATGCCCATGACATCATTGAACAGGCGGCTTTTATGGAACTGCTGGTCATGATCAACACCCTGTCCAATCTGAATGCCACGCAGGCACCTGGCACAGAATTCAAGTACAATCACCAGGTAGATGATATCCTGGCCTATATCAACCTGAATATCGGCCAGCCCATCACCGTGGAACAGCTGGCAGCGGATTTCTACCTAAGCGAATCCTACATCTGCCGCATCTTCAAGCAGGCCACTGGTACCACCATCAATAAGTATATCACTGCCCGGCGCATCAGCATTGCCAAGGCACATCTGAACGAGGGTTCCAGCGTCAACGAGGCCTTCGAGAAGAGCGGCTTCGGGGATTACAGCAATTTCTTCAAGGCTTTCACCAAAGCCGTGGGAGTATCCCCAAAGAAATATGCCAGTCTCAGTGTGAGCTGACCTCCTGTTCCCGCATCCCCATGGCTGGAATCCTGCTATGCTTTTGGGGCAGCTTTCGGATCATGGGTGCCTTCCCTTTGATCTACCTGGTAAATGCAATCTCCTGCACCCCGTCCTCCACCAGATAGCACATTTCCTCATGAGGATCAATGTCCTTGACAATCCGGTCTGCATCCAGCTTGATATACTTCACCAGGGCCTCTGCCAGCAGCATGCCCTCCCCGTCATAAAGTCCTGTACGGATGGTGAAGAATTTGCCCGTCTCCCGCTCCACGACTCCCCGTCCCACCAGTTCCTGGTCATAAGGTACCGGCTTTCTGTATTTTACTTCCATAGTCATGGTTACGCCAAAGGTATCCTCCGAAGACTTCACCCACAAGGCCCGCAGCCCCAGCTCATCCAGCATGGTGGCCACCAACCCGCCATGTACCCGCTCCGGAAAGCTCTGGTGCTCCGCGCTGTACCGGAAAACTGTCATCACACTGCCGTCTTCCATATTGTAAAAGGGTGCCTTTAGACCGATTGGATTGTCCAGGCCGCAGACCATGCACATCCTGCTGTTTCTCTGTTTCCCTATCACTTTCATGAAAATCCCCCTAAATGCTGTTGCCGTCTTACATTCCGGCCCTACTGTCACAGCTTCCTACTCCTCCCAGGAGCGCATTGCCAGGATATGTCTTGCCACATGCACCCCGCTGGCAGAGGCATGGGACAGGGAATGGGTCACGCCGCTGCCATCCCCGATGATATACAGGTTCTTCAGCCGGGTTTCCAGATTCTCGTCCAGGGCCACCTCCATGTTGTAGAATTTCACCTCCACCCCATAGAGCAGGGTGTCATCGTTGGCCGTACCGGGTGCAATCTTGTCCAGGGCATAGATCATCTCCACAATACCGTCCAGAATCCGCTTGGGCAGTACCAGGCTTAAGTCCCCTGGCGTGGCAGACAGGGTAGGTGTCACCAGCCCTTCCTGGATCCGTTTGCTGTTGCTGCGCCGTCCCCTGACCAGATCCCCGAACCGCTGGACAATAACCCCGCCCCCCAGCATATTGGAGAGTCTGGCAATGCTCTCCCCATAGCCGTTGCTGTCCTTGAAGGGTTCTGAGAAATGCTTTGCCACCAGCAGGGCAAAGTTGGTATTGTCCGTCTGTTTCTTCGGATCCTCATAGCTGTGGCCATTCACCGTGATAATACCATTGGTGTTCTCGCTGACCACAATGCCGTAAGGATTCATGCAGAAAGTGCGCACATTGTCCTCAAATTTTTCCGTCCTGTATACAATTTTGCTCTCATACAGTTCGTCTGTCAGATGGGAGAAGATCACCGCAGGAAGCTCTACCCGCACGCCAATATCCACTCGGTTGGACTTGGTAGGGATATCCAGATCCCGGCAGATCTTCTCCATCCATTTGCTGCCGCTGCGGCCCACAGACACAATGCAGGTGTCACAGGTATACACCTTCTCCCCGCACACGACCTGATATGCTCCGTCCACCTGTCCGATCCCGGTTACCGGGGTATCGAAATAGAAATCCACCCGCTCCTTCAGCCGTGCATATAAATTCTCCAGCACCACAAAGTTCACATCCGTCCCCAGGTGGCGCACAGAGGCGTCCAAAAGCTTTAACTTGCTCTGCAGGCATGTCTTCTTGAACTGGGATCCGGCTGTGGAGTACATCTTCGTGCCTTCCCCCCCATACGCCATGTTGATGGTGTCCACATATTTCATCAGGTCAATGGCCGGTTGCTTGCCAATGTACTCATAAAGCGTACCTCCGAAATCATTGGTGATGTTATACTTTCCATCGGAAAATGCGCCCGCCCCCCCGAAACCACTCATAATGGAGCAGGACTTACATCCCACACAGCTCTTTATCCGCTCCCCGTCAATGGGGCAATGACGCTTCTCCAGGGGATGCCCTGCCTCGAAGACAGCCACCTTCAGCCCTGTGTTCTCCCTGGTCAGCTCATAGGCAGAAAAGATTCCTCCCGGTCCGGCTCCTACAATGATAATATCATATTTCATACTGCTACCTCCTTTCCCATCAGCGCAGATTTCATACCCGTTCCTTAAATGTATTCTATCACAGAATATCTTCTTCCGTCAAACCAGGATTGCCCGCTGCTCTTTTTGTATTTACGTTACTGTTCATCCGGCAATGTCGCAAGGTGTTTTCACGGGCCTTTTGCGTGACAAACCCGAAACTGCGTGCGCCAAAATGAGTCTTCACTCATTTTTGTGCGCATCACGTTACTGTTTACGTCTACGCCGTGAACCGTAACGTATTGACAAATCCTTCCGGGACACTATAGTAGATATCAGCTACAGGATTTTCAAATATTTACATCTGACATGTAACGAAATCCTGCCAGATCGGATTCATCTGTGAAGGCGTCACCTGTAGTCCGGTGAACAGCATACCAGCCGGATACCTTAAAAAGCCAGGTATTCCACGCCGGAAGAAAACATGCTTTCCCATGATCGGATGCCTGGAGCGAAGGGAGATAGACATGGAACAGCTTTACCGTGAAAATGCCAAAATTGTATACCACTATATCATGTCCCTTTGCCATGACCCTGTGCTGGCCGAAGATCTGACCCAGGAAACCTTCCTTCGCGCCTTCCAGTCTCTGGAGCGGTTCAATGGAAGCTGCAAGCTCTCCACCTGGCTATGCCAGATCGCCAAACATCTCTATTACCAGCACCTGGCCAAAAACGGGCGGGAGATCCCCATGCAGCCCCATGAGGACTTGCCGTCAAACCGCCCCCTGCCTGAAAACACGGTGCTGAACCGTCTGGAACTGCTCCACGTATTAAAGGAAATGCAGAAGCTGCCCAGCCAGATGCGGGAAGTGATTTACCTAAGGACTACCGCCGACCTGTCCTTTAGGGAGATCGGGGAGATACTTGGACAAAGTGAGAACTGGGCCAGGGTCAATTTCTACCGTGGCAAGAAACTGTTGGCAGACGCCACCCAAACGGCCAAAAAGGAGGAGCCCATATGAACCAGCTAAATTGTGACATCATAAAAGACCTGATGCCGTCCTATCTGGACAATCTCTGCTCGGACAGCTCAAGAAAAGCGGTGGAAGACCACCTGCAGGAATGTGCCAGTTGCCGGGCCATCCTGGAAACTCTCCGTTCCACAAACCTGGTCAGCGCGAAAGCTGAGACAAAGCAACTGGACTTCATGAAAAAGGTCAGACAGCATTATACCCGCCAGAGTACAGCCAAAGTACTACTGCTCTTTACCCTGACCCTTCTGATTCTGGTGCTGAATACCTGTTTCTTCTGGAAAAGCACCCAGAAAATCATCCTGTATTATTATATCCTGTTTCCTGTCCTCTCTCTGGGCACCTGGTTCCTTCTGTCCGACAGCCGGGAAAAGCCAAAACAAGATCCTTTGCGTACAGTCTGCGGTCTGATCAGTGTTCTGGGAATCCTATGTGGTCTCTTTCTGGAGTACTTTCTGTGCAGGGCATTGGCCAGCTCTTCTGACAGTGTCCTGGTCTTTGGATTAAAGCTGCACCAGACAGGCCCCTGGTGCAACACCATTCTGATCAGCATAGCCGCCATAGAGCTTGTGGTATTTGCCGTTCTCAGCACAGATGCTCTCCGGAAAGGACATTCCCTGGGGATCCTGCCCACCCTAAGCCTCTCCGGCTGCATCCTCTGCCTAACCTTCAGACTCCTTTTATTTTTCATGTCTGAACATGACAATATGCAACTGTATATTCTGAGTATCAACCGGATTGTTCTGCTGGAAACCAGTGCCATTCTCCTGGTGGAATATCTGGCAGGAAAGTTCCGGAAAAGACATCTGCAAACAGACAGTCCTGGCTCCCTCTGAAGCCCATTCCCAGGAATTTGCCCTAAAAAAGTGCCTTCGGCACTTCAACCCCCTAGCCCCCATTCATGGGGGAAAAAT
>CAJTOJ010000029.1 GCA_910577665.1 uncultured Acetatifactor sp.
TGTCGGCAGAGTACGAAGCGGAACAGCGGGAACTGGAAGAAAAGGTCAAGGCAGACCAGCAGGAAGTCGATACCTACGAACAGAACAAAAGCGATTTTGACAGCTTCGCCGCGATTATCCGCAAGTATGTGGGGATAAAGGAACTCACCCCCGCAATCGTCAATGAATTTATCAAGAAAATCATAGTCCATGCGCCGGAAAAGGTGGACGGGAAACGGGTACAGAAAGTGGATATTGTTTTCAGCTTTGTAGGGGAAATCAATTTCCTTTCTGCCACGCAACCAAAACGGCAAGGCGCATAGGAACCCCAAAAGACGGTACAGCCCTTATAATCGGGGCTATACCGCCTAATCTGAAATTACTTCCTGCCAACTAGCGGTTGGCACTGGCGTTGGCAGTTTACCCTGTTTGCACTACTGCCTATCTTTGTGTGAGATGGCCTTTTCCTGGAGTTCTTCCTTCAAGGAGAGTACTATCCGGCGCTTGCTATATGCTGCCTGATTGGTTGCATACATACTCTGGTTTTTGATCGTATATCTTGTCTGTAGAGAGAAATGCAATCGCAATGTATGTCGGCAGAAAATTGAATTGTGAACTGAAACCGCCGTCAAAAGTAGTTCCGATATGTTATATGCAATTTTGATATCATTTGTTTTATAGAACATGATGACAGTCCCACGGCATCCGGGGTCGGAATTGACGATTTTGCCGGATTATATTTGTGCGATCTGTCTTCTGAAGTAGAAGGTCATTATGTAGAAAACGGGTATGTGCTGGATATTGGAAAAGTGGAGTATAATAGTTTCTCAATAGCAGAATCCTGGCACGGCATTGATCTTCTCCGGGACAATTATGCACAGCTCAGAATGCTGATTGGGAATACGCTCTATTTCGCAATATATAATCCAGAAAGCTTAGGCTACGAAATGCATTATCTGACGTATATTCCAGCCCAAGATTCACCATTCGGGAAAGATGTAGTTTACCTGGACGGTGATGACACTATGCCTTTTGAGAAAGAGTAAGGATGACGAACTATTGGACGGCGCTGCCTGGCTGCATCAAGGTATTTACAGATAGGACAGGGCGGATGCGCAGGATCAGAAGATCAGGTTACTCACGGTCAATTTCCTGTTTCCGCAGTTCAAAATACCGCTCCGAGATCAGACTGTTTACATAGCTGCCTATTTTCTTCCGGTCTGCCCGTTCCATCTGATCCATATAAACAGGATCCAGGAATTCGATGGTGACAGTTTCCCTTTTGATCCGGGGTAGGTGATCTTCGAATACCCGCGCAGAATTCACGATCACCATGGGGACTACAGGGATGCCACCTTTCTCTGCTATCTTGAAGCTGCCTTCATGGAAGGGGAGAAAAGTGTCATTCACCTTGTTGCGGGTGCCTTCCGGGAAGATGCAGAGGGATATGCCGTTCCTGGCCTTCTCCACACCGGTGAGGATGGTCTTAAGTCCCTCCTTGATATTGTCCCTGTCCAGGAAGAGACAGTGGATGTTCTTCATCCAGATATTCAGGAGGGGCCACTTGAGCATCTCCTTTTTGGCCACATAGCCGGTGACACCAGGGAACAAGTTCAGGGTGAGTACAATGTCGAAATAGCTGCGGTGGTTGGCCACATAGAGCACGGCGCTGTCCTTCGGGATGCGCTCCTGTCCCCGGACCTCTACTGTGGTGCCGGAGAGAAAGGTGACACAGCGGAATCCCCAGCTTACGATGGCCTTGGAACTTCTGTCCTTGAGACCGGGATTCCGCTTCCCGATGATCCATTCCACCACCATAACCGGAATGGTGAGAACCAGGAATGAGATTACGTAAAGTACTACCAAAATGAATCGAATCATAACAAATCTCCTGTTGAGGAACTGTATTTGAATAACTTGTTTTTCTGTGGTGCCTGGGTATTTTTGTATTCAACGCCCTTTTCGCACATTGTAACATAAATCCCCCACAGTGTACATAGAATAGAGCAAAAGAAATAAAGGTTTATGTGGTGTGACATTGAATAGGACACGGATTGTAGTAAAAACGGTATGCGCTATCCTGCTTGTAGCCTGTATGTTGCTGTCTGGCTGTACATTTATGAGCCAGGAGAAAGTCAAGCTGCGGGATCTGGAATTTACAGTTCTCAGTGAGGAGAAGATACCCGAGGAACTGAAGGCCCTGGTGGAGGAACGGAAAGAGGAGCCTTTCCAGCTCACCTATACGGACAACGAATTTTTATACATATGTATCGGCTATGGGAAGCAGGAGACAGGAGGCTACAGTATCGCCGTAGACCAGCTCTGCCTTACAGATGCCAACATCTGCGCGGGCACCAGCCTGCTTGGCCCCGACCCTTCTGAGAAGAGCAACAGGACGCCATCCTACCCATATATTGTGCTTAAAACAGAATACCTGGAGCAGACGGTAGTGTTTGAGTGACCCATGGCGTCACAGGCAGCAGATATGCGGATACAGGGCCTCTACCTCCTGCCTGGTGGCGAATCCCTCAGAGAAAGCACTGGCGCTTCCCGCAGCCACTCCCATCCGAAAGGCATGTCCATACTCTCCCCGCTCCAGATATCCGGCCATGAAACCGGCCAGCATGGCGTCCCCTGCCCCCACGCTGTTGACCAGGTTTCCCTCCGGCGCAGGTGCCTCATAGACTTTTCCATCGGCTGCCACAAGTACGGCCCCTTCCCCGGCCATGGAGATGAGCACGTTCTGGGCGCCCTGTGCCAGCAGCTTCTGCCCGTAGGGGATAACGGCCTGCCGGTTTTCCAGGGATACCCTGAAGAGTTCCTCCAGTTCCTGGCGGTTCGGCTTGATCAGGAAGGGATGGAAAGGGAGAGTATTCAGCAGCAGGTCCTTCGTGGCATCCACGATGACCTGCACCTTTTGGCCTGCAAGCCGTTCCATGATCTGCTGGTACATATCGTCCGGCAGGGAGTCAGGGATACTGCCGCATAGAAACAGGACATCCCCTTTCTGTAGCCCGTCCAGCCTGTCAAGCAGCAGGGCCGCTTCCCTGGGGCAGATGACAGGTCCCTGTCCATTGATCTCCGTTCCCTCTATATCCCGCAGCTTCACATTGATCCGGGTAAATCCTTCTTTCACCGAAATAAATCCATTCTTGATGCCGGCTATTTCCAGGCGCCTTGCCAGTTCCAGGCCTGTAAAGCCGGCCACGAACCCCAGGGCTGTGCTTTCCAGACCAAGATTCTGTAAGACAGTGGACACATTGATGCCTTTTCCTCCTGGCAGCAGGACTTCCGACCGGGTGCGGTTGGTGAGACCGGGGGTGAAATTGTGCACAGATATGATGTAATCCAATGAAGGATTGCAGGTTATGGTATAAATCATGGGGATCTCCTCCTGGCTGTCTGGGTCTGTCCTGTATCATTCCTGATAAAATACATACAGATGACTTTGCCATAAGTATAAGGCAAAAGACCAGGAAAACCAAGAGAAATTTAAGTAAGGGAAAGTGATTGTAATTCCTAAAAGTATTGCCTATAATAGAGTCAACAACCCCGCTGCAAGCAACGGGGCATCAAGCTATGAATGTCCGCCAAAGGCGGGCATAGAGGTGTAAATTATGGGATACCGTTTATCTTTACAGAACATGACTGCAAAAAAGATCTATCCCCTGGGGGAGGACTTCCGGGGAAAGAGCAAGGACGGCACAGAACTGGCCTTTACAAATTACTATATGGAGAAGAACGGCAGACCGTTTTCCGGGGTGAGTGGGGAATTCCATTTCAGCCGCATGATGCAGGAACGCTGGGAGGATGAGCTGGTCAAGATGAAGATGGGCGGCTTACATATCGTGTCCACCTACATTTTCTGGATCCACCATGAGGAGGAAGAGGGCCGGTTTGACTTTACAGGGCGCAGGGATCTGGGCCGGTTTGTCCGGCTGTGCAAAAAGCACGGGCTGTATGTGATCCTGCGGATAGGCCCCTTTGACCACGGGGAAGTGCGCAATGGGGGACTGCCAGACTGGCTGTATGGCAAACCTTTTCAGGTGCGAAGCCTCAACGAAGGATTTTTATCCTGTGTGAGAAAGCTGTACACCCGGATTGCGGCCCAGGTGGAAGGCCTGTTCTTCCAGAACGGGGGGCCTGTCATCGGGGTGCAGATTGACAACGAGTATATGCATTCCTCCGCCCCCTGGGAGATGACCACAGGTATCTCCAATGAGTGGGTATCTGGTGGAAGCGATGGGGATGCCTATATGCTGCGTCTGAAGGAACTGGCGGCAGAGTGTGGGCTGTGTCCGGTTTTCTACACCTGTACCGGATGGGGCGGGGCGGCCGCCCCGGATTCCATGTTGTCATTGTGGGGTGGCTATGCCTTCCGCCCCTGGATCTTCTACTCCCATGAGGGGGAGCATCCGGCCACGGAGGAGTACCTGTACCAGGATTTTCATAATAATGATGCAATATGTAATTATGATTTCCATCCGCAATATTCGCCGGAGGAAAAGCCCTATGCCTGCTGTGAAATGGGCGGGGGAATGATGTGCAGTTACTATTACCGTTTCCAGTATCCTTATAAGAGTGTGGATGCCATGGCCAATATCAAGCTGGCTTCCGGCTGCAATTTTCTGGGTTATTATATGTACCATGGGGGAAGCAATCCCCTGGGCAGGAACGGCCTGTATTTGAATGAGGGGCAGGTGCCCAGGATTTCCTATGACTACCAGGCGGCCTTAGGGGAGTTCGGGCAGGTCAGGGAATCCTACCGCAGGACCAAGAGTCTCCATTATTTCCTGGATGCGTTCGCCGATGTCTTCTGTAGTCTGAAAACAGTCCTGCCGGAAGGAGCTTCTTTCCTGGATCCCAGGGATGTGGATACCCTGCGCTATGCAGTGCGCACAGACGGGAAGCGGGGGTTCCTGTTTGTGAATAATTACCAGGATCATGTGGAGACCAGGGATCGTGTCCATGAGACAGTTACCCTGGATCTGGAGCAGGAGACGATTCCTTTCCGGTTCGGTATCGCGGCAGAGGAGAATGCCATCCTGCCCTTCCATCTGGACCTGGATGGCATAGACCTGGTCCAGGCCACAGCCCAGCCTCTGACCAGACTGGAAAGAAACGGAAAGGTGACATTTGTGTTCCTGGTGCCAGAGGGTATGCAGGGCTGTTTTGCCTTCGGGGAAGGCGTCCGGGTGGAAGACACCCCGGGGGAGGGGGACCGGGGCGAGGATGTCCATGAAGGAGGCGTCCGGATAGAGGGGGTTCGTCCCGGGAGAGCCTGCCACATCTGCCCGGCAGGCCTGGTGGCAGAGGAATTTGCAGTCTGTAGGGAGGAGAAGTGCATCCACATCCTGGTAGTCAGCAGACACCTTGCGGACAATCTGTATCCTGTAAGCGGCGACAGACTGGTATTCACGGACCAGGCATTGCTGGAGGATGAAAAGGGAATCCGGCTGGAGACAACCAGCCCTGCCAATCTGGTCTACAGCTACCCGGCAGACGGTCTGGAGGGCGGCCTGGGGGAACCTGTGCCAGACAGCCCGGCCCCAGGGGTTCTGGGAGCCTACCGGTTTGGTGTGGAAGAGTGGCAGCCGGAAAACGGGAAGATGCTCTCTGTGGAGCAGGTCGGTCCGGGCAGATATGTAGTGACATTTCCAGGAAACCTGTTTGCAGGTGTCAAGGATATGCGTCTGCAGGTTACATACCATGGGGACATTGGCCACGCCTTCCTGAATGGCAGGCTGGTCCATGACAATTTTGCCAACGGGGCAGTCTGGGAGATGGGTCTTAGGGATCTTGCCGGGGACCTTCCCGGGAACCAGATGGTGCTCTATATCTCGCCTCTGCGGGAAGGGGCCCGCGTAAATGTGGAATCTGCCATGGCGGGAAGACGGGAAGAGGTGGAGGGCCAGGCAGCAGGGCTGCAGAAGGTGCAGCTTAGCCCGGTATATGAGATTGCAGTTTCTGCAGGACACCCTTTGCCTGGCAAGGAATGAAACAGGATAACGGATACAGCCATGCTGGAGGGTGTCTGGATATTGCTTTCTGGTAGCTGTCGGGCACAGTTTGTGGGAGATGGGATCCGGATGAGGCAGGGGCGGGTATTCATCCCCGCTCCCGGTACTGGGCAGGAGTCAGCCCCTCCCGCCGTTTGAAGGCGCTGCAGAACACACTCTCACAGGAAAATCCGGTGGAGAAACAGATATCCTTCACGGACAGGGCGGTATTCTTCAACAGGTACCGGGCCGTGTTCATCTGGGTATTCAGGATGTATTCATGAGGGGTGAAGCCGGTCTGTTTTTTGAAGATGCGGATGAAATGGTAGTCGCTTAAGCCCGCCAGGGAAGCCAGCCTGCTGACGGTAAGCTTCTCTGCAAAATGCTCATTGATATAGGCAGTGATCTTCTCTGCCATATGGATGTGGGCATTTGCTTTTTCATCAGAAGGATCATGGAGCAGGAGGGCGGTCAGGATATCCGTGAGATATTTTGACAGCAGCGGTTCCCGGATCACGCCTCCCGGGGAAAACATATCCAGGAGGGAAGTGAGCCGGCCGATGATGTACTGGGAGTCGGATACGGCAAATACATTGCCCAGGCGGGAGAGGATATTCTGGTACCAGTGCCTGGCAGTGATACCGTCAAAATGGCACCATAGGCAGCTCCAGCCAACATCCGTGGAATAAGCATGGGGCCGGTAGCAGTCCAGAAGCACAAACTGCCCTCTGGAGGCGGTCTGAACCTGTTCCTGGGTCTGCAGGGTGAGGGCACCTTCCTGGATATACAGAAGCAGGAAGCTGTCAAAGGATTCCCGGACCAGACGATAGCCGGGCAGGTATGTAAAATGCCCGCACTGCAGCGGATACAGGAACATATCCAGCGCAGTTTTGCTGGGGGAATAGACAAAATAGCTGGAATCTGTTGTTATGAATTCTTCCTGTGATAGCATGGCTGTCATGGATCCTTTCTGTCTGCTGTCTGTTCTTCGTACCTATCCTATTTTCAAAAACTGCTCCCATTGTATCATGCATTGTGGCCGGAAACAAGAGCAAAAAAAGTAAACAGGAAAACAATTTGCCATATTGAGACAACCGCTTTCCAATGATAAAATGGTGCTAAAGTAAGAAGGTATAAAAGACACTCTTTAAAAGGAGGAAAGCAAAAATGACAGATACAAAGATTTGGGCCGAAAAGGTCGTAATTCCAACCTATGAGATCGGACAGGCGGAGAAAAATCCCATTTTCCTGGACAGGCGGGTCTATCAGGGAAGTACGGGCAAGGTGTACCCCTACCCCACCATTGAGAAGCTCAGCGACCAGAAGGTGGATAAGGAATATGAGGCGGTCTTTCTGGAAAATGAGTACTTGAAAGTCATGGTACTCCCTGCTCTGGGGGGACGGATCCAGAGAGCCTATGACAAGACCAACGGGTATGATTTTGTCTATTACAACCATGTGATCAAGCCTGCACTGGTGGGGCTTACCGGCCCCTGGATCTCCGGCGGCATTGAGTTCAACTGGCCCCAGCATCACAGGCCTACCACCTTCCTGCCCGTGGACTATGTGCTAAAGGAGAAGGAGGACGGCAGTGTCTCGGTACTGCTCAATGATGTGGACCAGATGTATGGCACGAAGGGCATTGCAAAGATCAGCCTGTATCCGGGAAAAGCCTACATAGAGATCACCGGGCAGCTATACAACCGGACAGCGCTGCCCCAGACCTTCCTGTGGTGGGCCAACCCGGCGGTTCCGGTCAACGAGAATACCCAGTCTGTATTCCCGCCGGATGTCCATGCGGTGATGGATCATGGCAAGCGGGATGTGTCCCGGTTCCCCATCGCCACAGGGGTGTACTATAAAAAAGATTACAGCGAGGGCGTGGACATCTCCCGGTATATAAACATCCCGGTGCCCACCTCCTACATGGCAGAAAAGTCCAGGTATGATTTTGTAGGGGGATATGACTATGGCGTGGGGGCAGGCATCCTCCATGTGGCGGACCACCACATCTCCCCCGGCAAGAAACAGTGGACCTGGGGTTGCGGGGATTTCGGAAAAGCCTGGGACCGTAACCTGACGGATGAGGATGGTCCTTATGTGGAACTGATGACAGGTGTGTTTACCGACAACCAGCCGGACTTTACCTGGCTGAAGCCTTTTGAGGAGAAGGTATTCTGCCAGTATTTCATGCCCTACAAGGCTCTTGGACAGGTGAAGAACGCCACAACCCAGGCGGCGGTATCCCTGGATTACGATGGGGCGCAGGCTGTTGTGAGGGTCTATGCCACCAGCGTCTATGAACAGGCCACAGTGGAACTGTGGGCGGCGGACAGACAGATTCTGAAGGAGACAGTGTCCGTCAGCCCGGTGGCGATCTATGAGAAACAGGTGCCCTGTGAGGGCGTGAGGGAGGAGGAGCTGTATCTGGCAGTCTATGCCGGGGGGGAGTGCCTGGTGGAATACCAGCCGGAAAAGGCAGGGATTCCAAAGCTGCCGGAGCCTGCCAAAGCTGCCCAAGAGCCTTCCCGGATCCAGACCAACGAGGAACTGTATCTGACCGGACAACATATTGAACAGTACCGCCATGCCACTTATCTGCCAGATCCCTATTATCTGGAAGGCCTGAAGAGAGATCCGGGGGACATCCGTATCAACAATGCCTATGGTCTGCTGCTCATGAGAAGAGGCAGGTTTGAGGAGAGCCAGAAGTACCTGGAAAAAGCCCTGGAGCGGCTGACGGAGAAAAATCCCAATCCTTACCACAGCGAGGCCTATTACCTGCTGGGATTATGCCTGTTTTACCAGGGGAAGGAGGAAGAGGCCTATGATGCTTTCTACAAGGCCTCCTGGAGCAGCGAGCAGCAGGAGAAGAGCTTCTACTACCTGGCAGCCATAGATGCCAGGCGGGGACGATTGGGGAAGGCCTATGCACATGTAGAGCGGTCCCTGGTGAAGAATGCCCATAATGTGAAAGCCAGGGGACTGAGGGCTTATCTGCTTCGCAGGCTTGACAGGACCAGGGAAGCCCTGGCACAGGTGCAGGATAATCTGGGACTGGATCCTTTTGACTTTGTCTCTGGCAATGAGCAGATCCTTCTGGAGGGAGACCCGGAAGGGATCAAGAGACAAAAGCTGTATGGCTTGATGCGGGATTTTGTGGAGAATTACTTGATGACAGCCAGGGACTACGCGGAATGGGGTGCCTATGGGGAGGCAATTGCCCTGCTGCAAGGCTGTACAAAAGACTGGCCCATGCTTGCGTACTACAAGTCATATTACCTGTGGCAGAAGGAAGTGGCCGGGAAGTGCAGCTTAGGGAAGGAGAACGGCAGGGAAAGGAAGGATTGTGCCGGGGAGAAGGCAGGTGCCCGGGAAGCCATAGACACCCTTCTGGCAGAAGCCGAGAAAATGGCGCCGGATTACTGTTTTCCCAACAAGCTGGAGGACATTGCCGTGCTCCGGTTTGCCATGGGGCAGGGATGTCATGCCAAGGCACCCTATTACCTTGGCAACCTGTATTATGACAAACTCCAGTGGCAGGAGTCGGTGAGCCTGTGGGAGATGTCTGCCCGGGCGGATACGCATTTCCCCACGGTACACCGCAATCTGGCTCTGGCTTATTATAACAAATGCAAGGAACCGGAAAATGCCAGCTGGGAGATGGAGACGGCATTCCTTCTGGATCCTTCAGATGTGCGGATCTTCCTGGAACTGGATCAGCTCCACAGGAAGCTGGGCTGGAGTTTTGAGAAGCGCCTGGCAGATTACGAAGCGCACCAGGAACTGCTGGAGGGCCGGGACGACTTGTATACAGAATATATCACCCTGGTGAACCTCACGGGACACCATGAGAAAGCTTACGACTGTATGATGCAACACAAATTCCATCCCTGGGAGGGCGGTGAGGGAAAGATTACCACCCAGTATACCCTGGCCCTTCTTGCCATGGCGCAAAAGGCGCTTGGGGACAAGGCGTATGGGAAAGCGGAAGAACTGCTTAGAAAGGCCTTTTCATACCCGGAGAACCTGGGTGAGGGGAAGCTGGAAGGCACCAGGGACAATCACCTGTACTACCACCTGGGCCTTGCACTGGAGGGACAGGGAAGAAGGGAGGAGGCCCGGGAATGCTTTGTCAATGCGACCCAGGGAACCGATGAACCTGCGGGAGCCATGTACTACAATGACCAGCCTGCGGATATGATCCTGTACCAGGGACTGTCCTACTTAAAACTGGGTAAGACCCGGGAAGCCAGGGCCAGATTCTACCGCTTGATCGACTATGGGGAGCAGCACCTGGAAGACCAGGTCAGGATTCCGTATTTTGCAGTATCCCTGCCAGAATTTTTGATCTTCGATGAGGATGATACCTTGCGCAACCGTGCCCATTGTTATTATCTGTGCGCCCTGGGCAACCTGGGACTGGGGGACCGGGAAAAGGCAGCCGGATACCTGGAACAGGCCCTGGAGACAGAACCCTCCCACATGATGTGCAGGGTGTATCAAAGACAGATGGGGATTTTGGACATTTCTTGACTTTAGCCTGGATTTTGCCTATACTATTTATGGAAAAGAGATGTGCAATTATGGTATTGCAATCCTTCCTGGCATCTTTTCCGCATAGGTGCGTAAAGCACTGGCAATTACATTTTGCCAATGGTGGTGTGAACGGAAACGATTGCTACAAATATGATGGAAATATGATGCATCTGCCTTCTATGATAGGAAAGAAACCAATCTGACACAATGCAGATCGGAGAAGGAAGGGAAGTATATGAGACAAAAGAGCAAGAGAATCCTTTTTCCTGCTTTATCGGCGGCGGTCCTGCTGGGCGTGCTGGCAGGATGCGGCGCCAGGGAAGAAGGCAAGGTGCAGTTGGAGAGCCTGTCTGCGACAGATCTGCTGTCTGGAGAAGAGGAATCCGGAAGGAATCTGGCTGGAGAGCCGGCATCTGGTGGAAAGGATGAGGAGACAGCAGGCCAGGGGAAAACGCCGGAAGGGGACAGTGCAGATGGAAGTCCCACAGAGGGTGCCCTGGCTGGAAATAGCAGTACAGGAGCCTCTGGAAGTCCGGACGGTTCAAAGGGACAGGACACTGGCAGCCTGGGGGAAAGCCCCAGGCCGGTTCCCCAGATCGTGGAGAATCCTTTTGTGGACAAGCTCACGGAGGAAGGAATAGGCTGGGGGCTTGGTTTCGGGGATCCAGGTACCCAGCCTGTGGGAAATGTATCATCGGAGGAGCTTGTCCAGTACAGTGGCTATTTCTGCGGGGACGGGCAGGAGCAGGTGATTTATCTTACCTTTGACTGTGGTTATGAGAATGGGAATACAGAACCGATTCTGGATGCCTTGAAAAAACATGACGCTCCGGCTACCTTTTTCGTGGTGGGACACTACCTGGAGACACAGCCAGAGCTGGTGAAGCGTATGACAGAGGAAGGACACGCGGTGGGCAATCACACCTATCACCACCATGATATCAACACACTGGATGGGGAGGCTTTCCGGAAGGAGCTGGGAGATGTGGCATCCCTGTTCCAGGAGATCACAGGGCAGGAACTTTCCCCTTACTACCGTCCCCCCGAAGGAAAATGTGGCAGCACCAATATGCGGCTGGCCCAGGAGGAAGGGTATTTTACCTGCTTCTGGAGTCTGGCCTATGTGGACTGGGATGCGGACAACCAGCCGACCCACCAGGAGGCTCTGGATAAGCTCACTTCCCGGATCCATCCGGGAGCCATTGTGCTGTTGCATAATACGTCTGCCACCAACGGGGAGATCCTGGATGAGCTGCTTACCAAATGGGAAGAGATGGGGTACACATTTGCACCTCTGTCAGAGCTGGTGCAGGGAAAGCCGTGACGGGAATGCTTCCATGCAGGGATTCCTTTTTCAGAAGAACCCGATGCCCTATGGCACAAAAAGACAGACCCTTATGGAAGAACAGGCAGGAATGGAGGAGGTTTGGATGTTACTGATTCACAACGGGTATATGATAGACCCCAGATCGGGAATGGAGGGAAAGCTGGATATTCTCATCAAAGAAGGACAGATCGTGCAGATCGCTCCTAACATACAGGTTCCAGGGTCCTGTGAGACCCTGGACGCCCAGGGACTGCTGGTGGCTCCTGGACTGGTGGATATCCATGTGCATTTCAGGGATCCTGGCTTTCCGGAAAAAGAAGATATCCATACCGGGGCCAGGGCAGCGGCAAAGGGAGGCTTTACCACAGTGGTGATGATGGCCAACACCAGACCACCCATTGATAACGTGGATACCCTCTGTGATGTGCTGGAGCGGGGAAAGGACACCGGGATCCATGTGAGGAGCTGTGCCAATGTGACCATGGGTATGAAGGGGAAAGAACTGACTCCTATGAAGGAGCTGGCAGAGGCAGGGGCAGCAGGATTCACAGATGATGGGATTCCCCTGCTGGATGCAGATATTGTCCGGCGGGCCATGGAAGAGGCAGCAGCCTTGCACATGCCTGTCAGTTTCCATGAGGAAGATCCTGCCTTGATAGAGAATAACGGCATCAACAAGGGAAAGGCAAGCGCCTATTTCGGGATCGGCGGATCCCCCAGAGAGGCGGAGATCCGGCTGGTGGAGAGGGATCTGAAGCTGGCACTGGAGACAGGGGCCTGTATCCATATCCAGCATATCAGCGCCAGGGAATCGGTGGAACTGGTGCGCAGGGCCAAGGCATGTCAGGCTGACGTATGCCGGGATGGGATCACCGGCCAGGGGGTGGAGGAAAACAGGGGAACCCAGGTGGCAGCAGCGGTCCGGATCCATGCAGAGGCAACTCCCCATCATTTTACCTTGACAGAAGAAGCAGTCATCCAGTATGGCAGCCTGGCCAAGATGAATCCTCCTCTTAGGGAGGAAGCAGACAGACAGGCCATCCTCCAGGGGCTGGCAGACGGCACCATTGATATCATTGCCACGGACCATGCCCCCCACACAGTGGAGGAGAAGGGGCGGGATATCACAAAGGCCCCAAGCGGGATCATCGGCCTGGAGACAGCCCTGGCCCTGGGTATCACGGAACTGGTGAAGAAGGGATATCTGACCATGAGGCAGCTTCTGGAGCGGATGAGTACCGGCCCGGCAGCCATGTACGGCCTGGATGCAGGATATCTGGCAGAGGGAGGGCCTGGGGATCTGGTGCTGTTTGATCCGGATGGGGAAGTGGTCTGTGGGGAGTATACCTCCCGTTCCTCCAACACGCCTTTTACAGGCTGGCATTTGAAGGGACAGGTAAAGGCCACTGTGTGTGGTGGCAGGATCGTATATAGAGATGGTCTGTAAAAACCGCAGGCATAAAGAGTTCTCATTTTATCCCCGGAAAGTGACAGAAGGTCTGGAAAGCAGATTGAGTCTGGCCTGGCAGAAGGATCATGAAAGAGAAAGGATCATTAGATATGAAGCAGAAGCAAAGTACCACAGTGCTGTCCCAGCAGGAGATAGCCCCAGGGATCTTCGATATGTGGATCAGAACCGGTCTGGCCGCGCAGGCTGTCCCTGGACAATTCATCGGCGTCTATCCCAGGGATAAGAGTACCCTCCTGCCCCGCCCTATCAGCATCTGCGAGGCGGATCGGGGAAGAGGGGCCCTGCGTATAGTGTACCGTATTGCAGGTGCAGGGACGGAAGAATTCTCTCATTACAGACAGGGGGATTCCATAGAGATCCTGGGAACCCTGGGAAACGGATTCCCTCTGGAAGCGGCAAAGGGTAAGAGGGCGTTTCTCATGGGAGGCGGCATCGGTATCCCGCCGATGCTGGAACTGGCCAAATGTCTGGAGGCGGAATGCAAGACCATAATCGTGGGTTACCGGGACAGCCGGACTTTCCTGCGGGATGATCTGGAGCGGTATGGGAAGGTATACCTGGCTACAGAGGACGGCAGTGTGGGAACCAGGGGAAATGTGATGGATGCCATTGCCGAAGGTGCGCTGGAGGCGGACGTGATTTATGCCTGTGGCCCTATGCCCATGTTGCGGGCCGTCAAGGTATACGCCCAGGAGAAGGGGATCCCGGCATATATCTCACTGGAGGAACACATGGCCTGTGGCGTGGGTGCCTGTCTGGGCTGTGTGGTGAAAACCAGGGAAGTGGATCACCATTCCCATGTGCACAATGCCCGGATCTGTACAGACGGGCCTGTGTTTGAGGCAGGAGAAGTGCAGATATGATCAGACACGGGACAGAAAGGGACGTGGGGCAATTGCTGGCATATGAGCACGGTATCAACAGGGAGGAGCTGGTTAACAGCATAAGAGCCGGACGGGTTCTTTTGCTGATGGAGACAGACACCCTGGTAGGGTGGCTGCGGTATAACCTGTTCTGGGACAATACGCCGTTTCTGAATATGCTGTACATTCTGGAACCATACCGGGGAATGGGACATGGCAGCAGGCTGGTGGGGCATTGGGAGGCAGAGATGGCGGCAAGACAATATGGAAGGGTGCTGACCTCCACCCTGTCCAGCGAGCAGGCCCAGTTTTTCTACCGGAAACAGGGCTATGTGGACTGTGGTGCCTTGAAGCTGCCAGAGGAACCTTTGGAGATTCTGTTTCGGAAAGATCTGCCTGCCCCTAAGGACAAAAGGGTAGAATGGGATGGTGACGCAGGATTGCACAACAGGGTAGCGGAACAGGAAGAGTAACAGGTAAAGGAGTTTTTCATGAATACACAAGTAGAGATAGCAGGTGTAACCTTTCAGAATCCGGTCATGACTGCCTCCGGAACCTTTGGTTCCGGTATGGAATATGCGCAGTTTGTGGATCTGAACAGGTTGGGAGCCGTGGTCACAAAAGGGGTTGCCAATGTGCCATGGCCGGGAAATCCCACTCCCAGGGTAGCGGAGGTCTATGGGGGAATGCTCAATGCCATTGGTCTTCAGAATCCGGGGATAGATGTGTTCCTGGAGCGGGATATCCCGTTTCTCAAAAAATATGACACCCGGATCATTGTCAATGTCTGTGGCAAGACCGTAGAAGACTATGTGGAGGTAGTGGAACGTCTCTCCCATGAGGAAGCGGTATCCATGCTGGAGATCAATGTGTCCTGCCCCAATGTGAAGGAGGGAGCTATCGCTTTCGGCCAGAGGGCAGATGCCCTGTTCCAGATTACCCAGAAGATCAAGCGCCATGCCAGGCAGCCTGTGATCATGAAGCTCAGTCCCAATGTGACGGATATCACGGAGATGGCCAGGGCGGCAGAGGCGGCGGGGGCAGATGCCTTGTCTTTGATCAATACCATCACTGGCATGAAGATCGACATCCACAAGCGCAGATTTGCCATAGCCAACAAGACAGGAGGTATGAGCGGTCCGGCTATCAAGCCCATTGCCGTGCGTATGGTCTATCAGACAGCCCGGGCGGTGCGGATTCCTGTCATTGGCATGGGAGGCATTGCCACGGCGGAGGATGCTATAGAGTTCCTGCTGGCAGGGGCCAGCGCTGTGAGCATCGGTGCCATGAACTTTGTGAATCCGTACACCACTCTGGAAGTGATCCAGGGGATAGAAGAATACATGGAGAAATACCATGTGGAGAAGGTGACGGATCTGATCGGGGCAGTAGGCGAGTAGGCAATGGCCCTGTAAGCGTGTAGGCACAAACCAGGCATATTTTCCAACAATCCTTCATATAGATAGCTATACCAGTATATATGTATGGAGGTATTTTTGTGGAACTGATCAAGAGGAATATACATATGGACCGCATCCGGGCAGAGGCGGTCACGCAGTTTACGCTGGAGGATGATGTGAACATCCCGGAGAATAAGCCGGATGTGAGTAGTCTCAACCTGGAAAAGGGAGAGCTGGTCATCGAGGAGATTAAGCCGGGGACGGACATGGTTACTGTCAGGGGCCGCCTTAGCTACGTGGTACTTTATCATACTGTGGAAGAGGGCAGCAGCCTTGTACTTCTTGCGGGAAACCTTCCCTTCGAGGAACGGATCAATATCCAGGGGGTGGCTTCTACAGATACGGTGGCGGTGGAAGGTGAAGTGGAAGACTTGACCATGGGAATGATCAATTCCCGGAAGCTGAACATCCAATCCTTGATCACACTTACAGCCAGGGTGGAGGAGCTTTACGATGAGGAGGCCCCCATTGCGTTGCACGGCGATGAGAAAGTGGAGTATCGCAGGATGCCCCTGGATCTGGCGCAGATCGTCATCTGCAAGAATGATATTTTCCGGTTGAAGGAAGAAGTCACCCTGCCTTCCAACTATCCCAACATCTTCCAGATTCTGTGGGACAATGTCTCCCTGGGAGATGTGGAATTCAAGGCCATGGAGGAGAAGCTCACGGTGTCAGGGGATGTACACCTGTTTGTCCTGTACGAGGGAGAGGGAGAGGAACATCCGGTGCGCTCCTTTGAGACTACCCTGCCTTTCAGCGGTGTCCTGGACTGCCATGGATGCAGGGAAGGGATGCTGCCGGACATCCGCTACCATCTGGGACAGAAGGAGTTGGCTGTGAGACCGGACTTTGACGGGGAGGAGAGGTGCGTTGGCCTGGAACTGGTCCTGGACATTGCCATCCGGGTCTATGAAGAAGAGAAACTGGAGATCATATCGGACATTTATGGGGTCTCCAACGAAGTAAATGCCGTAACCCATCAGGCAAAGCTACGCAGGCTTCTGGCCAGGGTCACTGGCAAGACGAAGATCACGGACCATATCCATGTGACTGGTGGCAGTGTCCTGCAGCTGCTACACAGTGAGGGGACAGTGGTTCTGGAACACCAGGGTACAGTGGAAAACGGCATCCTGGTGGAAGGCAGTATGCAGGTGAAGGTCCTGTACATTACAGGCGAGGATGAGGCTCCCTACGGCTGTGCCACAGCCCAGATCCCGTATCGCTATACCCTGGAGGTTCCGGAGATCGCCCCGGAGGACATGGGCAAGGTGCGGGCAGAGGTGGAGCAGCTCCAGGTGACCATGTTGGATGGGGAGGAGATGGATGTGAAAGCGGTTCTCAGCTTTTCCACAGTGGTTTTCAAAAATGTGCCCGTGGAACTGATCGGCCAGGTGACAGTGGAGGAACTGGATGCAGGACGGATGAGCAGCCTTCCCGGCATGGTGGTGTATATGGTCAAAGAGGGGGATAATCTGTGGAATATCGGGAAGAAATACTATATGCCGGTGGAATCCCTGCGTGCGCTGAACGAGCTGGAGAACGATGAGATCAAGCCGGGGCAGAAACTGCTGCTGGTGAAAGGATGCTGACTGCCAGAGAAATATAAATGTCGGAGAACTGACAACACTATAAAAAAGATGTTCCAGGTAAATCATCACCTGGAACATCTTTTTATCTTGATAAGAAAGTCCGTCCCTGATTACTCTGTTTTGGTGGGATCAGCGGGATCGGTGGGCTTCTTAGCCGCTGCAGCCATCTCATCGAATTTCTCCATCACGGCATCATAGGTGCGCTGGGAGATGTCGGGAAGGGAACCACCCCAGGTCTTTTCGGCCTGCTTGTAACCTTTCTGGAAAGCGGCACGCATATCCTCGATCTTGTCGGGATCACCGCCGGTGAGGGCATTGGCAAAATCAATGATCCTGCTGGATGTCTGTTCCACGCCCCAGTAGCCGTCCTCAGCGATATCAGCCTGTGCCTGTAGCCTGGTGGCAGGATCTACGGTGTAGTTGCCTGACTTTAGGAACTGCCAGATATTGTTGGCCTTGCCATAGGCATTGGTCTGTCCGGACATAAGCTTTTCTACCAGACTGCGCATCTGCTGTGTGCGGGCTTCTGCATCTGCTTTGAGCTTGTTCACCAGGTTGGTATCGGGCTTATAAGTCTTCTTAGCCGCTGTGGAAGCGCTTTCCTTGGAAGGCTCATATACGACACCGGCATTTGTGGTAGTGTTTTCTGTCTTGTTGCTGCCAGCCTGTGCAGTGTTTTCTGTCTTGGCACTGGTGGTGGCATTGTAAGTCTGGGCAGCAGCTTGTGTGGTTGTAACTCCGTTTACACTCATAGCATCCCTCTTTCTGGCGCTGGGCGCCTGTTCTACCCGTTATTGGGCGTACAATCATCCTTGACTCTATAAAATATTTCGGCAGGGTTTGCCCCAAAGTTTAGATGGGATTACATATTTTTGGGAAATCTGTGGCAGATACTGCCTGTACTGTCATTGTGTATTCCCCGATGGTAAGTCCCTCTGAGGTCAAATCGTACTGTATGGCATATTGCAGGAGGGCAGGATCCGTTTCATCCTGCGAATCAGTAAGTGCTGCCTTGTAGGTGCGGATTCCCAGCCAGAGATTCCCATAGGGAGTGGCATATTCCGTTCTGTGTTCCCTTCCGGTTTCGAAAACCATGCGGGTATTCACACCCCCCTTTTTGGACAGCTCCATATAGCCATTCCGCAGTCTGATCAGGCAGCGGGTATTGGAAGTGGTTCCTTCCGGTTGCTCTTCGTACAGGAAAAAATGATGTCCGTCCCGGAAGGCATACCTGGCCATAATAGTCTGCTTTGTGACTGTCTCCTGGCCAGATGCATCAAGACTGCGTCCTGTCAGCGTAAGTTGTACTTCTCTTTTCATTGGGAAAGCCTCCTTCTTCCGCCTTGACCTGGTGCGTACATCAAGCACTGATTGCACGGGAATGAATGCACCCCGTCCCTTGCCACCTGGTTCATCACCGCATCGAGCACTGATTGCGCGGGAATGAATGCACCGGTCAGTAATCTTCAATATTCACAGCCTTGGCGGAGAGGATTCCGTACTTGATGATGGAGTTGGCAAACCGGACAAACTTTTCAGCCATATCGCTGACATAGAAACGGTATTGGTTGCTGCCCAGCCCGGGCGGCTCATCCCCCAGCAGGTTCAGGCTTCCCAGCATTTCTTTCAGCTCCAGGGCGGTCTCATAGGCCGGATTCACCAGGCGCACCTTTTCCCCCATGATACGGCCCAGGGAGGAGCGTATGAGCGGATAGTGGGTACAGCCCAGGATCAGGGTATCAATATCAATGTCGATCAGTTCTGTAAGATATCTGCGGGCGATCTCATCGGTGACAGGATCCTGTAGCAGCCCTTCCTCCACCAGAGGAACGAAGAGAGGGCAGGCTTTGCCGTAGATGGTCACGTCTTTATTCAGTTCGGTTATGTATTTTGTGTACATCTGGCTGCCGATGGTAGCTTCGGTGGCAATCACACCGATGCGTCCGTTCCGCGTCACCTCTGCCGCCACCCTGGCCCCTGGCCGCACCACGCCGATAATGGGGATGTCTATATCTTTTTCCAGGGTATCCATGGCATAGGCGCTGGCGGTGTTGCAGGCCACCACAATGGTCTTCACCTGGAAGGTGCGCAGGAAACGCACAATCTGTTCTGAATACCGGGTGATGGTCTCCTGGGACTTGCTGCCATAAGGAACCCGGGCAGTGTCCCCGAAGTAGATGATCTTCTCATTGGGCATCTGCCGCATGATCTCGCGGGCCACGGTTAAACCGCCCACACCGGAGTCAAAGACACCGATGGGGGCATTTTTGTCTGGTTGCTTCCTATTCATTTCCACTGTGAATGGCCTCCAAAAACAAGCTGATATCCGTGAGCAGTCTGCTGCGGAAGGTGATGTTGCGGTGGTCGCCATAGAGCAGGCTGCTGTAGAGGCTTCCCTCAAAATCCCAGTCTGCCGTAATTTCCTGTAAAGTGCCATCTTCGGACTCCTGGAATACCCGCACGGTGTCAGGAGTCAGTGCCAGCTCCGGGTAGAGCAGCCCCCACCAGCCAAGGGCAGCACACAATCCTGCCACGATGCGGATTCCAGACCATCTTTTTTTCATACAATCTCCTCGATCTTTGTTTTTGAGAAGTATTGCCTGGAAAAAGGAAGGTTATACGTTGCTTTTTACAGGTTGGTGCATTATGCTGCCATAAACGGCAGGGCAGTGATAAGTAACAGCTATACAGGATCTTTGCCCTGCTCCAGGCGAATCTGGCGGATGATGGCTTTCTTCTGGTTGTCAATGTGGGTTCTGGCGGCCGCTGCAGCCATCTCCTGGTCCTTCTGGAGAATGCTCTCATAGATCATTCTATGCTCTTCCACCAGCCTTTCATGCTGGCTGCCGTCTTTAATATATTCAAAACGGTAGCGGTACATCTGCTCGGACAGGTCATTGATCAGCTGAACCAGGCGGCCGTTGCCCGTTGCCTGGACTATGATGTCATGAAAGGCAACATCTGCCTGGGCGATTTTCCGGCTGTCCCCTGTGTGGACAGATTGCTCGAAATCCTGGCAGGCATTTTTTAAGGCCTCCGATGCCTGGGGAGTGATGCGCTCACAGGCGAGCTCCGCGCACAGGGCATCCAGGGTACGGCGTACTTCCAGCACATCGGTCATGCTTTTTTCCGTGATCTGGGCCACTTCCGCACCACGCCTGGGAACCATGGTGACTAAGCCCTCCAGCTCCAGTTTGCGGATGGCTTCCCGGATGGGGGTACGGCTCACTCCCATTTTCTGGGCAAGATGGATTTCCATCAGCCGTTCTCCAGGTTTCAATTCCCCGGTCAGGATAGCCTGCCGGAGAGTATTGAAGACCAGATCCCTGAGAGGCAGGAATTCATTATTGATGGTAGGTTTAAAACTTGGCATGGCAGCCGCCTTTCTGCAGTTTTCTACTGCGAGGAACGTGCCGGCACATGTAACTGGCAAAAGGGCATGGCCTGTATGGCAGGATACCTTGACGAAGGGAAAGGAGTAGGCTGTCCCGGCAAAGGAATGGTATCCGTGCAGGAACCGCCCTGGTCCTCACACAGGTCTGGTTAGGCAGACCCAGGGTGCCAGGCCGCTTTGCTGCAAATGTCTACAAGCTGCTTCCGCCAGTGCCCTGTCTCCAAAGACACCAAACACCGTAGGGCCACTGCCGCTCATGAGACAGCCATCGGCTCCCAGATGTCGCATCTCTTCCTTGATGGAGGCGATAACGGGCCAGGTGGGGATGGTGACGGCTTCCAACACATTTCCCATGCGGGCCAGGACACCATCCAGATCTCCTGCCTGGATGGAAGCCATCATGCCGTCAATATCGGGATGACGGTAGGATGGGATGGCATCCAGATGCTCATAGACATATTTGGTGGATACGCTGATATCCGGCTTGGCCAACAGGAGCGTACAGTCTGGCAGGGGGGCCAGGGGGGTGAGTACCTCTCCGATCCCCTCCGCCAGGGCTGTGCCGCCTGACAGGCAGTAGGGCACATCTGCCCCAATGGACACGCCCAGCTCCATCAGCCTTGACAGGGGGGCATGAATGCCGAAAAGTGCATTGATACCTTTAAAGGTAGCAGCGGCGTCTGTGCTTCCCCCTGCCATGCCGGCAGCAATGGGAATGGCTTTGTGCAGGTGGATGCGGACACCCTCCTGTATATGGAAGGCCTGGAACATGGCAGCAGCGGCCCTGGAGATTAAATTATCACTTCCCACAGACAGACCGGGAGAATCTGTGGTCAAGGTGATGCCTTCTGCCTGCGTTGTACGGCAGAAAGTAAGGGTATCATACAGATCCACGGACTGCATGACCATCTTCACCTGGTGATAGCCGCCTGGCAGCCGCCCGGTCACGTCCAGGCCCAGGTTGATCTTCGCATAAGCGTTTATTTCAAATGTATGCATTGGCAGACTCCTGTTTGTAGTCTTTTTAGTGAACCGGAAAGAAAAGCTGGAAACTTGTTTTGATAGGAAAATTATATCTAATTTGCTTCTTTTCGTCAACCAGAAGCGTCTGCCCGGACGCTACAACAGTTAAAAGTTAAAAAAGGGTTCCTGTTCACTAGTATAATCCGCCTTGATTGCCCGTATGTTTGGCGCAGGATACATTTTCGGTCTGCAAGGCGGCTGAACGAGTCGATGCGGTGGACACACCTGGTGAAGCCAACGCAGTCAGGTGGAAATTTAGACCGGCGTAACACAGGGATATTTAGCAGGTGGATTATACTAGATACTGCCGCCGGGTGTTTTCACGCGTTCTTTGCGTGACAAACCCGAGACTACACGTGCATCACGTTGCTGTTACGGCTACGCAGTGAACAGTAACAAAAAAGGAGCCTGCAACGGCTCCTTATTTTAGCGGTTTGGCTCCGGCCTTTTCCTGGGCTTTCTCCAGAAACTGGCGGAATCTGCTTTTTTTCTTCTGGGGAGCTGCCACCTGCTTGCCGTGAAGCCCCCGTACATCCAGCACATAGATGCCGCTGACAATGGCTTTCACTTCCTTTTTCACAGGCACTGTGTCGAAGATCTTCTCATCGCAGATCAGAGACATGATCTGGGGACCGATCTTGGCCTTGATAATGGGCAGCTTGGAACCGCGCATGAGCTTGGGCGTCTGGTCTAAAACGATCTGGGGCAGGCCGGCGTCCTTGATCTTCATGCGCTTCTTGTCAATGATGAGCATGGAGACGGTCTGCTTGTTGGCTTCCAGGGCTTCCTGCTGCTGGGCCTGCTTCTTCTGGGCTTTTTTCCCAAGGAAATACAATACTGTAATCACAACGGCCAATACCACCAGAACTACGATCAAGGTAATCAACCATGGCTGCATATAGAATGTCCTCCTGTTTTCCGAATGGTGAGGGGGTGAACGGTACCCCTGTCTGATATTACATTTTAACATAGATGTCTATGGATAGGCAATAAAACATTTATCTTTATTTTACGGTTTTTTTCAAATGTTTGTGGTAGAATGGGATGAAAGTGGCAAAATAAGGAATTGTGGAGGAGCCAATAACCTGTGAGGGGGACATTTCTGTGATGGGCCTGGGAATCTGGCAGAAGGAAATGAAGCACGGGTGTATCAGTACACGAAGGAGGAGTGGTATGGGTATCATGGAAGGGACAGCATGGCAGATTGTGCGGATGGCTCTGGGGAGTCTGTTTTTCTGGAATATGCTCTTTGCCATAGCCATCATATTTTTTCAGAGACGGGATCCCAAAAGTGTCTGGGCCTGGTTGCTGCTTTTGTTCTTCCTGCCAGGCCTTGGTTTTATCTTCTATCTGTTTCTGGGAATGGATCTGCATAAACGGCACATGTTTAAAGTGAAGGGCCTGGAGGAAGATCTGCATGAGGTGATCCGCTACCAGGAATACCAGCTGAAGAACAGGAGGCCGGAGGACTTTCAGGGAGAACTGACAGAGTATATGGACCTGGTGATGTTTAACATGAAGGCAGCAGATGCCATTCTTTTTGAGGAGAATGACATTGATATCCTCACAGACGGGAATGAGAAATTTGATGCACTGCTGGCAGACCTGGAGAAGGCAGAGCATTTTATCAACATGCAGTATTATATCATCCGGAATGACCTGCTTTTTGACAAGATTGTGGAGGTGCTGCGGCGCAAGGCAGCCCAGGGTGTGGAGGTGCGGGTGCTTTTCGATGGCATGGGTTGTAGAAAGATTCATCACAGGTATTGGAGAAGGCTGGAACAGGCCGGAATCCGCACGGCAGAATTCTTCCCCGCGTTCCTGCGCCGGTTCCAGCTGCGGATCAACTACCGCAATCACCGCAAGATCGTGGTGATAGATAACCAGGTAGCCTATGTGGGAGGTTTCAATATCGGAAAGGAATATATCGGCTTAGAGAAAAGGTTCGGCTACTGGCGGGACACCCATCTGCGGATACAGGGTTCCGCGGTGCTGGGGCTGCAGATGCGTTTTCTGCTGGACTGGAACTATGCGGTGGGGGAGAATCTGATGCAGAGTGAGCTGATGTTCCTGGAGCCGCCGGACGGGAAGCGGGATCACTGTGATTTACAGGTGATTAGCAGCGGGCCGGATAATCTGCTGGAACAGATCAGGGACAATTATGTGCGGCTGATCACCAGGGCCAGGAAACGGATCTGCATCCAGACACCTTATTTTATCCCGGATGAGTCCCTGCTAAATGCCCTGCTCATTGCTGTGCGCTCTGGGATAGAGGTGAACCTGATGATTCCCTGCAAGCCGGATCACCCTTTTGTGTACTGGGCCACCTACTCCTATATGGGCGATCTGGTGACAGCCGGGGCCAACTGTTATATTTACAGCAATGGTTTTCTGCACAGCAAGGGCATCATAGCGGACGGGGAGGTTTTCTGCTATGGAACAGCCAACATGGACATCCGCAGCTTTGCCTTGAATTTCGAGGTGAATGCAGTGGTGTATAACAGGGAGAAGGCGCTGGAGATGGAGGAGATCTTCCGGAAAGACCTGGTATACTGCACCCAGGTGACCGGGGATAGCTACGCCGCCAGGAGCTTAAAGATCCGGCTGAAGGAGCAGATGTGCAGGCTGCTGTCGCCACTCTTATGATTCCCGTGGCAATGAGCCAGGCAGGTGAAGCTGGTTTTGTGACGTGTCTGTATGTACAGGAAAGCCGGTGTAACTGGCTTTGGAAATTTGCCGGTGAGGTGTGGTGCTGCATGGCTGGAGATATCTCCTTTTTGCGTTCATGCTTGTATGGTATTACAAAACCTCTTTTAAAATGGTATATTCTGTGATATAAATAGTAACAAATGTATGCTTGAAAATGTGGAATCGTTGTCCGCCATGGCGGGTCAGGAGGTAGAGATGGAACTGACAGATATCAAAGACCTATATCGCAACAGACAGGAGTATATAGGCAGGGAAGTAACAGTGGGCGGCTGGGTCAGGAGCAACCGCGACTCGAAAAATTTTGGATTTCTGGTAATCAATGATGGTACCTTTTTCGAACCGTTGCAGGTGGTATACGGGGAGAGACTTGTCAATTTCCAGGAACTGTGCAAGATCAATGTGGGAGCAGCCCTGGTGGTGAAGGGTACTGTGGTGGAGACGCCAGGTGCCAAGCAGCCCTTTGAGATGCAGGCTGGTGAGGTGATGGTGGAAGGGCCTTCCACCGCAGATTATCCCCTGCAGAAAAAGCGGCATTCCTTTGAGTATCTTAGGACGATATCCCATCTGCGGCCCAGGACCAACACCTTCCAGGCGGTATTCAGGGTGCGTTCCCTGATTGCCTATGCCATCCACAGTTTTTTCATGGAGCGGGGCTTTGTATATGTGCACACGCCCATCATCACAGGCAGTGACTGTGAAGGGGCAGGGGAGATGTTCCAGGTGACCACCATGGACCTGGAGAACCTGCCCAGGACCAATGAGGGACAGGTGGACTATAGCCAGGATTTCTTTGGCAAGGCCACCAATCTCACCGTAAGCGGCCAGCTGAATGTGGAGACCTATGCCTTTGCCTTCAAGAATGTGTATACCTTCGGGCCAACCTTCCGGGCGGAGAACTCCAATACCACCAGACACGCAGCAGAGTTCTGGATGATTGAGCCGGAGATGGCTTTTGCAGATCTGAAGGATGACATGCTGCTGGCGGAGGGGATGCTGAAATATGTGATCCGCTATGTGCTGGAGCATGCACCGGAGGAGATGGCGTTCTTCAACCAGTTTGTGGATAAGGGTCTGATCGAGAGGCTGGAGCATGTGGCCAATGCGGATTTTGCCCATGTGACTTATACGGAGGCCATTGAGATCCTGCAGAAGAATAATGAGGCTTTTGATTACAAGGTATTCTGGGGCTGTGACCTACAGACAGAGCACGAGCGGTATCTCACAGAGGAAGTGTTCAGGCGCCCTGTATTTGTGACGGATTATCCCAAGGAGATCAAGGCTTTCTACATGAAGCTGAATGAGGATGGCAGGACCGTGGCGGCCATGGACTGTCTGGTGCCCGGAATCGGGGAGATCATTGGCGGCAGCCAGAGGGAGGACAAACTGGAGGTGCTTGAGCAGCGGATGGAGGAGATGGGGCTTAGGAAGGAGGATTACGACTTCTACCTGGATCTGCGCAGGTATGGTTCTGTGCGCCATGCGGGATTTGGTCTCGGATTCGAGCGGTGTGTGATGTACCTCACCGGTATGGGCAATATCCGGGATGTGGTGCCTTTCCCCAGGACGGTGAACAACTGCGATTTATAAGAGCTGATAGATAAGGCATGAAAAAGGGGCTGCATGGCCCCTTTTTTAATAATGGTATTTTCCGCGCTGTGTGACCAGGAAGAATACAGTTACAGCCACGGCCATCAGTTCCGCGGCCACAATAGAGAACCAGATGCCATTGATACCCCAGATGAGAGGAAAGAGCAGCACTGCTGCCGTCTGGAATACCAATGTCCGCAGGAAGGAAACCAGAGCGGAAATCAGTCCATTGCCCAGAGCCGTGAAAAAGGAGGAGCCGAAGATGGCAAGTCCTGCAAATAAAAAGGAAAAGGAGTAGATCAGAAATCCCCTAAGGGTCAGTGCCAGAAGTTCTTTGTCATATCCCACGAACAGCATGGAAAGAGGGCGGGCCAGGACTTCCCCCAGTGCCAGCATACATACGGAGAAGATACCGATGAGTACCAGGCTCTTTTTCAAGAGGCCTTTCAGTTCCGCATGGTTTCCTGCTCCATAGTGGTAGCTGATCACAGGTGCCGTGCCCACGGCATAGCCGATAAAGGCAGCCAGGAAGATCAGGTTCACATACATCAGCACACCGTAAGCCGCCACACCATCCTCCCCGGCATATTTGATCAATTGTCCGTTGTATAACATGCTCACCACGGACATGGAGATATTGGACATCAGCTCCGAGGAGCCGTTGACACAGGCTTTCAGCAGGGCTGGGCCGTTGAATCTGGTCCTGGTCAGACCGAGGGCGCTGGTGTTGGGCCGGCTAAAATACAGCAGCGGGAGGATACCGCCCACCACCTGGCTTAGGGCGGTGGCAATGGCAGCGCCCTCCAGACCCCATCGGAATACAGCAACAAACAGGGCATCCAGTGCCATGTTGGTAATGCCGGCAGCAACCGTCACAGCCAGGCCAAGCTGGGGTTTCTCTGCTGTCACGAAAAAGCTCTGGAACTCATATTGCAGCATAAAGGCAGGCAGGGCGATCAGGATGATGCGTCCATAAGAGACACAGTCCGACAGCATGGAACCTTCTGCCCCCAGCAAAGAGGCAATGGGACGAAGCAGCAGGATGCCTATGGCGGCGATCACCATGCTGGCAGCCACCGTAACGTAGATAAACAGGGAGAAAAGGCGTCTGGCCTCTTCCGGTTTCCCTTCCCCCATGGTCTTTCCGATCAAGGCACTGCCACCAGTGCCCATCATGAACCCGGCAGCTCCCAGGATCATTAAGAAAGGCATGATAAAATTCACAGCGGCAAAGGGAGTCTTTCCCACATAGTTGGACACAAAGAAACCATCCACCACACCATAGATGGAAGTGAAAACCATCATGACGATGGAGGGAAATGTAAAGCGTAATAATTTCTGGTAATTAAAATGATCTGATAACTGGATTTTCTTTTTCATATATACACCCCCATGCCCGCTTCAGCGGACATATCAGTTAATTGTTTAAAAGTTCCTTTTTCCGTCTCTTCATAAGCAGGAAACAATGTCTTTACAGGACGGGGATCTTCTCCCGCAGGGAGGCCAGGTATCTCTGGGTCAGGGAGAGGTACAGCTCCTGTTCTTCTTCTGTCCAGGACTTCAGGATGTTGTCTTCCTCCCGGATCAGGCGCAGGACGGAATCCTGGATTCTCTGTTGCCCGTATTCTGTAAGGCAGACAGTCTTGGTGCGCCCACCACTGTTCTGCAGATAGACAATGTTGGATTCTTCCAGTTTACGCAGGGAAGAATTGATGGTCTGCTTGCTGGTTCCATACAGGTTGCAGATCTCGTGAAGGGGACAGCTTCCGCCACCATTGCATAGTGCATACAGGATCTGGAAAGCACTGTCGGATAGCTTGAATTTCAGCGCAATGGCGTGATAGACGCCATCCAGTTCACTGATCAGATAGTTCAGGCGGCGGATGCCTGTGGGAAAAGGTTCTGTCTCCTTCAAAGCTTCAAGGTTCCTGTAGCTGGTCATGCCGACACCTCCATGTCCGCCGCTGGCGGTTTGTGGTTTATCCAAACTCCCATGCATCTTTGTACTCCTGCTCCACCATAAACAGGAGTAGGGAGTTTAGAAGGGAAAGAGTGAGCAATACGGCCATCCGGCCTGGGTACGAAATCGTACTTTTAGCAGTATAGTACGATTTCGTACAAAAGTCAAGGGCAGGTTTTTAGGAGGGTCTGTCCTGTTTGTTACCAGGTTCCTGCTCACTTGATACTGCCGCCAGGTGCTTTCATGCGTTCTTTGGGTGACAAAACCCCAAGACTGCACGTGCATCATGTTGCTGAGGGCGGCCAGGCCGTGTACAGTTACCAACATTTTTCAAAAACTTAAGGCTTTTGGGGATGAAAATTGATATAAAATGTGATATGCTCTTTCTATGGGTAATCCTACAGGTGGGATTGTGATTGGTTTTCCCAGATGAAGTCAGATTTCCGGCACAACTGTGAATGGCAATGGGTTTTACATTCTGTCTGTAGGATTTTGTGAACGGTTTGTGTTATTTTTATGGTATGGATGCCGGAGGTGGCATGGAGAGTAATGTGAAAAAGAGAACAGGCAAGATATTTCATGTGATGGTGGCAGGCGTGATGGTGGTGACGGCTCTGGGCCAGGCAGGGGCTGATTTTCTGAAGGCCCAGGCCACTTCGGCTTCTGAGATACAGGGACAGATTGACCAGCACGAGAATCAGCTGAACCAGATTTATAACCAGATCTCCGGCCTGGAGGAAGAGCAGGATATCCTACAGGAGGAGATTGATGATATGAATTCCGAGATCTTGAACACCATGACCAGCATCGGCATAAAGGAGGATGAGATCGCCCAGAAGGAGTCGGAGATCGCGGACAAGAGGGTGCAGATTGAGGAGACAGAGGCAGAATATGAGGCGGCGGTGGAGCGTGCAGACGCCCAGCAACAGAGCATGATCCGGAATATCCGCATTTTGTATGAGAACGGGAATGGGAACTACTTAAATGTGATTCTGGAGGGGAAGAGCTTTTCTGATGTGCTGAACCGGCTGGATTATGTGGAGGAGATATACCAGTATGACAATGCCAGGCTGGCGGAGTTCATTGCTACCAGGGACCAGGTGCATGACCTATGGGATCTGCTGGAGGCGGAGAAGGCAGGGCTGGAGGCAGACAAGGGACAGCTGGAGGCGGACAGGCAGGAATTGCAGGAACAGAAGGCGGCCCTGGATGTGATGTTGGACAAAAAGAAGCGGGAGTCTGCCAATTTTGAGGCGGAGATCAGCAAGGCCCGGCAGCAGGCGGCAGTGGAGAAGAAGCTCTTACAGCAGGAGCAGCAGCGGCTGAAGAACCTACAGGAGGCGCAGCGGGCAGCCCAGAGCGCTGCCAATGCCACATACACGCCCACGGATTATACCTCTGTCATCGAGAACTCTGCCGGTAGCGAACTGGGGAAAAAGGTGGCAAAATATGCCTGCCAGTATATTGGGAATCCTTATGTGTCCGGCGGTACCAGCTTGACAAACGGTGCAGACTGTTCCGGCTTCACCTACAGGGTGTTTGCAGACTTCAATTATAGTCTGCCCAGAACTTCCACCCAGCAGCGTGGCAGTGGTACCGGTGTAAGCTATGAGGAGGCCCAGCCCGGGGATCTGATCTGCTATGAAGGACATGTGGGGATCTACATTGGCGGCGGACTGATTGTCCATGCCAGCAATGTGAAGACGGGGATCAAGGTCAGTAGGGCGCAGTATAAGACGATTGTGGCAGTGCGGCGGATTGTGTGAGACAACAATGTGTGACCAGGGGAACTGCCCACGGGGGATTTTTCCTGGAGGCTGGAGCGTGTTTGAAAATTGTCTTCTGTCAGATGTGCGTCACAATTTGTGGGAGATTTGAACCAAATGAGGGCCAAATATACCGCAAAGTGGGGTGTGCAGATGGTGGGAATGAATTTTCAAACACACTCTAAGAACGGACCGGACGGATACGGGGTTAAGACAGTCATACGGATGGAGAAGAGAAGGCAACGGTCTGGAAGGGGCAGGGATCCCTGGCGCAGGCAGGAGCCTGGGAGAAGCCCTTCGCATGGGCATACTTTGGGAACAGGAGTGGGAAGAAGATGTGGACGGATGCATTGGGACAGAAGATAGAACAGCGGCTTGGAGAGATTCCAGGCAGGACTTCTTTCTATTATAAGAATCTGGTCACCGGACAGACGTTTTCTGTCCGGGCGGACAGGCCCATGATGGCAGCCAGCGTGATCAAACTGCCTATTATGGTGGAGGTTTTCCGGCAGATGAAGGCCGGGGAGTTATCCAGGAATCAATTGTATGTATTGCAGGAGGAGGACAAGCGCCCCTCCTGCGGCTGTCTGAACAGGATGCACACAGGTCTGAACCTTACAGTGCAGGATTTGTATAATCTCATGATTATATTAAGCGACAATTCTGCAACGAATATACTGATCCGCTTGCTGGGAGGGATGGAGCGTATCAACAGGGATCTGGAATCCTGCGGATACAATACCCTGCAGGTGAACAGGCTGCTCTTTGACCGGGAAGCCTCTGACAGGGGGATCCAGAACTATGTGTCTGCAGGGGAGATCGGGGATATCCTGGAGAAGTTGTATCTGGGCAGTCTGGTGGATGAAGAGAGTGACAGGGAGATGCTGGAGGTGCTGGGAGAACAGCGCCTAAATGGCAAGTTCCCTTTTGCATTCGCAGAGAAGATACCCATTGCCCACAAGACAGGTGAGGATGACGGCATCACCCACGATGTGGGCATACTCTATGCGAAGCAGCCCTTTGTCCTGTGCTGCCTGGGCAATGAGACCGATTGTCCGGCGTTCAACCGGTTTATGCAGGATGTGGCGTGGGAGCTGGCAGGTGGCCGGGGAAAGGAATAATTTATGAGAATTCAGAAAATAGAACTGGGCGAGATCCGGATTCCGCTGGTGACACCTTTTCGCACTGCCCTGCGGACAGTGACAGAGATCCGGGATATAGTGGTACGGATCACGGCAGATGACGGCCAGGCAGGATATGGAGAAGCTCCGGCAACGGCAGTGATTACCGGGGATACATGGGGTTCCATAGAGACAGCCATCCGGGAGTTCATTGCTCCGGCCATTCTGGGTATGGATATTGAGGACATAGATGGCATCATGCGGAGGATGCAGAAGGCCATTCTGAAGAACACCTCTGCCAAGGCAGCGGTGGATATGGCAGTGTATGACCTGTATGCCAGGAATCTGGGAAGGCCCCTGTACAAGGTGCTGGGAGGCGGAAGTGATTCTATTGAGACAGATCTGACCATCAGCGTCAATGATGTGTCACAGATGGTGGAGGATGCCCTGCGGGGTGTGGAGCAGGGATTCCGCATTCTGAAGGTAAAGGTGGGAAAAGAGGGAAAGGGGGATGTGGAGCGTATCCAGGCCATCCGCCAGGCTGTTGGGGAGAATGTGGTGATCCGGGTGGATGCCAACCAGGGCTGGGCGCCGAAGGAGGCTGTGCGCATCATCCGTTCCCTGGAGGATAAGGGACTGGACATTGACCTGGTGGAACAGCCGGTAAATGCCCATGATTTTGCGGGAATGAAATTTGTGACAGCAAATGTTTCCACACCTGTCCTGGCAGATGAAAGTGTGTTCTCTTCCCAGGATGCCATTCGGATCATAGAAGAGCGGGCGGCAGACTTGATCAACATCAAGCTGATGAAGACCGGAGGCATCTATGAAGCCTTGAAAATCTGTGGTATTGCCGAGAGCTTTGGCGTAGAATGTATGACGGGATGTATGCTGGAGAGTAAGCTGGCCGTCAGTGCCGCAGCCCATCTGGCCGCGGCAAAGGGCGTGATTACCAGGCATGACCTGGACGGTCCGGCCCTGTGCAGTACAGATCCCTATGAGGGTGGTCCGGTATTTGAAGGGCCCAGGATCCGGATGACAGGGCAGCCGGGAATCGGTATCGGGAAAGTACCGGTGGAATTCCGGTAATGGTATGCGCTGACAGCAAGGCGTCTGTATAGCCTGGAAGAATGTCCGCATCCGCGCACTTTTGCGGGTTATGTCTTGCAGGGCATGGATGCTGGCAGGAAATGGATGTTACAGGGTAGCCACATGTGAAAATGAAGATTATGAAGAGAGAGGGTACAAGGTATATGAGGGCAGTTGCGGCCAGGACCATTTGTCCAGTGAGGGAAGAGCCTTCTTCCCGGATGCCGTTGGACGACGAACTGTTATATGGCATGTGGGTGGAAGTGCTAAGGGAGGCGCCAGACCGGGAAGAGGGGGCAGGAATGTCCTGGCTTCATATCAAGACCCCCTATGGCTATGAGGGATATTGCAGGAAGGAAGACCTTCTGACAGAGTCTTCCAAAGTGGAGGCCTGGGAACAGGGCAGTAAATGTGTGGTCATGCAGCCTTATGCCGATGTCCTGGACCAGCCAAAAGTCCAGGGGGTGTGCATGGAATCTGTGACCCGGGGCGGCAGGCTGGTGGTGCTGGGACCAGACCCGGAAAAGGAAGGCTGGATCCGGGTGGGCCTTGTGGACGGCAGGCAGGGCTATACCAGGGAAAAGTTCCTGGCGCCCCTCCATGAGACAGCTTTTACAGAGAAGGAGGAGGCGTTTCGGGAACGTCTGGTGGAACTGGCAAGAGGCTATCTGGGTACCCAGTACCGCTGGGGGGGTAAAAGTCCTCTGGGAATCGACTGCTCAGGTCTGACCAGCATGTGTTATATGCTCTGCGGCGTCTACATATATCGGAATGCGTCCATAAAGGAAGGATTTCCCGTAAAGGAAATCCCTTTTGAAGAAAAAAAGCCTGGGGATCTGTTGTATTTTCCGGGACACATTGCCATGTATATAGGGAATGACAAATACATCCATTCCACTGGCCGGAATGGCAGTGACGGTGTGGTCATCAACAGCCTGAATCCGGCTCATGAGGATTACCGGGCAGATCTGCCGGGTATATTGGAACATACAGGGAGCATATTCGGTGTAAGGAACTGTTAAGAATTCACTTTGCATAGGATGCGTCAGACAAATCGGATCTGAGGATTTGTTCCTTAACCGTTCTTAAGGGAGGGATCCAGATCTGAGGAATGTTTCTGCACATCAGAGTTACCAACAGGAATCGGGGGATATGAGTATGGACAAGCGGCTGAGTCTGGAAAACAGGATCGGTGTGGAACTGAAGAGTTATGATGGGCTGATGGGAATCTACATCAATGATTTCCGGGGAAATGTGATTAGGATCCATGACAGGGAGAAGTTTGAGACGGCCAGTACCATCAAGCTTTTTGTGCTGGCAGCCCTGTTTGAACGGATTCATAAGGGAGAGCTGTCCTTGAAGGACATGCTGGAATACAAGAAGGAACACGTCATAGATGGAAGTGGGATCTTAAGTTCCATGGAGGTGGGGACGAAGCTTTCCTTAAAAAATATTGCCACGCTGATGATTATTGTCAGTGATAATATTGCCACCAACATGCTCATTGATTTCCTGGGAGTGGGAGCCATCAACGAATGTATTGGAAGACTGGGGTGCGGGGATACGGTGCTCCACAACCGCATTGATTTTGAGACATACAGCAGGCTGGGCACTTCCACTCCCGCGGACTATGCCAGCATATGGGAACGGATGGCCCAGGGGACACTGATCCACAGGACCTGTTCGGAACAGATGCTGGCTATCTGCAGGCAGCAGCATTATAACAGTATGCTCACAAAGAACCTGCCTCCTTATTACCTGGATCCCGACAATTATGACGAGGAGATCATCTATGTGGCTTCCAAAAGCGGCAGCATGAATGCCTGCAGGAATGACGGCGGCATTGTGTCCACGCCCTATGGAAACTATGTGATAGTACTGTTTAATAAAGACTTTGGGGACGACCAGTACTATGCGGAGCATCCGGCCACTGTATTTGGCTCCAGGGTCAGCAGGCTGGTCTTTGACCAGTATCTTGCCCTGGAGGGGCGGCTTGTCCTGTGAGGGCCGGGTAATACCGGTAAGAAATGCAAAGAGGACGGAGGATTTATCTTGTGAAAATCATTATTGCCGGGGATGGCAAAATGGGGGCTACCCTGACCCGCCAGTTATCTGCGGAGGGGTATGATCTGACATTGATTGATTCCAATTCCAAAGTGCTGGAATCCAGCGAGGAACGCTATGATGTCATGGTGGTGCAGGGGAACTGTGCGTCCATGGATGTGCTCAGACAGGCAGGGGTGAAGGAAGCAGATCTGCTCATAGCGGCAGTGGGAGCCGATGAGGTGAATCTGCTGTGCTGTATGACTGCACATAGTATGAACCCCAAGATCCATACCATTGCCAGGGTGCGGAATCCGGAATACACGGATCAGATTTATGAGATGCGGGAGATGTTCGCCCTGTCCATGGCAGTAAACCCGGAGAAACAGGCGGCGGTAGAGATGGAAAGACTCTTGAAATACCCTGGATTTCTGAAGCGTGACACCTTTGCCAAGGGAAGGGTGGAGATCGTGGAGCTGCGCCTGGATGCAAAGAGCAAGCTGTGCAATGTGGCGCTGAATGACATGGACAGCATCGTGAAATGTAAGATCCTGATCTGTGCTGTGCTGCGCAGTGGCACTGCTGTGGCACCGGATGGTAATTTCGTGCTCCAGGAGGGAGACAGGATCTTTGTGACTGCGTCCACATACACCTTGACAGTGTTGTTGAAGAACCTGGGTGTGATCACCCACAAGACAAAGCGCGTGATCCTGTGCGGAGGTGGCCGGGTCAGCTATTATCTGGCGAAACTGCTTGGCAAGAATGGAATCGGGGTACAGATCATTGAGCGGGACCAGGAGCGGTGTACCCAGCTGGCGGCCATGCTGCCCGAGGTGCGCGTGATCCAGGGGGATGCCACCAACCAGTTCCTGCTGGAAAGTGAAGGCATTTCTGAATGCGATGCCCTGGTGACCATGACCGGGGTAGACGAGCTGAACATGGTCGTATCTCTCTACGGGAACAGTTGCGGGGTGCCTCAGGTCATTACGAAGCTGGGACGTATGGACAATACTAATATCCTGGGCAACCTGTCTTTGGGAAGCATTGTCAGTCCTAAGGAGTTGTGCTGCACCACCATTGTGCGATATGTCCGGGCCATGAAAGACCAGACAGGAGCAGCCCTTACCATGCATACCATTGCAGATGGACAGATGGAGGCTATGGAATTTGGGGTGGATGGCCGCACACTCCACTGCGGGGTACCCTTGAAGAAACTGAAACTGAAGAAAAATGTGCTGTTGGTGAGTATCAGCAAGGGTGCAAAGGTGGAAATCCCAAATGGTGATTCCTGTTTTGAAAAGGGAGATACCTTGATAGTGGTGGCCAGTGCCGGGAAAGGCATCCACCAGCTGAATGATATTTTTGAGACATAGGGGCAGGAAGAACTTATGGCAGAAACGATGCAAGAAGCCATGCCGCCTCGGCATGGCTGGAAGTTTGAAAGTAAACTTTCCATACCAGACCGCTGGTCTGGCATCAAAGAGCAAATATTGATTCCCGCGAGCAATGAGTCAAGCGTCCGTGCTTGCACGGACAGTTGACGAATGCCGCGAGGGTCACATAGCCCGCTGCTCTGTAGCGTTGCAAGATTGATGCCCCGTTGCTTGCAGCGGGGTTGTTGACTGGTATGCCCGCTTCTGAGGGCATGGGTGTATAGATATGAATTATAAAATGATGGGCAGGTTCATTGGTAAAATATTGATTGTGGAGGCAGTGTTCATGGTGCCTGCACTGCTTGTCAGTCTGTGGAACCAGGAATTTAAGGCAGTCTATGGCTTCATCTGGACCCTGGCTGCTATTATGGTGACGGCCAGCCTGTTTTTGTTTCTGGGCAGGGGTTCCAAGAAAAAGTTTTATGCCAGGGAGGGACTCGCCTGTGTGGGAATCAGCTGGATTGTCATGAGTCTTCTGGGGTGTCTTCCTTTCTGCATATCGGGTGCCATTCCGAATTTTGTGGATGCTTTTTTTGAGATCGTATCGGGCTTTACCACTACAGGGGCTTCTGTGGTGTCAGAGGTGGAAAAGCTGCCCATGGGAATCCTCTATTGGAGAAGCTTCAGCCATTGGCTGGGAGGTATGGGAGTGCTGGTGTTCCTGCTGGCAATTTCCTCTGCCGGTGGTGGTGAAAACGGCTTTACTATGCATCTTTTGCGGGCGGAAAGCCCTGGACCTAATGTGGGGAAGCTGGTGCCCCGCATGAGAAAGACTGCAGGTATCCTGTACCTGCTCTATATCCTGCTGACAATTCTAAATGTGATTTTCCTGCTGGCAGGCGGGATGTCTCTGTTTGAAGCTGTCTGCACTGCTTATGGCACAGCGGGCACAGGGGGATTCGGTATCAAGAATGACAGCATTGCTGGCTACAGCCCGTATCTCCAGAATGTGTGCACGGTATTTATGCTGCTTTTCGGGGTGAATTTCAGCTGCTATTATCTGTTGCTGATCAAGCAGTTTAAAAGTGTTCTCTTTGATGAGGAACTGCGTATGTATTTTGGGCTTGTGGCGGGCAGCATCCTGTTGATAGTGCTGAATCTGAAGGGCGTATATGGAACCCTGGAGGAGACGGTGAGACACGCAGCCTTCCAGGTGGCCAGTATTGTGACTACCACGGGTTTTGCCACCACGGACTTTGACATGTGGCCTGCATTTTCCAAGGCAATTCTCTTGTTCCTGATGATTGTGGGGGCCTGCGCGGGCAGTACCGGTGGGGGATTCAAATGTGGACGTATCCTGCTGGTGCTGAAGAGCCTGCGCCGGAGTGTCCACCAGCTTGTACATCCCAGGCAGATCCAGGCGATCTTCTCTAACGGCCATCCGGTGGATGAAAAAGTCCTGCAGAATACCAATGCCTATCTGGCAGCTTATGTGAGCTTTGTGGTGCTCAGTTTCCTTCTGGTCTCAACAGATGGATTTTCCTCCACTACGAATTTCTCTGCTGTACTGGCCTGTTTCAACAATATTGGTCCTGGGTTTGATGCAGTGGGTCCTTCCTGCAACTTTGCATCCTATAGTATATTCTCCAAGCTGGTGCTGGTGGTGGATATGCTGGCGGGGAGACTGGAGATCTTTCCGATACTGATTTTGTTTTCCAGGACGACCTGGAAGAGGAAGTGAGGGAGGCGGAACGATGAAAAAAGCTTTGACAATAGGTGTGGATAGTATTGATTCCTGCGGGCAATGAGCCAAGCGGATGCGTCAGCATCCATTTGGCGAATGCGCGAGGATCACATACCCCGCTGCTTGCAGCGCTACAAGTCTGATGTCCGCGTGCTTTAGCACGCTTTGCTTCGCAGCGGGGCTGTTGGCTTCCTTTTACCGGAAGGACTGTGAGGTGTAGTATGGAAAACACCAGGGACTAAGGTGTACGGGCCGGCGAAATATCCGCCGGAAAATAGCAGGACAAGTTTTTAGGTGAATGTCACGGAATGGTTTAATGGATTCAGTCATACCCATCGGAAATCTTTCATACAATGGAAAAAAGGTATCTTAAAGGGGTATTCCTTTGAAAGATTATATCGAAGAGCGTGCCATCAGTATCGCCAATTATATCATTGACAGCAACGCAACAGTCAGACAGACGGCTAAGACTTTTGGGGTAAGCAAGAGTACGGTGCACAAAGACGTAACTGACCGGCTGATGCAGATCAATCCCTCCCTGGCGAAGCAGGCCAGACAGGTGCTGGATGTGAACAAATCGGAGCGTCACATCCGCGGGGGGCTTGCCACGAAGGAGAAATACCTGCACCAGCTTAACGGCATGGGGTAGCACAACCAGTTACATATTGGGCAGTGGTCCTTATCTTCGGACCTTGGGAAATCCATCAACAGACCGTAAGGAGCGTGTTGGTGGATTTTTTTCGTGACAGCACAGGTGTAAGTGTGAAGAGAATTTCTAAACCTGCTGCCGAATTTCATTCGGCATGGTACACAGATAAACAAAATTCTAAAACTTCACACAGAAGAACGCAAGATCAGCGTTCTTCATCCATTGTTTATGCCGCTGAAGCGGCATGTCTGGAAGTTTGGAAGTAAACTTCATAGGCCAGACCTGCGGCCTGGCATCAGAGAGCAAATATTGAAATGAGAGCCCGCCAAAGGTGGGCGTGCAGATGTGAAAAAGAGAATGAATGGCTTGTCCTGTGTGCATTTTGTGATTTGGACAGGGAAGCCGTGAAAAATAACAGCAACTGACAAGCAGGAAGAGGGCACGGCAAAGCTCTATGGACGGAATCGGAAAAGCATGGTATGATTTTCTGGATGCATAGAAAAGACTGTCTGGCAGAATACTTAAGAAGACCCGGTTGCCAGGTGCATGGTCATAAATGCATTCTGTATATTTGTAGAAAGGAAATAGATGTGATGAAAAAAGAGGGACATGCATCTGCTGAAAAGAGAATGGCATCTCTTGCCGCCCGGGTGATGGAGCTTGCTTACAGTGACATACTGATACATATGCGTTTCTTTGATGTGGCGTTGGCCCGGTTGCAGCCAGTGGCCAGGTCGGGACTTAGAGGAATCGCCACTGATGGAACAGCCTGTTATTATGATCCGGTGTATGTGTTGCAGTGTTATCGGAAGGAGTCGGGAATGGTGACCAGAAGCTGTCTGCACATGCTGCTCCACTGTGTTTTCTTCCACAATTTCCAGTATGGGAAGCTGGAGGGGGATAACTGGGATCTGGCATCAGACATTGCTGTGGAAGGGGTGGCCCTGGAACTTGGCCTGGCAGGAGCATCTCTGGACAAGGACAGGGAAGCAGCCAGGGTTGTGCAGGGACTGAAGGAGCAGGCAGGGGGAATTACCGCAGAACGGCTATATCGGTATTTCAGGCAGGTACCGCTTCCAGGAGAGGAGCGGGAGAGACTTGGACAGCTGTTTTTCCGGGACATCCATACCCTGTGGGTACCCACAGGGCAGCTGGAGGTTACGCAGGAGCAATGGAAGAAGATCAGCCAACGGGTAAAAGCGGATCTGAAATCCTTCAGCAGGGCCAGGGATGGTCTGGCAGACTTAGAGAAGAACCTGGAGGAGGCTACCAGGGACAGGTATGATTATGGGGAGATCCTCAGAAGATTTACAGTGATGGGGGAGGACATGCTGGTAAACGATGAGGAGTTTGACTATGTCTACTACATGTATGGACTGGAGCACTATGGTAACCTGCCGCTGGTGGAACCTCTGGAATACAAGGAGAGTGAGAAGGTGAAGGAATTTGTCATTGCCATAGATACCTCCGCTTCCTGTCGGGGAGCCCTGGTAAAGGCATTCTTGCGCAGGACGTATTCCATTTTGAAGGACAGGGAGAATTTTTTTTCCAAAATAAATGTGCATATTATACAATGCGATAGCCAGGTGCAGAGTGATACAAAAATTACTGGTGATGAGGATTTTGAAAAATTTGTAAAGTATGGGAAACTAAAGGGATTTGGGGCCACTGATTTCAGGCCGGTGTTTGCCTATGTGGAGAAGCTGAAAGGCCAGGGGGAGTTTGAGAATCTGAAAGGACTGATCTATTTCACGGATGGGTATGGCATCTATCCGGAGAGGATGCCTGATTACCAGGTGATATTTGCATTCCTGGAGGAGGATGTACACAGGACACCAGTACCGCCCTGGAGCATGAAGGTGGTGCTGGAGGAGGAAGAGCTGGAAAAGGAAGGACAGGAGAGGGAAGGGGCAGGGGGAGAAAGGCTGGAAAAGGAAGGACAGGAGAGGGAAGAGGCAGGGGGAGAAGAGCTGGAAAAGAAAGACTTGGGAGAAAGGACTTAATGGGGGTATGGGAATGAATATCAGACAAGCAAAAGAATACATCAAAAATGCTATCAGTTTATACTTGAAAAAAGACGAATTCGGGGCATATAAAATGTCTGTGGTGCGACAACGTCCCATTTTTCTGCTGGGAGCACCAGGGATCGGTAAGACGGCCGTGATGGAGCAGATTGCCCAGGAGATGGGCATCGCCCTGGTGGCCTATTCCATGACCCATCATACCAGACAGTCTGCCCTGGGGCTGCCCTTTATCACAGAAAAATCATATGGCCACAGGAAGGTGCATGTGTCAGAGTATACCATGAGTGAGATCATTGCCACCATCTATGATACCATGGAAGAGAGCGGGATCCGGGAAGGAATCCTGTTTCTGGATGAGATCAACTGTGTGTCTGAGACACTGGCGCCTTCCATGCTCCAGTTTTTGCAGTATAAGGTATTCGGACGCCACAGGGTGCCGGACGGGTGGGTGATCGTCACGGCCGGGAACCCGCCGGAGTACAATAAGTCTGTACGGGAATTTGATGTAGTGACTATGGACCGGCTGAAAGTGATGGAAGTGGAGCCAGACTATGCTGTCTGGAAAGTATATGCCGGGGAACGCCGGATCCACACTGCTATACTGAATTACCTGGATCTGAAAAAGGATCATTTTTACTGTATAGAGATGACAGTCCGTGGGCGCAGCTATGTGACGGCCAGGGGCTGGGAGGATCTGTCGGAAATGCTCTACCTGTATGAGGAGGCGAATTTACAGGTGGAGGAGATCCTGGTGGGCCAGTATATCCGAAACGAGAAGGTGGCAAGGGAATTTACGGCTTACTATGACTTATACCAGAAATACCGTAAAGATTACTGCATTGAGGACATTCTAAGAGGCGCACCTTCCCCCCAGGCCATCGCCAGGGTAAAGGAGGCAGCATTTGATGAACGTCTGTCGCTGCTGGGGATGCTGCTGGACCGGGTGATGGCAGATATGCGGGAGGTCATGGAACAGGCGGCATACTTGAAAGACCTGAAGCTTCTTCTACAGGGAACCGGGAAGGCTGTGGAGGCAATGGCTGATAAGATGCGTCTGGAGCCTTTGCTGGAATTGTTGGAACAGCAGGCGGCAGGACGTGGAAAGTTGCTGGAAAACCTGCGCAGTGCCAATACGCTTTCGGAGGAAGATGGCAGGAAACTCCGCCGGGTGATCCGTTTTCTGGAAGAGACCCGAAAGGAATTGTATGGAGGAGACACAGCAACAGCCGCCCAGGGATATGCCTGCTTGAAAGAGAAGTATACAGGGCTTGTGAAGCGGATGAAAGAAGAGACCAGGCAGGTGCAGGAGGAACTGCATGCGTTGTTTGTCTTTGCAGAAGAGGCTTTTGCCCAGGGTAACGAGATGCTGGTGCTGGTGACGGAGCTGACGGTGAACAATACAAGTGCCCGGTTTATTGCTGCTTTTGGAAGTGAGGATTATGGGCGGCACAACCAGGAACTGATGCTCAGTGAGCGGAGGGATGAGATCCTGGCTCAGATGGAAGGGCTGGAATGGGAATGAGTTGTCCATAAAAATCCAGTGCGGAAGGGAGAATATAGGTGCAGGAGAGGGAATATACACTGGCTGACGGCAGGTTGTACTATAAAATCACACAGGGCAACAGGGAAGGTGCAGGGCAGGCCATCTGTATTACCCGTTTCCAGGGGCAGGCAGGAGAGGTGATGCTACCTGCCCGGATGGAAGGGCTTCCCGTGACCACAGTCGGGAAGAAGGCTTTCCTTAGCAGGAAAAGCCTGTACAGGGTGATACTGCCGGATACCCTGGAGGAAGTGGAGGACTGGGCCTTTGCCTATTGCAGCGGTTTAAAGAGTGTGGAATTTCCCAGAAGGCGGATTCGGTTCGGCAGATCCGTCTTTTTGGAGTGTACTGGTCTGGAGCGGATTGGGACAGGGGCATATGGTAACACGCAGGAGGGGGTGGGGGGAGCCTGGCAGTTGCACAGTGCAGCGGGGCAGGCATACAGCCAGCAGGAAACAGAAGCCATGCAGCAGACGCCGGGGGATAGTTCCAGGCTGCTGGCAGCGGCTGTGACCATGCTGGATGCCCCTTATCTGCTGGACACAATGGAAGCCGGCACATCGCAGTGGCTGGCAAAATGGGATGCAAAACTGATACAGGTTATGCTTACCCCTGACCAAGAGGGCTATTCCAGACAGGTACTCTGTGGGGAGGAGGATTATGGCAGTACAGACTTGAAGGCCTACATGAGCGGCAGGAGGAAGGAAAAAGTGCGGCTGTGCTATCTGCGCCTGCTGTATCCCCATGGGCTTTCAAGGGAGCTTCAAAGGGAACTGGAAGCCTATCTATGTGCACACACCAAAGGAAGGGAATCCCAGGAGAGCTGGCAGGTGCTGCTTGGAGAGCATGGCATGGAGCGTGAGTACTACCGTCTGTTTGCCGGACTGGGCTGTGTGAATGCCGGGAATCTGGGGGATATCCTGGAGGACATAGGAGAGGCCTGCCCGGAGATGAAGGCATATTTCCTCACATGGAAAGGGAAAAAACAGGAAAACCAGGCGGAACTGTCGGATTTTTTCGCGGATTTTGAGCTGTAAGGGGACCAGATATGCTTTTTTTGCCGGAAGTTGTCAGATGAACAAAAAAAATTTTAAAAAAATTAACAAAAAACTACTATTTTCCTTCCGGTTGATGTATAATTTTACCATAGGACAAAAACTAGGAGGGATAGTGTTATGGCAAAAGAAATGATTGCAATGCTTCTTGCCGGTGGACAAGGCTCACGCCTGTATGCTTTGACAGAGAAGCTTGCAAAACCAGCAGTTCCTTTTGGCGGGAAATACCGTATCATCGACTTTCCGCTGTCTAACTGCGTCAATTCCGGGATTGATACAGTGGGAATCCTGACACAGTATCAGCCACTGGTACTGAATGAGTATATAGGAAATGGCCAGCCCTGGGATCTGGACCGGCTTTATGGAGGTGTCCATGTATTACCTCCTTACCAGAAGGCCAGCGGGTCAGACTGGTACAAGGGCACAGCCAATGCCATTTACCAGAATATTTCCTTTATTGAGCGGTATAATCCCCAGTATGTGATCATTCTGTCAGGGGATCAGATCTGCAAGCAGGACTATAGTGACTTCCTGCGGTTCCACAAGGAGAAGGGGGCAGAGTTCAGCGTGGCTGTCATGGAGGTGCCCTGGGAGGAAGCTTCCCGCTTTGGTTTGATGGTGGCAGATGCAGATGACAGGATTACGGAGTTTCAGGAGAAGCCCAAGAATCCGAAGTCGAACCTGGCATCCATGGGAATCTATATCTTCAACTGGGACATCCTCAAGAAATATCTGGAGGAGGATGAGGCAGATCCCGATTCTGAGAATGACTTTGGCAACAACATTATTCCCAACCTGCTGAAGGACAACCGGAAAATGTATGCCTACCATTTTGACGGCTACTGGAAGGATGTGGGAACCATCTCTTCCCTGTGGGAAGCCAATATGGAGGTACTGGATCCTGAACATAGCGGCATCAACCTGTTCGATGAGGACTGGAAGATCTACAGCCGCAACAGTGGTATGACAGGACATAAGATCTGTGACGGTGCCGTGGTGGAGAACGCCATGATTACAGACGGCTGCCGAATCAAGGGAACGGTTAGGCATTCCATCCTGTTCGCTGGTGTCCGTGTGGAGAAGGGTGCCGTGGTGGAAGATGCCGTGGTGATGGGCGGCACAGTGATCAAGGCCGGTGCCGTGGTACAGCATTGTATTGTGGCAGAAAATGTGACCATCGGGGAAAACGCGGTGGTAGGTGCCATGCCCACAGAGGAGGAGAACGGAGTTGCAACCATCGGTGCCGGGGTTGTGGTAGGCGACAATGCCAAGATCGGACCCAGGGCCATGGTGAAGAATAATGTAGAAGGTGGTGAAGAACAATGTTAGATTCCAATACAAGTGCCTTGGGAATTATTTTCCCTAACAGCTATGATGCGTTGGTTCCTGAGCTGGTCAATGTGCGTCTGATGGCATCCATTCCCTTTGCCAGCCGTTATCGCCTGATTGATTTTATTCTGTCCAGTATGAGCCACTGTGATATAGACAACATTTCCGTGATGGTCAATAACAATTACCATTCCCTTATGGATCATCTGGGATCTGGACGTGAGTGGGATCTTGTCCGCAAGAATGGGGGCTTGAGCATTTTCCCTCCTTTTGCAGAGAAATCGTCCAAGCCCTATACAGGCCGTGTAGGCGCTCTGGCCAGTATTCTGGAGAATCTGCGTGACCAGAAGGAAAAGTATGTGATTATAACAGATACCAACCTGGTGGTCAATTTTGACTTTAATGCCATGATCCAGTCCCACATTGAGACAGGAGCGGATGTGACTGTGGCTTACAACGAACAGGAACTGCCGGAGAGCTTCTTGAATTCCCAGTCCAATGACAATGGATACTATTATACCTTTGGCATTGAGGATGGCAGAGTGAAAAAGATCTATGTGAACCTCAAGGAATCCGGGGTGAAGAACTGTTCCATGAACATTTTCCTGGTGGAACGTGAACTGCTGATAGACTTGATCAATACAGCTTTCGTGCGCGGCCAGGAATATTTTGAGCGGGATGTACTGCTTCCCCAGTTGAACAAATTAAATGTGCAGGCTTACAAATATGAGGGCTATGTGGCAAGGATCTGCGACATGAAGAGCTATTTCGATGAGAATATGCGACTTCTGGATGACTATAACCTGGATGCCTTATTCTCTGGTGCTCCTATCTATACCAAGATCAGGGATGACAATCCTACCCGGTATGTGGATGGTGCCAAGGTGAATAATGTGATGGTGGCGGATGGTTGTGTCATTGAAGGCGAAGTGGAGAACAGTATCCTGTTCCGTGGCGTGAGGATTGCCAAGGGTGCCAAGGTGAAAAACTGTGTGCTGATGCAGGATACAGTGGTAGGGGCTGGCAGTTCCATTGAATACATGATCACAGATAAGAACGTGGTTATCTCCCCGGGCAAGGAGATGAAGGGTACGGACACTTTCCCTGTTTATATCGGTAAGGATCAGAAGGTATAAAGACTGGTGCTGCCGGATTGATTCCCGCGGGCAATGAGCCAGGCGGATGTGTCAGCATCCATTTGGCTCTTGCCGCGAGGGGTGCGTAGTGCTGGCGGTGCATGACCAGCACCGAGCGAAGCGGAGAGAAGACTACATATCCCGCTGCTTGCAGCTAGGTTGTTGACTCTGTGTCAATGGCAAAAAGGGCGATTCCCTTTGATGGGAAACGTCCTTTTTGCTGGGAACGGAGTGGACGGCAATACCAGATAACATATCGACATATTTTCCCAACATATACGTATGGCAGAAATGGGAAATATCCTGTATTCTGTAAGAGAGCAGACAACAAATATCGTGTAAGGCGGGTGCCGTGCCATGGTGTGTTTCACATACAGGTAAGATTCCTGGTGGACTGTAACAGGGAATGCAACATAGGACGCCGCCAAAGCGGGCAGGGAGGTGCGATGATGAAAATATTGGTAACAGGCGGAGCCGGGTTCATCGGTAGCCATACGGTAGTGGAATTACAGCAGGCAGGTTACGATGTGGTGGTGGTGGATAACCTGTGCAATGCCAGTGAGAAATCCCTGGAGCGGGTGGAAGCCCTCACAGGGAAAAAGGTTTCTTTCTACAAGGCGGATATTCTGGACAGAAAAGCCCTGGAAGAGATCTTTGCCAGGGAAGGAGTGGATGCCGTGATTCATTTTGCAGGATTGAAGGCTGTGGGTGAATCGGTTAGGAAACCCTGGGAATATTATGAGAACAACATTGCAGGCACATTGACCCTGGTAGATGTGATGCGCAAGGCGGGTGTTAAGAATATCATATTCTCTTCCAGCGCAACCGTGTACGGCAATCCGGCGTTTATTCCCATTACAGAGGAATGTCCCAAGGGACGGTGTACGAATCCTTATGGCTGGACCAAGTCCATGCTGGAACAGATCCTCTCGGATATCCAGAAGGCGGATCCGGAATGGAATGTGATCCTTCTGCGCTATTTCAACCCCATCGGAGCGCACCAGAGCGGTACCATGGGAGAGAATCCCAATGGTATTCCCAACAACCTTATGCCTTACATCACCCAGGTGGCAGTGGGAAAGCTCAGTGAGCTGGGGGTATTTGGAAATGATTATGATACCCATGACGGCACAGGCGTAAGGGACTATATCCATGTGGTAGACCTGGCCCTGGGCCATGTGAAAGCGCTGAAGAAGATTGAAGAGAAAGCAGGGCTGAAGATATATAACCTGGGTACAGGTACGGGCTACAGCGTGCTGGATATTGTGAAAAATTTCGAGGAAGCTAACGGGGTGAAAATCCCCTACGTGATCAGACCAAGGCGGGAAGGGGATATTGCCACCTGTTATGCAGATGCAAGTCTGGCTAAGGAGGAACTTGGCTGGGAAGCACAATACGGGATCAAGGAGATGTGTGCGGATTCCTGGAGATGGCAGAAGAATAACCCCAATGGGTACGATGACTGAACTACAAGACACAAGCCAGGACTGCAAAGTAAAGTATCAGAATGACAGTATCCTAAGATATTCTGCCCTAAGAAAACAGGTGCCCTAAGAAAACAGGTATGCTTATCTGCGGTATCATGGTACCGGATAGGAAGCATGCCTGTTTTTTAGGACAGAAAGCACGGAAAATGTATGGGCAGATGCCGGAAGTGTCATTCTTCGGGCATCGCAAGAATTAAAAAGAACATACCTTATGCCACATAAAAGTACATAAAGATGAAATGACAGATACTGCCAGCCATCACGAAGAGATGGAACACTTCGTGGGAGCCGAAACCCTTGTGTCTGGAATTGAATATGGGAAGCTTCAAGGCATAGATTATACCGCCTGCCGTATAGATGATACCACCGGCCAGCAGCCACAGGAAAGCGGCAGTAGGAAGAGTATTCAACAGTTGCCCGAATACCAGCAGACATACCCACCCCATGGCAATGTATATGACAGAGGAGAACCACTTGGGACATGTGATCCAGCATGCTTTGATCACCATGCCTGCCAGTGCGATTCCCCAGACCAGGGAGAGGAGCGTATAGCCCGACTGTCCTCCTAGCACAATCAGGCACACCGGGGTGTAGGAGCCTGCGATCAGTACGAAGATCATCATATGATCCACCTTGCGGAAAATGCGCAGCCCTTTTCCAGACAGATTCACCGAGTGATAAGTAGCGCTGGCGCCGTAGAGCAGGACCATGCTGGCCATGAACACAGCCATGGCGGCAAAACTTTGTCCGCCGGAGGATGTCCCTGCCTTGACTAAAAGTGGTACTGCTGCAAATAAAGCCAACATCATCCCAATGAAATGTGTGATTGCACTTCCAGGTTCCCTGATTGTGATCTGCATATGAATGCCTCCTTGACTTAATCCATTCTTTTTAATTCAGCATTGCCTTGATCTTGCTGTTCTCTTTTCCTATCTTGCCAGTTTCCATCTGAACTATGCATTAAAGTTTACAAAACTATATTAAAATATACAAATTCTCATCAAGTAGTTTTAAAAACTATGTTGAAGATAAAATGATCATACACCGGTTAATAGAAAAAGTCAATAGCAAAATTGCTGGTCTTTTACAGGCCTTACAGTCGGAAGCTTTTTTCAGTCTTCTTCAATTACCTGGATCTCCAGATAGTCAAATGGAATGAACTCTATAAAATTGTCCTGTGAAAACCGTACTTTACGGTGACGCTTGAACTCGGAAACAGATTTTTCCAGCCAGATCGGCTTCCCCAGGTCAAACTGGTAGCATACTTCATCCAGGGCACGAAATACCTTATGGGTGCGTGTGTCCTGGCTGTCGTCAATGATACAGGTGTCCTGCAGTACATGGTTGTCTTGAAAGGTTCTTGCCCATAATCGAAACATGTTTGTGCACTCCTTTGTATTTTGCTTTTCATGGTAAAGGATTTTTTCGGTTTGTGCAAGGGTTATTGGTCCGAATATTTTAGGGTCATCAGTTTGAATATTTTATCCCGACCATACATATATATAGAAGGTACGGGTCAAGTAAATATAGGATACGACATTCTAAAAAAAGGATTAATTTTTGTGGAGAATATACATTTTTACAGTGGCTTATGGTATACTGGGTATAGACTTGCAAGGGGAAGACGGTATAGGGGAGCAGACATGGAACTGAGAGCATACAATGGAGAGGGAATCGACAGCTGGAATGAGGTTACACTGATTTACAATGCTGCGCTTCGCCAGGTAGAGACGAAGATGGAGATCTTAAATGATGAATTTCAGCATGTACATAGGTATAATCCCATTGAACACATCAAGGCACGCATTAAGACGCCAGAGAGCATTGTCAAGAAATTAAAGCGCCATGGCTATGAATCTACGATAGATAATATGGTGAGATATATAAATGACATTGCAGGAATCCGTATCATCTGTTCTTTTACATCCGATATCTATACAATAGTGGACAGGATCAAGGAGCAGGGAGACATTAAGGTCATTGCCATCAAGGACTATATCATGTTCCCTAAGGCAAGCGGTTACAAAAGTTATCATATGATTGTGACAGTTCCCGTGTATTTGTCAGGTAGGATTGTGGACACAAAGGTGGAGATTCAGATCAGAACGGTGGCTATGGATTTCTGGGCCAGCCTGGAGCACAAGATCCACTATAAATTTGAAGGGGATGCTCCAGGGCATATCAAGAATGAGCTGGTGGAATGTGCCAAGCTGGTGTCAGACCTGGATATTAGAATGCTCAAGCTCAATGAGGAGATCCTGGCAATTTCCCAGAAGGAGAAGGAGGGAAGGATTCCCCATATGCCCCGGGGGAATGTCATGGCAGCAGGGGGCAGGGAATAAAGAGGCAGCTTTCAGATGCGGAGGAGAGAATGCTGTGGGAACCAAAAGCAGAGCAGGCAAGTATGGAAAATAAATATTGGAAGTATACACAGAAGGTAAACATAAAAATGAATGGAGTAAATGGGTAAATGAACCTATAAAGGGGGCCTGGGAAAAGGCCCTCTTTTTTACTTTATAGGAAATTCCGAGTTTTGGAAACACAAAAAAGAACAGGAGTTTACCGAA
>CAJTOJ010000030.1 GCA_910577665.1 uncultured Acetatifactor sp.
CACCGAGGCTGCCATCAAGGGTAAGATTGATAATCTGATCGGTTTGAAGGAAAACAGCTGGCTGGCAATAGGGATATTTGTCTGTTTTGGGAAGTGTGGCAGATCATGGAAATGGGGAGAAGCTTCGATGAAAAAGAGGCAGGGATTAGTATTCCAGGTCATCCTTGTGGCGGCTATAGCAGTACGCTTGCTGGGTTTCGGGACGGTCCTGGTCGGAATCAACCAGGATGAAGCGCATAAGCGCAAAAGAAGAAAAGCAGAGGATCATTCTTTGGGGGAGTCAAACAGGCTCCCCCTTTTTACGGCGTCTTTTCCATATTTCCCCCGAATTTTATCCAATGCTGCATCTAGTTTCTGCTGTTTTTCCGATACAGGTGCCTTATAGTCAAACAGACCAAGCTGTACAGGTTCATCTGCCGGAGCCAGATGTCCGGCACGGACGCCCATAAGCCGGATGGGGGTGCCGTCCCAGAGTTCGTCAAACAGGGTGCAGGAGAGACGGTAGATCTGATCTGTGGAGGCTGTGGGGGGATCTGACGGCGCCTGGTGGGAGACGCAGCGGAAGGTGTGGTATTTGATCTCGGTACATATAAGGCCGGCTTTCTGGCCAGAAGTCCTTAGGCGCCCTGCCACAGATTCAGAGAGGGAAAGGAGTATCCTGGCAGCAGCCTCCCTGGTGGTGACATCTTCTGCCAGAGTGGTGGAGTTGCCGATGCTTTTTTCCCTGGCAGGGACAGGCTGTACACAGGAGTCATCCAGTCCGTTGGCGTAGTTCCAGAGGGTGGTTCCGTGAAGCTTCAGATGAGCTCTTAGGATCCGGGGATCCGTCTGTGCCAGGTCGCCAATGGTGGAGATACCCAGCTTTCGCAGGGTTTCTCTGCTGGATTTCCCACATAGAAACAGTTTTGACACAGGAAGGGGCCATAGCTTTTCCTGGATTTCCCGGGAATAGAGGGTGTGTACCAGGTTCGGTTTTCTGAAGTCGGAGGCCATTTTGGCCAGGACTTTTCTGTCAGAGATGCCTATATTGACAGTGAACTTGAAAATGTCAAATATGGTGTCTTTGATCAGGGTGGCGGCAGCCTCAGGAGAGGAATAATTTGCCGAAACAGGGGAATAATCCATATAGCATTCATCTATACTCACCTGTTCTATATTAGGACAGATGCCGGAGAGATATTCCATAAGCCGTGTACTCTGTTGGCGGTAGAGTGTATGATCTGGAGGCACAATGGTCAGATTCGGGCATTTGCGCAGGGCAGTGGCTACTGGTTCCCCGGTAGTAATGCCATAGCCTTTGGCGGGGATGGATTTGGCCAGTACTACTCCATGGCGTGTGCTTCTGTCTCCTCCCACAATGGAGGGGATCTGGCGCAGATCTGTGATATCACCTGCCTCCAGGCGTGCCAGGGCTGTCCAGCTTAAAAAAGCTGAATTTACATCAATGTGAAAAAAGATGGGGGATTTCATAGGTCTCCTTTACCGTCTGTTTTATGCACAAGCACATGCAGGCAGAAAAGGGGAACCTTAGCGGCATGTGAACTATATGCAATCTGTTTCTTAATTAACTATAACCTTGGAAAACGCACTTTACAAGCCCTTTGTTTGCTGTTAGAATATTTTTGTTGATTTTGTCGCGGGAAAGCCGCGAAAATTTCAAGGTTACAGCGAAACTTGTAGAAGGGCCTCAGGACTGGAGATATTTTGAAACGTATGAAAAAGAAAAAAAACAATTATAAAAAATATAAATTTACATATATTAAGACTACGATGTTCACTTTGTTTGTCTGCCTGCTTTTCTTAAAGGGATATACTCCGTTTGAGAGGACAGGGGAGAATTTCTTCCATGTCCAGGTAAACGGGCAGGATGTGGGCACCATTGGGGAGCGGGAGCGGGCAGAGATGCTCTTGATCCAGGCTCGCCGGAATGTGGCCATGGACAGTGAGGAACTGGTGTTCATGAGGGCAGATCTTGAGGTACAGGGAGAGGAAGTACTCTGGGGCGTGGTAAACAGCGATGAAGAGCTGCGCCAGAACATGGAGGATGCCTTGAGGGGTGGCATAATAGGCAGTATGCACCGTTCCTATACCTTGAAGGTGAATGAGTATGTGGTGAATCTGGCCAGTGTGGACGAGGTGAGGCAGTTGTTGCAGGCCGCCATTGATAAGTATGACAGCCAGGGAAAGTTCCAGGTGGAACTGCTCTACGACATGGAGCGGGAGTTCAATGTACTGACTACCCAGGTACTGGAATCTTCCCAGAAACAGGAGGAAGAAGAGCTGTCCTATGCGGAAGGCGGCGTGCAGGATATGCTCTCCTCCCTGGGCAGGGATGTTGAAACACAGGAAGAAAAAGGTTTTGATGATTATGCGCTGGGGATCCTGACGATGGGCTTTTCGGAGGAAGTGGAAGTGGTGGAGTGCTACATGCCGGAGAGTCAGCTGACTCTCTTGTCTGAGGCTATCGAACAGGTGACGAAAGAGCAGGAGACACCGGGAGAGTATGAGGTGGTAGCAGGGGATACACTGTCTGAGATTGCCATCAAAGTGGACATTCCCATGGACAGGCTGGTGGAGATGAACGACAGTCTGGAGGACATCAATACAACCTTGCAGATCGGCCAGAAGCTGATCACTACCGTTCCTAAGCCGGAGCTGTCTGTGACCAGGACAGAGGAGCAATACTATGAGGAGAGTTATGACGCTGACATCGTCTATATTGACAATGACAACTGGTTCACTTATCAGACCGTAGTACACACACAGCCTTCGGCCGGTTACCGTAAGGTGGTGGCAGATGTGTCCTATGTGAATGATAAGGAGGTCTCCAGCGTGATCCTGAAGGAAGAAGTGGTCATGGAGGCTGTGGCAAAGGTAGTGGAACGTGGTACGAAGATCCCTCCTACGTATATCAAGCCCATATCCGGGGGCAGGCAGTCCTCCGGGTTCGGCAGGCGCAGCAGGCCCACCAAGGGGGCCAGTACCTATCACAAGGGCGTGGACTGGGCCACTCCCACAGGTACACCTGTGTATGCATCCTGTGGTGGTACGGTGGCCAAGGCCGGATGGGGCAGCGGATACGGGTATGTGGTCTATATCAACCATATAGATGGCAGGCAGACCCGGTATGGTCATCTGAGTAAGGTGCTGGTGAATGTGGGACAGTCGGTGAAACAGGGAGAGCGCATTGCCCTCAGCGGCAACACAGGTATCAGTTCGGGTCCCCACCTGCACTTTGAGATGCTGATCAATGGTTCCCAGGTGAACCCGCTTCCTTACCTGGATTAGTACACTGGTTCATTCACTCCCGGGTCATCCGTGTTCCCGGCCATTCATGACACTGTGTCTGTGGCACCTGCTGCTGTGGCGCAGTGTCAGCCCTATCGTATCATACTTCCTTTATCTGAAGTTTGTCATGCAAAGGATATGTGCAAACACCTGGCGGCAGTATGGATTGGACAGTAACCTTCGTCTGCCGCAACCATAGTTGACGAATGTGCGTTCTGTTTACAAAGGCGGAAAAATGTGGTAGTATGACTATGCTGTCTGTGGGGAAATTGCGCAGAAGATTGTGAGGGAGAGCCTGGATCCTTTCCCATTTGGTTAAGACAAATAAGACATTTGCCTGGAACAGGAGTAGATAGATGGAACAATACGCGATCAAGGGCGGGAATCCGCTTGTTGGAGACGTGGAGATCGGAGGGGCCAAGAATGCGGCGCTTCCTATTCTCGCTGCCGCCACCATGACGGATGAGACTGTATATATAGAGAACATGCCGGATGTGCGGGATATCAATGTGTTGCTGCAGGCCATGCAGGGAATCGGGGTCATGGTGAAGCGGACAGGCCGTCATAGTGTGGTGCTGAATGCCAGGAATATCAATAGCTTTGTGGTGGAAGATGAGGGCATCAAGAAAATCAGGGCTTCCTATTATCTGTTAGGAGCCTTTCTGGGAAAATACAAACATGCAGAAGTGACATTGCCGGGTGGATGTGACATTGGTTTCCGGGCTATAGACCAGCATATCAAGGGCTTCCGGGCCCTGGGAGCCGGGGTGGTAATTGAGCATGGCTTGATCAAGGCAGATGCACAGCGCCTGGTAGGAAGTCACATATATATGGATGTGGTCAGTGTGGGTGCAACTATCAATGTGATGATGGCGGCTACCATGGCAGAGGGCATGACCATCATTGAAAATGCTGCCAAGGAACCTCATGTGGTGGATCTGGCTAATTTCCTGAACAGCATGGGAGCCAATATCAAGGGGGCAGGCACGGACGTGATCCGTATCCGGGGGGTGCAGAAGCTGCATGGTACAGAGTACACCATTATTCCGGATCAGATAGAGGCAGGTACTTTCATGTTTGCCGGGGCGGTGACAAAAGGGGATGTGACAGTAAAAAATGTGATCCCTAAACATCTGGAATCCATTACAGCGAAACTGCTGGAGATCGGCTGTCAGGTGGAGGAGGCTGATGATTGCATCCGGGTAGTGGCCACCAGGACCCTGGAGCATACCCATGTGAAGACATTGCCTTATCCTGGTTTTCCCACAGATATGCAGCCTCAGATCACAGTGGCCCTGGCCCTTTCCAAGGGAACCAGTATTGTTACGGAGAGTGTGTTTGAGAATCGTTTCAAATATGTGGACGAACTGACCAGAATGGGAGCCAACATCAAGGTGGAAGGCAATACCGCCATTATCACGGGGGTGGAGAGATATACAGGGACAAGCATCTCGGCCCCGGATCTGCGGGCAGGGGCAGCCCTGGTGATTGCGGCGCTGACGGCGGAAGGATATAGCACAGTGGATGATGTGCAGTATATCCAGCGGGGATACGAGGATTTCCATCTGAAGCTCCAGGCCCTGGGCGCCCAGATCGAACTGGTGGAGACAGAGAAGGATTACCAGAAATTCAGGTTAAAGACAGGCTGAGTCTGTACCAGGTGGAGGCCAATGATCCGGGCCTGGCATGGGGGATAGGGAGCGGCTTGCAGGAACAGTGTGGAAATATTTGTAAAAATAAAAATTACAGTTGACAGAAGGAATTTTTCATAGTAATCTTAGAAAAGAAAAAATTGCATATGGTTTTCCGCAACAGCTTATATTTCAGAGCTGTTTCGGTTTCTCTTATTCAGAGCTGGTGGAGATACATAGGATCGATGAAGCCACGGCAACCCCTATTGAGGAAGGTGCCCCCCCTGAGCGAGTTTGGATCGAACAATAAGAGGACCCAGGAACAAGAATATTCCAGTCCGCTTATTGCAAGCGGGCTTTTTTACTTTATAGGAAAATCCGTTGCCAGACAGACCCGGAACCAGCAAGGTGCTGCAGACACTATTTACCTTGTAGGAAGGTCTATCCCCAGAAAGACCTGGAAGACGAATTATATCGTTTTTTATGGCCTATATCTTCACGGACTGCCGGACAGCCTGGAAACAGAAGAAAACCATCATAATACGGTGTACCGGCCAGCCGTACCAATTGGTTTCATATAACCAGGAAAGGAAAATACAATGGAAAAGCAGTTATTTACTTCAGAATCTGTGACAGAAGGACATCCCGACAAAGTATGTGATGCTGTGTCAGATGCCATCCTGGATGCCTGCATGGAGCAGGATCCCATGAGCCGTGTGGCCTGTGAGACGGCAAGTTGCACGGGATTTGTTCTGGTGACAGGGGAGATTACCACAAAAGCCCAGCTTGATATCCCGGCCATAGTGCGCAAGACAGTAAATGAAATCGGCTATAATGATGCCAGAACAGGATTTGACGGCCACACCTGTGCTGTGATGGTAGCCCTGGACAAACAGTCCCCGGACATTGCCATGGGCGTGGATAAGGCTCTGGAGGCAAGGGAGTCCAGCTTAAGCGATGCCCAGATCGAAGCCATCGGGGCAGGGGATCAGGGTATGATGTTCGGTTATGCCACCAATGAGACAAAAGAGGGGATGCCCTATCCCATTTCCCTGGCCCACAAGCTGGCCAGACAGCTGACGAAAGTACGCAAGGATGGTACCCTTCCTTACCTTAGGCCGGATGGGAAGAGCCAGGTGTCTGTGGAATATGATGAGAATGGCAGACCTGTGCGCCTGGAGGCGGTGGTGCTTTCCACCCAGCACGATGAGGATGTGGCCCAGGAGCGGATCCATGAGGACATCCGCAAATATGTGTTTGATCCGGTGATACCCAAGGAGTTGGTGGACGAAAATACGAAGTTCTTCATCAACCCCACCGGACGTTTTGTGATCGGCGGACCGCATGGAGATGCAGGACTGACAGGACGCAAGATCATTGTGGACACTTATGGTGGCTATGCACGTCACGGCGGTGGTGCGTTCTCCGGCAAAGACTGCACCAAAGTGGACAGAAGCGCTGCCTACGCTGCCCGCTATGTGGCCAAGAATATAGTGGCAGCAGGACTGGCAGACAGATGTGAGATCCAGCTCTCCTATGCCATTGGGGTGGCACAGCCCACTTCTGTGATGGTGGATACCTTTGGGACAGGGAAGCTTGCAGACGAGAAACTGGTGGAGATCATCCGGGAGAATTTCGATCTGCGTCCTGCCGGGATCATCAAGATGCTGGATCTGCGCAGGCCTATCTACAGGCAGACTGCGGCTTACGGGCACTTTGGAAGAGATGACCTGTCGCTGCCTTGGGAGGCCTGTGACAAGGTGGATGTACTGAAGAAATACCTGTAAGGTATACGGATAATCAGAATGTAGGCAGATGGAGATCAGATACCTCCTGGGCAGACACTGGGAATAACCAGAATCTGCTTGGGAGGTATTTTTATAGTAAGCAGGAAGGATTTGAGTGTCCATTGTGTGGTAGGAGATTATTAAAAAAGGTTGGTCCATATGGCGAGTTTTTGGGATGTTCTAACTTTGAAGCCATAGGGTGCACTTATAAGAGGAAACTCAAGTAGTATTCGGATTTTATTTATGGGGTTTTCTTTTCTTGAAATTATATGCAGTTTCGTTATAATAAAAAGGATGATACAATTTCGATGCGACATACCTGGTGCACTGACACATTCATTTTAGACAAGTGACGCAGGATATGTTTTCAGCCTGCAAGGCAGCTGAACGAAGCGATGTGGTGGTATTGCAGTCTGAAACCATCCTGGCAGATGGAAGTTCGGGCAAGTCATCGGGCGAAATGTGAATGAACCATTACAGCAGAATGAGCCGCCGTATGCGGCAGAATGAGAGGAATCATGGCTTTTGCACATCTCCACGTCCACACGGAATATTCCCTTCTGGACGGCTCCAACAAGATCAAGGAATATGTGGCCCGGGTGAAAGAACTGGGCATGGACAGCGCTGCCATCACGGATCACGGCGTCATGTATGGGGTCATTGACTTTTACAGGGCGGCCAAGGAGGCAGGGATCAAGCCCATTCTGGGCTGTGAGGTCTATGTGGCCCCGAATTCCCGGTTTGACAAGGAACTGACGGGCGGGGAAGACCGGTATTACCATCTGGTGCTGCTGGCGGAGAACCAAACTGGTTATGCCAATCTGATGAAGATTGTCAGCCGTGGATTCACAGAAGGTTATTATTACCGTCCCAGGGTGGATATGGAGATCCTGGAGAGATACCATGAGGGGCTGATAGCCCTTTCCGCCTGTCTGGCAGGGGAAGTGCAGCGCTATATCACAAAAGGGCTGCCGGACGCGGCCAGGAAGGCAGCCAGGAAATATGAGTCCTGCTTTGGCAGGGGGAACTATTTTCTGGAATTGCAGGATCATGGGATTCCGGAGCAGCGTATGGTAAACACGGAGCTGCTGAAAATGAGCAAGGAACTGGACATTCCCCTGGTGGCCACCAACGATGTCCACTACACCTATGCAAAGGATGCAGATTCCCATGATATTCTCCTGTGCCTGCAGACAGGAAAGAAGCTCTCCGATGAGGACAGGATGCGTTATGAGGGCGGCCAGTATTATGTGAAGAGCGAGGAGGAGATGAAGGGGCTGTTCCCCTATGCCTGGGAAGCAGTGGAGAATACCCAGCGTATTGCAGACCGCTGCCATGTGGAGATCCAGTTCGGAGTTACAAAACTACCTCATTACCAGGTGCCGGAAGAATATGATTCCTGGAGTTATCTGAACAAGCTCTGCGAGGACGGACTACAGGAGCGTTATACGGATATGACAGCTCTGGCTGGGGATACCGGACAGACCTTGCGGGAACGGCTGGACTATGAGCTGGATGTGATTCGGAGGATGGGATATGTGGATTATTTCCTGATTGTGTGGGATTTTATCAATTATGCCAGGAAAAACGGGATCCCGGTAGGCCCGGGCAGGGGATCCGCGGCAGGAAGCATTGTTTCCTACTGTCTGAAGATCACCAATATTGATCCCATCCGTTACAGCCTGCTTTTTGAGCGTTTCCTAAATCCGGAGCGTGTGTCCATGCCCGATATTGATATTGACTTCTGCTTCAACCGCAGGCAGGAGGTCATTGACTATGTGGGGAGGAAATATGGTGCAGACAAGGTGGTACAGATCGTCACCTTCGGTACCATGGCCGCCAAGGGAGTGATCCGGGATGTGGGACGGGTGATGGACCTGCCCTACTCTTTTGTGGATTCTATTGCCAAGATGGTGCCTAATGAGCTGAATATTACCATAGAGCGGGCACTGGAGAAGAATCCGGAGTTGCGTAAACTCTGCCAGGAAGACCCCCAGGTAACCCATTTGATCGATATGTGTAAACGTCTGGAGGGTCTGCCCAGACACACTTCCATGCATGCAGCCGGGGTGGTGATCTGCCCGGAGGCAGCGGAGGAGTTTGTGCCCTTATCCCGGGGGAGTGACGGTTCCGTCACCACCCAGTTTACCATGACCACCCTGGAGGAGCTGGGACTTCTGAAGATGGACTTTCTGGGGCTGCGCACCTTGACGGTGATTCATGATGCGGTGGAATTTGTTCAGAAGGGTACCGGCAGGAAGATCGACATTGATCATATTGATTATGACGACATAAAAGTACTGGAGTCCATTGGCACAGGCCGGACGGAAGGAGTCTTCCAGTTGGAAAGTGCAGGAATGAAAAATTTTATGAAAGAACTGCGCCCACGCTCCCTGGAAGACATCATTGCCGGGATCTCCCTGTACCGTCCCGGCCCCATGGATTTCATTCCGAAATATATCAAGGGCAAGAACACCCACAGCGATGTGGTGTATTCCTGTCCCCAGCTGGAACCAATTCTGGCACCTACTTACGGTTGTATTGTCTACCAGGAACAGGTGATGCAGATTGTCCGGGATCTGGGGGGATATACCCTGGGGCGGTCTGACCTGGTACGCCGGGCCATGAGCAAGAAGAAACAGTCCGTCATGGAGAAGGAGCGGGCCAATTTCATCTATGGCAATGAGGAGGAAGGGGTGCCTGGCTGTGTGGCCAAGGGAATAGACGAAAAAGTGGCGGCGGGCATCTATGAGGACATGATGGATTTTGCAAAATATGCCTTTAATAAGTCTCACGCGGCCTGCTATGCGGTGGTAGCCTACCAGACAGCTTACTTGAAATACTATTATCCGGTGGAGTTCATGGCTGCACTCCTGACTTCTGTCATTGACAATCCGGGCAAAGTGTCCGAATACATCTTAACCTGCCGCAGTATGGGCATCCGGATGCTGCCGCCGGACATTAATGAGGGAGAAAGCGGTTTCTCTGTAACAGGGAAAGGGATTCGTTATGCGCTGACGGCTATCAAGACTGTAGGACGCCCTGTAGCCGAGGTGATCGAAAAGGAGCGGGCTGAAAGAGGAATTTTTACTAATCTGAAGGACTTCATTACCCGTGTGGCGGACAAGGATATCAATAAGCGGGCCATAGAGAATTTTATCAAGGCGGGTGCCCTGGACAGCCTGGGAGGAACCAGGAAGCAGTTCATGAGTGTGTATGTGCAGATCCTGGATGCCATCACCAGGGATAAGAAAAACAACCTGGCAGGGCAGCTCACTCTTTTTGACATTGCAGATGATTCCCATAAGGACGAATTTGATATCCGGATGCCGGATGTGGGGGAATATACCAAAGAGATGCTGCTGGCTTTTGAGAAGGAGGTGCTGGGCATCTATCTGAGCGGTCATCCCCTGGAGAGCTATCAGGAGCTGTGGAAGCGTCATATCACACATACTACCACGGATTTTGTCCTGGACGAGGAGGCTGGTGCAGTACGGGTGCTGGACCAGGAAAACGTGGTGCTGGGAGGGATGATTGCGGACAAGACTATCAAATACACCAAAAACGACAAGGTCATGGCTTTCCTGAACCTGGAAGACCTGGTGGGAAATGTGGAAGTGGTAGTGTTCCCCAGGGATTATGAGCGCTATAGCGCCTTGCTGGCGGAGGATGCCAAAATCTTTGTAAAGGGCAGGGCCAATGTGGAGGAAGATAAGGACGGCAAACTGATCTGTGAGCAGATCCTGTCTTTTGAGGAGGCAGCCGGGGCAGGAGACGGCCCCATCTTCCGGAACCGTTCTGGCAGGAACCAGAAAGATGGGCATGGTACCGGAAAGAATCGGAATGGGGACGGCAGGCCTGGAGGGTATGGTGTCCGAAATGGCGAGGGCAGATCAGATGCTGCTGGATCGAAGCTTTTAAAGGGAATCTGGGTGCAGTTTCCGGATGCGGACAGCTACTATGCCAGGGAGAAGGAGCTTCTGGAGACAATAGCAGATTCTGATGGAAATGATGATGTGGTGATATTCCTGAAAAGCACCAGGGGATATAAGGTGCTGCCGCCCAATCAGCGGGTCTGTGCAGATCATTTACTAGAGGAAAAGCTGATGGCGGTTTTTGGCAGGGAAAACGTAAAAATTCGTTAAAAAAAGAACAGACCTATTGAAAACCAAAAGCAAATAGATTAAAATAAAGCAACAGAAGATACTAAAGTTTTCCAGATACAGGGTTGAGATAAAAGACAGGAGTTTGACAGGAGGTAAGTCATGGCTAGTGAGATAAAGACAATTGGGATTCTGACCAGCGGAGGAGATGCACCTGGCATGAATGCGGCGATCCGTTCCGCAGCCCGTACTGCAATTTCCAGAGGTCTGAAGGTGAAGGGTATCAAGAGAGGTTACATGGGGCTTCTGAATGAAGAGATTATAGATATGCAGGCCCGGAATGTCTCAGATATCATCCAGCGGGGCGGCACTATTCTGGGTACTGCCAGGTGTCTGGAGTTTAAGAGACCGGATATCCAGCAGAAGGCAGCGGAGATCTGTAGGCAGCATGGCATAGACGGTATCGTGGTGATTGGCGGAGATGGTTCTTACAGAGGTGCCCAGGCGTTGTCCAGGCAGGGCATCAACACAATAGGGGTGCCAGGCACCATTGATCTGGACATTGCCTGTACGGAGTATACCATTGGCTTTGACACAGCTGTGAACACGGCCATGCAGGCCATTGACAAGGTCAAGGACACTTCCTCCTCCCATGAGCGCTGTAGCATTATCGAAGTTATGGGACGCAACGCAGGATATATCGCTTTATGGTGTGGCATTGCGAACGGCGCGGAAGATGTGCTGCTTCCGGAGAAATATGAGTATGACGAGCAGGAGATCATAGACCATATCATAGAGAGCCGCAAGAAAGGCAAGACCCATCATCTGATCATCAACGCGGAGGGTATCGGCCATTCCACCTCCATGGCCCGGCGGATCGAAGCGGCCACGGGTATAGAGACAAGGGCTACAATCCTGGGCTACATGCAGCGTGGAGGCAATCCTACTGCCATGGACCGATATTATGCATCCATTATGGGGGCTTATGCAGTGGACATCATGATCAAGGGCAAGACCAACCGTGTGGTAGGTTATACCCATGGCCAGTTTACAGACTATGATATCGAGGAAGCATTGCAGATGCAGAAGAGCATTGATGACTACCAGTATGAGGTGGCACAGCTGCTGACAGTGTAAGGAAATGGGGAACAGATCAGGAAAAGGGGCAGGAAACTGCCCCTTCTTTTCAGCCAGGGGACGCCTTAAGAAGGCAATCATTTAAAGGCAGAAGGTTCAGTCTGCCAGGTAACAGATATGAGGATAAAAGCCTCTTCCAGAAGGCAGCGGCCAACAGACATGAGAGCGTTTGCCGGAAGACACAGGCAAAACAGCCAGGCAGGAAAACAGTGCAGGGCAACAGACAGGGGGATTGCACGGAAAAACAGTGCAGACACATAGACAGGGGGGATGGCCATGATTACCAGCAGCTCAAACCCAAAGGTAAAACAGGTGGTGCAATGGCGGGAGAAGGCGAAGGAAAGAAACAGTGCAGGAATTTTCCTGGTGGAAGGTTTTAAGATGTATGAGGAGGCTCCGGCAGGGGAGATATGTCAGGTGTATGTGTCTGAACAGGTCCTGGAGAAAGCCGCTGCCCATCCGGGTGTATACAGAAAATTACAGGAGACAGGATATGAGGTAGTGTCCGGGGAAGCATTCCGGAAAATGTCTGACACCCAGGCACCACAGGGACTGCTTTGTGTGGTGAAGCAGCCCCGGTACAGCCTGGAGTCCATGCTTGGGACGGCCTGCCCCTTGCTGGTAATCCTGGAAAATCTCCAGGATCCAGGCAACCTGGGGACCATTCTGCGTACCGGGGAGGGTGCCGGGGTCACAGGGGTCATCCTAGCTGGACAGACCGTGGATATTTTCAATCCCAAAGTAATCCGGTCTACCATGGGATCCATCTATCGGGTTCCTTTTGTCTATGTGGAAAATATAGCGGATACCATGGTTAAACTGCATGCTGCACGGATCCGTACCTATGCAGCCCATCTGGAGGGAGAGAGGGAGTATGACAGTTTTACTTTCCGGGAGGGAACGGCATTCTTGATTGGCAACGAGGGGCAGGGGCTGAGCAGGGAGCTGGCTGCCCTGGCAGATACATACCTGAAGATTCCCATGGAGGGACAGGTGGAATCTTTGAACGCCGCAGTGGCGGCCTCCCTTCTGCTGTATGAAGCCCACAGGAACCGGAAGGGATAAAACGGAGGGAATGTATTCCCCCTAAGTGGACAGGAGGTATCATGATGAAAATAGGGTTTATCGGACTGGGGAATATGGCTATGGCTATGATCGGGGGTGTCCTGGCAAAGGGCCTGGCCCGTCCGGAGGAGATCATGGGATCGGCCAGGACTGCCGCAACCAGGGAAGCGGTAAAACAGGCTTATGGTATTGCCACGGTACCGGAGAATAAACAGGTGGCTATATGGGCGGATGTCCTGTTCCTGGCAGTAAAACCTGCCGTATTTCCGGAAGTAATCCCCCAGATCAGAGAGGAGATCCGGGAAGATACCCTGGTGGTGAGTATTGCGGCAGGCAGGAGCCTGGCATATCTGGAGCAGGCCTTTGGGGACGGCGGGAAAGGAACCCGGAAACTGATCCGCTGTATGCCAAATACCCCGGCCCTGGTAGGAGAAGGCTGTACCGGGGTCTGTGCAGGGGAAGAAGTGTCCCCGGAGGAGCTTCACAAGGTGCTGGAACTGCTGGGGGCCTTTGGCATGGTACATGTGGTTCCGGAATCCTTGATGGATGTGGTGGTGGGCGTCAGCGGAAGCGCCCCGGCCTATGTGTTTCTGTTTCTGGAAGCTATGGCTGATGAGGCGGTGGCCCAGGGGATGCCACGGAAGCAGGCTTATGCATTTGCTGCCCAGGCAGTGCTGGGTAGTGCCAGGATGCTTCTGGAGACAGGTAGGCACCCTGGAGAACTGAAGGATATGGTTTGTTCTCCAGGCGGCACCACCATCCAGGCTGTGAAAGTGCTGGAGAAGAAGGGGCTTAGAGCGGCTGTCATGGATGCCATGGAGGCCTGTATTGAGAAATCCAGAAACTTATGAATTTAATAATCGCATGATTTTTTCCATATGCTTTCCATAGGCTGAACTTTTCCGGCAAAAGTTCAGCCCATGTCCATTCGCAAAACCGCGCCTGCGGCGCTCTTCGCCGTTTCACGGCTCATTTTTTTGCTCATAGACGGTAGACGGGCATTCCCTCAGTGGAAAACAATGGGTGAAAATTCGTGCAAGCACGATTTTTGCCCATGCGCTTCCCACTGGCTGAACTTTTGATGCAAAAATGATGCAAAACTTGACAAATGGGAATTCTTCTGTTATGATGACTCTTGTAACAAATTTAACAAGTTTGTAATAAATTTAGGAATAAATGGAATACTATTGTTAATATTTGTTTGGGAGGTAACCAAGATGACTAGAAGCAAACAACTGCTGTCTGCGGTGCTGGGGCTTTTGCTGTCATTGGCTCTTGTCCTGCAGGCTGGCCTTACCGTTTGTGCCGCAGGGACAGGAGATCTGGTGGAGGTTGATCTGCGCGGAGGGGTAGCTGCTGTATTGAATCCGGGGCAGGGCAATTCTTCTGAGGTGGTGGAAGCTACAGCCAGGGCGCTGAACCTGGATATCTGGAGTGAGCAGAAGGAAGAAGAGACCAGCACATTGGTGATGGCTAATGTGCAGAGCGCACTGAATGTGCGCAGCGAGGCCGGAGAAGAGGCAGATAAGGTAGGAAAGCTTTACAAGGACTGTGGAGGCAGGATCCTGGAGAGAAAAGACGGATGGACGAAGCTCCAGTCAGGCAATATCATCGGGTGGGCTTCTGATGAATACCTGCTCTTTGGGGAAGATGCCACAGCCCTTGCAAATGAAGTGGGCAAGATGATTGCCACAATCGACACGGATGCCCTTAGTGTCCGTATGGAACCCAGCACTGAGGCAGGACGTTATGGGGTACTGCCCCAGGGAGAGATCGTGGAAGTGTTAAGCGAGACAGAAGACGGCTGGATCTGTATTGACTACGAAGGCCAGGACGGCTATGTGTCTGCCGAATATGTGGCACTGGATTTCCTGATTGACGCAGGGGAGACCATGGACGAGATCAAGGCCAGGGAAGAGGCAGAGAGAGAGGCCAAGCGTCATGTGAATTATGGGGAATATACCACAGATGCGGATACTACATTGCTGCTGGCAGCACTGATCCAGTGTGAGGCAGGCGGTGAGAGTTACGAAGGCCAGGTAGCTGTTGGGGCCGTGGTCATGAACCGTGTGCGCAGTGCGGCATATCCCGACAGTATCCACGGTGTGATCTATGCTTCCGGACAGTTTACACCGGCTTTGAACGGCAAGGTGAACAGGGTCTATGAATCCGGCAGGATCAAGGAAAGCTGCATCCAGGCAGCCCAGGAAGCTCTGTCCGGTGTATCCAATGTAGGTGACCTGACCCACTTCAGGCGCAACAATGGACGGGAAGGACTGGTAATCGGAAATCATGTGTTCTATTAAGGAAAACTGACTTGAAACAGTTTCTTGAAAGCAGAAAACCTGCGGATATACTATTTTCGCAGGACTGCTACAGGAAAGGGCTGATGTGTTACGGATTGTTCCGGGCAGATCGGCCCTTTTTCCTACCCTGGTTATGTTGTACAATATGCATCTGTGCTGGCTTTTGATGTATAGTAGATATATGGATGTAATGGCCATGTGCCGGAAGATAGAATGTCCTTTTCATTCCGGAGACAGGAAGCCGTGAAACAGATAGCTGGCAGACGTCCGGAGGTATCTGCAAATTTATGGAATATATGGAGGCAGATGCAATGATCCACGAACTCACAGAGACAGAAAAAGCGGGAATCTCATCCGGGCAGTTAAAATATATAGGGAGATCCAAAAACTTTCCTATGATTAAAAGCAGGCGGCGCCCTTGATCATCCCCCTGGCGCCGCCCATAGTGAAGTAGTTTCTTTTAGATCTTACGGACTCAGTCAGTCGAACCTGGCGAAGTCGTAGGAGATGTCCACTTTGCCGGTACTCACATCCTCATCCAAATAGATGGTGACATACTGCTGACCTTCGTAATCGATGATCTCTGGCGCACGGGACAGAGTTGCTGCGTCAAAAAACTCCTCATGTATCTCCATATCGCTCAAGGCCACAAACAGTCTGGGATGGATAGCGAAGTTTACGCGGAAATCCGGGCGTATTTCGCAGGCGAACAACGGCTTGGAATCCTTCGTCACCAGCGCATACTTCGTGCTTCCACAGGTGTTTAACACCTCGATGGTGTCCATGGAAGGCGCCACTCCGCTCCCTTCCTGGATATCCAGTCCCCGATTATTCTCAAAGATCTCCCATACTGTGTTATAGCCCGCCGCAAGCTGCTTCGTGGTCACTCGTCCAGAACCGATGTTTTCTGCTGCACTCACGCCGATCTGCATGGGGAGCGTCACCTCATATTTTGCCTTCGGCGCAATATGGGGACGCTCCCAGGCAGCGGTAAGAAAATTTTTTACATTGGTCTGAATGTCCTGCTGGTAAAGCAGAAGTTGCTGTGTGGAAGCCCGGCACCTCCAGAAACATGTCCCCATGCATAATTCAAGATCCCGGATATTACCCCTTAGGGAATAAACACACTCTTTGCATTTTACATCACAGTAATGCGTTCCCTTGACTGTTTCAATGCAGCAGACCAAAGAAAAAACTAACTAACTCTCTGTAATTGAAGGTGTGCCAAAAAATGCATTGCCCAAATCCTTTATTTGTAGTAAAATTTACATATAATTAGAGAGACAGAAAGAAATCTTTGCGGATGACAGGAAAAGAGGGAATGCTAAAATGGACGAGATGATAATAATCTGGTTGGTGGTATTGATTGTAGCGATTGTGGTGGAAGTGGCAACCATGGGACTGACTTCCATCTGGTTTGCAGGAGGTGCACTGGTGGCTGTTCTGTCCGCAGTACTGGGACTTCCGATTTTCCTGCAGGTGTTATTGTTCTTCATGGTGTCCTTGCTGATGCTGTTTTTCACAAGGCCTGTGGCTGTGAAATATTTCAACAAAGACCGTGTGAAGACCAATGTGGAGAGTCTGGTAGGCCGTCAGGCGGTGGTGACAAGTGAGATTGACAATCTACAGGCCATTGGGCAGGTTACAGTAGGCGGCCAGGAGTGGAGCGCCAGAAGCTGTGAGGACAGGGTGCGGATCCCGGTGGGCAGTGTGGTGAACGTAGTGTCCATCAGCGGTGTGAAGCTGATTGTCCGCATGGACACACAGATGGAGAAGATTGCACCCACACAGCCGGTGGTACCGGAACCAATGAGTGTTTCACAGATGGAGGAGCTGGAAACCCGGCAGGGAGAATGATAATCTTCTTGCTGCCATGATCTGTTTTCGGGTATGACAGCAAGTGTAGCCGGGACCATATAAAAGATTCGTACCAGAAAGCGGTACAGAAAGAGGTGGAAGATGTTTTACTTACTGATTGCACTGGTCATATTGGCACTGGTAATTCTGGTGTCCTGTTTCAAAATCGTTCCCCAGGCACAGGCTTATGTGATTGAGCGTCTGGGTGCTTACCAGGGAACCTGGTCTGTGGGATTCCATGTGAAAGTCCCTTTCCTGGATAAGGTGGCCAGAAGGGTGAATCTGAAAGAACAGGTGGCTGATTTCCCGCCCCAACCTGTGATTACCAAGGACAATGTTACCATGCGGATTGACACGGTAGTGTTTTACCAGATCACGGATCCGAAGCTGTTCACCTACGGTGTGGAGAATCCCATGATGGCCATTGAGAACCTGACAGCTACCACCCTTCGTAACATTATCGGTGACCTGGAATTGGATCAGACACTGACCAGCCGTGAGACCATCAATACCAAGATGCGTGCAGCACTGGACATTGCCACGGATCCCTGGGGTATCAAGGTGAACCGGGTGGAGCTGAAGAATATCATTCCTCCTGCAGAGATCCAGAATGCCATGGAGAAACAGATGAAGGCTGAACGTGAGAGACGTGAGGCAGTGACCCGTGCAGAAGGAGAGAAGAAGGCCAAGATCCTGGAGGCAGAGGGTGCCAAGGAATCTGCCATCCTGCGTGCTGAGGCTGACAAGCAGTCCGCTATTCTCCGCGCAGAGGCCGAGAAGGAAAAGATGATCCGGGAGGCAGAAGGTGAAGCGGAAGCCATCCTAAAGGTGCAGCAGGCCAATGCCGATGGTATCCGGATGCTGAGGGAAGCAGGAGCCGATGAGGCTGTGCTGAAGATCAAGAGTCTGGAGGCATTCGAGAAGGTTGCGGATGGTAAAGCCAACACCATTCTCCTGCCCGCAGAACTACAGGGGATTGCAAGCCTGGCTGCCACATGGAAGGAGACAGTCCGCAACTAATGGAATACAGTAGTGCCGTGTAAGCCACTGGCAGGCAGGACAAGGCAGATGCATGAGAAGCCGGTTCCCAAAGGGGAGCCGGCTTTTTTGTATCATAGGAAAGTTTTTCGGGCTTCCTATGATACAAAAAACCCTCCAGGCAGGATCAAATTGTGGCAGAGAGGAATTATACCGCTGAGGGGAACCGCCGCAGGCGGAGAATCTGCCAAAAGCAGATTCTGATTTATGTATTTGTACAGAAAAAGGATCGTAGAAAGTGACAAAGCAGATAGCATAAGAGCAGATACCAGGAGGAAAGTATGGGTAACAGATATGGTTATGTCCGTGTAAGTACGAAGGAACAGAATGAAGACAGACAGATCCTGGCACTGGGTGAGAGCAGGGTACCGGTGCAGAATCTGTTTGTGGATAAGCAGTCGGGGAGGGATTTTGACCGTCCCATGTATCATAAGCTACTACAGCGATTGGAAGCAGACGATGTGCTATACATCAAAAGCATAGACCGGCTGGGCAGGAATTATGAAGAAATCCTGGAGCAGTGGCGCATTGTGACAAAAGAGAAGAGGGCAGATATTGTGGTGCTTGATATGCCTTTGCTGGATACCAGAAAAGGAAAAGATTTGATGGGAGCATTTATAAGCGACATTGTATTACAGATATTGTCTTTCGTGGCGGAAAATGAACATAAAAATATCAAGCGCAGGCAGCAGGAGGGGATAGAAGCAGCCAGGATCCGGGGAGTGAAGTTTGGGAGACCTGTGAAGTCCCTGCCAGATGATTTTGGTGAAATATGCTGTAGGCATGCATTGGGGGAGCTGTCTGCAAAGGAAGCAGCCAGACGATGCAACATATCCACCGCCACATTTTATAGAAAAAGGAAGAGCTATTCCTGCCTTGTTACTTGTGGAAAAGGAAAAAAGGAAGAAGGAAAGGGAAAGCACAGATAACATCAAGTGTCTCAAAAAGTGTACTTTTTGAAAAAAGGTAACAACTGGTGGGTTCCTGTTCAAAAAGATACAAATTATAACATTTCCTGCCTATTCTAGCATAAATCCGAGAAAAAGGCAATATTTCCAATATATTTTTTCGGGATATGACATATATGGACAAAAACACACAAATATCCTCCCCGGCTCAAAAAGTACACTTTGTTGTATTTCCACAGTTCAATGGACAAGTATGAGGAGGCCGGGACATGAAATTCTTAAACAGCACAAAGGAACCAACAGAAATGGAACGTGTAATGGAGAACATTGCACAGGTGGAAAAGGAGATCCAGCAGAGGATCTTCCAGCTTGGGCAGATGTACTATGAGAACAACAAGAACCAGAATACAGGAGATCCCCAGTATGCCGGGATAGTGGATCTGGTCAACAAGCTGGACCTGAACAGGCAGGGGTATTACAAGAACAAGCTGCGCCTGGAAGGCCAGATGATGTGTGAGAACTGTGGTTCTGTGATTCCCTTTGGAAGTATGTACTGCAATGTCTGCGGAAAGAAGGCTGATGAGAAACAGGCTGACAGCGGGGAAGCAGTGGGACAGACATTTTCCCGGAAGTGTAAAAAATGCGGTGCTGAATTAGGTACGGACAGCTTGTTCTGCATGTCTTGTGGAACGAAGATAGAATAATAGGTGAGGGGATAAGGGAAATGTTTTGCAAAAATTGTGGAAATGACCTAAAAGACGGGGCAGCATTCTGCCCGAAATGTGGAACCCCTGTAAACGCAGGAGACACCACAGGGAAGGAAAAGAGCGTTACAGGGGGAACAACGGAGGGAAATAACAGAAATAGCGGCAGTGCCCCGTTCATCACTTCCATAGCGGACATGGAATTCGGCGCGGCCCCCCGGAAATCCGGGAATACTTCTGCGGCAGGCGGAGAAAAGAATGGAAAGAGTAGTGGGAATGCGGCGATCCGGCAGGCGGCAGGCTTCTTGACAGGCAAACTGGGCACTATAGCGGACCATGCAACTGCCGTTCTGGGAAAGTTACAGGGCTTTTCCGTAGGTGGGAAGAAGATTGTACTGTCGCAGAATCTTTTGATCCTGGCGGCAGCCGTGGTCCTGGTACTCGTCATTGGCATTGCAAATGGCGCCCGTATCAGCAACTTCTTCCACCGGACATTCTCTTCTCCGGAGAAGTACTACCAGTATGTGGAGAAGAAAGCCGTAAAAGAGCTGTCCGGGAATCTTGCAGAATGGTATGTGGAAGGGCTTGACATGCTGAACTTCTATGACAGACGCGTGGAAGGGAAGCTTACGGTAGAGCTGGGAAAGGAAGGCGAGGAATTCCTGGGGCTTCTGGGACTTGTGGGACTGGACATGTCCTGGCTGAAAAGCGCCGGTATCAGCGGTGGAATGTCAGTGAAAAATGGTCGGGTCAGCATGGATATGGCAGCTGTCTTGAATAAGAACAACATATTGTCAGGGAATATGCTTGTGGATATGGATTCGGAGAGTGTGTATGTCCAGATTCCGGAGATCAATAAAAAATATCTGGGATTTGATCTGGAAGAGATGGGGCAACAGGTTGACCCAGAGGAATGGGCAGATATGCAGTCCATAAACAGGCAGCTTATGGAGGCCATGCCCAATAAGGCGAAGTTCCAGAAACTTTTGACACGGTATTTCAATCTGGCGCTTGGATGTGTGGAAGACGTGAAAAAGAGCAGTACGACTTTAAAGGTGGAAGGGATACAGGTCAAATGTACGGAACTGAAGGTGACCATAGACGCAGATACCATGCAGGATATGATGAGGGTAGTCCTGGAGAAGATGCTGGCTGACAAGGATATCAAAACCATTCTGACAGAAGTGGTGCGGGCCGGGGAAGGTATCAATGGAGATATGGATCCCATGGATGCCTATGAGGAATTCCAGGAATCTGTTGAGGAGATGCTGGAGGATCTGGATCGATATGGCGTGGATATGGATAAAATTGTCATGAAGGTCTATGTGAATGGCAAGGGAGAAATCATAGGCAGGAAACTGGATGTGGAGGGCACTTCCATAAGCATCCTCATGCCCCAGAAAGGAAGTAAGTTCGGCTATGAACTGTCCTGCAAGCCTCGTTACGGGGGAGATATCAAACTGTCCGGCAGTGGAAGAAGAAGTGGTGATACCATAAGCGGCGATTTCCAGCTTAGGTACAACGGAGCATCCCTGCTGGATGTATCGGTGAAGAAGCTTAACCTGAAGAAACTGAAACAGGGCAGACCCGATGGCAGGCTGGAAATACAACTTGCTTCTAAAATTGGCGAGCTGGGGAGATATATACCAGGGCTGTCTGTCCTGGAGGATATGGCACTGACAGCGGATATGAAATCTTCCAAAGGATCCTACCAGTGCACACTGGGCATCACCTATGATGAAGAAAAAGTGGGCAGCATAGGTGCTTCCATTCAGACAGGAAAAGGTTCCAAGGCATCTGTTCCTAAGGGAAAAAGCGTAGTCCTGGTGGAAGATACGGATGATTTCCTGGAATGGACGGAGGGCATTGATCTGAGGGGAATGACAAAAGCCCTGGAAAAGGCAGATGCGCCGGATGAAATCGTAGAGGCCCTGGAGGAGGCTGATGAATTGCTGGAAGACCTGGATGATCTGGATAGCATTGGCATTCCCAGCCTGTGGGGGATCTGGAGTCTGTTCGGCATGCATGAGACTTATATGGATATAAATATATTGGATATGGATGCAGCTGCGCCAGCCGAAGCCTGGTAGGCTTCGGACAGCTGAAGATGCAGCAGAAAACAGGGGAAAGCCATTTTATGGAGATAGAACTGACAGGATTGTATAAATCCTATAAACGGAAACAGGTATTGGACAAGGTATCCCTGACAGCCAATCCAGGAGACTGTGTGGGCATTCTGGGTGGTAATGGCTGTGGAAAATCCACACTGCTCTCCATACTGGCGGGTGTGCAGAAGGCAGATGCAGGATCCTTCCTCTATCAGAGGGAGGATCTGCTGCGCAATGGGAAACTAAGAAGTGAGGTACTGGGCTATGTGCCTCAGGGGAATCCACTGATGGAGGAGCTGAATGCCTGGGACAACCTGCGTCTGTGGTACGATGGAGGTGCCATACGCCGGGAACTGGAAGGTGGTGTGCTGGAGATGCTGGGAATCGGCGCATTTCTCAAGACGCCTGTCCACAAGATGTCCGGGGGGATGAAGAAACGCCTGTCCATTGGGTGTGCTGTGATGGCGAATCCGAAGATTTTACTGCTGGATGAACCTTCCGCAGCCCTGGATATAATCTGCAAAGAGCATATATACCAATATCTTGCAGGGTATAAGGCACAGGGCGGAACCATTTTCCTGGCCACCCATGATATCCAGGAACTGGAATTGTGTGACCAGTGCTATATTCTGAAAGAGGGACGGCTTATGCCCTACTCCTATGACGGGGATATCCACCGCCTGGCAGGTGAACTGTAAATGAAAAAGGGATATGCATATTTTTGTGTACAAATGAAACGGGGACGTAAAGTACTTCCCAGACATCTGCTGGTGAACCTGCTGGTATGTGTCTGTATGGGGGTGCTTGCATTTCTTTTCCTGGAGAGAGGTATCCTGTCGGAGGGCAGACAGAAGTACAGGATCGGCATCGTGGGAAATGTGACAGATACCTACCTGGGATTTGGTATATCGGCCCTGCAGTCCCTGGATGATTCCCGCTATGTGATTGATCTGGTGGAGATGTCCGGGAAGGAGGCGGAGCAGGCATTCCACAGGGGAGAACTGAATGGAATCGCCTATGTGCCGGACGGTCTGGTGGCAGCAGTGGAAAGTGGTGCCAATGACAAGCCGATCACCTATGTGGTGTCAGAGGGACAGAAAGGAATTGCCAGTATCGTCATGCAGGAGATTGTGGATGTGGCTTCTGACCTGGTGACCCGCTCCCAGAGCGCCATATTTGCCATGCAGGAGATCCTGGTGGCCCATGACAGAAGAGACATTCTGCTAAAGGCCACGGAAGACTTGAACTTATACCTAATTGAACTGGTGCTGTCCAGAAGTGGCTTGTGTGAGGTGGAAGAGCTGGGCATGGCAGATGGCCTGTCTGTTATTACATATTATCTTGGAAGCATCCTGCTCCTGTTTCTGCTGTTGTGTGGTATCAACAACTGCCTCCTGTTCACCAGGAGAGCCAGGGAGTTGCCGGGGTTCCTGGCAGCAAAAGGCATCGGGTGCCTGGGACAGACCATGGGGGAGTATCTGGCCTATGTGTTTCTTCTGGGAATCTGCCTTCTGGAGGTACTGGGACTGCTGGCCCTGGCAATGGGAAATGGAGCATTTTCTGTGCCAGAATGGCACTACCAGGAGACAGAGGCTCTCTGGAGGTTTGGCATGAGTATGTTGCCGGTAGCAGCTATGTTCGGAGCCATGCAATTTCTGTTGTATGAACTGGTAGAGGGGGTTGTGGGCAGTATGCTCCTGCAGTTTGTGTGTGGGATCAGTATGGGGTACTTGTCAGGTTTTTTTTACCCTCAGGGTTTCTTCCCGGATACCATACAGCACATCGGCAGGCTTCTGCCCACAGGGGTTGCACTGGGATATACACATAGCAGTCTGCTGGGGGAATTCTCCTGGGCGGCAACCGGGGGTGTGGTTCTCTACGGGGCAGCATTCCTGGCACTGGCTGTGGCAGCCAGAAGCTACAGGATACGGAGGGGATAGCCATATGATACGAAAAATGGGGATAAGATACATCCTGCTGAACAAGAGGCTGTTCCGAAAGTATAGTTTCCTGCTGATCCTGTGTCTGGTTCCCCTGCTGGTGGCAGGTATGCGCCTGGCAGCACAGGAGGAGAGTGGTCTGATGCGGGTTGCCTTGTATGTGGAGGATCCCGGGGAGGAATTGACAGCAGGAATTCTGGAGAAGCTTGCAGACCGGAGGGGTGTCCTTCATTTTATCCGGTGTAGCAGCGCGCAGGAGGCCCGGGACATGGTGGCAGAATTCCAGGCAGATGCAGCCTGGATCATTCCCGGGGATCTGCAGGAGAAGCTACAGAACGTGGCCCGGAACCGGCGGATGGAGGGGGTGGTGACAGTGGTGGAGAGGGAGGACAATGTGTTCCTGGCATTTACCCGTGAGATTCTCAATAACGCGCTGTATCCTGCTTTTTCCTATATGGTAACGGAAGATTTTATCTTGCAGGAGGTAGGTCTTTCAGATGTTCCTGCCCGGGAACTGAGACAGGCATATGAGAAATGGCTGGTGGAGGGAAGCCTGTTTCAGCAGGTCTACCTGGACGGATCCTATATGGAAGAGGAAGAATACAATTACCTGCAGGCTCCTCTTAGGGGACTGCTGGCTGTGTGGCTGGCGTTGTGTGGGTTTGCGGCATCCCTGTATTTTATGGAGGATGAGAGAAAGGGCATGTTTGACAGGATACCGGTATCGCGCAGGCTGTGGGCAGCATACGGGGTACATGGGGTAATGCTTCTGGACGGGGTGATCGTTCTCCTGGTGGCCTGCTATCTGGCAGGAGTGTACACCGTATGGTTCAGAGAACTGATCTGCGCACTGGTTTTTGCCGGTTGTGTGCTGGCCTTCTGTAATCTGATCCGCCTGTTGTGCCGGATTCCGGAACGGCTGGGAACCTGCATTATGATATTGGTGTTGGCCATGCTGGTGCTGTGCCCGGTATTCGTGTCTGTGGGAAATCTGCGCTTGCTGGGGCATCTGCTGCCGCCTTTTTACTATTTACAGTCTATCCATAGTGACTATTACCTGTGGGGGATGGCGGGATATACGGGCATATTGCTGGTGCTGTGCAAAGCACTACAGATATGGCAGGGCAGGAGGGCACAGCCATAAGGAAAGAGAAAGTATAGGATGTAAAAGAATGGGAAAGACAGGATGGGTTATTGTGACAAATGTGGTGCAAAGCTGGAGGAAGGAATGGCATTCTGCACCGGGTGTGGGGCGCAGGTAAACAAGGAGAACCAGGGAAGGAGCAAGGGGCAGACAATACAGGTGAATGCTGGGCAAATTACAATAACTACAATGGGAGTATCAACGCGTCAATGAATATCAGTATGATGAGGCTGGTACAGAAAGGATGTCGGCACATTACGACTGTGGCAATGGATCCGAAGTGCTGAGGGAAAGATATGAATATGATGAGAATGGGAATCTGCCAGATAGGGAAGGCAGTATGCCGGGATGAGGCAGACAGGAGGAAGCAGGATGACATGTAAAAATTGTGGAGCCACTCTTGCAGAGGATGCGATGTTCTGTGTCAAATGCGGATGCAAAGCAGAGGAGGGAAGGCAGCAGAAGCAGCAGAACACACAGCAGAAAACCCCTTTGCAGGGAAATGCGAAGGCAGGACAGAAAAAGCAGAAAGCGGTACATACAGGGATTTCCGTTGTGCTGGGAATCCTGGTGATTGTGTTGGGAATCGGCGCCAGTGCCATTTTCCTGCTGCGCCATATGGTGCGTGCGGAGGGAATTGATAATGCCATTGAGGAACTGGAAGTTTCAGAGGCCAGGCTGCGTTTCCTGAAGGGGGACGATTTCCAGGCGCCAACTGTGGCAGAACTGATCCAGAACAACATAGACTCTGAGTGGAGGGAGTATCTGACAGACGAGAATCTGGAGAAACTGCTGTCTGAGAAATTTATCAAGAGATTTATCGCTGATAAAATCAACGACTATGTAGAGGATCTTCTTAAAAATACAGGAGATGGTATCATTGAGACCAAAGATCTGGAGAAGCTCCTGGACAAGAATCGTGATACCATCGCTGAAATGACTTTATTAATCATAGAAGAAGGGGAAGCCCGTTATCTGGCTGAACAGATGGAAGATCTGCTGGAGCAGACGGATCTCTCCCTGTACCGGGATGAGAACCCGCAGGTATTTAGGCTGATCAGTTTCCTGGGTTCTTATGGGATGGCTGCTTTGTTCCTGGTGCTGGCAGTCCTGGCACTTGCAGGGATATTCATCCTGCAGTCCCGGAAAGAAAAAGTGCTGGTATACCTGGGAATCTGTAGTGTGTTGGTAGGTGCGACCAATTTTGCGGCGGGTGCTATGACGGGATCCTTGGTGACTTTCTTGAACCGCAGCATAGGATTTGGACGCAGTTTCTGGAAAAGTCTTCTTGGCCCGGTGAAGGGTATGGGGATGATGCAGGGAAGCATTCTGGTGGTAGCCGGGGTAGTGGCCTGCCTGGCATATGGGCTTCTTCATAAGACAGGCCAGAAAAAAGAAAGGGAAAGCTAATCATGGGACAGTTTTGTGGGAAATGCGGAGGAGAGCTGAAGGAAGGCGCCGCGTTTTGCGGCAAATGTGGTGCATCGATCTCAAAAAGGGCAGATATCCGAGAAGGAATCCAGACAGATCCGGCCAGTGTGCAGAAGGGCGGTATGGGAGCTGGGGGTGACGGTAAAAGCATGGAAGCGGAAGGCATCCATGGAGATAACGGCATCCAGGATGTCAACGGAAGTGCAAGTGCGGATAAAAGTGTCAGTACAGACGCAAATGCAGGCCAAAATAGAAGCGATGATAAAAGTGTAAATGCAGGTGAAAAGGAGAAGACGGCTGAAAGCCCGGATGAGGGAAAGCATGCGCCCGAAGGCGGAAAGGGCAGGAAGAAACGCCTGCCTGTCCTTATGGCGGTGTTGCTGCTTCTGCTGGCAGGAGCGGCTGCCGGTGGCATCTGGTATTTTACCAGCGATGGCTACCAGTACCAGAAGAGCATGAAAATGGCCCAGGCAGCCCTGGAAGAAGGAGAGTATGGGGAAGCCCTGGAGCATTATGAGGATGCACTTTCCTTTGACGAAACCATGGTGGAAGTGTATGTGCAAATGGCAGATGTCTATCTGCTGGGCTGCTCTACGGAGAACGCCAGCGAGCAGTTACAGTATGCCGTGAAAATACTGAAGCGGGGAGTTAAAAGGGTAGAGAGAAAGAAAGATAAGGCCACCCTGGAGGACAAGCTTCTGGAAGTATACCTGTCCGGGACTGATATCCTGGTGCAGGGCGGTGCGTTTGATGCTGCCAGGGAACTTCTGGTACAAGGGCAGGAACAGATGGAAGAATCCGGGGAGGGATCCCTGCTGGATAAGCTGGCAGAAGTATACCTGGCTGAGGCTGAGACCCTCTACCAGGCAGGAAATCCGGAGCAGGCGCTCCAGGTGCTGACCCAGGGGCAGGAGCGGACAGGCAACGCTGTTCTGGGAGAGAGGATGCAGGAATGGCAGGAGGCTTATGCACAGGCAGCAGAAGAGGAACAGGACAGCCAGGGGGAAGCCCAGGGAAGTACGGAAGGGGAAGGAAATCTGGCAGAAGGGACGGATCCAGGCAGTAACGGGGATGCAGGGGTGGAACCTGCCCCGGAGGAGGTGGATCCGGCGGCTTTGAGACAGGCCAGACTTCTGGAGTTCATCCAGTTTTCCGATAAAAAGTATTTTACCCAGGAAGAGATTGCATTGTTTGATGTGGATACATGCCGTCTGGCCCGCAATGGAATCTATGCATGGATGGGACGGAAGTTCAAGGACGAAGCCTTGCAGGTGTATTTTGCGTCTTATGACTGGTATGTACCTTCCATAGAACCAGGGGATTTCCAGGAGAGCATGCTGAACGAATACCAGATTGCCAACAGAGATCTGATTGTGGCATATGAGAAAAGTCTGGAGGGGCAGATACCTGGCATACAGATGAACAATGTGGTGAGTGTCACGGCCAGCTCCGCCCTGTCGGAGCATAACATGACCCATTCCGCGGAGAGGCTCATTGACGGGGATCCTGCCACAGCCTGGGTGGAGGGGGTATCTGGGCAGGGAACCGGGGAGTCAGTCACATTTACATTTGATGGCATTTATAAGGTAACAGGTCTGAAGATCTGTGGAGGATATCAGAAGGACGAGAAACGTTACTCAGAGAACTCACGTCCTACAGATATCCGTTTGGAATTCTCCGATGGTTCCACCCAGTCCGTAACCTTGCAGGATCTGATGCAGGAACAGACAGTATCGTTTTCTGCGCCGGTGAACACAAGCTATGTGACGATTGTAATCGAGTCTGTTTACGAAGGAAGTAAATATGAGGATACTGCTATCTCGGAGGTGACATTCTATTAAATATTGAAAGGGGGAACCCTGGACGTCTATAAGGGCGTCCAGGGTTCCCTTTTTATCAGCAATATCCTGGTTGACAGAGCTGTCTAACTGTGTTAGACTAAAGGTGTCTAAAGACATTAGACAAAAGAAACGGGGACAGGACACGAACAAATGCATTCACAGATACAACAAGGAGACCTGCCAGGGTGGGCAGGAGGTGTTTGATGTCCCGTCAGCCTGCTGAGGGGTTGTTGACTGGTATGTGCGCTTAAAGCGCACACGGAGGTGTAGATATGGATCCATACAGACTGGGGGACATGGAACAGAAATTTGCGGATCTGATCTGGGAGAAGGCCCCGGTGGGTTCCGGAGAGCTGGCAAAGCTGTGCGAGAAGGTTTTTGCCTGGAAGCGGACCACCACGTATACCATGCTGAAGCGCTTGTGCGACAGGAAACTGTTTGCCAATAACAGCGGTGTGGTGGAGGTACTTATGACCCGGGAGGAATTCCAGGCGGCCCAGGGGGAACAGTTTATCAATGATACGTTCGGGGGTTCCCTGCCCCGGTTCCTAACGGCTTTTTCCAGGAGGAAGAAGCTTGGTGACAGGGAAATAGCGGAACTGAAAAAACTGATTGATGCATACGAGGAGGAAAGCCATGGGTGAACAGGTTTTTATAAAGGTGCTGAACATGAGTCTGACCGGCAGCTTTGTGATTCTGGCAGTGCTGGTGATGCGGCTTTTCCTGCAGAGGGTACCGCGGATTTTTTCCTACTGTCTATGGGGAGTGGTGCTCTTCAGGCTGCTGTGCCCTGTTTCCTTTACAGCAGGTTTTTCCCTGCTGGGAGTGCTGGAACAGTCTGTCCCCTCCCGGGGATGGATGGCATACATCCCGGAGGAACTGGCCCTGGCGGGCGGGCAGACAGAGCTACAGGAGGACGCAGGGGGCACTCTTCTGGCAGAGGGGACAGATAACAGGGAAGGAATTGACATGGGGAAGGACGGGCTGGCAGCCACTTCGATCTGGGAGAAGATCTTCCTGCCAGGGAATGGGACAAATGTAGTCCTCTGGGCAGGTTTCAGGATCTGGCTTCTGGGGATCTGCGGTATGGCAGGCTACAGTCTGCTGGCTCTGGCAGGGCTGAAGCGAAAGCTGCGGGGAGCCAGGCGCGAAGGCCGGGAGTTCTATGTGACAAAAGAGGTGTCCACGCCTTTTGTCATGGGGCTGGTCAGTCCCCGGATCTATCTGCCAGAGGGGCTTGGGGAGAGGGAGAGATCCTATGTACTGCTCCATGAGCAGATCCACATCAGACGCAGGGACCATGTGGTGAAGATACTGGCTTTCCTGGCGCTATGCATCCACTGGTTCAATCCTTTGGCATGGGTGGCTTTCTTCCTTAGCGAGAAGGACATGGAGATGTCCTGTGATGAGGCTGTAATTCGCAGAACCGGCAGTGATGTGAAGAAAGCATATACGGCCTCCCTGCTGGGCATGGCCACAGGGAGGCATATGGTGAGCGGCGTACCCCTGGCCTTCGGGGAAGGAAATACAGGTAGCCGTATACGGAATGTGCTCCGGTACAAGAAGCCTGCTGCCCTGGCAGTAGCAGTAGCGGCTATTTGCTGTGTGGTGGTGGCCATGGTACTGCTGGCCAACCCGGCGAAGACCCGGGAGGAGAAAATACAGGAAGTGTATTATGGGGTGGTCTCAGATATCCTAATAGGGGAAAATGCCCAGAGGGTGGTTCAGATTCCCGGGTGGTGGGATGAGGCAGATATTCCGGAGGCGGATAGTATTTCGACCTATTTTGAGAGAGAAGAGCAGGAACTTCTGCCAGGTGATATGGTGCAGATCACATTTCCTGCGGGAGAGGAAGTAATGGTGATGGAAACCTGGCCGGTGAGGTTTGCACAGAAGGCAGAGAGCATTGTGGTCATGTGGAGCGGCTGTTTCCTGGAACATCTGGAAGGTGATACCTATCGCTTTACGTTTCCGGCAGGTGTGGTTCCCGGATATGAGACGGCAGGAGCGGGGGACAAATTGTCTATATACTGGGAGAAGGGAGATCCGGAATATCCTGCCTATTTCTCTCAGGTGCCGGAAGGGGAGGACTCCGTTCTTCTGGTGGAAACCACGATTCTGGAGACAGGAGAGCACCAGGATGGCACAAAGGTATTGACGGTGGAACTGTCTGCCACCCAGCTACAGCAGGTATTTCAAGGATTTGGCATGCACATCCGCTTCGGACTGGAAAAGGCACCCAACTAGTACACCGGCCAGATGCATAGGATGGACCGGTAAGGCAGGGAACTCCCTGCCTTTTGGTGTGGAAAAGGTTCGTGGGTTTTTAGACAGAAAGGGTTGAAAAACGGGAAAGTATGAAGTATATTTAATAAGTGATTCTTTTTTTGCGCAATTTGTACTGCTTAACGATTTCACCTGCCGTGAAACCAGACTGCATAACGCTGACTGGTTCAATCGCATGATTACATTAGGCAGTATTCAGCGTTATGCAGTATAAATGTGTAAGGCAACAAGACAGCATATGGGCAGGATTCCCCCAGGCAGCCGGAAGGGGCTGTGTCTGGTACAGAGGGCAGCCTGTAGCAGGGATCTGGGAAAGGCGGTATGGATAGATGGATTTAAGGGGACGGGATTTTCTGAAATTATTGGATTTTACATCGGAAGAGATCTTATATCTGCTGGATTTGGCGGCAGAGCTGAAGGCGAAGAAGAAGCAGGGGATGCCCATGGATACCTTCCGGGGGAAAAATGTGGCGCTGATCTTCGAGAAGACCAGCACACGTACCAGATGTTCTTTTGAAGTGGCAGCCCATGACCTGGGGCTGGGAACCACCTATCTGGATCCGTCAAGTTCCCAGATTGGGAAGAAAGAGAGCATTGCTGACACGGCCCGTGTGCTTTCGGGTATGTTCGAAGGCATCGAGTACAGGGGATATGGACAGGAGATCGTGGAAGAACTTGCAAAATATGCCAAAGTGCCGGTATGGAATGGTTTGACCAATGAATTTCATCCCACACAGATGCTGGCAGACCTGCTGACCATACGGGAACATTTCGGATATCTGCAGGGGATCCGGCTCACTTACATGGGAGATGCCAGGTACAATATGGGCAATTCCCTGATGGTGGCCTGTGCCAAGATGGGAATGCATTTTACTGCATGCACTGCCAGGGCGTACTTCCCGGAGGAAGAGCTGGTGGCCCGGTGCCGGGAGATTGCTTCACGGACAGGAGGCAGTATCACCTTGACAGAGGACGCAGTGGCCGGGACGGAAGGGGTGGACGTGGTCTACACCGATGTGTGGGTGTCCATGGGAGAGCCTGAGGAGGTGTGGGAGGAGCGGATTCAGGTGCTGTCCCCCTACCAGGTGAATGCAGCAGTTATGCAACGTGCCGGTGAGAAGGCTGTCTTTATGCACTGCCTGCCTGCATTCCATGATCTGAAGACGAAGACAGGTGCCCAGATGGGAGAGCGGTTTGGGATCACCGAGATGGAAGTGACAGATGAGGTATTTGAATCTGCCCAGTCCCTGGTGTTTGAGGAGGCAGAGAACAGGATGCATACCATCAAGGCGGTGATGGTGGCAACCTTGTGACCGCTGACCTTGCAGGTATCAGCAAAGACAGCATGTGATGTTGCAGTTTGATGCTGCTGTCATAGGACTTATTGCAGCCTGTAGCAGAGGCATAGCTGGCAGGGGGATTACCGCCCCATGCCCTGGCAGATGCAAGGCAGCCCTGGGGCAATAACCAGAATACAATAGGCAGAATAGGACCAGAATAAGATATGAAAGCAAAGATATTGGCGTTGCTTAGGGAGCGCGGGGATTATGTGTCGGGACAGGAGCTGTGTGAGCATTTTGGTGTGTCCCGGACTGCGGTCTGGAAAGCGGTGGGACAATTGAAAAAAGAAGGCTACCAGATCCAGGCAGTGCAGAACCGTGGTTATCTGCTGGAGACCGGGGAAGAGCTGTACGGGAGAAGCGAGCTGGCAAGCAGGCTGAACACCTGCTGGGCCGGACATCCGGTGATGTTCTATGATACCCTGGGTTCCACGAATCTACAGGCTAAGGTGGATGCAGAGCAGGGGGCAGCCCATGGAACCCTGGTGGTGGCGGATATGCAGACAGCCGGCAGAGGACGCCGGGGACGTTCCTGGAGCAGCCCTCCTGGAACAAATGTATATTTTACCCTGGTCCTAAAGCCACGGATCAAGCCAGATGCGGCTTCTATGCTGACTCTGGTCATGGCCCTGGCAGTGGCAGAGGGGATTCGTGAGACTTGTGGCATGGAACCGGGGATCAAGTGGCCCAATGATATTGTGGTGAATGGGAAGAAAGTCTGTGGTATGCTGACAGAGATGAGTGTGGAGCGGGAATACATCCATTACGTGGTTACAGGGACAGGTATCAATGTAAAGCCCCAGACATTTGAACCACAGGTGGCTGATAAGGCCACCTGGCTGGAACAGGAATGTGGCAGGCCGGTATCCAGGGCCTTGCTGGTGGCGAATGTGATGAAATCCTATGAGAAATATTATGCACAATTCCTGGAGACCGAGGATCTCACCGGGTTACAGGAGCAGTACAATGCCTGGCTGGTCAATCGGGGCAGACAGGTGCATGTGCTGGATCCCAAAGGAGAATTCCAGGGGTTCTCAAGGGGGATCAACCAGAAGGGTGAACTGTTGGTGGAGCGGGAGGACGGGACAGTTACGGCTGTCTATGCCGGGGAAGTATCCGTGAGGGGGGTGTATGGGTATGTGTGACCAGAATGCCGCCGCTGGCGCAACTCTGCCGTTAAGAGCCTGCCAGGCTGTGGATTCTGAAAAGACCGGAAGAAGGAGCTGGGAAGATGGAAGAGAACAAGGTTGTACTCTGTGGTGCCAGTGCCTATGAGATGAAATATTATTATAATGAACAGTTTGCAGGGATCCCGGCATCCATCCAGGAGGAATTGCATGTTCTGTGTGTGTTGTTCACGGAAGAGGTGGGCGGTGTGTTCACCATCGCTTTCCAGGAGGACGGCAGCGTGGTGCTGGAGACAGACGCCGATGAGGATGATATCTACTATGATGAGATCAGCAGTGGGCTGATGGTGAATGAGGTGCGCAGAAAGCGTCAGGAACTGTTTGAATCCTTAAGCCTGTATTACCGGGTGTTTGTGCTTCATGAGGAGCTGGCGGATCTCTGAAGCCGGTAATGCTGCCGTAGATTGCATTGCGTGCGTAAGGAACTGTTAAGATTTATTCCGGAACAGTTCCTAAGGGGGTATAGGGATGATACTGGTAATTGATGTGGGCAATACAAATATGACCCTGGGAGTATACGAGGGAAAGGAACTGAAAGCCACTTTCCGCATGATGACCAAGACACCCCGGACATCAGATGAGTACGGGATCATGATCATACAGCTCTTAAAGAGCAGGAATATCAAGGCAGAAGCCCTGGAAGGATCCATTGTGGCCAGTGTGGTGCCGGATGTGATGCATTCCTTGATGGGGGGACTGGTGCGTTACACAGGTACCAGACCTTTGAAGGTAGGTCCTGGCACTAAGACGGGAATCCGCATCATCACAGAGGATCCCAGAGCCATCGGGGCAGACCGGATCGTGGACGCCGTGGCGGCCTATGAGAAATACGGCGGACCTGTGCTGGTGCTGGATTTCGGCACTGCCACCACCTATGATCTGATCACCCAGGCAGGGGAATTCGCAGCAGGTATCACTGCACCCGGTATGCGCATCAGTTCCGAGGCACTCTGGTCCCAGGCGGCCAAGCTTCCCAAGATCGAGATCCGCAAACCGAAATCCATTCTGGCCCAGGAGACCATCACCAGTATGCAGGCAGGGCTGGTGTACGGACAGATCGGCCAGACAGAATATATTATCAACCAGGTCCGGAAGGAAAGTGGTATCCGGGACTTGAAAGTGGTGGCCACTGGCGGGCTGGGGCGTCTGATTGCAGATGAGACCAAGGCCATAGACATCTATGACAGTTACCTGACTCTGGATGGCCTGCGCTTTATCTATGAAAAGAACCGGAAATAACAGCATGACGGGTAAACTTTCAGATGATTGATTCCCGCGGGTAATGAGTCGGGTGAATGTCACGAGGGTGTTGACCTATAGGTCTGCTAAGATGCACACGGGGTATAAGTCTGAAAGCAGGCATTCAGACGATTGATTGACATGTGCGCTGAAGCACACACGGGGTATAAGCATGAAACTGGTGATCGGCAATGTTACTTTGGACAATAATGTGTTGCTGGCTCCCATGGCAGGTGTGACAGACCTGCCTTTTCGTTTGCTTTGCAGGAGGCAGGGGGCAGGCATGGTGTGTATGGAGATGGTCAGTGCCAAAGCCATCTATTATAATAACAAGAACACAGAGGAACTTCTGGCCATTCATCCAGAAGAGCATCCGGCTTCCCTGCAGCTGTTCGGTTCGGATCCGGAGATTGTGGCAGACCAGGCAGCCCGCATAGAGGAACGTCCTTTTTCCGTGCTGGATTTCAACATGGGCTGTCCTGTGCCAAAGGTGGTGAATAATGGGGAAGGGTCCGCCTTGATGCGGGATCCGGTTCTGGTGGAGCGTCTTCTAAAGGCCCTGGTAAAAGCGGTGGAAAAGCCGGTGACAGTGAAGATACGCAAAGGGTTTGACGAAAACAGTGTAAATGCGGTGGAGATCGCCCGGATAGCGGAATCCTGTGGTGTGGCGGCGGTGGCTGTCCATGGCAGAACCCGGGCCCAGTACTACAGTGGCCGGGCAGACTGGGATATCATACGCCAAGTGAAGGAAGCAGTGAAGATTCCCGTGATCGGCAACGGGGATGTGGACAGCCCGCAAGCGGCCGCTGCCATGCTGGAACAGACGGGCTGTGACGGGGTAATGATCGGCAGGGCGGCCCAGGGGAATCCCTGGATCTTCCGGGAGGTGGTAGCATTCCTGGAGGAAGGCAGGCTTCTGGAGCGGCCGGATAAACGGGAGAAAAAAGAGATGATCCTGCGCCATGCAGCCCTGTTGTCAGAACACAAGGGGGAATACACAGCAGTGCGGGAAATGCGCAGACATCTGGCCTGGTATACAACGGGAATGCCCCATTCTGCAAGATTCCGCCAGACCATCAATGCCATGGAAACCATGGAAGAACTATATGCAGGAGTGGAGGGGATCTTTGGCGCATAGAAGCGATTGCCGCAGGATCCGATCTTTTAGGTATGCAATGTTGCCTGGATGCATAAGATAGTCCATGGACACAATCATCTATTTTTATCAAAAAAGGAATCTGGAAGAACCTCTGATAGAACCCATAGGACAGGGCCGTTATCTGCTGGTCAAGGTGGCCATGGATGTGGGGGATTGCCGGTGGTTCCGGATGAGGTTGCCTGCATATGGAAAGCCAGAAAGCCCCAGACCGGAAAATGTTTCAAAGGGTATTTTCCAAAAATGGATAGCTACCCTGGCACAACGCAGAAACAGGCGAAAGCAGGAGCGCAGGCAGAGACTGTGGCAGGAAGCCTTCCGTCAGATGAGCGGGCAGGTGGAGACACAGATCACAAAGCTGGTGCGGCAGATCGGGGAATATGTGGAAGACTGGCGGGAATGCAGATGCCTGTACGATGAGGCAGTCCGGAAGTGGCTGGTATTGGAAGAGGGCCAGGAAGAAGGGAGAGAAAGAGGCTGGCTGGATGGCATGGACAGTAGGCCATATGCAAGGCTTAGGACAGCCGGAAGGGGAGAAACAGGATCTTTGCCGGAAGGGGACTTTGCAAAGCATTGGATGCCCAGGCACTGGCAGAAACATTGGGACATATCGGAATTTGCAGATTTTTTCAGTATGGACTGGGTAAAACCCCTGCTGTCAATGGCCAGGCTTCCCCATTTTGTGCTTCTGGGAACAGCGCCCTGCGTGCCAGATGTGATCCTGGCCTGTGCACACAGGATGCGCAGTCTGCGGTGGGTACTGAGGGAGAAGGATCTGACCCAGGAGATTCTGGACTTCGTGGAGGATTTTTATCTGGATTACGGTCTTGCTGCCACGCTTCAGACCCTGGAAGGGGACAGGGGGTTCAGCTGCAAGAGCCAGGTGCCGGTCTGCGTGCTGGACTTTTCCGGTGAGGACCGGATCCGGCCAGGGGCTGTGGCCAGGGGCAGTGTCTGGCTGGATATGGCTTCTGCGGAGAAGAAGGAGCGATGCTTCCTTGGGCGGGACAGCGGTATTTCTTATGGCTCCATGCGGAAATCCTGGCGGGAGGCCAGGCGCAGGGCCCCAGACTGGGCAGCCATTGCAGAGGCCGGAAGACACAGACCACAGGGGGATCAGCTTCCACAGTGGCTGAGGGAAGAGTAGACGGATGCCAGGTGAATAGTAACTGGTATATAAGCATTTTGGGAAACCAGGTTCATTTCCTTGACAGTTACAGGAAAAATGGGTATAATACCTTCGTTATAGGGGTGGTTTTACAGGATAGACCAAATGGATCACAAATGTGGCAAAAATTGCAGATTCTCATGCAGGTACGGAATCGGATCCTGCCTGGCTGACGTGTGAACTGTAGCCGGAAATTCAGATCGGAATACCCGCTGAAGCGGGCAGGGAGGTATAAATATGCAGGAGAAGAAAAATATTCTGACCTATGAAGGACTCAGAAAGTATGAAGATGAGCTTCATGAACTGAAGGTGGTGAAGCGTCAGGAAGTGGCACAGAAGATCAAGGAGGCCAGGGAACAGGGCGATCTGTCTGAGAATGCTGAGTATGATGCTGCCAAGGATGAACAGCGGGATATCGAGACCAGGATCGAAGAACTGGAGAAGATCCTGAAAAACGCTGAGGTGGTGGTAGAAGACGAAGTTGATCTGGACAAGATCAATATCGGCTGTAAGGTGCGCCTTCTGGACATGGAGTACAGCGAGGAACTGGAATACAAGATCGTGGGTTCCACTGAGGCCAACAGCCTGAAGGGCAAGATCTCCAATGAAAGCCCGGTGGGCAAGGGTCTGATTGGCAGGAAGGTAGGAGATACCGTGGAGGTGGAGACTGCTTCAGGTACTTTCTCCTACAAGGTGCTGGAGATCCAGAGGAGCAATTAACCTGGTTGGGGAAGACACCCGGATGAATTTAAATACAAGGAGATGGTGATCAATTATGGCGCAGAATGGAAATGTACAGGAACAGGATCTGAATCAGTTGCTGCAGGTGAGAAGAGAGAAGCTTGCGGCTCTCCAGACAGCAGGGAAGGATCCTTTTAAACATACCAAATATGATGTGACCCACCACAGCACACAGATCAAGGAGCATTACGATGCTCTGGAAGGCAAAATTGTCCGTGTGGCGGGGCGCATTATGTCCAAACGCGTCATGGGGAAAGCCTCTTTCTGCAATATCCAGGATCTGCCTGGTAATATCCAGTGCTATGTGGCCAGGGACAGCATTGGGGAGGAGCCATACGCCGACTTCAAGAAATATGACGTAGGTGATATTGTGGGGCTGGAAGGAGAAGTGTTTACCACCAAGACAGGGGAAATATCCATCCATGCATCTTCTGTGACCCTTTTGTCCAAGAGCCTGCAGATTTTGCCGGAGAAGTTCCACGGACTGACCAACACAGATATCCGTTACCGCCAGCGCTATACGGATCTGATCATGAACCAGGAAGTAAAGGAGACCTTCGTGAAGCGCTCCAAGGTCATCAGTTCCATCCGCCGTTATCTGGAAGGGGAAGGCTTCCTGGAAGTGGAGACTCCCATGCTGGTGTCCAACGCGGGAGGGGCAGCGGCCAGACCTTTTGATACCCATTTCAATGCACTGGACGAGGACGTGAAACTGCGCATTTCCCTGGAACTTTATCTGAAGAGACTGATCGTGGGTGGCATGGAGCGTGTCTATGAGATTGGAAGAGTGTTCCGCAATGAAGGTCTGGACACCAGACACAATCCGGAATTTACCTTGATGGAGCTGTATCAGGCGTACACAGACTATTATGGGATGATGGAACTGACGGAGAATATGTTCCGCTATGTGGCCAAGGAAGTGTGCGGTACTACCCTGGTTCCCTATAATGGGGAGATGATCGACCTTGGAAAGCCATTTGAGAGGCTGACCATGGTGGAAGCAGTGAAGAAATACGCGGGGGTGGATTTCGACCAGATTCCCGACACTGCTGCGGCGAAAGTCCTGGCCGATGAGAAGGGTGTCCATTACGAGCAGCGCCATGCAAAGGGGGATATCCTGAATCTGTTCTTCGAGGAATATGTGGAGGAGCATCTGATCCAGCCTACCTTTGTGATGGATCATCCGGTGGAGATTTCGCCTTTGACTAAGAGAAAGCCGGACAAGCCAGACTATGTGGAACGTTTTGAACTGTTCATCTATGGCCGTGAGATGTGCAATGCCTACTCCGAGCTGAATGACCCCATCGACCAGAGAGAGCGATTCAAGGCCCAGGAGGAGGCCCTGGCGGCCGGAGACGAGGAAGCCAATACCACGGATGAGGACTTCATGAATGCACTGGAGCTGGGGATGCCACCTACTGGCGGGATCGGATACGGGATCGACAGACTGGTGATGCTGCTGACAGATTCACCGGCTATCAGGGATGTGCTGTTGTTCCCGACGATGAAGTCGCTCGACAAATAAAGCCAGTGTTTATGCGGGTTTTATGCACCTGTCACCATGCTACTGCAACAAAAGTGCAACAAATTTTGAACGAATAATACGGAATAATACGTCTATGTACGTTTTAAGTTGCACGGATCCGGTCAAGTGTTTGTATCGCTGAGGGCTCTTTCGGAAGAAATTTAGTAGGATGTCCTCTTTGGTTATAGTCCACTGTTAAACGAATCGCCCATGAGTTTGTAGCAATACAAATGCGTGGGCGAATTTGTTAATAGTGTGTTTCCTAAAGTAAGTTAGCGGCCACAATATTTATGTTTTGTGTTTTGGCTATTTATGCGATAATAAATGTAGATGTGTAAAGTGATAGATTGAAAGAAGATAAGGTATGGAAAAACAAGAAAAGCCAAAAGTAAAAAACGAACATTATGTTCCGCAATGCTATTTGAATATATTTGCGAACAAAATGGGAAAAGAGTATAAATTCTTTATTTTTGATAAATATAAAAATGAAGTTCGCTCTGGAAATGTGGCTGATTATGCATCTGAGCATTACTTTTATGATGTAAATTTTGATAAGCTTTTTGAGATGGAAAAGGCAGAGAATCCTGATTGTGAGATTTCTATGAGGCAGGAACAATATGCTAATAAAGTCGATGAGCAGTATTTGGAGCATTTTTTTAGCAAATATGTCGAGGGCGTATTGTTTAAGGCAGTGTCTCGTATTCAGACAACATTTTTGTTGTCAAATCCTAAAACACTATATGAGATAAGGGTTTTTCCTGATGAACAGATGGAACAGATTGCGACATATTTAATGTTTCAAATATTAAGGACGAAAGAAGAACGTAAACTTTATAATAATTTAGAAGAAAAAGAGGCCAAGGTGCTGGCAAGTTTTATGGGGACAATCCAAGGCATAGACAATCTTGCTGATAAAGTAGAGGTAGTTTGGAAAAGTAAAGAACATAAAAGACTTCTACATTTTCAAATGCTTATGGACAAAGAGTTGCAGGATGCAGCTTTTGCTGCAATGATGAATATGATATGGATAGTTGGAGTCAATCAGACTGATATGCCTTTTTATACAAGTGATACAGCAGCAATAAGAAAAGGTTATGAAGGCGTTAGTGGATTTGCGTGTAGGGGGCTTGAGATAACATTTCCAATTACACCAAAGTTAGTGCTGATTTTGAGAGAGCCAGAGTATTTTCATAAGGATGTTCATTTACATAATAGATTTTTTCGGTTATCTCAATCCCACGTTGAATATATTAATGAATTGCAAGTGACTCGTTCTTACAGATATACTTTTTGCAATGAAAATAATTTTAGTCTGGCTAAGAATCTGATTCGTAAATATCCAGATTTGCAGAATATAGATTATGATAGGGTTTCGACAACCGGGTAAAATTGCAATACTAAAAAATAATAAGGGGGGGTATAGAAATGGGCTACAGCTTTTATGGGTGGGAACAGGCAGATATCACTGCATCAGATGGGATGTACAAAGGGATCGGGACTCCACGCGACCTCTATGATGCACTCTCCGGGATATGGTGTGCAGATACCTGTGCGCCCCGGATGCGGGCACAGTGGACCAGGGAGAATCAGACACTGGGTCAGTGCTCCATCACGGCATTCCTGGCCCAGGATATCTTCGGGGGAAAGGTATATGGGATCCTTAGGCCGGACGGGAATTACCACTGCTACAATGTGGTGGGAGACTGCGTGTTCGATCTCACAAGTGAGCAGTTTGGTGATGAAATCCTGGATTATACCAAGAACCCGGAACAGTTCCGGGAGGTTCACTTTGCCAGGGAAGAGAAACGCCTGCGGTACGAATATCTGAAGGAGAAGCTGCGGTCCTGTGGGGAAGGTGCATAAATGACCAGAGAAGAAATATTTATATGGTGCAAAAGACAGTATGGCACAGAGCCGGATTATCCCTGGCTGGATTGTAATGCAGTTCTAAGGCACAGGGATACCAGGAAATGGTATGGACTGGTGATGGAAGTGGCGCGGGATAAACTGGGTCTGCCCGGGGAGGGAACCATACAGGTAATGAATGTGAAGTGTGATTCCCTGCTGATCGGTTCCCTGCGGGAAAAGCCAGGTTTCCTGCCTGCATACCATATGAACAAGGAGAACTGGATCACCATCCTGCTGGATGGCGGTGTACCGGAGGAAGAGATAAAGAGTCTGCTGGATATGAGTTATCTAATGACAGGGAAGCAGCCGAAAAATAAAAAATCTCCTTCTTGACTTCTCTCTGGATTTCCGTTATAATTTGGCCAACTGAGAAGGTGTGTAAGTAATCTGCAGGAGCGGCTCCCAGAGAGACATATGACCGGTGAGAGTGTGTCAGCCGTCTGTAAGGTGAATTTCAGCACCGGAGTGTCCCGTGCAAACCGCACTGCGGGGGAAACGGGTGTAGCTGCCGCATTAAGGCAGGCAGAGTGCAGATATTGCAAAGTATCTGAACATGGGTGGTACCGCGGAAGAATTCGTCCCATAGCACGGTTTGTGCTATGGGATTTTTTGCGTGGGGCTGCCAGTAGACTTGCAGGACAGGGCGCCAGAAGGGGAATGTCTTGCGTGAAATCTAGAGAAAGCAGGAGAAACTTATGTGGGAAAATGGTGTATTATCAGACAAACTTGCCGCCCTCAAAGGGAAGATGGAGGAAGAACTGGGCGCCCTGGCAAATTCCAGGGAACTGTATGAGTTCAAGAATGTCTACCTGGAGGGTAAGAAGAGCAGGATCAGCGAGCTGATGAAGGAGATGCGCTCCCTGGCCCCGGAGGAGCGGGCCGGTTTCGGCAAATCCGTGAACGAACTGAAGGAATGGGCCTTCGGCAGGTTCCAGGCCATGGAAGAGAAGATGAGGCGTCTGGAACTGGAGAGAAGGTATGAGCGGGAGAAGATTGACCTGTCCATTCCGGCAGCTCCGGCCAGGATCGGGAATCTGCACCCGGTAACACTGGTGGTCAACCAGCTGGTGGATATTTTTGCAGGTATGGGATTCGAGATTTACGAAGGCAGGGAGATTGAGACAGACTATTACAATTTCACGGCACTGAATACCCCGGCAGATCATCCGGCCAGGGATATGCAGGATACTTTCTATCTGTCCCCGGAATTCCTGCTGCGCACCCAGACCTCTGCAGGGCAGATCCATGTGATGGAGAAGAGAAAACCGCCCATCAAGATCCTGTCTCCGGGCCGGGTGTTCCGGTCAGATGATGATGCCACCCATTCTCCCATGTTCAGCCAGATGGAAGGTCTGGTGGTGGACAGGGGAATCACCCTGGGGGATCTGAAGGGGATGCTGGATGTGTTCGTGCAGAAGGTGTATGGGGAAGGTATTACCACACGCCTGCGTCCATCTTATTTCCCGTTCACGGAGCCTTCTGTGGAGGTGGACTGCAGTTGTTTTGCCTGTGGAGGAAAAGGCTGCAGTCTCTGTAAGGGAACGGGCTGGATCGAGATCCTGGGCGCCGGGGTGGTGAACAAGAAGGTACTGGAGAACTGTGGGATCGACTCGGAGGAGTACAGCGGTTTTGCGTTCGGCATCGGCCTGGAACGTACGGCTATGCTGAAGTACGGGATCAACAACATTAAGCTGCTGTTTGGGTCTGACCTGCGCGTGCTGGGGCAGATCAACGAGAAATAGGAAGATGAGGGAGGTGCAGGTATGATAGTGCCATTAAGCTGGTTAAAAGAGTATGTGGAGATAGATGTGACGCCAGAGGAACTGGAGAAGAAGCTGTTTGATGCCGGTTTCGAGGTGGAGGAGATGTATGAGCTGGGAAGAGATGTCAGCAATATTGTGGTGGGGTATGTAGAGAACTGTGAGCCAGTGCCGGATACCCATCTCCACGTGTGCCAGGTAAATGCAGGAGAGTATGGCACCGTGCAGGTTTGTTGCGGGGCAGACAATGTGCATACAGGGGGCAGGTTTCCCCTGGCCCTGGTGGGAGCTACCGTATATGCCACGGCAAAGGACCATAAGACAGTAGAGGGCACAGCCACCATCAAAAAGGGCAAGCTGCGGGGCTATGAGTCGGAGGGTATGCTCTGCTCCGGTGTGGAGCTGGGGCTGACGGAGGATCTGTATCCAGGGGCAGGCTACAATGGACTTCTGGTGCTGCCAGAGGATGCGCAGCCAGGTGCGGATGTGAAGAAGCTGACAGGACTGGATGACTGGATATTTGACATATCATTAACGGCAAACCGACCGGACTGCCAGTCCATCCTGGGGATTGCCAGGGAAGTGGCAGCCATGCTGGGCAAAGAGCTGAAGATGCCTGCCCTGGATTATACAGAGACAGAAGTGGTAAAAGAAGGCTTCCGGGTTTCCGTGGACGCCCCGGATCTGTGTCCCCGGTATATCGCCCATTATGTGCACGATGTGGCAATCGCTCCTTCCCCGGCCTGGATGCGGCGGCGTCTGGCCCTGGTGGGCATCAATGCCATCTCCAACATTGTGGATATCACCAACTATGTACTGCGGGAGATCGGGCAGCCCATGCATGCTTTCGATGGCTCTTACCTGGAGGGCAATGAGATACAGGTGAGAAGAGCCAGGGAAGGGGAGAAGATCGTGACCCTGGACGGACAGGAATATGAGATGAATCCGTTCAATCTGGTGATCTGCGATGGCGTGAAGCCTGTGGCTCTGGCAGGTATCATGGGAGGGCTGAATTCCGAGATCCGTGATACTACCCAGGCTGTCATGTTCGAGGCGGCCAGGTTTGCACGGGACAGTGTGCGCAGGACTGCCCGCAGCCTGGGGAAATCATCGGATTCCTCCCTTAGGTTTGAGAAGGGTGTGGACGAATATTCTACGGTACTGGGGATGAAGCGGGCATTGCATCTGGTTCAGGAACTGGGATGCGGTAAGGTATCGTCCACCCACATAGATCAGAACACAGGTAATTCCCTGGCTCCCAGGCCAATGAAGGTAAGCATCAGCAAGGTAAATGGTGTGCTGGGCATCCAGGTTCCGGAGGAAGAGATCTGCCGCATCATGAAGAATCTGGATTTCCATCCGGTGATAGAGGGGGATGAACTGTCCCTGGAGATTCCGGCTTACCGGGAAGACCTGCTGCCAGAGGGGGAAGGGGATGTGGAACGGTATCCGGATATAGCGGAGGAAGTGATCCGCATGTACGGTTACGACCACATCGTGCCCACCTTTATGCCCACGGCCCAGGTGACAACAGGGGGATACAATGCATATCAGAAGGGTGTACTGGCCTTGAAGCGGATCTTGTGCAGTGCAGGTGCCTATGAGTGCATGCACTATTCCTTCTTCTCACGGGCAGACCTGGATCTGCTGAGGCTGCCCCAGGAGGCCGAAGAGAGAAGAGCCATTGAGATTATGAATCCCATCAATCAGGACTACCTGTTGATGCGCACCACACTGGCGGCTTCCATGCTGAACGCCATTGCCAGGAATGAGAAACAGGGCACTCTGGAGGGTAGACTTTTTGAGGTGGCAAAGGTATTTGTACCCAGGTTCCTGCCGCTCGCAGAGTATCCCAAGGAGCACGACAGGCTCTGCGTAGGCGCTTTTGGGGCAGCGGAGTCCTTCTATACCATGAAAGCCATCGCCAATACCATTGCATACAGCCTGGGTATCCAGTTTGTATACAGTCAGACCAGGAAGCCGTTTTTGCATCCTTATCAGGCAGTGACCGTTTCCTGTGAGGGAGTAGAACTGGGGTACTTTGGCAAAGTGGCATATGACATCCAGGACGAACTGAATATGCGCACCAGCGCTTTCCTGATGGAGCTTGATATGGAAAAGCTTTCGGTGTGGTTTGACAAAAAGAGGACTTTCACACCTCTGTCAAAATATGCCAGTGAGAAGCGGGATCTGGCATTTGTGATGGACAAAGGAATTACTTTTGGCCAGGTGGAGGCCTGTATCCGCAAGGCGAACAAATATGTGGGGCAGATTGATCTGTTTGATGTCTATGAGGGCGGACAGATCCCGGAGGGGAAGAAGAGCATGGCGTATACTGTGACTTTTGAACCGAAGGAGGAAGCTTTCGACAGCGAGGCCATCCAGAAATTTGTGGATAAGATATGCAGGGTCTTGAAGAATGAACTGGACATTGATTTAAGAAGCTGACTGGAAGAGGAGTTGGAGTAAGCATGTTTCGCTTAGAGGATATCTTGAGACGGGCGGCGGAGGCAGGGGCCAGTGATGTACACCTGTCTGCCGGATCAGAACCAAGGATGCGGGTAAATGGCATCCTGGTTCCTCTGCCAGGTGAAAAGCTGACGGCGGGGGATACGAACAGTATTGTATACAGCATTATGAATGAAAGCCAGCACAACAGTTTTGAAGAGCAGGGGGCGTACAATCTGGCCTACACCATAGAAGGACAGAGCCGGTACCGTGTCCATGTCTACAAACGTCTGGGGACGGCGGCTTTGGTCTTCCGCCTGATTCCTGCACAGATTCCAGGGTTGCAGGATCTGGGACTTCCGGGATCCGTGCAGGAACTGTGTGGTCTTTCCAGGGGACTGGTGCTGGTGACTGGTCCTATGGGAAGCGGCAGATCCACTACCCTGGCATCCCTGGTAAAGCATGTGGGTCACAGCCGCAGCGCACATATCATTACACTGGAAGAACCGGTGGAATTCCTCTATCCTGCCGGTCTGTCCCTGGTTGACCAGCGGGATGTGGGAACAGATTCCCTGGGATATGCCAGAGCCTTGAAGGCGGCCCTGCGGGAGGATCCGGATGTGATCCTGGTGGGAGATCTGCCAGATCCGGAGACAGTGCTTGGAGCCATCATGGCAGCGGAGGCCGGGTGCCTGGTACTGTCTGCCCTGCATGTGGCAGAACCGGCGGGAGCCGTGGAATATCTGGCAGGTCTCTTCCCGGTCTACGGGCAGATGGAGATACGTAGAAGACTGGCAGGGGTGCTGGAAGGAATCCTGGCCCAGAGGCTGTTGCCTGGAGCAGAGGGGCAGGGCAGGAGAGCAGAGTTTGAGCTACTGCGGATGGATGCCATAGTTCGCAGGCGGATCCAGGAGGGACAGCCCCTGTAGGAAGTACAGAGGCTGTCTGGAGGGGGACGTCAGTAAAAAGGATGTATTGGCAGCAAAAAACGCTTCCTACAATGCCAGGTCTATGGTACCACCTGCATCTGATGCCACACCGCCAGCTTCGGCCACAGCAGTAACAGCGGCATCTGTCAGTGCCATATCCCCGGAGACAATATCAATGGAAGCGGAAGTGATGCTGCCTGAGTCTGTAAACACGGCATCCGGGGCCACAAAAGCTGTGGCCTGCTGGGATGCCTGTTCCATCTGGGATTCCATATAGCTGTCAGCCACATCTTTGCGTTCTTTGGCTTTACGGACTTTCCGGCGCAGGGACAGTTCCCGGCGGATTTCCATCTGGAGACGGAGCTTCCGTGCTTTTTTTGCAATATCTGCCTTTTTCTCCATCTGGGCTTCTTTCTGAAGCTTCCGGATCTTGCTTTTGGCTTTTCCCATGACCTTTTTGATCTTGCGGGCACTGTTTTTTGCTGTATTGCCATCAGAGCTGCTGAACTTGAGATGGCGGAGCTTATAGGAGAGCATCACACAGATACCCCGCAGGGAAGCTTCGTTTTCCGCATTGGCGATGGCAATCAGATCTGAGGTGCCGTCATAGGTTTTCTTTGTGTTGATCCGGTCAAAGGCTCTCCGCAGGGAGTTGGAATCCTGCGTGGAAGAGGGATAAGCTTTTGCTTCCTGCTGGGAAGGGCTTTTCAAGTATTCGGGTATGTTTTTGTCATTCTGTCCGGGAAGAGAGGAAGCAGTCCTGGCACCAGTCGTGGCATGGGAACCAGCGGTTGCCTGGGGAGGGGTCTGTCTAAGTCCGGCCTGTGTATTCTGGGATGTCTGCCCGGAGTTCTGTCTGAGTCCGGCCTGTGCATTCTGGGATGTCTGCCCGGAGTTCTGTCTGAGTCCGGTCTGTGCATTCTGGGATGTCTGCCCGGAGTTCTGTCTGAGTCCGGCCTGCTGTTGCATATAAGTCCGGGTATGTGGTGTCTGCTTGCCCGGATGGATGCCATATTGCATCTGGGTATGCGCGCTACCTGTGTTCCCGGGCCTTCCTGTCTGGTCTGAGAGTTTCATAGGGGCCTCTTTTCTGCCGCGTCCCTGCGGCGCTACAACTGTCATCCTTGTAATGTGCCACGGTTTGTGTCCTGTGAAAAGAGAGATAGATGTTCTTTTCCTTACCCTATATATCGGTGGCGGGTCTGCTTTTTTGAACCGTCCAGACATGGGAAAAGTATCTTCTAAATCAGACAGTGGATTGTCTGGTCCAGCACCTGGAAATAGTTTTCGAAGGTCTTGCAACAACAGCCAGGGTTATCAATCACAATACCAGGACTTCTGAGTCCGGGCAGGGCAAAGCCCATGGCCATACGGTGGTCATCGTAGGTTTCCACCAGGGAGGGCGTGGGACATCCGGGATAGACAGTGATGGAGTCTTCCCGCTCTTCGCAGTGGATTCCCATTTTAGTCAGTTCTGTGGTGACAGCCCGGATGCGGTCACTTTCCTGAAAGCGGATGTGGCCGATTCCCTGAATGGTGGTGGGGCCATCTGCAAAGGGGGCAATGGCGGCTAATGTGATGGCCTGGTCGGAACAGGCGGACATGTCTGCGGTGATACCGTGGAAGCTGCCATTTTCAGGCGGGCAGGCTATGATGCCCTGGGGAGAGTCTGTCACGGTGCAGCCCATCCGGGCCAGCAGGTGGAGGAAGGCCACATCGCCCTGGAGAGAGTGGAAATGAATGCCGGGAACCATTACCGGGATGCCCAGCAGAGGGCTTAGGGCATAAAAATAACATGCTGCGGAAGCATCCGGTTCCACACAGTAATCCCGGGCCTGATAGCGCTGCCCGGCCCTGGTCAGGAAAGTCCTGGGGGAGGTCTGTTCCACCTGCACCCCGAACTGTGCCATCATCTGCAGGGTCATCTGGATATAGGACATGCCATGGGAGCCTTCTATACAGGTGGTGAAATCCTGGTCTGACAGACAGGAAGCAATGAGCAGGGCGCTCAAAAACTGACTGCTGTGGCCGATGTCCACAGTTATGTGATCCTTACAGAAGCCATGGCCTGCCAGGGTATAGGGAAAGTGGCCGATGTGTGTATCATCTGTCTGTGCCCGGTCTGCAGGAGTGCTGTGGGCCGGTGTGCCATTGGACAGTCTGTCCCCTGTAAGAAGGGGACTTTTCCAGGCTTCATAGCACACCTGGCAGCCTAGTTCCTGCAGGGAATCCAGAAGAGGCGCCATGGGACGCTTCCGCATCTGGGGAGAGGCATCCAGATGGTAGATACCATCTGACACGCCCAGGTATGCTGTCAGGAACCGGGCTGCCGTGCCGGCACTGCCCACATATAAGCTGGCTTCCCGGCAGGGAACGGTGCCGCCATGTCCTTTTACGGTGATGATTTTTTCT
>CAJTOJ010000031.1 GCA_910577665.1 uncultured Acetatifactor sp.
AGGAGTAGGGAACACATCTTTGGAACGCTATACAGGAAAAGGCTTCGGTTAGGACGATATGAAAAAAATATTAGAACATCAAGTACCCTTTCCCATAGATGCGGAGTCGGACAACTTCACGGCGGCCCTTGCATCTGCCCTGGTCATTGTGAACGGATATACGGAAGAAACACCCTACTGGTGTACCCGGAACCGCTGCTATTGCATCCACTGCCGCCCCTGTGGGGATCATCCATTGGAACGCCATCAGACATCGATCTACCACAGCCTTCTGACAGCATCCACGCTGGCATTTGGCTTCGATTATCCCTGGGACGACACTGTAGATCCCCATACCCTGCCGGGATTTTCCAAAGGCTGGCGCTGGGATGACGGTTTTGTGGATGCACTGGCACGGTTTGCAGGATTTTCCTGGCTGCGCTTTGACGGTACCAGTCCACGGGAAGAGGTGCTCTTTGCGATGAAGAGTTCCCTGGATGCCGGTTTTCCCACCCTGCTGCGGCTGGAAAACGAATTAGAATGGATCCTGGCAGTGGGCTATGAGGAAGACACGGTGTATGGCCTGGACTCACAGTCCCATGCTTTGCCCGGCCACTGGCATTCCATGCTGCGTGATGCTATTGTGATCACCGGCCACACTACACCAAGTATGTCCTACAGGGAATTCCTGGAACGCATCGTATCTGCCCTGTCCTATGAGGAGCATGGGGCACTGGAAAGTGTGATTATGGATGCACTGGATCATGTGACAGCGGAAAATGCCATGGACATTGCCGGCATGATGTGCGGCATCAATGGTGTGCCGATTGAAGCAAGGTGGCATGCAGCGGAAAGCTTTTGCGGAGCCGAAAAAATGCTATGCAATATGTGCACAAATAGAGAAGTACATAGGCGGCTTGGGGATATTCTTTTCGCACAATATCTCAAGGAAGGAAATGAGGAGACACATGGCATCGGGTGGCAGATATGGGGCGCACTTGGTGTGGGTCCTGAGACCGGATATGATATCACTGGACAGTCTGCGGCCTTGATTTTACAAAAGGAGACCCAGGAGACGCTGAAACGCCTGTTTGCGAAGGTATTTGAAAACGACCGCGCCGTATGTGCTGAAATCCAGGCCTGCCTGGAACAATTGTAACAAGTAAGTTACTGTACTAGTGGTTACTTTTCAGTTACTGTTCACAGGTGCCATCGCGAGGTGTTTTGGCTACTTGACGGCATTTATAAAATTATGATATGATGCATATCATAAAGCAAGAGAAAGAAAAAGAAGAGAGATAAAAAGAGAAAGGGAGGGACCTCCATGGGTGTGAACAGGGATTATGTGGACAAGGTGGCTGATATGGTGCGAAATACCCTGGGATTGCAGGTTCCCATGACATTGGATTCCCTGCTTGCGGCAGTATCTGGAAAGCTTCCCGGCAGATGTGTCCCCAAGTCAGAGCAGGAACTGGGGGTGGATGCGCAGATTGTTACTCTGGGAGAGGAAAGCTTTGAGATACATTTCCTGGAGGGAAGGCCGGATACCCGGAAATTGTTCTCCATATCCCACGAACTGGGGCACCTTTTCCTGCATCTGCTGGAAAAGGACGGGCGTCTTCGGACCGGGGCGGTATGCCAGCGGGACATGGCCCAGACCAGGCAGGAGCTGGAGGCCAATGAATTTGCTGCGGCACTTCTGATGCCGGAGGAGGAATTCGTGGACAAATGCCGGGAATACAGGAAGCAGAATCGGATCAACCTGACAAAGGTGGCGGAATATTTCCATGTGTCAGTCCAGGCGGCAACCGTGAGAGGAAATGTGATAGGATTATGGCAGGCATGAGAGTATTACAGACGCTGGGAGAGAGTATCTGCGATATCACGAAGCAGTCACAGAATGACAGACAAGGCCCCGATCTTTCCGATGGAGGGGTCTTTTTGTTTTTCTCTTTTGACCTGGCAGAGTCCACGGTCTTCAAGGCAGAGCATCCGTCCCTGTGGGCCAGTGTGTTCACCTGTTTCTACAGCCAGGTGTTGGAGGGACTGGGGGTGGAGGACTATAAGTCGCCGGATGACGGGGATGATGACTCTGCCTGTGTGAGAAAGCTGTGGAAGCTGATCGGGGACGAGATCCTGATCTATGTGCGGATCCTGCATCCGGGCCAGCTCTATACCCAGATCACCAGTGTCAGCAAGGCGCTGTCTTCCATGACGGAGAGGATTGCGGACAAGGTGGAGGAGGCACTGGTGGAGGGAACCTGCCCCGTCAGGCACTGCCGGGATGTCAGGGAGGTGATCCTCTCTGTGCTGGGGATCAAGGCCACTGCCTGGCTGGCCCAGTGCCATGACGGGGAGGCAGCCAATGTCCCGAATATCATCTATTATCCCACCACCGCTACTGGCGAGAAGCGGATTGATTTCCTGGGAAAGGAGATTGACGAAGGGTTCCGGATCGCGGAATATGCAGTGAAGAACAAGATGATCCTGTCCCCGCTCTTAGCCTGGATGATCTGGAAGGATGCCCAGGGGGACAAGGATCGGGAAAATATTGTGAAAGCCAATTTCCGGATCACGGCCTTTGCGCGGATGAAGGGAGTCTGGCGGGGCAGGAAGGTTCCGGTGGTCATGTTCCACCAGCCCTTCGATGAATTCGGGCATGTGTTGGAGTATGATGAGACGGATCTGGAAACCTATGCAAATGTAAGGGAGGCAGGCCTCGGCAATTTCCTGAAGGACAGCCGTTTTGAGATAGGCAGAATTGATGATATCCTGAGAAATGTACATAAAGACACAGAAGCCGAGAAGCTGTACAGGAATCTGAAAGAGAGTCCAGATATGGAAGTCATCTCGGAGCATATCGAGAAGAAGCAGGAATTCCATGTGGCCTGCATGATTTTTGACAGGGAGGGCAGGATTCTGGTACATAAGGATCCGGAGCGGGGATATGAGTTCGGATGCCTAAAAAGGCTCCTTGGCGCTGGGGCCAGGGACTGGCAGGGGGCCTGTGTGGAAGGTTACCGGGAAAAGTATCAGATCGAGATAGATGTGCCCCAGTGCCCGGTTCCGGTTGCCACCTATTATTATGGGAAAAGCAATGCTTTCGGGCTGATTGTGCTGGCAGATTACAGGGGGACAGAGGAGGACATCCGGGCCAGGCCGGACTGGGAGTTCTACACACCGGAGGTGCTGATGGAAGGGGAAGAGAAGGCAGTGGATCAGTTTAGGGAAAACATTAGACGGGCAATGGTGCTGCGCAAGGGGCAGGACGAAGAATAACCGACAAGAACAACAGGACTCAAACGGAGGATAACCCACAGGAACAACAGAACCCAAACGGGCAGACAATAGAAAGAGACAAGGAGGACAGACACATGGAACTGGCAATCAGCACGGACTTTGAACGGGAATATGTGAGAATCGAGGACATAAAGCGCAGCTTAGAGCAGATCGCTGCCGCAGGATTTACCCACATGCACTGGTGCTATGAGTGGGACGGTGATTATATCTATGCGGTGTCGGAGATGGAGCAGATCAGGGACTGGATGGTGGGATACGGCCTGCAGCCAAAGTCTCTCCATGCCAGCAAGGGCAGTAACAAGCGGGGGGAGGATGGCTGCGTGAATGGCCATTACCGCAAGGATTATACTTCAGAACTGGAACCCAACCGTATTGCCGGGGTGGAGTTAATAAAGAACCGGGTGGATCTGGCCCATATGCTGGGGACCACTGAAATTGTGCTGCATATGTATCTTCCCTATGAGGAATTCACAAAGAGGCCAGAGTACAAGGAGATCTTCTACAGACAGGTGTGTTGTTCTCTGGATGAGCTGATGCCTTATTGCCTGGAACGGCAGGTGCGGATCTGTCTGGAGAATCTGTATGAGGCTCCAGGAGAGCTGCAGATCGAGCAGTTTTCCCGGCTGTTTGCTCGGTATCCGGCTGACTTTCTGGGACTGTGCCTGGATACAGGACATGCCAACCTGGTGTGGGGAAGAGATTTTGTGGAGAAGCTGGTGCGTCCTTTTAAGGACAGAATTTATTCCGTCCATTTCCATGACAATAAGGGATGGGGGCAGGAGCCGGGATGCGGGGATGCCCACAGAATTCCGGGGGATCCGGATTTTCCCTGGCAGGAACTGATGGAAGTGATGAAGGAATCCGCCTATGAGGCGCCACTGGTGTTGGAGGTGATGAAACCGGAAAAGGAAGAGGCGGCAGTGTTTCTGCGGCAGGCCTATGAGGCCGGACAGTGGCTGTATGCCTTGATGGGGTGAGGGACCAGGGCAGGCCAGGTTTCGGACTGGGAGGTCTGGATCTCATTCTGCCTATGGGGGCGGTTCCGGCAGTGCCGGATTGAAAGGGAAAAAGATAAGGAGAGGGCCAGAGTGGCTAAGCAAAAGGAAGTCAAGACAAATGCCATGCGTATCCTGGAATCTATGAAGATTCCGTATACACATATGACATACGAATGTGATGAGTTTGTGGACGGGCTGCAGATCGCGGATTTGCTGTCCCTGCCCTATGAGAAGGTATATAAGACACTGGTGACAGTAGGCAACAGCAAGGATTATTTCGTATTCGTGATCCCTATCGCCTGCGAACTGGATCTGAAGGCGGCGGCCAAGAGTGTGGGGGAGAAGAGCCTGGAGATGATCCATGTGAAGGATATCAACAAAGTCACCGGCTATATCCGGGGCGGCTGCACGGCTGTGGGTATGAAGAAGCAGTATATGACCAGGATAGACATTTCAGCCAGGAGCCAGGAGAAGATCATTGTCAGTGGAGGCCGGATCGGTTCCCAGTTGGAGCTATCTCCCAAAGACCTTGCCAGGGCAGCCGGGGCAGAGTTTGCGGATGTGGTAAGAACCCGCCCATAAAGCATTCTGCTGTGTCATGCAAAAAGGTGATGAACGAATCGCTTCCTGGGATTTGAGGTGTTGGATCCTGGAGGAAGGGGCTTGGAAATTTATCGGAAGGTTGTCCCCGTAAGGTATGTACAGGCCCTGGAAGGGTATGCGGGCCAAATCCTGCTGGCGGGGGTAATTATGACAGGGGGAATCCGGATAAGCCTCACAGCCGTATAGTGGAAAGGAACAGTAAGTATGATTGAGAAGGCGAAGGAAAGTGACGTGGGACATCTTGCCAGCCTGGCTATCCAGATGTGGCAGGCTCATACGCCAGAGGAGCTGGAAGCCAATTTTCTGGATACCATGCAGCGGGAGGATGCTGTCTTTTTCTTATGCTATGAGGGTAATCTCCCGGTGGGGTTCGCCCAGTGCCAGCTGCGGCATGACTATGTGGAGGGTACTGACACTTCCCCTGTGGGATATCTGGAAGGAATTCTGATAAAGGAAGGATACCGCCGCAAGGGATATGCCAGGGAGCTTCTGGCAGCATGTGAAAAATGGGCCAGAAAGAAAGGCTGTGTGGAATTCGCCAGTGACTGTGAGGCGGACAATGAGGAGAGTTTCCGCTTCCACAGGGCAGTCGGGTTTGCGGAGGCAAACAGGGTCATCTGCTTTACGAAAAAGTTGTGATAAAAAGGGGATGGATAGTCCACCGGGAGGGGCGAGGGGGTTAGGCTTTCTGTTCTGGAAAGCGGAGTTTTATAGAGTGTATAGCCGTATGCTGACGGCTGGGAGGATGACGGTAAGAGGAAGTCCGGTCCGGAAGATGCGGGAACCGGGAGCGGAAGTGCGTGCAGGAAAACGATGCGGGATAAATGCAGAAGGGAAGGAAGCACAGGAGGAGGCAGCTTTGCAGGAAACAGGAAATATCATGGAGTATGACACGGTTGCCCTGGACGAGGAACAGGGCGCAGTGGTTATTATCGACCAGACCCTGCTGCCGGGCAGAATGGAGCGGATCTGCCTGCGGACGGCAGAGGAAATCTGGAATGCCATTTATCTGCTGAAGGTGCGGGGCGCCCCGGCCATCGGGGTCACGGCGGCGCTGGGAATCTATCTGCTGGCAAAGGGAATCCGTACAGAGGATTTTGAGGTATTTTACAAGGAATTTGTCACATATAAGGAATATCTGGATTCCGCCAGGCCCACGGCGGTGAATCTCTCCTGGGCTTTAAAGAGGATGGAGCGGGTGGTCCTGGAAAAGGGAAGGGAGCAGGGACAGCCCGTGGAGGAGATCAGGCAGGCTCTGCGGCAGGAGGCGCTGGAGATTCGGGAGGAGGATATCCGGGTATGTCACCAAATCGGGGAATACGGACTTACCCTGGTGCAGCCCGGGGACGGGATCTTGACCCACTGTAATGCGGGGAGCCTGGCAACGGTCCGGTATGGCACAGCCACGGCCCCCATCTACCTGGGGCAGGAAAGAGGGTATCGTTTCCATGTGTTTGCCGATGAGACCAGGCCCCTGCTTCAGGGGGCCAGGCTCACAGCTTTTGAACTGTCTAAGGCAGGGGTGGACGTGACTCTGATCTGTGACAACATGTCCGGAAGTGTGATGGCCAAAGGAATGGTACAGGCGGTCTTCGTAGGCTGTGACAGGGTGGCGGCAAACGGGGATACAGCCAATAAGATTGGCACGTCCGTGGTGGCCATGGTGGCGAAATATTATAGAGTGCCGGTGTATGTGTGTGCACCCACTTCCACCATTGACCTGGATACCCCCAACGGAGCTTCCATCCGGATTGAGGAGCGTCCGGCTGCGGAGGTGACGGATATGTGGTACCGGGAACCCATGGCGCCAGAGGGCGTGAAGGTGTATAATCCGGCCTTCGATGTGACGGATCATGAATTGATCGCAGGGATAGTCACGGAGTATGGGATCGCCAGGGCACCTTTTGGGGAAAGCCTGGGACAGATCATGGAGAAGGCAGAACGGGCTACCTATAACGGAATCCGCAAATAGCGACCTGCTGTTGTTTTCTAGGCGGAATACACATAACTGGATGACGGGATCATCATTTGCGCGATGCCGGAAGGATAAGGCGGCGTATGTGGCAGAAGGGAAAGAGAGGAAGGATATGGAAGGGACAGGGGAGAAGCGCTGCCCGGACGCAGCACAAAGAGAAGAAACCTACACAGGCTATCTGTTTGCCCACTTTACAGGGGAACAGGAGGATGGGGAGCAGATCTATTTTTCCTTGAGCCGTGACGGGCTGCACTGGCAGGACTTAAACGGGGGAAAACCGGTGTTGTACAGCAGAACCGGGGAGATGGGAGCCAGGGATCCCTATCTGATCCGTTCTCCCTGGCAGGGGGAGGACGGGAACAGCAGATATTATCTGATTGCCACGGATCTGCGTATCCAGGCAGGCAAAGGCTGGGAAGTGGCCCAGTATGCCGGGAGCAGGGATATCCTGGTGTGGGAGTCAGACAATCTCACGGACTGGCAGGGACCTGTGGCCCATACCGTAGGCATAGAGGAGGCAGGTTGCGTCTGGGCGCCGGAGGCAGTCTATGATGTGACAGAGGATGCCATCCTGGTGTTCTGGGCTTCCATGGTGGAGGGAAAGCAGAGGATTTATGCTGCCTATACGAAGGATTTCAAGGAATTTGGCACACCTTTCTTATTTCTGGAGAAGGAGAACCATGTAATTGACAGCACCATTTTGTGCAGGCCGGAAGGATATTACCGGTATACCAAGGATGAGACCACCAAGCGCATCTGTGTGGATTTTTCCAGCACATTGCGGCCGGAGGATTTTAAGGGGCTTCCTTCGAAGACACTGGCGGGCCTGTCCGGCGTGGAGGGGCCGGAGATCTTTCCCTTCCATGACAGGCATGAGTGGTGTCTGGTGGTGGACCGGTTTGCAGAAGGGAAGGGTTATCTGCCCATGGTGACAGATGACCTGGCCAGTGGTGAATTCCGGATCCTAAAAGAGGAAGAATTTCACATGGGTGATACAAAAAAGAGGCATGGAGGGGTTATACTGGTAACAGAGGAGGAATACAGGAGACTGGCAGAACGGTTTCCGGGAACCTCTTCCAGGATACATTGTGGCTGAACATCGGAAGAAGAGACTTGCAGAGGCAACTTTTTGCAGGAGAGTGCGGGCTTGCAGCCAGGAAATGTTTACAGAGGTACCCTTTTGCAGGAGGGCATCTGAGGCAGGCATTATATGGCTGGTAGTAGTAGTTTTGCCGGACTGAGGAATCCAAGGGACAGAAGGAGAGTGGCGGACCATGAGACGGCAGGTGAATCTGTCTGACATATCAGATGGGCGTTTATATGGGGAAAATGATATGGTAAAGGCAGACTGCCATGGATGCAGGGACTGTTTCCAGTGCTGTACGGGGATGGGGGATTCCGTGATCCTGGATCCCTATGACATGTACCGGTTCCAGGCCGGTCTGGGCAGGGGGCTGGCAGCACTTCTGGAAGAAGGGGCAGTGCAGCTTCATGTGGTGGATGGGTGTATCCTGCCCAGTCTGGCCATGGAAGGGAAAGGGGAACGGTGCTTTTTCCTGGATCTACAGGGGCGATGCAGCATCCACGTGAGCCGTCCGGGGGTCTGCCGCCTGTTTCCACTGGGGAGGTATTATGAGGAAGGGGACTTCAAGTACTTCCTACAGACCGGGGAATGCCGGGAGAAGAACCGTTCCAAGGTGAAGGTAGGGAAATGGATTGATACGCCGGAACGAGGAAAATATCACGATTTCCTGTGCGTCTGGCATGACTTCCTGAAACGTCTGGAAGGTGAAATGGCAGCGGGCGGGGAGGAAGGGGCGAAGCGGCTGAATATGCTTCTGCTACAGTCCTTTTACCTGACAGGGTATGATCCGGAAAGGGATTTCTATGGACAGTTCGGGGAGCGGATGGAACAGGCGCTTTCCTATTTGCAAAATGGATAGATGATATGGTAAATGGGCCGGATGGAAACGGCAGACAGTTAACCATAAGACGGTTACAGGAAGGATGGCAGACAGAGAGTAGCAGAAAAACACAAGGAGAAAGGTCTGAGATCTATATGGAACCATTGGTATCCGTCATTGTGCCAGTATACAATGCCCAGGCTACCCTGGAGCGCTGTGTGGACAGCGTGCTGGCACAGGAATATACGAATCTTGAATTGCTGTTGGTGGATGATGGGAGCACGGACGGATCAGCTGCATTGTGTGACCAGTATGGGGCACGGGACAAAAGGGTGCGTGTGATCCACAAGGAGAATGGCGGCGTGTCCCACAGCAGGAACCTGGCCCTGGAGCTGGTAGCAGGGGAATATGTGCAGTTTCTGGACAGCGATGACTGGCTGACAACGGATGCCACCAGACAATTTGTCCGCAGTGCCCAGACAAGCGGCTGTGACATGGTCATTGCAGATTTTTACAGAGTGGTGGGGGAGAAGCTGTCCCACAAGGGTGACATTGAGAAAGAGGGGCTGCTTACCAGACAGGAATTTGCCAATTTCATGATGGAGGATCCGGCAGATTTTTATTATGGGGTGTTATGGAATAAGCTTTACCGCAGGGGGATCATTGCAAAACATGGTCTTCGCATGGATGAAGATATCAGTTGGTGTGAGGATTTCATCTTTAACCTGGAATATATCCGGCACTGCCATACCATTTATGTCCTGCAGGTGCCGGTCTACTATTATGTGAAGACAAAGGGAAGCCTGGTGAACAGCCAGGGGGCCAATATCAACAATACCATCCGCATGAAGCTGAATGTGTTTGAATATTATCACAAGTTTTACCGGGAAGTATATGGAGAGGAGAGTTATGAGGACATCCGGCTCCAGCTCTACCGCTTTTTTGTGACCTATGCCAAGGATGGGTTCGTGCCACCCGCACCCCTGTCCGGCAGCAGGAAGCTGGGACAGGAGCGGCAGTCTGTCCCCATTCCGGAGGCGGTGGAAGGGGATGGAATTGCCTTGGAATATTACCGCTACCGGAAGCTGTGGGGAAGGTATTGCGAGACGGTTGCCATTAAGAACGACATGTCCCTGCAGGAGGTGGAGGTGCTTCTGTATCTGAACCAGGGAGTATCTGTCAGGGGCCTTCGGGAACTGTCTGACTTATCCGGACTGACAAAGCGGGCTGTGGGAACAGCCCTTCAGAAGCTGGAGAAACGGGAGATGGTAAGGAGGCTGCCCTGGCGGGAAGAGCAGGAGAAGCAGGAAAAGATTACAAAACAGGAAAAAACCGCAAAGAAGGAAAGGACAACGAAGCAGAAAAAAGCGGCTAAAAGGGAACAGGAAAAGGCAGCCAGGCAGAATAGGACAGCAGGACGAAAGGGCTTGATAAAGGTACTCCCTGCGGCTTCCCCGGTGTTCCGTGATCTGGAACTGGCAAGGGAAGACTTCCTGGAAGCGCAGTACAAGGGCCTGCAGGAGGTGGAGAAGGCACATCTGCGGGAATTGCTGGGGAAGGTCAGCGAAAATGTGAAACACGTACTGAGAGGATGATAGTGCGGACCTTAGGTGTAGCCTGGAAATGACATGCATATAAATAGTTCCAACTGTGCTCATCCAATCGTCCGCCTGCATTGCAACCACACAGTTGGAAATCGTTATCCATGGGAAACAGACAGAAGGAAAGAATGTGGACGGGGAAATGGCAGAAAATTACTATGAAGAGACAAACTACGAAGAGGAAGACTATGAGGAAGAGAGACTCCGCAGACAGCGGAGATTACAGCGTATAGAGGAGATGCGGCGTCGGAAGAAGCAGACAGTCCTTCTGCACAGGATTGCTTTTCTGGGAGTATGTATGGCAGTGGGAATCCTGGCCGGATTCGGGATCCTGGGGCTTCGGAACCTGGCAGGGCAGGGGAGCCGGATCCCCGGGGAGCAGGTACAAAATCTGCCTAAGGACGAAACGCTGCCTGCGGATGAAAATGGTGGTGCCTTCCAGGGAGGAACCGGGGACGGGAATGGAATCGGAGGAGAAAGTAATGCCTTTGACCAGGGAACTGACAACGACAGTCAGTCAGACCAGGTGCCCACAGGAGCCTTTGGGGCAGGGAATGGAACTGTAGGCAGCACAGATCCGGGATATGGCGGTATGGGTCCTTTTCTGCCGGAACAGTACAGGCCGGTATTCCAGGCAGAGCGCAATGCTGACACAGAAGGATTCTCGGAAAATGTGGTCAGTCCCTACGGCATCTTCATCGATGTCTCCAGTGGATCGGTCCTGGCCTGCCGGGAGGGCTATACCAGGATGAACCCGGCCTCCATGACCAAGATCCTCACAGTCCTGGTAGCCGCAGAAGCCCTGGGAATCCGCACGGGAGAGGAACCGGTACTGGAGGACACGGTGGAGATCACCATAGAAATAACGGATTATTGTTTTGTAAACAAGTGTAGTGTGGTAGGTTTTGAGGTGGGAGAGAGGGTGACCGTGCGGGATCTGTTCTACGGAACGATCCTGCCCTCCGGTGCAGATGCTGCCCTGGGGCTGGCGGCCTATGTGTCCGGCTCCCAGGAAGCTTTTGTGGAACGGATGAACCAGAAGCTGGAGGATCTGGGGCTGGGGGAGAGTACCCATTTTACCAATTGTGTGGGACTTTACAACGAAAACCATTACAGCACGGCATACGATATGGCCGTGATCCTGAAGATGGCGGCAGACAATCCCTTCTGCCGGATGGCGCTCTCAGCCCATACGTACAATACCAGTCTGACAAAGCAGCACCCGGAGGGACTTCTGGCTTCCAACTGGTTCCTGCGTAGGATTGAAGACAAGGACACCCACGGGGAAGTGCTCTGTGGCAAGACCGGGTATGTGGACCAGTCTGGCAGCTGTGCAGCCAGCCTTGCTGTGGACAGGAGCGGGAAAGAATATCTGTGCGTCACGGCCGGAGCAGGCAGCAGCTTTCTGTGTATTGCAGATCATGTGGAACTGTACCAGAAGTATTTACAGGGAGACAGCGGGGGACAATGATGACCATCCGGACATAGACAAAAGACTGGGATCTTGAGGGATGGGAAAGAGACAGAAATAAATCACATAAATGGAGGACAATCTCATATGAAACAAATTCTCGTAGTAGTAGACATGCAGAACGACTTTATTGACGGTGTCCTGGGTACGGCACAGGCCCAGGGCATTGTGGACAGGGTGGTCCGGAAGATCAGACAGTACCCGGCAGACGCCGTCATTGCCACCCAGGATACCCACCAGAAGGATTACCTGCAGACCAGGGAAGGAAAATACCTGCCTGTGGAACACTGCATCCAGGGTACCTGGGGCTGGGAACTTCAAAAAGAGGTGGCCGATGCCCTGTCAGGGGCAGTCATTTTGGAAAAGCCTACCTTTGGAACGCTTCAGATTGCGGAAACCGTGAAAAAGCTGGCAGAGGGGGAGGCAGACCTTCGTGTGGAAGTAGTGGGCCTGTGTACGGATATCTGTGTGGTATCCAATGCCCTGCTGCTGAAGACCCTTCTGCCAGATGCAGTGGTCCGGGTGGATGCCTCCTGCTGTGCGGGGGTTACACAGGAGAGCCACCAGGCGGCCCTGTTGACCATGAAGATGTGCCAGATAGAAGTATGAAGGGAATGAAGATTTTCTAAGGCCAGAAAGAACCTGACCTAAGAAAATCTAAGTCATTCCCCAAAGAATCGCTAAAGCGATTCTTCCCAGGCTTTCACCCATTGTTTATGACGGGAAGTGTGAAAGGTGAAAAGAAAATCTAAGCTTGCAAGAGGGGGGCATAGCCCACCTCTTTTGTACACAAGCCAAGATTTTCTAAGTTTCACCAAAGGAATGGCTTTGCCATTCCTTTGAGAATTTGCCTTGCGGCAATTCTTCCAAGTGCGATTTTGCGCTTTGATTTTACGAATTGTTTGTGTCGGCTTTGCCGACATGACGGGAAATGTGAGGACAGGAGGAAGAGGATCTTGTTACATATTCTGGCAATCGGAAATAGTTTTTCACAGGATGCCACCTATTATCTACATCAGATGCTGGAGGCAGGGGGTGTGGAAAACAAGGTGGTAAACCTGTATATCGGCGGCTGTAGCCTGGAGCGCCACTGGAAGAATATCCGGGAGGATGAGGCAGCCTATGTGTATGAGGCAAATGGCAGTGCCACAGACCGTCTGGTGTCTGTCCGGGAAGCCCTGGAGGAAGAGGCATGGGACGTGGTGACCACCCAGCAGGCCAGCCACGACAGCGGGTGGATGGATACCTATGAGCCTTTTCTGGGGCAGATCCTTACCTATATCCGCGGGAAGGTGCCGAAAGCCACAGTTCTGTTACAGAAGACCTGGGCCTACGAAACAGACAGTCACCATGAGGCCTTCCCCAGATACCACTGCAACCAGGAGGAAATGTATGAACGCTTAAGCCTTGCTTACGGGGAGGCCGCAAGGAGGGAATGGGTGGGAATGATTCCCAGCGGGGACGTGATCCAGGCCCTTCGCAAGGTGCCGCCATTTGTGTATGGGGAAGGCGGCATGTCCCTGTGCAGGGACGGCTTCCACATGCATTATCTGTATGGCAGGTATGCCCTGGCAGCCACATGGTATGAGAGGCTCACAGGGAAGGACATCCAGGAGAACACCTTTATGCCCCATTCTGACCTGTGGGATGGGGAGGCAGACCCGGAAGCGCTGGCAGTGATCCGCAAGATAGTGCACAGGGTGTGCCATTAACGAAAAAACAATTATTGCATTCCATAATCAGACATGTTATAGTGTCCTTAGGACATAAAAGAGTAAGGATTCATTGAGCAGGAATATTCTATATCCACGGGCAGCCAAAACTGCCTGTGGATCCAAATATCTGACATTCTACAGATTCAGACACTGCCTGCTTGATACCACAAAACAGCAGGGACATGAAAAGGGATGTAAAAAAGAAGGAAGAGCAGAAGAAATCATTGCTTCTGGCTATGAATTTGGCCTGTCGGATGAGAATATCCTGGACAGACTACAGAAGAGGATGCAGATTTCCATGCAGGTAGCCTGGCAATACCTGTTAAGGTATGGAAAGCATTCAGAGTCCATTGGGGAGAAGGCATCTGTCTGATAGAAGCAGGTTGTCCTCTTTGTCCCCTGTTCCGTCCTCTTTCCCGGTTGCGGTATCCGGTCTCTTTTCCCATACTGGAAATGGAATCTTTTTATGGACAGGGTGAGATGAATGGGGGATGTCAGGAGGGCTTAGGATGACAGCTACGGGGAATGCCAGGCCAGAGGAAAGGCCAGAGGACAGGGTAAAAAGGATCCAGTGTGACGTGACAGTTGCCGGAGGAGGAATTGCAGGAATCTGTGCCGCGCTGGCAGCGGCCCGGGAAGGCGCACGGGTGGTGCTGGTAAACGACAGATCCGTGCTGGGGGGCAATGCTTCCAGTGAGATTGGCATTTCCATGAATGGTGCCAGCCACCTGGGGCTGAATGCAGCGATTTATGCCCGGGAGGGTGGACTGGTGGAAGAGATGAGACTGCGGATGGCGGCGTATAATGAGGGCGGCGGATATGAGAAGCCTGCGCTGCTGGACGCAGTCTATTTTGATATGGTATATGAGGAAGAAAAGATTACGCTTCTGCTGAATACCAGTATCTACACCTGCCAGATGGAAAAGGACAGGATCTGTCTGGCGTATGCCCGGCACCATACCAGCAATGTGGTCTATGAACTGGAAAGTCCTTACTATATTGATGCCACAGGGAACGGCGTCCTGGCTTATGAGGCAGGATGCAGCTTTTCCATGGGCAGGGAAGGGGCAGGGGAATACCAGGAGAGGAAGGCACCTAGGGAGCCGGATGCCTATACCATGGGAAATACCTTCTATTTTGAGACAGTGGACTGTGGACATGCCGTAACCTATGTGCCACCGGCATTTGCCAGGAAGTTGGAGGAGATGCCTTTCCTAAAGGAGATCCATAAACCGGGTAACCACAGGGGGCTGTCCGTGAAGGGGGCACACTGGTCCTTTGAATACGGCGGACAGCTGGATGTAGTGTATGACAGTGAGGAGATTGACCTGGAACTGAGACGGCTGGTGTATGGCATCTGGGACTATATCAAGAACAGTGGGAAGTACCCGGAGGCAGATACCTATGCCCTCAAGCGGATCCACAGCAGGTCAGGTGCCAGGGAGTCCAGACGGTTCCACGGGGATTATATGCTGACCCAGAACGATATAGAGGAAAAGAGGGCATTTGAGGACGGGGTATGTATCGGAGGCTGGCCCATGGACGTACATGCCCCCTTAGGGATTTACGACAGGGATCCGGCCACAGAGTTCATCCCGGTTACAGGCGTTTATGAGATACCGTTCCGGTGCCTGTACAGCAGGGAGGTGGAGAACCTGTTGTTTGCCGGGAGGAATGTCAGTGTCACCCACATAGCACTTGGCTCTACCAGGGTTATGGCCACCTGCGGCTGCATGGGGCAGGCGGTGGGTACGGCTGCCGCCCTCTGTGGGGAACTGGGGATCAGCCCCAGGACGCTTTACAGGGAACAGATCCAGTTGCTGCGGGAGCGCTTGGCACACAGGGACCAGACCATTATAGGGCGGCATGGCCCGGACGACATGGCAGGGCGGTTTACAGTGGAGGCAGACCGGGAGAAATCCTTTGAGAACCGGGAGGTTGCCTTCTGTTCCAGGCTGGAGAGGGATCTGGCCCTGGCGCTGATGCTGGAGACAGAAAAACTGGACAGCCTGATGGTCTGGGTGGAGAACCTGTCCGGGGAGGACACTGTGCTGGTATGCCGGATCCTGGAGGGGGACCACAGGGAGACATTCCTGCCGGCACGCTGCCAGAAGGAGATCAGGAAGACGGTGGAAGCAGGGAAGCGGGGATGGATTCCCCTGCAGGTAGAGGCCCGCAGGGGGGCTGACGGCAAGGTCTACCTGGCTTTTGCGGCCAATGGTGTCCTGGCCCTTGGCATGGGCAGGGTGCGGCCTGTGGGGGCTGTGACCATGGGACTGTATCCGAAGGACTGCCGTGATGCAGGCAGCCAGGCACCTGTCCACTTGCAGCAGGGCTGTTGTCCTTCGGGACATTCGTTGGATCATCCCGCAGGCACTTCTGCCTGGTCCAGTGCCTGTGCGAATCATGACAGCGTGCCATTGGATCCGGCCACAGGATATCTCTATCTGGATCATCGCTATCACAGGCAGGAAAATATTGCTTTCTGTAACCTGCAGCCTGCCCAGAGGCTGTATGCCCCCTGGAAGGCCCTGTCGCCCTGTAAACGGCCCTATGGGGAACCGAATCTCTGGCAGGGACAGGATCCCTATCCCTGGACAATGACCCTTACGGCCAGGGAGCCGGTACAGGGCAGCTTCCTGGCCGTGACATTTGACACGGACCTGACCGTGGAACCCCTTTCCCGGCTGCCGGAATGTCTGGCCAGGGATGTGGATATCCGGGTGTCCTATCTGGGGGAACAGGAACCACGGACTATCCGGATCAGGGACAATTGGAGAAGACAGGTGGTGATGGCCCTGGAGGAGAAGCAGGTGACAGGGATTACGATTACTGTTTTGGGAAGCTGGGGCGGGGAAGCCGGTATATATGGGGTAGAACTGTGGTGAAAAGCCTTAGGCAGGGAGTATGGTTATGTATAAAGTGTTGATTGCAGATGATGAGCCAATGATCAGGGCCGGACTTTACTATCGGAATGACTGGGCGGCCATGGGGTTCGAGGTGGCGGCCATGCTGGAGGACGGCAGCGATGTGCTTTCCTTTCTGGAGCGGGAGAGGGCAGATGTGCTTCTGACGGACATCTGTATGTACCAGGTATCCGGCCTGGAGACAGCGGCCATGATCAGGGAGAAGTATCCCTGGATGAAGGTGGTGCTCCTCTCCGGGTACCGGGAATTCGAGTATGCCAGGGAAGCCATGCGCCTGCATGTGTATGAGTATCTGCTGAAACCCATTGACTATGAGAACCTGCGGGCTGTGTTCGGAAGGATCCGCCAGGAACTGGATGAGGCCGGCCATGAGGAGCAGCTCCTGCGCAGCTTTGGGGAAGAGGAATATGGCAAGGTGCTGGAACTGACAAAGGCAGTGGCCGGGTCTGTCCTGGGGGAGGGGGAGGAGACCTGGCTGGCCTATGCCAGGCTGAAGCCCATGATGAACAATGCCCCGGTAAAAGTGAAAGAAATCCTGGCCAAAAGACTGCTGGAACAGCTACAGGGGCGTCTTCTGGGCAAGGATCCGGGGCTGGCCCAGGACTTCGCAGACAGGCTGCGGTACCTTACCTTTTCCAGCGGGGAGGGTCAGGAGACACTTGATGGGGCAGGGAAAGGCAACCTGGACCTGCCAGGGCAGGATGGCAGGGATACATATGCCCGGCAGTCCCTGGTGGATCTGTTGAGCTGGCTCAATGACCAGCTTGTCTCCCGGAACTTGACGGTGACACAGAGGGCTGCGGTGGATGACAGCATTTCCAAGGCATGTGATTATATCAGCAACCATCTGGGAGACGATTTCACCTACCGGGATGTGGCGCAGTTCGTCCACCTCAGTCCCAGGCATTTTATCAGAAGGTTCCGCAGCGAGATGAATGAGACATTCACGGACTATCTGGTGCGGGTACGCCTGGAGGCGGCCTTGAAGCTTCTGGATGCGGGGATGGAGGCAGCGGATGTGCCGGGGGCAGTAGGATATCACGATGAAAAATATTTCCAGCAGATCTTCAAAAAGCAGATGGGCTGCACCCTGCGGGAGTACCAACACAGGAACCGGGGGGAATAGTCCGGGGAGTGGGCCTGCTGTGTACGTTTCTGTGCTGTTTCGCCACAGAAGCATGCGCGTTACGACAATGTCTGACCATGGCTTATGCGGATCCAGGCAATACGGCACAGGGCAGGCTGACAGGATACCAGTGGAAGAAAAGAGATAACAGGGAGAAGCAGCATGAGGCAGAAGAAAACCATGTTCCACAATGCCCGGCAGACCATGGGCTATCTGAAGGATCACCGGTTCAGCAGTATACTGCTGAAATATTTCCTGTTGTTATTTCTCTGCCTGGTGCTTCCTGTGGTGGGGCTGAGCAGCTGGTATGGCAGGGAGACCCGGGAGAATACCAGGCGTGAGATTTTCAAGAGAAATGAGGCATCCCTGCTCCAGGCGTACAGCAGTGTAAATGCGGCAGTCCTGTCCGTCAGGAACCTGGCATACAGTCTTTCCACAGGCAGCAGTGTGCAGTACCTGGCATCCAGGCCATCGGTGGGCAGTGATACCACAGGGAACCTGGACAGTGTCATCAACATGCTGGCCATCGTGGGGACGGCCAGTGACTATATTGACTCCATATACCTGTATTTTCCGAATTCCGGGGAGATCATAACAGGGGCGGGCATGGCCGGGTATGCAGGGTTTAAGGACAAGGAGGTATTTGACGCTTTTTCCAGGGATATGCCAGCCAGGACAGTGATGATGCCCCGGATCAAGAACCACCAGTATCCCTATCTGCTGACTGTGCTCTACCCCATACGTCTGAGCAGGAACAGCAGCAATGTGGGAATGACGGCCATCAATATCGATGTGGAGAAGCTGGGGGATTACATGGGAAGCGGCAAATACCGCAATACGGCGTATGCCCCCAGGCTGCTGATACTGGATAAGGATATGGAAGTGCTGGTCTACAGCGATGAGTACAGGCTCCTACAGGAGGCAGAGAAACAGGCCACCCTGGAGGAATTGGCATCCCTGCGGGAGGCGGGGGACTGGCAGGAAGGATTCTCCACGGTGTGTTCCCTCTGGGGACAGAACTTTGTTGTGTCCGGTATCTCCGGGGAGGAGGACGGGTTCAAGTATGTGTACCTGGCAGGCATGGAAGAATTTGATGCCCAGGCCAGGGCAGAAGATAGCAGGCTTAGGGGCATTACAGTGCTGGTGACATTGCTGTGCCTGCTGCTGGCCTGGCTGCTGGCCGTATGGGTGTACCGTCCTATCCAGAAGACTTTCCGGATCCTGCAGGACATGTCCATGATGACAGAATGGGATAAGAAGGAACATGTGGATGAGATGGAAGCCATCCAGCGGAGCATTCTCCTGGCCAAGCAGGAGAAGGATGACTTGAACCAGCAGATCAGGGAGAGGATCGTCAGCCTGCACAATGCCCAGATCTGCGCCTTACAGACACAGATCAATCCTCATTTCCTGTTCAACACCCTGGAGGCGATTGGCAATGCGGCGGCTCTTCTCATGAATGGGGACAACCAGGTCACAGAGACGATCTATACCCTGGGGAAGATGATGCGGATCAGCCTGTCCAATGAAAATTACCTGGTGCCCCTGTCTGAGGAACTGGAGCATGTGAGACAATATGTGAAGCTGGTGGAATTCCGGTTCCACGGCCGTGTCACCCTGCACCAGGAGATTCCGGAGGAGATGGGCAGTGAGCGGATCGTGAAACTGACCCTGCAGCCCTTGATTGAGAATGCCATCCAGCACGGTCTCTCCCGGATGCGCAGCGGCGGGGAGATCTGGCTGAAAGGGGAAAAAAGGGGAGAGGACAATTATCTGTATGTATCTGACAATGGCCAGGGGGTGACGCAGGAAGAACTGGAAGCATTGTCCGGGCGGCTGGGAACCTCTGCCATCACTGGAAGCCGCCATATCGGGATGCGGAATGTGGACCAGAGACTGAAACTGGTCTTCGGGGAGGAATACGGCCTGTGCCTGGAGCACGCCAGGGAAGGGGGGCTTCGGATCATCGTCCATTTCAAGACCATATGAAAGAGCCGGAACCCAGGTAATGGCGGTGGATACAGCGTGCCAGGTGCATCTGCTGCTGGGAACGGAGTGAACAGTAACATAACAGGGAGAGGACATTCGGATATTTCGGATGTCCTCTTTTTCTACCCTTATGTCCTCATGCCCGGTTGAGGGGAAAGACAAAAAAGTGCATAATGATGAAAGACAGGACAAAGCAGATACATAAAGGGTGTCGGAAAGAGATGCCAGGAAGAGATATGAAGATATAGATACATGGGGATGCCAAGGGGCACAAAAGAGGATAACAGGACTTACAGGAAACAGGAAGACAGCCGAATAATGATGGCCAGGGAATATGGGAAGACCCAAGGAAGCGCACAAGGGGGTATCGGGATGGACAGGAAAAGGAAGGCAGAAGCAGGGAAGAAGCAAAGAGTACCCAGGGTGAGGAAGAAAAGCATCTGGAAGGACAGAAGCAGTTTTGAACTGTTGCTGCTGTGCATTCCGGCCCTGGCAGCATACATCCTGTTCAGTTACATCCCCATGGCGGCAGCCATCACCATTCCCTTTAAGGACTACAAGTTCAGCAAGGGGATCCTGGGAAGTGGCTGGGTGGGCCTGGAGAACTTCAAATGGATGCTCACATCCACTTCCATGGGAAGGGTGTTGCGCAATACGGTGGCATATGGTGCCTGGTTCATGATCATCGGCCCTGTGACCAACATGGTGATCGCCCTTCTGCTCTTTGAAGTCAGAAGCAGGAAGGCACTGAAGACTTACCAGACCATCATTACATTCCCCAACTTCATGTCCATGGTTATTGTGGGATATGTGGCCTATGCAGTCCTAAGCCCCAGGGGTGGCCTGCTGAACCAGGTGATCGCCCTGTTCGGGGGTAGTGGCGTGGATGTGTATATGGAACCGGGATACTGGCCGTTTATCCTTACCATCGTGAATATCTGGAAGGGGATAGGGATTGGTTCCATGATGTATTTCGCCTCCCTTATGGGCATTGACACAGCCCTTTATGAGGCGGCAGAGATTGACGGGGCAGGCAGGTTCCAGAAGATGAGATACATATCCCTCCCCCATCTGGTTCCGCTGGTATGCATTTTCACCATACTGGGGGCGGGGAGCCTGATCAACGGCAATTTTGACTTGTTTTATATTATCCCCCGGAACTCTACGATCCTGTATGAGTCCACGGACATCTTGAATACCTACGTGTACCGGGCACTGAAAAACGGCACATATTCCATGGGCGCCACGGTAGGCCTGGTGCAGTCGGTGGTGGGAATGGTGCTGGTGGTGGTGACGAATCTGGTCGTGAAGAAGATTTCGCCGGAGAATTCCATGTTCTAAGTGTGAAAGGCGAAAAGAAAATCTAAGCTTGCAAAGTACACAAGCTAAGATTTTCTAAGTTTCGCCTAAGGAATGGCTTTGCCATTCCTTTGAGAATCTGCCTTACGGCAATTCTTCCCAGAGTTTCATGGATTGTTTGTGCCGCTAAAGCGGCATGGTATTTCGGATTCTTCAAAAGGAAAAGGTGGTAATATGAAGCTGAAAAAGAGAAAACCGTTTGACTTGATCTTGAATCTGTTTTTTATTGCAATGTGCGCCTGCTTTGTGATTCCGCTGCTGCTGGTGGTATCTGCCTCCTTCACCAGTGAAGGGTGGCTGACTTCGGGGAAGGGGTTCAGCCTGGTTCCTAAGGAGTTTACCATGGATGCCTACAGGACGGCTTTCCAGAACAGCGCCCGCATGTTACGGGCCTATCTGGTGACTTTTGCCCAGGCGGGCCTGGGAACCTTGATTGCCTGTGTGGTGGCCGGTATGGCGGCATATCCCCTTTCCAGGAGCAATTTCCGGTTCCGGAAGCCGGTGACCATCATCATCTTCTTTACCATGCTGTTCTCGGCAGGTATGATACCTACCTATATCATATATGCCAGATATTATAATATCAGCAATACGTTCTGGGTCTACATCCTGCCGGGCATGGCAGGAGGCGCCTGGAATACCATGGTATTCCGTACCTTTTTCAAGGGATTGCCGGAATCACTGTTTGAATCGGCCCATCTGGACGGTGCCAGGGAGCTGACTATCTTTTTCCGGATTGTGGTGCCCCTGTCCACGCCAGTGTTTGCCTCCCTGGGGTTCATGACCCTGGTGGGAAAATGGAACGACTATACCACATCCATGATTTATATCCGGGATGAGAACCTGTACACCCTGCAGTACCTGCTGCAGCGGCTGATGGAGGAGGCGGCTTTCCTAAAGAATCTCTCCCAGTCAGCCATGGGGAATATCACCATGAGCGCGGCAGAAATGCCAAACGAATCCTTGAAGTTCGCATTATGCGTGGTGGCGGCAGGCCCCATGCTGGCAGTGTTTCCCTTCTTCCAGAAATACTTTTCCCAGGGACTTACCATTGGGGCCGTAAAGGGATAATGGTAAGAATGATAGAAGGATACGACATATAGCAGGAAAGGACTCCCACGGGAAGAAGGACTTCTGTAGGAGAAGAAACCATATGGGGAATTATGTAACAAAGCATATATTTTATCAAAGAAACAAGGAGGATGTATCATGAGAAGAAAGTTAAGTCTGACATTGGCGGCCATTCTGGCGGCAGCGGCCTGCCTGGGCGGCTGTGGCAAACAGGATGGGGGAGATGGCGGGAGTTCTACCCCGGTATCCCAGGGGACATCCGGACAGGAGTCTTCCGGCCAGGACAGTGGGGAAGAGGGCAAGGAGGAGGTAAAGGCAGAGGAACTGGAGCCTGTCACCATCCAGATGTGGATCGGCGGACCTGGCAAGCAGAAGGATTCCGACAGGGTGTGGGAGCTTTTCAACGAGAAACTCCAGGAATATGTGCCCAACACCACAGTGGAGATCACCTGTCTGGCCAATGCGGAATACAAGGAAAAGTTTCCCCAGATGCTGGCTGCCAGGGAGGGTGTTGACCTGGCCTGGGTGGCAAGCTGGATGACCGGTCCCATGGCTGATAATATCAAGGACGGCAACCTGATGGAACTGGATGACCTTCTGGAGCAGTACGGACAGGGGATCCAGGAGGAACTGGGGGATGAGATCCTGGATATGCACCGGTACGCAGAGGACGACAAGCTGTATTACCTGATCAGCTGGCAGGGGCTTTACAGCAATGTGCGGGCCATCAAGGTGCCCGCAGAGTTTGCCACCCTGGCAGGGGAGACCTGGCTGGAGGACACCCAGAAGGTGGTCACCAAGTGGTGGAATGATTATTCTTCCCCGGAGGATTTCCAGGCAGTGTTCGACCAGCTTGACATCTACTTCAAGGCATTGCAGGACAATGACAAGCTGTACGCAGGCATGAATGTAGGTATTTTCTATGACTGGTGTTATGCCCACCACCTCTCTTCCGAGAACAGCCTGCAGATCCGCAACAACAATGTAGGCGTGGTACATAAGGATAACACCTTTACCGTGATCGATGCCATTGATACGGACTACTACCGCACCTTTGCAAAGAATATGGCTGAGTTCTACAAAAAGGGCTATATCCGTTCCGATATCGCCTCCCTGGAGAAGGGGACATTGACCTTTGTGACAAATGGAGAATTTACACCTAATACCACTGTCATCGATGTACACAATGCTTTGACACCGGATACCAACAAGATTTACAGCGCCCAGAGCGGTGTGGATATCTCTCTCATACAGATTGAGGAGAACGGTTATTTGAGCAAGGGTGATGCCAGTGCCATGGCCATTCCCTACTGTGCAGATGAGCCGGAACGGGCCATGATGGTGCTGAATGCCCTATACACACAGCCGGAACTGTACCAGCTTCTGATCTACGGGGTGGAGGGAGAGCATTACACTGACAACGGGGATGGCACCATCACCACACCTTATGGCACCCAGGGGAATTCCGAGGCTGATTACGGTCTGTGGAAATGGACAGTGGGTACCTGTAAGAATTCCCTGGTGACGCAGGCAGACACTCCTGGCTATTATGACCAGCTTCTGGAACAGGAGAAGACAGCCATTGTCAGTCCGTTCAACAATTTTGCTTTTGACACCAGTTCCGTGCAGGATATCTGTGCTGCCATCCAGGCCATTGATGCAGAATACGGTGAGATGATCCGCAAAGGCTATACGGGGGACAAGTGGGAAGAGACCCTGGACAAGTGGATTGCAGAGCGCAAGGCAGCCGGTGTGGATAAACTGGTGGAGGAACTTCAGAGCCAGGTGGATGCCTATGTGAGCGCTAATAATATCACATCCTGGTAAAAGTGTGAAGGGAATGAAGATTTTCTAAGGCCAGAAAGTACCTGGCCCAAGAAAATCTGAGTCATTCCCCGAAGAATCGCTAAAGCGATTCTTCCCAGGCTTTCACCGATTGTTTGTGTCGGCTGCGCTGGCATGTCGGGAAGATAAAAATTGTTCCACCTGTGTGGCTGGACGTTCTAAGGAGCATCCAACCTGACTCCCACATTCGCAAAACCTGCGCTTACGCGTTTTGCTCATCTGGGATTGGATTGCAACTGCACAGGTGGAAATAAGGAGAAAGAAGGGGGAGGGCGTATGGCACTCCCCTTTCCCAATCCGGGGAAAAGCAATGACGAATCTGGCAATGGCCCTTTGAAAAGGGTGCAGGGGGTATCAGAATGGATAGAAAGTATCAAGTGTATCTGGAGGGCAGGGAACTTCCCATACGGACGGCCACCATATTTCCGTCCCCGTACCACCAAAACCAGGAGATGGAATACGTACAGTTTACAACAGAGTTTCCCATATGTATCAGGGTGGTTCCCAGGACCCAGGTGAAAAGTGCCAGGATCCGCCCAAAAAGTCTGGGCCTTGTGCCGGTGGTGGACCAGGGTACCGTCACGCTCACCTTAGACCGGCCTATGAAATTTTCCCTGGAGTTTGACGGTAGTGCCCGGGACAACCTGCTGGTACTGGCTGAGGAAGACAAGTATGGGGATTTCCTGGAGTCCTGGAAGGAGCGCGGACAGGATCCGGGACAAAGCATACCTGGGGAAGGAACATTCCGGGAAGGATCAGCCCAGGAGGGAAAGCTGCTCTACTTTGGCCCGGGCGTCCAGGATAAGGGTGTCATCACCGTCACGGAAAGCGATACCACCATCTATCTGGAGGAGGGAGCATACATTCACGGCAAGATCGACCTGGATCACTGTGATAGAGTGAAGCTATGCGGCTATGGCATCATCAGCATGGAGCAATATCCCTATGAGATGCGGCACACCTACCAGAGGTGCATCAACGCCATGTACTGCAGGGACCTGTGTATCCAGGATATTACCATCCTGGACAGCAATGACTGGAGCCTGCGGGTGCTGGGGTGTGAAAACGTGCTGGTGGACAATGTGAAGATCATAGGCTGCAGGGGCAATTCGGACGGTGTGGATATCTGTGGCTCCAGCAATGTGCTGGTACAGCATGTGTTTACCAGGGTCTGGGATGACTCCCTGGTGGTAAAAGGGCTGGATGCCGGGGATGTGGAAAATGTAACCTTCCGCAGTTGTATCCTGTGGAATGATTTTGCCAGACCCATGGAGGTAGGGGTGGAACTGCGGGCGGATAGGGTACATCATGTCCGGTTCCAGGATATTGATGTACTGCATTCCCCTACGGGCTATCCGCTGATGGGGATCCACCATGGGGACCGGGCAGAAGTGTCAGATATTGTGTTTGAGGACATCCGCATTGAGGATGCGCCCGGGGCACAGCTTTTTGACATTCGGATTACTCCCTCCTACTGGAACCGGGACCAGAAGATGGGCAGGATCCGGGATGTGACTTTCCGCAGGATCCAGGTGCTGGGGGAGGAGGCGGGACTTGACCGGCTTCTGTCCGATTCCAGGCTCCAGGGGTATTCCAAGGAGCATGATATTCGGAATGTGACTTTTGAAGAGATATCCATCCTGGGAAAGCAGGTACATGATGCAGCCAGCTGCGGCCTGCTGTGCATGGAGCATGTGAGTGAAGTGGCATTTGTGGCAGGGGAGGAAGAACAGCTTGCCATGGTGGAGAGCCATCTGGCATTTTCCCAGGAGTTTCACCGGCTGGAGGATGGAACCTATGAGGGGGTGGTGGAGGTCTGCCTGAGGAATCCCAGGCCCTGCAAACGTCAGAAGGAGATCTGGCTGCAGGTCTCCCCGGCCCATGTGGGAGACTATGACAGGAATCCCAGGAAGATCTGCCTGCCGGGGAAGGGGGAAGCTAGGTGTATTTTCCCCCTGCGGCTTCCACCGGGGAAATATGTGATAGCCCTGCAGTCTGGGGATCCGGAAGTCCGATATGCCTGGAGGTTCCTGGAACTGGACTGGGTGCTGCCGGAGTGTGGGGCAGACACAGCCATTCCCGCCCCCCTGTCTTTTGTCAATTACTACGGGGACAGGCTGGGCAGTGTGCAGGTCTTCTGGGAAAAAGAGGGGCTTGTGCTGCGGTCCGGACTGCTCCAGAGGAAGGATTGTACCCTGGTGGTATATGGGGCCAGGCCGGTTCCCCGCCAGGAAGGGGAAGTGGCTTTCAGCGTGGAGGAGACAGACTTTGGTGTGGTACCCGCAGTGCTGTGGCGCACGTCCGGGTGGGAGCTGGCCCCCCAGCTAAGGTGTCCCCTGGAGATCACCCTGGTCTTTCGGAATGAACCCAAGGTGGAGGGGATCAGGAAGGTGGAGATTTCCGGAGATGGCACCGGGGAATGCAGGATTGCCTTCGCAGATCTGGGTCTGCCTGCGGGTACGCGTCATTTCTGGCTGGAGATAGAGGCCAGGTTGCCGGAAGTGGAGAAGTACCGGTATCCCTATACCCTGTTCCACTCCGTCATTCCTGGATCTTCTGCCCATATGTACGGGGTGTGCCGCCTGGAGACTGCTTCCGGGCGAGAAGAGGAAAGACGGTAAGATATGTTTGCCGTATAGCGGCCTAAAAAGGGAGGAAAGGAAAATGACCACAATACTATTTCAAGGAGATTCCCTGACAGATGCCTGTAGGGAGAAGGATCTGACGGGAAACGATCCCAACCGGTTCCTGGGAGTGGGCTATGTGAACCACCTGGCCCAGGTGCTGATGAGCGAGAACCCGGATATAAGGGTACTGAACCATGGGGTAAACGGGAACCGTATCATGGATCTGTACAGCCGCTGGATCGAAGACACGCTGAACGTGGATTTCCAGGTGCTCAGTATCCTGTGTGGTGTCAATGACGTGGGATTCGCCCTGCGGATGAACAAGGGCGCCGATGCGGAGAAATTCGCCTTTATCTATGACAGGATGCTGTATGAGGTGAAAAAGGAGAAGCCTGGGGCAGCCCTGGTGCTCTGTGAACCCTTCCTGTGCAGGCTGCGGTGTGAGGAAGTGACATATGGCACGGATATCATTGAAGACTGGGAGATCTGGGATGGCCATATGCAGGAGCGGGCAGCCATTGTGAGGGAACTGGCCGGTAAATATGGGGCCGTGCTGGTACCTGGCAGGGAGATCTTCGCCGCAGCCTGCAGGCGGGCGCCGGCCAGTCACTGGTCTGTGGATGGCATCCATCTGACCCCGGCGGGAAATGGCCTGCTGGCCAGGGAGTGGCTGCGGGCAGTGAAAGGAGCGGGAAATGTACTGGTTTGAAGACGAGAAAAGGGAAGTGCACCTGGATGACTACAGGACACCTACTCCCTGGATGAATTATCTGTCCAATGGTACCTTTCATGCTATGGTATCCCAGGCCGGAGGCGGCGTGGCATGGCACAGGTCCCCCCAGATCTGGAGGATCAACCATTACCGCTTTTTCCATCTGCCTATGGACAGAAGCGGGTTCTATACCTATATCCGGGACGGGGAGGAGGTCTGGTGTCCCACCTGTGAACCCTGTGCCAGGAAGCCTGAAAAGTGGGAGGCCGCCCACGGCATGGGATACAGCAGGTTTTCTGCAGACAGGAAGGGCCTTAAGGTGGAGGAGACCTTCCTGGTCAGTCCCTTACAAAATGTGATGATCTGGAAGCTGAAACTATGCTCCGGTAAGGACAGGGAGGTGGTGCTTTATCCCTATGTGGAACTGGGCATGATGGAGTTCATGCGGGAGCTTCAGTGGCAGTGCTACAACAAACACCAGCTTGCCGCCTACAACAGGGGGGATGTCCTGATCTACCGCTATGGTGTGGAAGACCAGCCAAAGCCTGAGGAGACACCCCTGGTCTATTTTGCTACGGATGGGGAAATCAGTGCCTTTGACTGTGACAGGGACATGTTCGTGGGCAGCTACCGCAGCGAGGAGAATCCCCAGGGAGTGGAGAGAGACACATTGGGGAATTCCACCATGTATGGTGGGGATCCCTGTTTCGCCCTGCAGATCCCGGTGTCCCTGAAGGCAGGACAGGAGCGGGAACTGGCAGTTTTCCTGGGGACAGCCATGACAGAGGAAGAGGTGCTAAAAGAGGTGGCAGCCTGTAGGGAGAAAGGATTTGTGGAGGCCTCCGAAAAGGCCCTTGCCCGGTGGTGGGATGCGTTCTTTGCCGGCTTCCGGTGTCAGATCCCGGATAAGGAGGCCCAGACTATGATCAATATCTGGAATCCCTACCAGGCAGAGCGGAACTTCCGGTTCTCCCGGAACCTGAGCTACTATGCCACAGGTACCTTCCGGGGGGTGGGAATGCGGGATACAGCCCAGGATATCCTGGCCATGATTCCCCTGCAGCAGGAGAGGGCCTTCGAGAAATTCTGCCTGCTGCTGACCCAGCAGTACCAGGACGGCCACTGCAACCACTATTTCTTCCCCACAGAAGGGTGGGAACCTGTCACCAGGATCCATTCCGATGACCATCTGTGGCTGGTGATGGATGCCTATCATCTGGCGGTGGAGCAGGGCAGCCTGGATTTCCTGGAAATCCAGGTGCCCTGTTATGACGGGGGAAACATTACCATATGGGAACATCTGAAAAATGCCATTGCTTATACGGAAGACCACATGGGGGAAAACGGATTCCCGCTGATGCTGTCTTCGGACTGGAATGACATGCTCTACAAGGTGTGTCGGAAGGGCAGGGGGGAGAGTATCTGGACAGGAATGCAGTTCGGCACCGTGCTGCGGATGATGGCAGAACTGGCCAGGAGGAAAGGGGAATCTGATCTTGCAGGAAGATACCAGGTGTTGTATGATAGACAAAAGGAACTGGTCAATACCCTGGGCTGGGACGGGGAATGGTTCAGACGGTGTATTACGGATGAGGGTGTCCTGATCGGATCTGCCCAGGAAAGGCAGGCGAAAATCTGGCTGAATACCCAGAGCTGGGCGGTGATCAGCGGCCTGGGGGATGAGGAGAAACAGCGCAGGGCCATGGACAGTGTGAAGACTTACCTGGATACGGACCTGGGGATCCGCAAGGTCCACCCGGCCATGGAGGGCTACCCTTCCAAGGAAGATCCGCTGACCTATTACAACAAAGGCTGTGGGGAGAACGGCAGTGTGTTCTGCCATGCCAACACCTGGGCAGTCATTGCAGAATGTATGCTGGGGCGCCGGGAGAATGCCTGGAAATATTATCACCAGCTTCTGCCCATGGTGGCACAGAAAAAAGCCGGGGAAGCAAGATACCGGGCAGAGCCATATGTGTATGCTTCCAATATCTTCGGCCCGGAAAGCGACAGGTTCGGCCTGGCCAATGTGTCCTGGCTCACCGGGACTGCAGCCTGGATGTACCTGGCGGCCACCCAGTACCTGCTGGGAGTGCGGCCTGTCTGGGAGGGCCTGGTGGTGGAGCCATGCCTGCCGGGAGACTGGAAGGAAGTGGTGGTGGATCGCATGTTCCGGGGCTGCCATTACCATATTACCATACGGAATATGGAAGGGAAAGCCTGGATTCCCCATGTGGACGGAAGGAAGGAGTGCTTTGTGGAAGTAGTCTGAAGAGAGCATGCCTGGAAGGAAACTTCCAATGACAGACCAGAAGGTCTGTCATCAAAGGGCAAATATGGAAATGATTGCCCGCCAAAGGCGGGCATGGGGGTGTAAGAGTGGATATACAGCAGGAACTGAAACAGTTTTTACAGGACTATTGCGAAAGCATCCGGCAGGAGGCAGACCGCCTGCGGGACCAGGAGATGCCGCCTATCACGGAGGAGTTGTTTGCCATTTTTGAGCATACAGGGAACCGGCTCACCTACGAGGCGGTGTATTTCCTGCGGAGGAAATTCTTGGCTGTCTTCGGGCTGAAGGCCATCCTGGACAGGGACAGCCGGGATGTGGCGAAGCTGGAGGAAGTGATGGCAGATATCTGCGGGGAGGAATGCTGGGCGCTGCCGGCCCATGTGAACCGGAGGGAGGACGCAGACTGGAGAATCTGTGTGGATCTCTTTGCGGCGGAGACGGCCCAGACCCTGACAGAGATCCGGTTCCTGCTGAAAGGGGTGTTGTCAGGGGAGACAGCCAGTCTGGTAAAAAGGGAAGTGATGCGCCGGGTGCTGGATCCCTTCGCCCGGTCCCGGCCACCTTACAGGAACTGGGAGTACAGTACCCATAACTGGAGTGCCGTGTGCGGCGGCAGTGTGGGAAGTGCCGCCATGTACCTGCTGGGAGAGGAGCCGGAAGGGCAGAAGGGTCCAGAAGACCAGGAGAAGCCGGGCACAGAGGAAAAGCCGGAAGGGCAGAAGGATCCAGGAAGGCAGGAGAACCTGTGTGGGGGAGCGGAACTTGATAATATCCTGTCCCGGATCTGCCATAGCATGGAGCAATATTACCTGGCGGGCTTTGCGGAGGATGGCACCTGCCTGGAAGGTCTGGGATATTTCACATATGGCATGACATATTTCACAGGTTTTGCGGAACAGCTCCGCACTTTTACGGCAGGAAAAATGGATCTGTTCCAGAATGAGAAGCTGGGGAAAATAGCTGCCTTCCAGGCAAAATGCTATTTTACAAGCGGCAGGACTGTGAGTTTTGCAGATGGATTTACCAGCGATACCTTCCGGCCAGGGCTTACCTGTTTCCTGGCCATGGAGTATCCGGAGGCCGGGATTCCCGCCATGGACCGGGCAGCAGGACTGGACGCGGACAACTGTTACCGCTGGATGGGGCTGTACCGGAACCTGACCTGGACCAGGCAGTATCTGGACTGGCTGGTCCAGGGCGGGGATGTCTGCACAAAGGGGCAGCAGGGTTTGGGCGGCCAGGTGGTTCTGCCGGATGCCCAGTGGGTGATCTGCCAGAGTGATAACGGTGCCGGCATGGCAGCTAAAGGGGGACATAACGGGGAACCCCACAACCACAATGATGTGGGCAGTTTTTTCTACCTGAACGGAAACGACTTCCTGCTGGCAGACTTGGGATGCGGGGAGTACACCAAGGATTATTTTGCGGAAAAGCGGTATACCTATCTTTGCTGCCGCTCCCTGGGACACAATGTCCCCTTGATAGACGGCAGGGAGCAGCTTCCCGGAGAGGAATACGGCTGTGACCGGTTTGAGACAGGGAGCCTGGCTAAGACAGATGGATGCCCTGGGAATGGAAACCAGTCAGGGCCGGATGTGCAGGCCGGAGAGGCGGAACCGTCTGTGGCGGGCAGGCACTACAGGACAGTGCTCAGCTTTGCCGGGGCCTACGGCAATCCCGGCCTGGAATCCCTGGTCCGGACCCTGGACTGGGACGAAAGGGAGGGGATATTGCAGGTGGAGGACTGCTTCCGGATCCGGGAGAGTATCCGTTCCATCCGGGAGAACCTGATCACCCAGTGGGAGCCTTGGATCCAGGGCAATACCATACGGATCCAGGGGGATAAGGCAGGCTGCCAGATCCAGGTGGAAGGGGAGCCTGTGGAGATCGTATGTATCCGGCAGGATTTTTATGACCATGGCGGGGTGCGCCGGGACGTGTGGCTGCTTCAGTGGGAAGTGCCTATAAAGGGGGAAGCTTTCCCGGAGGGGCAGGCAAGAACCAGCTTTTTCATCAAGCCCGTGTAAGAACGGAGGCCTGGTACCGCCTCCTGCTGTGGAAATGTTGGCGTCTCACCCCAGATCCTGCCTGGGGGGACACCCGTATTCCTTCTGGAAGGCCCGGTAGAAAGAGGAGTAATCGTGAAATCCCGCCTCCAGGGCAGCACTGCTGATGCTTTTGCCCAGGGCATGGAGTTCCCGCACCCTGGTGAGGCGCTTGCGGCAGATATAGGTATGGACGGTCATGCCTGTGGCCTTGCGGAATTCCCGGCAGAGGTAATACTTAGAGAGAAAGAATTTTTCCTGCAGGGCATCCAGGGTGATGGGACTGGCATAGTGGCTGTTCAGATACAGGATCACGGACCTTATGGGGGTCTTGGCCAGATCCGGGGCAGAAAACTGGTTCACCTGGTTGGTCAGATACAGGATTTCTATGACAATGGAGCGCAGCACCGGGGCGTCCGGGGGCAGACGGTAGTTGTCAGAGTACTTTTTGTAACGGAGGAAAGCATCATACAAGCCGCTGGAATGGACAAGGCCAGCGGCGATCTTATGGCCTGTACCGGCCGGGGCATCCAGAAACTGTGCCTCGTAACCGGCACAGGCATTTTTCTGTAAAAATCAGGGGAAACCATCAGCACCACACGCCTGTAGGGGGCAGAGCTGTTGTGGTAAATCCGATGGAACTCATGCCTGCGTATGACAATGAGATCCCCTGGTTCCAGGGCGTAAGTCTTATCCTCCACCAGGTACCTGGCATCGCCTTCCAGAAACAGCAGGATCTCATAGTCATTGTGGTTGTGAAGCTGGAAATGGGCATTGGTGGGGGCCTGGTGAAAGGCTTCATTCAGCATATAACAGGATTCCATAATACTCTCCTGGATTTCCCGCCGTCCCTGCCAGACAGCGATAGTGCGGTGCCAGCAACAGGCAGGTAAATATGGATTTAGTATAGAAGAAACGGGCAAGAATTGCAATGTTTTATGCAAGAAAAGGTATATTATTTGGAAAATGTATGTACTATGATGAAAGAAAACAAAAGAGGCACCCTGACCGCAACAAGTTCAGACAGGGCATTGGACCGTTACCCCTGGCCGGTGCTATGACGGGAGAGGAAAGGGAATCTCTTGAAATGGGCGTGGAGGTGTAGGATGAGATATCCAAAAATCAGCGGTTTTTCAGATGAAATTGCAGAGGATGTGGACACACAGTTTGCTGTACTGGGAAAACTGGGCATCCGGTATTTTGAACCCAGGGGCGTGGATGGGAAGAATATTGCAGATCTTTCTGAGGAGGAAGTATCCCGACTTGGGCAGAAGATGGAGGAAAAGGGAATCCGGGTCTCCTCCATAGGCTCCCCCATCGGCAAGGTGAAGCTGGAGGAGGACTTCGGGAAGCATTTTGAACAGTTTAAGCGGGTGGTGGAGATTGCGAAGAAGCTGGAAGCGAAGTATATCCGTATGTTCAGCTTCTACCATGAAGGCGGGGCAGGCTGGAGCCAGGCAGAGAGACAGGAGGTGCTGGCATGCCTTAGACAGATGATTGCCTATGCGGGAAAGCAGGATGTGGTGCTGCTCCATGAGAATGAGAAATACATCTACGGGGACACGGTGGACCGATGTGTGGATCTGATGGAGGAACTGGCCTGTGACCACTTCCGGATGGTATTTGATCCGGCTAATTTCGTCCAGAGTGGGCAGGATACCAGGGAAGGCTACCGGCGACTGAAGGAATATGTGGCGTATGTACATATTAAGGATGCCCTCATGGAAGATGGCAGGGTGGTGCCTGCAGGCTCTGGGGACGGCCATGTGGAATATGTGCTACAGGAGTTGTTATCTGGCGGATATGACGGGTTCTTAAGTGTGGAACCCCATCTGGGAACTTTTGCGGGACTGGCCGGACTGGAACTGGACGACAAGATGGCAGGGCTGCCCCAGGGAGGGGAGGGAACCTTCACGTTGGCATACCGGGCACTGGAGGAGATCCTGGACAGGATAAGTGTGAACGGAATGAAGATTTTCTAAGGCCGGAAAGTACCCCGTTGCTTACAGCAGGATTGTTGACTGCTTGTGCCGCTGAAGCGCCATGTCTGGAAGTGTGACAGGAAAGTTGTGTCTGCGCTATGGGGATGGCGTTGCAGGGAGGTTTCATGGGGTGAGAAGCGGAAACCATGGAAAGGAAGGAAATATGGAAAAATTGAGATTAGGCGTCATTGGCTTTGGAAATATGGGAACCAGCCATGTGAGAAACGTGTGGGAGGGCAGGGTGCCAGAGATGACAATGGGTGCCATCTGTGACAGTGCCCAGGTCAGGCAGGAGGCAGCAAGGCACCGGTATCCGGAGGTGCCGGTATTCGCCAGTGCCACCCAGCTTTTCCAGAGTGGGCTGTGCGATGTGGTACTGATTGCTACACCTCACTATGATCATCCCGCCCTGGCAGTGGAAGCCTTCCGGAATGGCCTGCATGTGATCACGGAGAAGCCGGCCGGGGTCTATACCAGGCAGGTGAAGGAGATGAATGCTGCCGCTGTCTCCTCCGATAAGCTTTTCGGTATCATGTACAACCAGCGGACCAACCCGGTGTACCAGAAGCTGCGTCAGATGATCCACAGGGGGGATCTGGGACATATCAAGCGAATCATATGGATCATCACGGACTGGTACAGGCCACAGGCCTACCATGACAGCAGTACCTGGAGGTCTGCCTGGAAGACAGAGGGTGGTGGCGCCTTGATCAACCAGAACCCTCACCAGCTGGATCTGTGGCAGTGGCTGTTTGGCATGCCGGACCGGATCTATGCCAGGGCCAGTTTCGGCAAATATTATGACATCGAAGTGGAAGACGATGTGATGGCCTATATGGAATACGACAACGGCACCACCGGGGAATACATTACCTCTACCGGGGAAGCGCCCGGCACCAACCGGCTGGAGATTGCCTGTGACATGGGCAAGGTGGTGGTGGAGAATAACCGCCTTACTTTCCATCGGAATGTCCTGTCGGAGCGGGAGCACAACAGGATCAACACGGAACCTTTTGGCAGACCGGAGTGCTGGGAATGCAATGTTCCGGCGGATTTCTCCGGAGGATCCCAGCATGTGGGTATCTTGAACAATTTTGCCGCGACAGTTCTGCATGGAGACAAACTACTGGCGCCGGGCACAGAAGGCTTGCTGGGGCTGACCATCTCCAATGCCATCCATCTGAGCGCCTGGACAGGGGAGACTGTGGATGTGAAGCATTTTCCCGATGACAGGTTCTATGAACTGCTTCAGGAGAAGATCCGGGCCTCCACGGTGGTGAAGAAGGAATCCCAGGTGATTGTGGACAACAGTAAAACATATTAAATCCGGCTTCGGTGTCAGAGCACCCTACACAAGGGGAATCGTTTTCAGATTGCCAGGGTGCAGAAGGAGAGTAAAATGGACCAGAGAATCGGCGCACAATTCTATACACTTAGGGAATATACCAGGACGATAGCAGATTTTGAGGAGACCTGCCGGAAGATCAGGGATATCGGGTATCAGATCGTCCAGATCTCCGGGACACCACTGGGAGCAGCAGAAATGAAAGAGGTGCTGGACCAGTATGGCCTGGAAGTGGTGACAACCCACAGAAGCTTTGACGATTTCCAGAACAACCTGGAGGAGATCATGGATTACAACCGGACACTGGGCTGCGAACTGTGCGGGATAGGTTCCATGCCCGGCTGGGCCAGGGAGAGCGGGGAGAACCTGGGACGATTCCTAAAGGAGGCAGGCCAGATAGCTGCCAGATTGCGGAAGGAGGGACTCTGTTTCGGCTATCATAATCATGCCTTTGAATTCGCAAAGGTGGATGGAACCTATATCATGGACCGTCTGCTCCGGGAGACGGATTCGGACACCTTCCGTTTCATTGCGGATACCTACTGGCTCCAGGTGGGAGGCATGGATCCGGCTGCTTTCCTGAAAAAGCTGGGAAGCAGGGTTATGGCTGTCCACTTCAAGGATCTGAAGGTGAATACAGATAACACCACAGAGATGGCCGAGGTGGGGCAGGGTAACCTGGATTGGGAGGCTATAACCAGGGTATGTGAGGAAACCGGGGTAAAATGGGCACTGGTGGAGCAGGATATCTGTAAGCGTGACCCGTTTGCGTCCATGAAAATGAGTTATGAGTATCTGGTGGGGAAGGGATTCTGTTAAGGAATCCCTTTTTCTGCGTTATCCTTCCTTCACGGCCTGCCGCGCAAAAGAACAAGATACATATGAGTCTATGACTTGTCATACAAAGAACGCTGAAAACCCAGGCGGTGCTACCGGTGAACCATAACCTGTTATCTGATTGGATTGACAAATCCATAAAAAGGTTTATGATACAAACATAGACCAAGGGAAGAGACATGGAGCCGGAACAGATATGTTCCGTTGTCTGCACGGAAAGTGATGGCAGACAGGGAAAGGGAGCTGTATGAAGAAAAGAAGAGGACTGATGATTTTGATTCCCACGCTACTGCTGATGGGCCTGGTGGCTTCGGGTCTGTTCTTTCTGGAGGATCCCGGGCAGACAGCAGATCCGGTGGCCTCCCTGGGAGAAGGGCAGGACTGGAATGGAACACTGGAGAGTCTGGGCGACCAGGGAATAGTGGAAGGAAGCGGCAATGGACAGGACCAGGAGGGACAGCAGGAGAATGGCCCGGGAGAGAAGGATCTGTCTGATTTAGGTGAACCAGGAGAGTCCGGGGAGCCGAGGGATGCGCTCCAGGAGTATGACGTGACGCTTATGGCTCTGGGGGACAATCTGATGCATATGGGGATTGTGCAGACGGGACGTATGGAAGATGGCACCTATGATTTTTCCTTTTTATTCCGGGACATAGCCCCTTATCTGGATCAGGCAGATATCAAGATGATCAACCAGGAGACCATTCTGGGAGGCAATGAACTGGGATTTTCTGGTTTTCCCTATTTCAATTCGCCCACAGAAGTGGGAGATGCCATTGTGGAGGCCGGTTTCAATGTGGTACTCCATGCCACCAACCATGCGGCAGACCAGGGAATCAAAGGGCTGTATCACTGTGTGGACTACTGGAAGCAGCATCCGGAGGTGCTGATGACGGGAATCCTGGGGGAAGGGGATACAGAGAGCATTCCTCTTCTGGAGGTGGGAGGGCTGACATTTGCCATTCTGAACTACACCTACGGACCCAATATGGAGGTGTTGCCTAAGACTCTCTGGGGACATCTGAACATGCTCTGCGCCTACAATGAGAAGTCAGGTGCCATTGATTTTACCACCTTGAATCCACAGGTAATTACGGATATTGCTGAGGTCCGAAAGCTGGCTGACATTGTAGTCGTCTGCCCCCACTGGGGTACGGAATACCAGGATGTGCCTTCCAGCTACCAGCGCAGGTTTGCAGAGCAGATGGTCCAGGCAGGGGCAGACCTGATCATTGGCACCCATCCCCATGTGCCCCAGCCTGTGGAGTGGGTGGAGGCCGAAAACGGCAGGAAGGCATTATGCTATTATTCTCTGGGAAATTATGTGTCCACCCAGAAACAGGCCCTGTGTATGCTGGAGGGCATGGCCTGGGTTACTTTCCATGTGACAGAAGAGGGAGTGTCCATCGCAGAGGAGAAATCCGGCGTCCTCCCTCTGGTGTGTCAGTACAGGAGTGGTCCGGTGCGGTTGGATCAAGTGTATCTTCTGGAGGAATATACACAGGATCTGGCCGCCAGTCACGGGATCCGCGGATATGGCGGTGTCACATTGCGCCTGTCTGATTTACAGGACTGGAGCCGGGAAATCTTCGGGGACTGGGTGATGACATCCAAAGATATCCTGAAACAGGAAGACTGAGTGGCAGGAATCAGTCGATTATGTTTTTCACATCGATGATGGTATCATAATCTGCCTTATAGATCACCACACCTTTTCTGGGGTTGGCAGAGTGGATGATCTGGCCGTCCCCGATGTACAGCGCCACATGGGTGCATTTGCCATTCTTGCCGTAGCAGATGATATCACCTGGCTGTGCTTCGCTGTAAGCAATGCTCCTGCCGTTGCTGGAGAGCTGCCCGCCAGGGGTGCGGCTTAGGGAATATCCATACTCTGCGTAGATCAGACTGGTGAACCCGGAACAGTCCGTGCCCCCTGCCAGGGTCTTTCCCCCGTGGATATACACATTGCCCAGAAACTGCATGGCATAGTCCACAATGGAAGAACGCAGTTCCTCATTGGTACTGTAGTTGCCGGAGGGAGGGGTTACGGTGATGGTGGTGTTCTCGGCAGCCTGGCTCTCCGATATAGCAGCCCTGGCTTCCAGGGCCTGCTTTTCTGCCAGCTCTTTTGCCTCTTCTTCCAGGGTCTTGGCGTAGACGAACTCTTCCACCAGAGTCACGTATTCTGTGGCCACGTAACCAGTTTTACTCTCTGTGTACTGTATTTTCAGCCAGTCTCCCAGATTCTCCAGAAGCCGGACTTTTTCCCCATTGTCAATGTATCCAATCCTGTTGGAGCTGATGTCGGGATCCTCCCGCACATTCAGCCTGTCCGCTATCACCACGGCGTACCGGGTCACATACTCATCAATGGCGTCTGCCGCTGCTTCTCCGTACAGGAAATACTCTGCCTTGATATACCCGTTCACATTGCCGGAGACAATCTGGAACCATTCGCCATCATCCCCTGCGGTGTCCAGGACCTGGGCTACGGCGCCGTGATAGATCTTGCCTACCACATCACCCTCTGTGCTGGGAAGGGAACGCACATTGACATAACTGCTTACATTGGCAATGGCCAGATCGGCATACTCATCTGCCTGTTCCTCCGCCTCTTTTGTAAGGGCAGTCTCAATGACAGTACGGGTTTTGGGGGAAAGCGCGGCATCTGGATCTCCCTTGTCCAAGAAAGCCTGGATACCGCCACAGGGAAGGACGGCATCTAAAAAGGGGAAGGCGCCATCCTCTGAGCTGGAAGGGGCCGCCATGGCAGCATCTCCCGCGGAAAGGGAAAGGTCTGCGGATGGGGCTTTGCCAGCGGGAACGGAACTCTCTGTTTTAGCAGCATCTCCAGTGGAGACGGAAATATCTGCTATACTGGCATGACTGGTGGAAACAAAAGTGTCTGCCCTGGTCACATCTATAGCGAAGGCAGCTACACTGGCAGAGATGGGATCTGGTATTTTCTCATCCTGGCTATCTTGTGCCAGAAACGTCTGTGCCAGGGAAGTGATCCCCCAGATACCTGCAATGGTGAGGCTTGCGCAGAGTAATATTGTCAAACGGTGTTTCATGTGTATCCCCATGCCTTTCCCACATGAGCCCCTTCCATATGGGAACAGGCCCAGGATCAGTAACGAATCGGTGCAAATCCATTCCTACTATACAATAGAAGAAGGAAAAAGTCCATGGGTTTTTGCTGGTTTTGTTATAAATTTGTAATATTTCCGTAACAGTTCAGACATACAGAGCATGTCCGCGATTGGTACCCGGACACGCGGTTTATCTGGAGGAAGGACTTTCAAAACGGGTGTATTTAGAAACTATTCAGACTTTTTTTATGGCAGGTTCCTTGAAAGATGGCGGGGAAGTGGATAAAATAGACAGAAATGGAAAAAAGAAGAAAACGAGGTGTATTCATGATTCGTCTGTTAAGGAAGATGCGTAGAAAAGAATGGCTTATGGCCCTGGTATGTATGCTGCTGGTGCTGGGACAGATTTATTTTGACCTGCGGCTGCCGGACTACATGAGCAATCTCACAGTGTTGGTCAACACTCCGGGCAGCACAGTGGGAGACATCCTAAGGACTGGTGTCAGTATGCTGGGGTGTACCCTGGCCAGTGCAGCACTGGCCATTGCCTGCGGCTATCTGGCTGCCCGGGTGGCTGCAGGGTTCAGCTATGTGGTCAGAAAGCAGGTATTTGAGAAGGTGTCCGCTTTCGGGCAGAAGGAGATGCTGGAATTCTCCGTGCCCAGCCTGATCAACCGCACCACCAATGACATCACACAGATCCAGATGCTGGTGTCCATGGGGCTGCAGATTCTGGTGAAAGCGCCTGTGATGGCGGTGTGGGCTGTGATTAAGATCATAGACAAGAGCTGGGAGCTGTCTGCCATTACGGCGGGTTTTGTGGCGGCAATCCTGCTGCTGATGCTGGTAGTGGTGAAGATTGTGCTGCCCCGGATGAAACGGGTGCAGAAGCTTACCGATGACTTGAATCTGGTGTCCAGGGAGAATCTGACAGGAATCAATGTGGTACATGCCTTCAATGCGGAAGATTACCAGAACGAGAAATTTGACAGGGCCAATGATGTGCTGATGAAGACCCAGCTCTTTAACCAGAGGGCTTTTGCCGTGCTGATGCCTGTGGTGAATTTCTCCATGAACGCCCTGGCCCTGACAATCTACTGGGTGGGAGCGGCCCTGATTGGGCAGATAGCAGCATCGGATGTGGCACTTAGGCTTGGGACCTTTAGCAATGTGGTGGTGTTTGGTACCTATGCCACCTATGTGGTTATGTCCCTGATGATGCTGGTAATGATCATGATGTTCCTGCCAGCAGCACAGGTTTCTGCCCAACGTATCCATGAAGTATTGTCTACGGATATCAGACTCCGGGAAGGCAGCAGGCAGGAGGCACCTGGGCGGGGGACTGTGGAATTTCGGAATGTGTCCTTCCGTTACCCGTCTTCTCCTAAAGATGTACTGTCCAATATCAGCTTCCGGGTAGAGCAGGGCGAGACCATTGCATTCATTGGAGCCACTGGAAGCGGCAAGACCACCCTGGTGAGCCTGGCAGCCCGGTTCTACGATGCATCGGAAGGGCAGGTGCTGGTAGACGGGGTGGATGTGAAAGAATATACTTTTGATGCCCTTTATGACCGCATCGGATATGTGACCCAGAAGGCGGTGATGTTTGCCGGGGATATCAAGGAGAATGTACTATTTGGGGAGAGCCGCGGGGAGCAGAGTGAGGAAGCTGTGAGGGATGCTGTGGAATTGGCCCAGGCCGGGGAATTCGTGGAGAAGCTGGAGGGTGGAATCCATTATCCCATTGCCCAGGGCGGAACCAACGTGTCTGGTGGGCAGAAGCAGCGCCTGTCCATTGCCAGGGCTCTGGCCAGGAACCCGGAGATCCTGGTGTTCGATGATTCCTTTTCGGCCCTGGATTACCGGACAGATGCAAAGCTGCGGGAAGGATTATCCAGACAGCTTAAGGGAACCACCTGCATGATCGTGGCCCAGCGTATCGGTACCATCCGCAATGCAGACAGGATTGTGGTGCTGGACGAGGGAAAAGCAGTGGGGATCGGCACCCACAGGGAATTGCTGCAAAGCTGCGCAGTGTACCGGGAGATTGCCCAGTCCCAGCTTTCCCCGGAAGAGTTGCTAAGAGACTGTGGGGAGACGGGAAGTGTCCTAAATGGAAAGGCGGTGGAGTGACATGGCAGGAAACGGTATGGCAATGCATGGGCACGGAGCAGGAATGCGGGGACACGGGCCTCAGGGAGTGCCGGAAAAGAGCAAGCGGGGAATCGGGGGCATCTTTAGGGAGATCCTGCAATATGCGCCCAATATGAAGCTGCCTGTGGCCATAGCCCTTGTACTGGCGGCAGCAGGCACAGTGTTTACCATTGTGGGTCCCGACCAGCTCAGCAGGATCACGGATCTGATCTCCAATTCCCTGGCAGGCACCATGGATATGGCGGCTATCGGCAGGGTGGGATGTACCCTGCTGGTACTGTATGGCTTCAGTGCCCTGTTCAGCTACGGCGAGCACTTTATTATGGCTACGGTAACACTGGGACTGTCCCGGAAAATGCGGGGAGACCTGTCCCGGAAAATCAACCAGGTGCCTATGAAATATTTCGGTACTACTACCCATGGAGATATCCTGAGCCGTGTGACCAATGATGTGAGTACCCTACAGCAGGCCCTGGCCAACAGTCTGCCCAATATGATGAGCGCTGCCGTGCAGTTCGTTGGCTGTCTGTTCATGATGTTCGTCACCGAGTGGCGTATGGCGCTTGCCGCTGTGCTGGTGACAGTGACTGGATTTGGCATCATGGGATTGATCATGGGACACTCCCAGAGACATTTCATTGCCAGACAGAAGAATCTTGGCAGGCTCAACGGCTATATCGAGGAGATGTATTCCGGCCATGATGTGATACGTCTGTCACGGGCCGGACGAAAGGTGGAGCAGACATTCTCGGAGTTGAACCAGGCAGTCTACGAGGCCAACTGGAAGAGCCAGTTTCTGTCCGGTGCCATGCAGCCTCTGATGAATGTCATAGGCAATCTGGGATATGTGGTAGTGTGTGTGACTGGGTCAGCCCTGGTGTTGGACGGCCAGATCAGTTTCGGGGTTATTGTGGCATTCATCCTGTATGTGCGGCTGTTCACCTCCCCCTTGACCACACTGGCCCAGGGAATGACCAATATGCAGACCGCAGCCGCTGCCGGGGATCGGGTATTCGATTTCCTACAGGAGGAAGAACTTTCTGATGAAAGCGGAAAGCGGGAGGGGCTGGAAACCGTCCGCGGGGAAGTGGAATTTGATCATGTGCGATTTGCCTATCCAAGTAACCTGGATAAAGTCATTATCAAGGATTTCTCTGCCCATATAAATCCCGGCCAGAAGGTGGCTATTGTAGGACCTACCGGTGCGGGCAAGACCACCCTGGTGAACCTGCTGATGCGTTTCTTTGAGATCAATAGTGGCACTATCCGCATAGATGGGGTACCGGTGTCAGAGATCAAGAGATCCGGCATCCATGACATGTTTGCCATGGTACTCCAGGACACCTGGATGTTCCAGGGAACTGTGCGGGAGAACCTGGTGTACAACAAGAAAGGCGTCACAGACAGCCAGTTGGAGGAGGCCTGCAGAGCCTGTGGGATCTATCATTTTGTGGAAACACTGCCGGATGGATTTGACACGGTACTCAGTGAGAACATTGCCATATCTGCGGGGCAGAAACAGCTCTTTACCATTGCCAGGGCCATGATCCAGGACAGCCCCATGCTGATTCTGGACGAGGCTACCTCTTCAGTGGATACCAGGACCGAGCAGATCACCCAGCGGGCTATGGATCAGCTGACACAGGAGCGCACCAGCTTCGTCATTGCCCACAGGCTCTCCACCATTCGGAATGCGGATCTGATCCTGGTGCTGAAGGACGGGGATATCATCGAACAGGGAACCCATGAAGGACTGCTGGCCCAGGGCGGATTCTATGCAAAGCTGTATAACAGCCAGTTTGAAGGCGGCGCCATGTAATATTTCCGCTGGCAACGGGCCAGACAGATGTGCCTGCACAAATAGCTGACCCGATATGCCGGAAAGCTGTCTTCCGGCAGCAGGAGAGGCAGGAACAGGATGTACTGTTGGCGACGAACGTTCGTCCCGTTTTACGGTTCAGCCCAGATCCTGTCTGGGCGGGATCCCGTATTCTTTTTGGAAAGCCCGGTAGAAGGAGGAATAGTCGTGAAATCCTGCTTCCATGGCGGCATTGCCGATGCGCAATCCCTGGGAATGCAGTTCCCGCACCTTTGTCAGACGTTTGCGCCGGATATAGGCATGGACGGTCATGCCAGTAGCCTTGCGGAACTCCCGGCAGAGGTAATATTTGGAGATAAAGAATTTCTCCTGTAGGATATCCAGGGTGATGGCACTGGTATAATGATTGTTCAAGTACAGGATCACAGACTTGATCGGGGTGGTGACCAGGTCGGAGGAAGAGAACTGGTGGATCTGATTGACCAGGTACAGGATCTCCATGACGACAGACCTCAGGATCGGAGCTTCGGGAGAAAGCTGGTAATTTTCAGAGTACTTTTTATAACGCAAAAACGCATCATATAAGCCGCAGGAGCGGACAAGATCCGCCTTGATTTTATGGCCTGTGCCAGTGGGAGCATCCAAAAACTGTGCTTCATAGCTGGCGCAGGCATTTTTCTGGAAAAAAAGGGGGGATACCATCAGAACCACCCGCCTGTAGGGAGAGGGGCTGTTGTGATAGATGCGGTGAAATTCATGCTTGCGGATGAGGATGAGGTCTCCCGGCGCTAACGTATACGTTTTGTCCTCCACCAGATACCGGGCATCACCTTCCAGAAACAGGAAGATCTCATAATCGTTATGATTGTGAAGCTGGAAATGAGCATTTGTGGGAGTATCGTTAAAGGTTTCATTGATTGCATAGCAGGAATCCATCGGGGAACCTCCATAATTCTCTTGCAGGCAGGCTTGCATCGGATTTTTCGGCCTTTTGCCCCTGGTATCATATGATGCCGGGGCCAAAAGTTTTTTGCCCCGTTGATGCCGGATTGCTCCGTACTATGTGCTTTCGCAATCCTCAAAAACATTATAGGATAAGGGAGCAAGAATTGCAATGTTTTTTGCAAGAAATAATATATTAATTGAAAATCATATGTATTATGATAGATGCAAAAGAAAGAAACGATAGGAAACAGATTCTGAAGATGGGATCTGGCAGTGACAAACGGGGAACAGTCTGTGGTCTGTAGCATATGGCAGGTGTGTATAGGGACTGCAAATCGGAACAGGAGGTATGGTGAGGCTATGAAATACAGAAAAGTCAGTGGTTTTGCAGATGAGATTGCGGAGGATATTGACACACAATTCCGCGTGCTTGGAAAGTTGAATATCCAGTATTTTGAACCCAGAGGAATCAATGGGAAGAGTATTGCGGCACTTTCCAACGAAGAGGTGTCTGCCTTGAAGAGCAAAATGGAGGCCGGCAAAATCCAGGTTTCTTCCATCGGCTCTCCTATTGGGAAGGTGAAGCTGGAGGAGGACTTTGAGGAGCATTTCAGGCAGTTTCAGAGAGTGGTGGAAATCGCAAAGAAGCTGGATGCCAGGTATATCAGAATGTTCAGTTTCTACCATGAAGGCGGGGCGCAGTGGAGTGAGGCGGAGCGGGAGGAAGTATTGGCACGCCTGCGCCGGATGATTGCTTACGCAAAGGAGCAGGATGTGGTTCTGCTCCATGAAAATGAGAAGGACATCTATGGGGATACGGTGGACCGGTGTGTGGATCTGATGGAAGAACTATACTGTGACCATTTCCAGGTTGTGTTTGACCCGGCCAATTTCGTGCAGTGTGGGCAGGATACGAAAGAAGCTTACCAGAAGCTGAAGGAGTACATTGTGTACATGCACATTAAAGATGCGTTTCTGGCTGACGGCAGGGTGGTGCCTGCAGGCGCCGGGGATGGCAATGTGGAATATGTGCTGGAACATCTCTTTGCCAGCGGGTATGAGGGGTATCTGAGCATTGAACCCCACCTGGGCAGTTTTGCGGGTCTTGCGGATCTGGAACTGGATGACAAGATGTCGGGGCTTCCCCAGGGCGGCGAGGGGACTTTCACCCTGGCCTACCGGGCATTGGAGGAGATCGTGGATCGGATCCTGTGAGAGAGTTGGGATAAACCGGGAGAGAGGCAGGGAAAACCGGGAGAAAGGCAGGGAAAACCAGGGACAAATAGAGAAAATGGATCAAATCCATAAAAATAGCATGGTAGAAAGGAAAATAGTATGGAGAAATTGAGATTAGGCGTTGTCGGTTTTGGAAACATGGGAACCGGCCATGTACGGAATGTGACGGAAGGCATAGTGCCGGATATGGTAATGGGAGCCATCTGTGACATTGCGCCTGCCAGGCAGGAGGAGGCCAGGAGACAATATCCGGATATTCCGGTATTTGCCAATGCCACAGAACTGTATCAGAGCGGATGCTGTGATGTGATCCTCATTGCCACCCCTCACTACGATCATCCCACGCTGGCCATAGAGGCATTTCAACGTGGCCTGCATGTGATCACGGAGAAGCCTGCAGGGGTCTACACCAGGCAGGTGAAGGAGATGAATGCCGCCGCGGCGAAATCTGGAAAGCTCTTTGGAATCATGTACAACCAGCGCACCAATCCAGTGTATCAGAAGCTGCGGGAAATGATCCAGAAAGGGGAACTGGGACATATCAAGAGGATCACATGGATCATCACAGACTGGTACAGGCCCCAGGCCTACCATGACAGCAGCACCTGGCGTTCCACCTGGAAGTCAGAAGGAGGCGGGGCCCTCATCAACCAGAATCCTCACCAGTTGGATCTATGGCAGTGGATGTTTGGTATGCCAGACCGCATTTTTGCAAAGGCCAGTTTCGGTAAATATTATGATATCGAAGTGGAAGACGATGTGATGGCTTATTTTGAATATGACAACGGAACCACCGGGGAATATATCACTTCCACCGGGGAAGCGCCGGGCACCAACCGCCTGGAAATTGCCTGCGATATGGGCAAGGTGGTGATCGAGAACAACCGCCTTGTGTTTCACCGGAACGTGGTGTCAGAGAGAGAGCACAACAGGACAAATACAGCGCCTTTTGGAAGGCCGGAGTGCTGGGAGTGCAATATTCCTGCGGACTTTTCCGGCGGATCCCAGCATGTGGGGATTCTGAACAATTTTGCCAGAGCACTGCTGCAGGGAACGGAGCTGCTTGCCAGGGGAGAGGAAGGAGTACTGGGACTGACGATTTCCAATGCCATCCACTTAAGTGCCTGGACCGGTGAGACGGTGGATGTGAAACATTTTCCGGACGACAGGTTTTACGAGCTGCTCCAGGAGAAGATCCGGACTTCCACTGTGGTGAAGAAAGAATCCCAGGTGGTGGTGGACAACAGTAAGACTTATTAGACAATCTGACAGGACAAGATGCCATGCCGCCTCGGCCTGTCTGGAAGTCTGAAAGGAAACACATCAACATTGCTTGGTATGCCCGCTGAAGCGGGCACGGGGTATAAGAATGGACAAGAGAATCGGCGCGCAGTATTACACTTTGAGAGATTATACGAAAACCATATCAGATTTTGAGGACACCTGTGCCAGGATCAGCAAGATCGGCTACAAAATTGTCCAGATCTCCGGGACGCCTCTGGGCGCAGCGCAAATGCGGGAAGTGCTGGACCGGTATGGGCTGCAGGTGGTGACTACCCACAGAAGTTTTGACGATTTCCAGAATAATTTAAGCGAAATCATGGATTACAACCGGACTCTCGGCTGTGAACTTTGCGGTGTGGGCTCCATGCCGGGCTGGGCCAGGGAGAGCGGAGAGAATCTGAGGCGTTTTATAGAAGAAGCGGGCAAGGCGGCGGCAGAACTCAGGAAAGAAGGTTTCTATTTTGGCTATCACAATCACGCTTTTGAGTTCGCGAAGGTGGACGGCAGGTACATTATGGACCGGCTGATCCAGGAGACGGACGAGGATGCGTTCCGGTTTATCGCGGATACCTACTGGCTCCAGGCAGGGGGAATGGATCCGGCCTCTTTCCTGCGGAAGCTGGGAGGCCGGGCTATGGCGGTTCATTTTAAGGATCTGAAAGTCAATGTGGATAACAGCACGGAGATGGCCGAGGTGGGAGAAGGAAATCTGGACTGGGATTCCATTATCGGAGTATGTGAGGAAGCGGGAGTGAAATGGGCCCTGGTGGAGCAGGATGTCTGTAGGCGCGACCCCTTTGAATCCATGAAAATGAGCTATGAGTATCTGACAGGAAAAGGATTTTGTTAGAAAATGAAAAAGATAGGAATCGTAGGATATGGGGGCATTGGGCCCATACATGCCAAAGCGCTGGAACAAGTCAGACAGGGGAAGTTATATGCTGTCTGCGACATTGACCCGGACAGGCGGAAACTCTGCAGGGAGCAGTATGGCGTAGTGGAATATGAAGACTTCGATGCCATGCTGGCAGATTCTCAGGTTGACAGTGTCCATATCTGTACGCCCCATTATCTGCATTTTGCCATGGTGAAAAAGGCACTGGCCGCCGGGAAAGATGTGGTGGTGGAAAAACCGGTCACAAGGACCAGACGGGAGTGGGAGGAACTGCGCGGACTGAAAGGAGCGGACAGGGTCTGTGTGGTGCTGCAGAACCGGCTGAATCCCTGCGTGCAGAAGCTGCGGGGTCTGATACAGGCGGGAGAACTGGGATCTGTGAAGGCAGTCAGGGGAATGCTGACCTGGAACCGGGACAAAGCCTATTACGACAGTGCCCGGTGGAGAGGAAACTGGGATACCGAAGGAGGAGGCCTGCTGATCAACCAGGCCATCCATACCCTGGATTTCTTCAGTTATCTGGTGGGAGACATCAAAAATGTCAGGGCAGATATGTGCAACCACACCCTGGAGGGAGTCATTGAAGTGGAGGATACCCTGGCGGCCCACCTGGAATTTGCAGGAGGGATAAAGGGAGTACTCTTTGCCACCAATGGTTATGGGGAGAATTCTTCTCCTTTTCTGGAAGTTGCCTTTGAGCAGGGGCTGGCCAGGTATCTGGATCAGAAACTCTGGGTGAACGGGCAGCTTGCAGCGGAGGATTGTCCGGCCACTTCCGGAAAGGCTTACTGGGGCAACGGCCATGAGAAACTGATACAACGCTATTACGATGAGGGAAAATACTTTTCCCTGGCAGATGCGGCCAACACCATGGAGACGGTATTTGCCATGTATGAGGACGCCGCCAGAGGGAGGAAGCTCTTCTTTGAAAACTATTTTAAAAACTGCTGAAAGCACCGAATGATGTATGCTGCCTTAAGGTGGCAGGATGGAAGGGAGAACCCGGACAGGAATTTGAGGGGGTTCTCTCTTTTTTTACTTTATAGGAAATTCCGAGTTTTGGAAACACAAAAAAGAACAGGAGTT
>CAJTOJ010000032.1 GCA_910577665.1 uncultured Acetatifactor sp.
AAAATAAATCAGATACTTGTTGGTTACTATCACTATTACGGAATCACTGATAACTTCAGGGCGATAGACAGTTTCCGGTATAGAGTTGAAAGAAGCCTGTTTTATTGGCTGAACCGGAGAAGTCAAAAGGTAAGCTACACATGGTCACAATTTGCAGATATGTTGAAAGTTTACCCGTTAGCCCGTCCCCGAATATATGTCAGTATATACGGTTGACAGTGTGTACAATTCGTTTTGTAGGGAGCCGGATGCGGGAAAACCGCACGTCCGGTTCAGAGCAGGGGTATGCCCCGTAAGGGGCATATCTACTCACCAAATTCCCGCCTTTGACTTACACATAAACCAATCGGTTATCACTGTATTATTCTTTCTCCCTTACGGGGCATCGTCTGGCACAAGCGTAATCACATCGAAAATATCACGGTTCAATGTTTCGCAAATCTTGATAAGTGTCGGCATGGAGATATGCTGCCCCTTGCCCATGTTGGCGATATGGTTCGTTGTCAAATGCGCCTGGAGCCGCAAATCTTTCTTACTCATGTTCTTGTCGATCAGTGTTTTCCAGAGCGGTTTATAGCTGATTTTCATAGACTGTTCCAACTTTCCGGGCTGGGATCAATAGGAATGGCCCTGGCCCTATGGCCTTTCGACTATTATACAGCCTCCGTTGAGAAAACACAATGCACTGTCGCAATTCTTCTCCAAAAACTGCGGCATACACAACGCATTTGTCTTTACATCAATTTAGGTGTCAAGTGTCCTATGCAATGGAAATGATGAATCATTATGTCAGAGACATGCTTATTCTTATGCTGGAGTGGTATGTGGGCACAAGTCATGACTTTAAGGTTTCCCCGGGGAAATGTGGTAAGTATTAAAAAATATTTACCGGAAAATATATATGGAAGGTTTAAGGCCACATATTCCAATGCAGATTACGGCAATATGTGGAAAGCGGCATTTGATATGCTTTATCTGTTTGGTGATGTGGCAAGAATCGTTGCCGCAAAATTGGAGTTTACATATGATGAATCAGAAAAAAGGCATAGAGGAAACATTTATAGGGCAAATCGTCTGCACTATCTGATATCATATATCCATATCTGCATTTTATCTTTGACATACTCCATATCTTCTTTATTTCTCTACACATTCTTATTTGACACTTATATCGGAGCCACAAAAGGAGAAGGCGAACTTGTTCGTTTTTTATACTTGTTTATACTTATTTAATTGTATTTTGTACAGATTAGGCGTATGATAACCACAACAACAAGAAAGGCCAGGAGGATTCACATGTGGGATAAATTACAACGTCTGTTTTACGGCCGCTATGGTAATGACCGGCTGAACCAGTTTTTGTTTATATGTGCCCTGTTAGGGATGGTACCTTCCTTTTTCGGGATCCATTTCTTCTATCTGGTGTCTGTTGGGCTGATGGGCTATGCCTATTTCCGTATGTTCAGCAGGAATGTGGGCAGGCGGGCGTCAGAGAACCAGTGGTACCTGCAAAAAGAGAGGAAAGTCAAGGGACTTTTCCAGAGGAAGAAGCGGGAGTTCGGACAGCGCAAGGACTATCGGATCTACAGATGTCCCAATTGCAGGCAGAAGCTCAGGGTACCCAGGGGAAAGGGCCATATCGCCATCCGCTGTAGGAAATGTGGCCACGAGTTCATCCGGAACAGTTGAAAACAGGAAACGGGTCTAAACATTCGTGCAGGCTGGAATTTGATCCTGCCAGGCCCATGGAAGGGTAAGCAGGGGCAGGCGGCAGGATATTCCCTGGCAGAAAGGGATTGACAGAGTTATGTTCGGATATATTATTATAAATAAAGCGGAGATGAAGTTCAAGGAGTTCGACCTGTATCATGCCTATTACTGTGGCATCTGCCGTGACTTGAAACGGCGGTATGGCGCTGCAGGGCAGATTTCCTTAAGCTATGATATGACATTCCTGGCCATGCTGCTGACAGGACTCTATGAACCGGAGACCAGAGAGGGAACCTGTAAATGCCTGGTGCATCCTTTCGAGAGCCATGCTACCCGGAATAATATTTTTACAGAATATGCCGCAGACATGAATGCCCTGTTTGCTTACTACAAATGCCAGGACGACTGGCAGGACGAGAAGAAGCTGAGAGGACTGCTCTATGGGAGGGTACTGGAAGGCAGGACAGAAGGACTGCGCAAGAGCTATCGTGAGAAATGGGGGCGCCTGGGGAAACTGATGCAGGCGTTCAACCAGGCGGAGAGGGATCCTGGTGCCGATATCGATACCCTGGCAGGCCTGTTTGGGCAGGTGATGGCCGAAATTGTGGCAGTACGCCAGGATGAATGGGAGGAGAACCTAAGAAGGCTGGGTTTCTTTCTGGGCAAGTTTATCTATCTGATGGACGCCTATGAAGACATAGAGGAGGATCTGAAGAAAGGAACGCCTAATCCCTTGAAAGAACGATATGCCTGTCCCGGCTTTGAGGAGGAATGCAGGGCCATATTGACCATGATGATGTCAGAATGTTGCAGGGAATTCGAGACATTACCCATCCTGGATAATGTGGAGATCCTGCGCAATGTCCTGTATTCCGGGGTCTGGTGCCGTTATGGGGCCATCCGGGAGAAGCGCAAAAAAGAGCAGGATGCGGGACAGGGGAAAGAGAAACGGGATGCCGGCAAGAATCACAGGAAGTAATCGCGGCAGGGGAATCGTGAAGAGGCAGCAACGGCAGAAGATGGGATAACAGGAATGGCAATACACGCTTTAGAAGAAGGGAAGTAAACGGGCAGCAGCAAGGGCATCAGCCAGTCGGTTTAGGTGCCGGGAAGCAGATTTTAGGACTGTTGCAGGAATGAGGATATTATGTACGATCCATATAGCGTCCTGGGTGTAGGCAGGAATGCCACCGAGGAAGAGATCAAAAAAGCATATAAGACATTGAGCCGTAAGTACCATCCGGATGCCAATATCAACAATCCCAACAGGGACCAGGCGGAGGAGAAGTTCAAGGAGATCCAGGCAGCTTATCAGCAGATTATGAAGGAGAAGACTTCCGGGTACAGCGGTGCCGGGGGCTACGGGGGAAGCAGCCAGGGCGGCAACGGGTACGGGGGTGCTGGCGGCCAGGGATATGGATCCTTTGGCGGCTTTGGTTACGGTCCGTTCGGATTCGGTGGGTTTGGACAGGGCCAGCAGGAGACGGGGTATGAGGAGGATACTTATCTGAGGGCAGCCGGGAATTATATCCGCAACGGATATTACAGGGAAGCCCGCAATACTCTGGACGGTATGGAACAGAATGCCCGGAATGCCCGCTGGTATTACTATAGTGCCATTGCACATTCCGGCCTGGGCAACAATGTGTCTGCCCTGGATCATGCCAGACAGGCGGTGGCCATGGAACCTGACAATGGAGGTTACCGCAGTCTGGTGCAGCAGCTGGAGAGCGGCGGAAGCTGGTATGAACGCAGGCAGGCGGCCTATGGGTATCCTTCTATGGGAGACGGGGGGATGTGCATGAGACTATGCGGCATTCTATGCTGTAATTTCATGTGCTGCGGAAGCGGTTTCGGGATGCCCATGCTGTTGTGCTGCTAAAGGGTGGATGTTGGCATGGAATCTGGATCTGTTAGGTTGCTGTTCACTCGGTATTGCCGTGAGGTGTTTTCACGTGCTCTTTGCGTGACAAACCCGAGACTGCGTCGCGAAATCGCTGTTCTTGCGATTTCTGCGCATCTGTTACTGTGAACGGAGTAAACAGCAACACTGTCAGGCTGACGTGTGAGTTGTATATTATTAAAAAAGGGTTGCTTTTTTCCCTATCCATGTTTATAATAGACACAAGATGTAGATACGAGAAACGTTTTGTGGCACAAGATATAGGAAGTCGTATCGAGTTGGGGACAGTCTGGACCAGGTCCCGCACAGGATGCGGCTCCCTTTTTGTGTCCGGGACATGGCAACGGATTGTGGCGGGGAATGTGTTTTTGGAGCCCGGTCTGGGAATCCTATGGACAACAGTGGTCTGCATTGACGTGTCCCGGAAAAACCAGGTGCATGGGCAGCAGGAAAGTAATATGAGGAATGGAGAGGTGTGGGCATGAAGATTCAGAAGAGAGATGGACGTGTGGTTGCTTATGAGGAGGAGAAGATCCTGGCGGCGATCCGCAAGGCCAACAATGAGGTGGAAGAGAAGGACCGGGCGGATGAGGGCCTGATGACCGAGATCCTGGATGCAGTGGAGCAGGAAGGGCGGCAGCTCCAGACGGTGGAGCATGTTCAGGACATAATAGAACAGCATCTGGTGGAACACAACAAATATGTGCTCTCCAAGAAGTATATGGTGTACCGCTACCAGAGAAGTCTCCTTCGGAAATCCAACACCACGGATGAATCGATACTGAAGCTGATCCGGAATGAGAACAAAGAGCTGGCAGAGGAGAATTCCAACAAGAATACCCGCCTGGCGTCCACCCAGCGGGACTACATTGCCGGGGAGGTGTCCCGGGATGTGACCAGGCGTATGTTGCTGCCGGAGCATATTTCCATGGCACATGACAATGGGGTGATCCATTTCCATGATGCGGATTATTTCATACAGCCTATTTTTAACTGTTGTCTCATCAATATCCAGGATATGCTGGACAATGGCACGTCCATCAACGGCAAGATGATTGAATCGCCCAAAAGCTTCCAGGTGGCCTGTACTGTGACCACCCAGATCATTGCAGCGGTGGCCAGCAACCAGTACGGAGGCCAGTCAGTAAACATCAGCCACCTGGGGAAATACCTGCGCAAGAGCCGGGAAAAATTTACCTCCCAGTTGGAAGAGGAGTTTGGGGACAGCCTAGATGCGGACACCAGGGAAAAAATCGTGGAGCTGCGTCTCCAGGATGAGCTGCGCAGCGGTGTCCAGACCATCCAGTACCAGATCAATACGCTGATGACCACAAACGGACAATCTCCCTTTGTGACCCTGTTCCTGCATATTGAGGAGAACGATGCGTATGTGGAGGAGACGGTGCAGATCATCCAGGAGATCCTGCGGCAACGTCTCCAGGGCACCAAGAATGAGAAGGGAGTGTATGTGACCCCGGCCTTCCCTAAGCTGGTGTATGTGCTGGATGAGAATAACTGTCTGAAGGGTGGGAAATATGATTATGTGACCAGGCTGGCGGCCCAGTGCTCCGCCAGGAGAATGTATCCGGATTACATTTCCGCCAAGAAGATGCGGGAGAACTACGAGGGCAATGTGTTCTCCTGTATGGGATGCCGTTCCTTCCTCTCACCCTGGAAGGACGAGCAGGGGAATTATAAGTGGGAAGGCCGTTTCAACCAGGGGGTGGTGAGTCTGAACCTGCCCCAGATCGGTATCCTGGCAGACAAGGATGAAGGAACCTTCTGGAAGCTTCTGGACGAACGTCTGGAGTTGTGCTATGAGGCGCTGATGTGCCGGCATAAGGCCCTTTTGGGCACCGTGTCCGATGTGAGTCCCATACACTGGCAGTATGGGGCTGTGGCACGCCTGAAGAGGGGAGAGAAAATAGATAAGCTGCTCAAAGGCGGCTATTCCACTATGTCCCTGGGCTATATCGGTCTCTATGAACTGACTTATCTGATGAAAGGCTGTAGCCATACCCAAGAGCCGGGGAAGGAATTCGCCCTGCGGGTTATGGACCACTTGCGGGATGCAGCAGCCCGCTGGAAGGAGGAGACGGGGATCGGCTTCAGCCTCTATGGGACGCCGGCAGAATCCCTCTGTTATCGTTTTGCCAGGATAGACCGGGAAAAATACGGGGATATTCCAAATGTGACAGACAAGGGATATTATACAAACTCTTACCATGTGGATGTGAGGGAACCCATGGATGCTTTTGCCAAGTTCACCTTTGAGAGCGAATTCCAGCACAAGTCCCTGGGAGGAGCCATCTCCTACGTGGAGGTGCCCAGCCTGCTCCACAATGTGGAAGCTATAGAAGAGGTGATCCGTTTCATCTACGAAAATATCCAGTATGGGGAATTCAACACCAAGTCTGATTACTGCCATGTGTGCGGGTATGACGGAGAAATAATGGTAAATGACGACAATGAATGGGAGTGCCCGCAGTGCCATAATAAGGATCACGCCAAGATGAATGTGACCAGAAGGACCTGTGGCTATCTGGGCGAGAACTTCTGGAATTCAGGCAAAACAAAAGAAATCAAGGCCAGGGTACTGCATCTATGAACTATGCGGCGATCAAGAAGACGGATGTGGCAAACGGACCAGGCATCCGGGTGTCTTTGTTTGTCAGCGGCTGTACCCATGGCTGTAAGGGATGTTTTAACAGAGAGGCCTGGGACTTTAAGTATGGGCAGGTCTACACAAAAAAGACGCAGGAAGAGATCCTTAAGGCCCTGGTTCCGTCTTATATCCGGGGGCTAAGTGTTCTGGGCGGAGAACCCATGGAACCGGCAAACCGGGGTACCGTGCTGGAACTGCTGCGGGAAGTGCGCAGATGCTATCCGGAGAAAGACATCTGGTGTTATACAGGTTATGACTATGAGAAAGATCTGCTCAGATGGGCAAAAAAAGAGCAGGCAGGCATCCCACCGGGCGGAGGGCAGACAGAAAGCACAGAGAGTAAGGCATCGGCAGTGGCAGAACTTCTAGAGCTGATAGATGTGCTGGTAGACGGGGAGTTCGTGGAGGAGAGGAAGGACCTGCGGCTGGCGTTCAGGGGATCCGGGAACCAGCGGCTCATTGATGTACAGGCTTCCCTGAAACAGGGCAGGGTGGTCTGTCTGGAGCTGTGACAGGGGAGTAGAGACAGGAAATGGGCGATACAATCTACAGGATTCTGATTATTGAAGATGATGAAAATACAGCCAAGTATATCCAGACATGTCTGCGCATGGGTCCATACCAGAGTGAAGTCTGCGAGAACGGATGTACGGCAGTGGACTTGCTGTCTGAGCGGCGGTTTGACCTGATACTGCTGGATGTCATGCTTCCCGGCATGGATGGATTTGAGGTGCAGGAGCGCATTAAGGAAAAGGATATACCGATTATCTTCCTAACGGCCATGCAGGATGTATCTGACAAGGTTCGCGGCCTGAAGGCGGGTGCGGAGGATTACATTGCGAAGCCTTTCGAGGTAATGGAACTGCTGGCAAGGGTTGAAGTGGTGCTGCGCAGGCGCCACAAGGCGGACACGGACAGGAAACTTACCTACGAAGACATAGAAATTGATATCGAGAAACATATCGTGCTGAAGAATGGCGTATTTGTAGCTGTTTCCCCAAAAGAATTCGAAGTGTTGTGCTATTTTGTAAAAAGCCAGGATGTCGTCATATCCAGGGAAAGATTGCTGGCTGATCTGTGGGATATTCATTTTCAAGGAGAGAGCCGGACGGTTGACACCCACGTGCAGCAGGTTCGGCGAAAGCTGGAGCTAAAGGATAAGCTGCTGGCCATACCTAAGTATGGCTACAAACTGGTACCGGAATGAAATGCTGAAAAAATGGCTTGACGGGAAGTCGGAATAGCAACGCGCCAATGCGGAATGATATGCACGCTGAAGCGCGCAAAGGGGTATAAGCGTGAAATTATGGCAAAAAATGTTTCTGCCTTCTGTGGCGCTGACAATGATCGGCATTTTAGCTATCTCCATGGGGCTTGTGATCCGGAGCCATGCCTTACAGCTGGAAGCGGAGAAGGAAGTAGTCCTTGCAAGAAACACTGAAGTGACAGCCAGGCTAAGACAATCTGTAGAAGCCCGGAAGGGGGGATATTTCCTGTCTGTCTCCAAAATGGAGGAGCTGTTGTCAGATTTCTGTGCGGAAATGAGTGATGGAAGCACAAAGGTTTCAGTCCTTCTGCTGGATACGGCGCAATATCCTGTGGGCATGGAAGGTTTTGTTTTCGCAGAGGAGACTAGAACCATCCAATTTCATACAGTTACTTTCATCCCTGGATTTGTCTGCAAAGTGAGTGTCTCAAAGAATGTCCAGCCTCTTCTGGACAGGTTCCAGGAGGACATCCGCACGGTACAGGTGTACGGCACCACTGTGTCTATGATCATTTCAACAACCCTGCTTCTCTTAGCCATTGTCATTACAAAACCGATAAAGGGGTTGGAAAAAGCAACGGAGAAAATAGCGGAAGGCGATTACAGTCACCGGGTCAGATATAGAGGAAGCGATGAGCTTGCCGAACTGGCACGGCACATGAATGAGATGGCGGCGCATATTGAGGCGGATACAGCCTACATCGAAGGCATCTCTGACAGCAGAAGGAAGTTTATTTCGAATATGACCCACGAACTGAAGACACCACTGACTTCAATTCTGGGATTCGCCGATGTGCTTCGTATAAAGATGGATATCACAGATGAGGAAAAAAAGAATTATGCGGATATTATCTTTGCAGAGGCGAACAGACTGCGGATGCTCTCCTCGAGGCTGATGGAGTTAATTACCGTCAATGAGATAGAACTGCACATGGCGCCGGTAAAGCTTGAGGAACTGCTTGCGAGGGAGGCGGATATGTATCGTCCCATCTGTGTAGAAGCAGGCATATCACTGACCCTTCATCTGGAACCGGTTGTTGTCTGGGCAGATGAGACGCTGTTTGCAACGATGATTGTCAATCTGATCGATAATGCAAGGAAAGCATCTGGCTCTGGCAAAGAGATCCACATAAGCTGTCAGAAGAAAGCGCACCAGGTCATGGTCCAGGTCCGGGATCAGGGGATCGGCATCCCAAAAGATCAGATTGTGCATGTGACAGAAGCTTTCTATATGGTGGATAAGGCCCGGACAAGAAAGGCTGGCGGGGCGGGAATCGGTCTTGCCCTTTGCAAGGCGGTAGCAACAGCGCATCACGGAGAACTGATGATTGAAAGCAAGCTCCATGAAGGAACAACGGTCACGGTCACGGCACCATTATACGAGGAGGGCGGAATAGGATGAAGTGGAAAGAAATGATGATTACCATCCCTGTCTGTGCCCTGCTGATAGCAGGGAGTACGTGGGGATTTTCTTTTCTGTACCGGATTTTGTTTCGCCCCGGGACAATTGTGGAAGACCTGTCCGCATCCTCTGACAAATGGCAGGAAGAGCAGGCACAGTATGCGGAAGAACTGCTGTATCCATTTTCTTATGGCCTGGAATCGGGAATCCTGGCGCAGGCAGAGGCAGAATATTTGCTATCCGAATTTTTATGGGACAACACTTCCATATATCATGCTGTTTTGGAATTGGCAGGATGGGAGGAGGATTTGGAAAATGCTGTTGTCACCGAATATGAATACCAGCCTGGCGCCGTGGAATACGAGGACTACGGTCTGCGGATCCTGTTTCGGGTTGCATTGGCCCGGGAAGATGGAAATGGGAATATGATTGTTGCGGTCAACCAGGGTAATGTGCCAGTACTGCTTTGGTATGGAACGGCATATGGCCGGGAGAACGGGGCGGATGATGCTGCGATATCCCATTCCGTTGTTTCGCCAGATGCTCTTCCCGAAGGGCTGTATGACTATCTGGCGCAAATAGACGCGGCATACATGGAACAGAATGTCTACTGGAAGCTTGTAAGGGATATTGAGGGCGGGATTCCCTTTCCGCCCGATGTGGAACTACCGCAGGGAAGCCTTGTCAGATATAGCCAATACGGGGAATGGCAGGTGTATTCTGACTCACAGACAGCCGCTTATGTATGCGTTATTAACGATTGCAATTTTATTCTGTATTACGATATGAGAAGCGGTAGATTCTGCGGATATAACCTGGCCTATAATCGTCTGGGGTAAGAAGCAGAATCTTTGCATTTTTTTTGCATTTTTAAGGGGATTTTATGGATTTGCGCAGGTATACTTTCCTTGTTGGATTCAAGAAGAATCCGAAAGGAGGAATAAGATGCGTAAATATTTATCTCTGTTTTGTACTGCTGCATTGGTTTCTGCATTGGTTTGTGTTGTTGCGACAGGGTGTGGTAACACGCCAGCCGGCGCCGGGTCGTCCTCAGACGGCTACAGCCAGGTACAGGAGGATGGTTCGGGAAGCCTGGACCAGCCGCCGGCCTCTTCAGAGGAGAGTGGGGAGGGGCATTCGCCGGATGTGGACCGGGATGCAGCGGATGATCTGCCAGCCTCCTACGTATATACAGCAGAGGATAATATCATTCCCATGTCCGAAAGTGCTACAATAGACGGGATCACCTGGCAGATTCTTGCCTGTGAGAAGACAACGGAATTCGGAGACCGGAAACTGGAAAATTTGAATTACTTCTATGGGGACGATGACATTGATGATAAGGGCAACCTTCTAAAGGGCCATTACTACATGTTTGTTACGTTCCGGTATACGAACACAACGGATTCCGAGGTGGAAATTCTTCGGAATGCGAAAGGCATTTCCTGGCTGGATGAACGCTATATCATCAGAGAATATGCGACAGATTGCATTTATATAGATGAATACTGGAATGGCGGAGCGCCCAATGAGGTATATCATTACAGGCTGGCCCCGGGTGAATCCGTTACCAGCGAACTGGGGTATATTGTCCGCAGCGAGGTGGCAGACGAAGTAGAAGAAAGCTACAGGGAATGCATGGCACTGCGGTTTGCTGACTGCTGGACGGACTTTGGCGGTTCCACAGATCCGGATGCCGTATTTGTGGAACTGGAATATTAATATTGCCTTGGTGGGAGCGCGGATATGAACTGCTATCTGAAAATGGAACTGACGAGGGCTTTTGGGAATAAACGGATGATTCTGGCAGTTTCCCTTGGTATCGGGCTGAGTATATGGCATTATACCGCATACATTTTTCCGCTTCGGGACTATGTATTTATAACAGGCTATCCACTGTCTGTATACAATAAGTGGCTCGGAGGAGAATACTATTCCCTGCAATCATCCCTGTATTACATGCTGGTTCCGATCCTTTGTGCACTGCCCTACGGAGAGAGCTGGATCTGTGACTGTTCGGGCAGCATGGGAGGGCAGGCTGTCATACGGGGAAGAAAAGCGGCATTTGTGCTGACAAAAATGCTGGTCTCTTTTGTGAACGGAGCCGTGATAGCCGTCCTGCCCCTGCTGTTTGATCTTGCCATGACAGGCTGCACGCTCCCGGCCATTGTGCCAAAAGTCGGGCTGGGCCTGTCTCCGATTGGCCCCGGAGCCTTGCTGGGAGATCTGTTTTATGAATATCCTTGTCTGTATACACTGATATACATAGGGATCAACGGTCTGTTTTTCGGAATGCTGAACACATTCTGTATTGTGGCAAGGCTGTTTACTTTAAACAGGTATATGGCAGTACTGACACCATTCCTGTATTATATGGCATTCCACTGCTTCGGGACAACGGCACGCCGCTTTGAACTGTGCCCGTCTGGATTCTTGCGGCCTTGCCAGCAGTTTAAGACAACATGGACGATTCTGGCTGTGGAGATAGTCCTTATGCTGGTGGTCAGTATCCTGTCTGCCAGCAAGTATATACGGGAGGAGCAAGGACTATTATGAGACATCTGCCAAACCTTATTTTGTATGATATCCGGTTCTCTTTTCGTCAAAACCGTATAAAATGGCTTTTTGCTGCTGTGATCCAGTTGTTTTTATGCATCCGGACATTCGATGAGGTTTCCTTTTATGCCGGCTCTTATGACCTGCTGTCGGAGCTGTGGCCGGTCATGAGCGGCGCAAGGGAATATTTGCTGGCGGAAGACAGTTCCTTTCAACTGCCTGCCTACTGGTTTCTGTTCCATGCGTACTTGTTTTTCCTGGTTGGTTTTTATCCTGCGGCTGAATTGCATCTTGGAAATGGGCAGGCTTTGATTCGTACCTGTTCCAGGAAAAACTGGATAATCAGTAAATGGATCAGTATAATTATCAATACCGTTTTGTATTACGGCTTGTACCTGGTGCTTCTTCTGGCTGGAAATATGTTTCATGGAGGTGTGCTGATCCCGGGAAATGGAATCATCAGACTGGGCGGTATCCCGGTTTTTAGCAGAAGCCGCTGGGATCTTCTGGCTGCTTTTGTGCTCCTTCCGCTATTCATGTCGGTGGCATTGGGAGAAATGCAGGTTGTAATATCGTTGTTTGTCGGCCCGGTCCTCGCTTTTATGGCCATCCTTGGTTATATGATTGCATCTGTCTTTTGGATGCATCCGCTTCTGGCTGGCAGCTACTCCATGCTGTACCGGCAGGACTGGGTTTCTGGCAGGCCGGTCATCAGTGTGGCAACTGGTATGCTGCTGTGTCCCGCCTTGATAATCTTCGCCCTCGCCGCGGGAATCCTTATGTTCCAGAGAAAGGACATCCTGCCAGCGGTATAACAGAGAAGGAGTCTGAAATGGTAATCCATATTGAGAATATATCAAAGAAAATCCGGGAAGCCACGGTTCTGGATCATGTCAGTCTGTGTATGGAGAGCGGAAACATATACGGGCTGCTGGGACGAAACGGATCGGGTAAGACGATGCTGATGCGGGTGATATGTGGCCTGGTCCGCCCTTCTGAAGGAAGAATTACCATCGATGGGGCGCAACAGTGGAAGGACTTTGCGTATCCCGCAGACCTGGGTATGCTGATAGAAACGCCAGTGTTTCTGCCTGACTTCACAGGGTACCAGAATTTGCAGATGCTCTCCTCCATTAGAAAGAAGATCAAAGGCAAGGACATTCGGGAAGCCCTCATAAAGGTCGGGCTGGATCCGGACGATAAGAGAAACACAAGAAAATATTCGCTTGGTATGCGGCAACGTCTGGGAATCGCCTGCGCCATCATGGAGAATCCCCGTCTGCTTGTCCTCGATGAACCGTTCAACGGACTGGATACCGATGGATGTGAACGGATGCAGAATATCATTCTGGAGGAGAAGCGCAAAGGGACGCTGCTGATTCTGGCATGCCACAACAGGGAAGAGCTGGAAAATCTGTCAGATGTGATCTACAGGGTGGAGCAGGGACGGTTTTCCCTGTACCGCGCCGGGGCGGGAACGGGGGTGTAAGTATGAGAAGAAGTTCTAAGCGTTTAAAGGACATACGCTAAGAACTTCTACGGCGCATAAATGCGCCTCTCTTACACGGAAGAACGCAAGAACAGCGTTCTTCATCCATTGTTTGTGCCGCTAAAGCGGCATGACGGGAAGTTTGGAAGTAAATTTCAAATTTTGAATGGTATGCCCGCTGAAGCGGGCTTGGGCTATAAGATTGAAAATTGAAAATTTTCAATCCCAAGTTTGTGTCTGCGCGGCATCCACAAATTTGACATGTGCAAAAGGCCGCGCAGAAATGGAGTTAAAAATGAAAAAATATATTCCGGCAGGCACAGTTCCTGCCTTATGCCTTCTGCTGTTTTTTTGCTGGGCGGCCTGGGAAGGCAATGTCCTGCACAGTAAGTATCCCGATCCGCAGATTCGGACTTATCCATACGGGGAAACGCTCCTAAGCGGCAGCTATCAAATCACCTTCAGCGGATGGCAGTGGGGAAATGAGAGCCTGGTAAAAGCAGAATTCCCCGGCTTTGTACTGGCCTGGGCCGGGAAGGATGGCAGGGAGGAAGATGTCCGTGTGGGGATGGTCGGTCTCACCATTACAAAAGCATCTGATGATGGGGATATTCTGGATCTGTCCGATATGGGCTTTTCATCCGGGGCATGGGGAAACCAGTTTGATCTGGAACTGTTCTATCTGCTGAATCCCGGGCTGAAGGATATGGTGCTGGATCTGGCTGTGGGGGAGGTACAACAGGTCACGCTGCCCCTGACGGTGCTGGAATCCCAGTTTACAGCAGCACAATGGGCGGACATTGACAGCAGGGAATTTTATGTAAATGTGCAGTATTATCCCGAACATATCAGATTCTTATGCCCCTGCGGGCAGGCTGTCGCCGGTGGACAGAGGTATGCCGGCGGCATTTTTTCCCCAAATGAATCTTATGTAGTATGGTATATGGATTTTGGCAGCAAATTCAACGTAACAGTTCAGACAGGGCCTGAACTGTTACGAGAATGCACACAAAACGCGAAAAGAATGCGTTTTGGCGCTCGCAAGTCTCGCAAAATTGCACAGAGCGCAATTTTGACTTCGCGAGAGGGGCTGTCTGAACTGTTACAATTCAACAGGACAGCCGGACAAAAAAGAATTGCGTTCCAGCCGGATTCATGACATAATGGGTAAAATAAGGGTTCGTTCCATGGGAGACCCGTATAGGAGGAGCAGGATTATGTATGCATTTGACGAAGTGAAAAAAGCAGATCCGGAGGTGGCCCAGGCCATTGCCGATGAACAAGAGCGGCAGAACAGCCATATAGAGCTGATCGCTTCCGAGAACTGGGTGAGCAAGGCTGTCATGGCGGCTATGGGAAGCCCCCTCACCAACAAATATGCGGAAGGGTATCCGGGAAAGCGGTATTATGGCGGCTGCCAGTGTGTGGATGTGGTGGAGAATCTGGCCATAGAGCGGGCCAGGGAGCTGTTCGGCTGTGAGTATGTCAATGTACAGCCTCATTCCGGCGCCCAGGCCAATATGGCAGTGCAGTTTGCAGTCTGTAAGCCCGGAGACACCATTATGGGGATGAACCTGGATCACGGCGGACATCTGACCCATGGCAGCCCGGTGAATATGTCTGGTAAATATTTCCATATTGTGCCATATGGGGTAGATGACAATGGCTTCCTGGACTATGACAGGCTGCGTCAGATTGCACTGGAATCGAGGCCTAAGATGATCATTGCCGGGGCTTCTGCCTATGCCAGAACCATTGATTTTGCGAAATTCCGTGAGGTGGCAGACGAAGTGGGTGCTGTACTCATGGTGGATATGGCCCATATTGCAGGACTTGTGGCAGCAGGGCTTCATCCCAATCCCATTCCCTATGCCCATGTGACAACCACCACTACCCACAAGACGCTGCGCGGTCCCAGGGGCGGCATGATCCTTTCCAGCAATGCGGTAAACGAGCAGTACAATTTTAACAAGGCAATCTTTCCAGGCATCCAGGGTGGTCCCTTGATGCATGTCATCGCGGCGAAAGCGGTATGCTTCAAAGAGGCGCTGGGAGAGGAATTCAAGTCGTACCAGAAGCAGATCATCCACAATGCCCAGGCTCTGTGTAAGGGACTGATGGACAGAGGGATCCGGATTGTGTCTGGTGGCACGGACAACCATTTGATGCTGGTGGATCTGACCAACTTCGGTCTCACCGGCAAGGCAGTGGAGAAGCTGCTGGACCAGGCCCATATCACCTGTAACAAGAACACCATTCCCAACGATCCCCAGTCACCTTTTGTGACCAGCGGTATCCGCCTGGGTACCCCTGCGGTGACGTCCCGGGGTATGAAAGTGGAAGACATGGACCGGATCGCAGAGGCCATTTCCCTTGTGGTGAAGGGTGGGGAAGAGAAGGTGTCTGAGGCCAGGGCCATTGTACAGACCTTGACCGACAAGTATCCTCTGGACTGATGGACCACGCAGACAGGGGAGTTGTATGGAATGCATGGCTGGTCCGGACCATATTCCGGAATATGTGGTAAAACGGAACAAAACAATTGCATACAGAAATGGAACAGAACGATTTCCATAAAAAAAGTCTTGTGCATCTCACAGACATGTGTTAGAATATCTCTCGTTGACAGACAAGTGTCCGCACTGTGGATACGGATAAGGGATAAGGTCTGCCAGGGGGAGAATTGCATATGGGAGAAGCAGCCAGTTATTTTGTGGTAAAGCAGAAGGCAGTGCCTGAGGTGCTGCTGAAGGTGGTCGAGGCAAAAAGGCTTTTGGAGTCGGAGAAGGTTCTGACTGTACAGGAAGCGGTTGATGCTGTCGGCATCAGCCGCAGTTCTTTTTATAAGTATAAAGATGACATTTTCCAGTTCCATGACAATTCCCAGGGAAAAACCCTCACACTGAGTTTCCAGATGGACGATGAGCCGGGGCTTCTGTCTGATGTGCTGAAGATTGTAGCAGAGTACCATGCCAATATTCTGACCATTCACCAGAGCATTCCCATAGACGGCGTGGCATCCCTGAGCCTCAGTATCCAGGTACTCCAGAATACCGGGGATGTGTCCAGGATGCTGGAAAAGATGGAAGGGCAGAAGGGTGTCCGCCATGTGAAGGTGGTGGCGAAGCAGGGCATCGGATGAAGGCAGCTGTATACGGGCCACAGGGTAAGACCATGGTACGTGGGCTGCGGGAACGGGGTCAGGTCCGGAATGTAAAATACAATGCCAAAGCAGGCAGGGAGGTAACAGTATGATAAAAGTGGCAGTGCTTGGTTATGGAACCGTGGGAAGCGGTGTGGTGGAAGTGTTGGAGAAGAATCGTCAGCAGGTGGCCGGAAAGGCCGGACAGGAGCTGCAGGTGGCCTATATCCTGGATCTTAGGGATTTTCCCGAAGACCCTTATGCCGACAAAGTGATTCATGATTTCCAGGTGATCCTGCAGGATGCGGAAGTGGATATTGTATGTGAAGTAATGGGAGGAGTGGGGCCTGCTTACCAGTTTACGAAACAGGCCCTGGAGGCTGGCAAGAGTGTGTGTACCTCCAACAAGGAACTGGTGGCCCGGCATGGTGCCGAACTTCTGGAGATAGCCATGGCCCATGGTTGTAGCTACCTGTTCGAAGCCAGTGTAGGAGGCGGCATTCCTTTGATCCGTCCCATCTGCAATGCCCTGACAGCAGAGAAACTTCTGTCCGTTACCGGTATACTGAATGGCACTACCAATTATATCCTGACCAGGATGGACCGGGAAGGAGCAGATTACGGACAGGTGTTGAACAAAGCCCAGGAGCTGGGTTATGCGGAGCGCAATCCAGAGGCGGATGTGGAAGGACATGATGCCTGTCGCAAGATTGCCATTCTCTCTTCCCTGCTTACCGGTAAAAATGTGGATCCGAAAGGAATCTATACAGAGGGAATCACCGGGATCACTTCTGCGGACTTTGCCTATGCCAGGGCAGCAGGGTGCTCCATCAAGCTCCTGGCCGCCAGTCACATCCAGGAGGATGGCAGTGTGTGTGCCTGGGTGGCACCTTTTCTGGTAGAGATGGCACATCCGCTGGCGGCAGTGAATGATGTCTTCAACGGGGTGCTGGTCAATGGCAATATGGTGGGTGAGGTGATGTTCTATGGCCCCGGGGCCGGAAAGCTGCCCACCGCCAGCGCTGTGGTGGCAGATGTGATAGACTGCGCCAGGAATGGAAATAGAACCATCTCTTGTGGCTGGTCGGAAGAACCGGCCAGAATGAGCAGTTTCCAGAAGATATCCCATGTATTCTTCGTAAGGGCCAGTGAGAAGGCAAGAGAGGAAGTCCTGGCGGCATTTCCTGTGCAGAAATGTGTGGATGTAGCAGAGCGGACGGAGGATTTCGGATTCCTCACCCAGCCCATGGAGGAAGGGGTGTTTGCGCAACAGTATGAGAAGCTGGGAGACAAGGTGTTAGGACGGATACGGTGTCTTGGGGTACAATAGGCGGCAGGAAAAGCGGATGCAATGATTGATTCCTGCGGGCAATGAGCCAGGCGGCTGGGATGCAGACATTTGGCTCTTGCCGCCAGAGGTGCGTAGCGCTGATGGCGCATGGTCAGCACCCGCCGAGGTGGAGCAGAAACCATATAGCCCGCAGTTTGCTGTGTTGCAGGTTTGATGCCCCGCCAGCAAGCTGGGGGGGACTGGTATGTGCGCTGAAGTGCACATGGAGTATAAAGTTTGAAAGTAAACTTTCAAATTTTGATTGGTATGCCCGCAGAAGCGGGCTTGGGGTATAAATATGAAATATGTGGTAGTACTGGGGGATGGTATGGCAGATGAGCCGGTACAGGAGCTGGGGGGACGGACCCCTCTGGCTGCTGCAGAAACTCCCCATATGGACAGACTGAGTAAATATAGCAGGATCGGCATGGTGCAGACCATTCCGGAAGGTATGAAACCCGGTTCCGACACAGCCAATCTTTCGGTGCTGGGGTATGATCCTGTGAAGTACTATTCTGGGCGTTCTCCTCTGGAAGCCTTGAGCATCGGGGTACCCATGAGGGATACCGATATAGCCATCCGGTGCAATATTGTGACACTATCGGAAGAAGAGGATGCGTTTGAAGAGAAAGTGATCCTGGATCACAGTGCCTCTGAGATCAGCACAGAAGACTGTGAGGTGCTCCTTGCGGAGGTGGCCCGGCAGCTGGAAGACGAGATTTATCAGTTCTATGTGGGTACCAGCTACAGGCACTGCCTGATCTGGAATGGCGGCAGGGTAGTGGGACTGACGGCCCCCCACGATGTGCTGGGACAGACCATCGGCCAGTATCTGCCGGAGGATGAGAGCCTGCGGGAAATGATGCGCAGAAGCTATGACATTCTGGCAGGACATCCCATGAACAGGGAACGAAAGCGCCAAGGCCTCAACCCGGCCAACTGCTGCTGGTTCTGGGGGGCAGGTACCCGGCCGGCACTGGATTCCTTCCAGGGCAAGACGGGAAAAAAGGGAATCATGGTCTCTGCGGTAGATCTTTTAAAGGGAATTGCCGTAGGTGCAGGTATGGCGGTGGCCAGGGTGGAGGGAGCCACAGGGGGCTTACATACCAATTATCTGGGCAAGGCAAAGGCAGCAGTCCGGGCTTTGACAGAGGAGGGCTATGATTTTGCCTATATCCATGTGGAGGCCCCGGATGAGATGGGACATCAGGGAAGTGTGGCGAAGAAAGTGGAAGCCATAGAGCATCTGGACAGGGAAGTCATTGGACCTGTGGTGGAAGGCCTGGAGACGGCCGGGGAAGAGTTCCGTCTGCTGGTGCTGCCCGATCATCCCACACCGGTCAGAGTGCGCACCCACACATCGGACAGTGTGCCCTTCCTGCTTTATGACAGCAGGATAAAGGAGGAACACACCTGGGTATACAATGAGGAGGAAGGCCGCAGGTCCCGTTTTTTTGTGGACAGAGGATATGAGCTGATGGACTTGTTCCTACAGACACAGACAGAAGGTTGTGGAAGGAAAAGAGAACAGGAAGCAAGCGTGGAGGTATGAAAATGTCGAAAGTTGTGAAATTTGGAGGAAGCTCCCTGGCAAGTGCAGAACAGTTTAAAAAAGTAGGGGAGATCGTCCGGGCTGACAGCAGCAGAAGGTATGTGATTCCTTCCGCGCCGGGAAAACGGTTTGACGGGGACACCAAAGTGACAGATATGCTGTATGCATGTTACGGGCTGGCGGAACAGGACAAGGAGTTCGAAAAAGCCCTTGGGGAGATTGCAGCCAGGTACCAGGAGATCATAGACGGACTGGAACTGGAGCTTGACTTGTCCAGGGAATTTGAGACCATTGGAGAGAATTTCAGGGGGAAGGCAGGGGATAACTACGCTGCATCCAGAGGAGAATATTTAAATGGCAGGATCATGGCCGCCTATCTGGGATTTGCATTTGTGGATGCGGCAGAGGTCATTTTCTTCAACGACCAGGGCAATTTTGACGCAGAGCGGACAAACGAAGTCCTGGGCAGACGCCTGGAGGCCTGTGAGTATGCGGTGGTTCCTGGCTTCTACGGTTCTATGCCGGATGGCAGTGTGAAGACTTTTTCCCGGGGGGGCTCCGACGTGACAGGTTCCATTGTGGCCAGGGCTGCCAGGGTAGATGTGTATGAGAACTGGACGGACGTGTCCGGGTTCCTGGTGGCAGATCCCAGGATTATCCAGAATCCTAAGAAAATAGATACCATCACATACCGGGAACTGCGGGAGCTTTCTTATATGGGGGCCATGGTACTGCATGAGGATGCTATCTTCCCGGTGCGCAGGGAGGGGATTCCCATCAATATCCGCAATACCAATGTACCGGACGACAATGGCACCTGGATCGTGGGGAGCACCTGTCAGAAGTCCGAGTATGTGATCACAGGTATTGCAGGTAAGAAAGGGTTCTGCTCCATCAATATTGAGAAGGACATGATGAATGCCGAGATCGGGTTCGGCCGCAAGGTGTTGCAGGCTTTTGAGGAAAACGGGATTTCCTTTGAGCATGTGCCTTCGGGAATTGATACCATGACGGTGTTTGCCCACCAGGATGAATTCATGCACAAGGAGCAGAAAGTGGTGGCTGGCATCCACAGGCTTGCGAAACCGGATGCCATTGATATCGAGTCCGACCTGGCTCTGATTGCCGTGGTGGGCCGGGGGATGAAGTCTACCAGGGGGACTGCAGGCCGGATTTTCTCTGCGCTGGCCCACAGCAATGTGAATGTGAAGATGATCGACCAGGGATCCTCTGAGCTGAATATCATCATCGGCGTGGCAAATGAGGATTTTGAAGTTGCAATCAAGGCAATCTATGATATCTTTGTGGTGACCAGGATCTGAGAAAACAGATCTGATACAGGACAAGATGAGAGTTTACTTCTGCCGGCACCAGGATGGCAGACTGATACAGGCAATTCCAGGCAGGATATACGGGGATATCCTGCCTGGATGCGTTAGGGAAGGAAATCTCTTCCGGACGGCATAAAGGACTGATAAAATACAGAAAACTGACAAAATATGGAAAAAATCCGCGTATTGTCGGATGATATGTAAAAATAACTAAAAATCCAAAAAAATGTGTTGACAAATGTCGGCCTGTGCGCTATACTTAATTTAACAAAAGAAAACAGAATAAAAACTTCTTCCATAGTGTACCAACGAACGGTTCACAAATGATGTGCTAGTACACATAAGAAAAAGTAACGAATCACTGAGGGTAAGGTTCAGGACGTTACAGTACCTGGTACAAAGTTGAGAAAGTGGAAAAGCACACAGGATGAAATGGAAGAAAAGTAACAAAAAAATATACGAAAGAGAGGTATAATCCATTGGATCACGAAGTTTGAAAGGGTGTATTGATTGAGGAAAATCAATACACCCTTTTGCATGGTGTAAATGGTTTATACGTTTGATTCCTGCGGGGTTGTTGACTCAGATTTGCTATTTGCCTATGCCGCTGAAGCGGTATGGTGGGAAGCATGTATGTGCGGTTTTCTGTTATCTGTGTAATCTGGTTTTTTCCGGGTCTTATCTGCCAATGCAGTAGTTACTGATCACGGCTACGTTGCTCACAACAATGCGATGCACACAAAATGAGCAAAGAAAGTTCATTTTGCCGCATGCGGCCTTAGGATTGTCGTGCAAAATGCGCGCGACAACACCTGGCGAAAGCGCCCGTGAACTGTAATATGCAGTTCTTGATTTTTTATAAAAGAAACCATTTTCCTGTAGAAAAAAGAGAAGATATAAGGTATTATGGATGGGAATGGAGGGAATGGGGCTTTTTTGCCTGGAAGAATATTCCCGGATGAATGGCCGGGACGGCTGTCCAGGCTTGGAACCAGTGTGGAAAGGTAAGATAGGAATATGGCAGATAATCAGCTAAGAGAGCAGGAGAGAAGAGAGGCAAGACGTAAGAGAAGGATCAGAAACCAGATTCTGGTATATATGACCTTGATCATCTTGATTCTGGTGGCAGCTTTGGGCGTTGTGTCTGGCGTGAAGTGGCTGGCCGGGATGCAGCGGGATGCAAAGGAAGAACAGGAGGATAGTCAGGCGAAGATCGAAGAGATCTTCTCGGATGAACCGGATATCCAGATACCGGAGCCGACACCTACGCCAGTGCCGGAACTGACACCGGAAGAGCGTCTGGATGATATCGTGAATGCAGGTATTGAGGCCATGCCGCTAGAGGATAAGGTGGCAGGGCTGTTCCTGGTGACGCCAGAATCCATCACGGGGGTACAGACAGTGGTCCAGGCGGGGGAAGGTACCCAGAATGCCCTTGCCCAGTACCCGGTGGGAGGACTCATCTATTTCCAGAAAAATATCCAGTCCGAGGAGCAGATCCGGCAGATGCTGGAGAATACCCGGATGTATGCAGCCCCGTATCCGCTGTTTCTGGCAGTGGATGAGGAGGGGGGCAGTGTGGCAAGGGTGGCCTCTGCAGGGATTGGCACGCCGGTGGATTCTGCCAGTGCCATTGGTGCAACCGGGGATACCGGCAAAGCATACGAAGCGGGAACTACCATTGGCAGCACCTTGAGCAGTCTGGGCTTTAACCTGGATCTGGCTCCTGTGGCAGATCTGGCCAGTGTGGAGAACAGTTTCATGGCTCAGCGGGTCTACGGGAAAGATGCGGCAACGGCGGCACCCTTTGTCACTGCCATGATACAGGGACTGATGGAACAGAATGTGACACCCTGCCTAAAGCATTTCCCCGGAAACGGTGCAACTTCTCAGGACGTCCACACAGGCCAGGCAGTCAGTGACAGGACACTGGAACAGTTCCAGGCAGAGGAATTCTCGGTATTCCAGGCAGGAATAGACGCTGGGGCGCCTATGGTTATGGTGAGCCTTATGGCAGCCCCGGCACTGACTGGCAGCAATGAACCCTGCGCCCTGTCATCGGAGGTAGTCACGGGTCTGCTGCGTGGCCAGCTGGGCTTCAATGGGGTGGTGATCACAGATGCCTTGAATATGTCGGCGGTCTCTGAGTATTATGCTGCAGACGAGGCTGCTATCCTGGCCTTGAAGGCTGGCTGTGATATGCTGTTGATGCCGGAAGACTTCGAGAAAGCATACAATGGTGTGCTACAGGCGGTGCGGGACGGGGTGATTTCCGAGGAAAGGGTCAATGATTCCTTAAGGAGGATCTACCGGATCAAGTATGCGGACCGGATTGCGGAATAAGGGGTATCAATATGGATAAATTTGGATTAAGCCGGACAATAGCCTTCCATATGTATATTGCAGTGTTTCTGTACCGGGGGAGAATGCCAATATACCGCATTTTAATGAGACGACCAAAATAAAAATACGAATACAAAGCGGTATTTGACAATGGCAGAATGAGAGGAATAAATCGATGAAAAGAGCAAAGATATTCCCGGCGTTTGTATTGTTGCTGTTTGCGCTTACAGTGACCGGTTGCGGGAACGGTAAAGAGCAGGAAGAAATAGGTTCCGGGCAAAGTGGCGGAACGGAGTCTGGTATGGAAGATGCAAAAGCGGATGCAACGGGAGAACCAGAAGGCGAGAGGGTATTACGGCATAACAAGTTGTATATATCTGACCAATCTGGAGACAGGAGCAGGTGAGATTGTCATCAATGGGGAGGAAATGGCTCAGCTGGTCAAGGAAGAATTGCCAGTCATTTCCGTTGTTTTTGAATTTAGGGTGGAAGAAGGGGGAGAACTGATCCAGACTCCTAAACTGCCCATTCCTGTGGTGCTGAAGTGATAAGGAATTGTCCGGAAAAATTTAGGCTTACTCCTATGGGCAATGAGGCAGGTATATGAAGCCTGCCTGGTGCCATGAAAAATAGGATGAAAGCCCAGGGGGACAGGACAGGCGCGGTCTGTAGAAGCCGCGCCTGTTTTGTCGAGAGTGAAAAAGAAAAAGGAATCCTTGCTTTCCCAAGGATTCCATATCATTTACAAGAGCGATAGACGGGACTCGAACCCGCGGTTTCCACCTTGGCAAGGTGGCGCTCTACCAACTGAGCCACTATCGCATGTCTGGCACAGTTGATATAATACTATAGGAATCAGAAAATGTCAATATATTTTTGAAAGAATCTTGCATGGCTTGCATGTCCCGTAACGGTTTCTGGACTGTTACGGGGCAGGAGGATGCCAGACACCCATCCTGGATAAGTGCTTGCCAGAATGCAGCCATGTGGGAAACTACTTTGGCCTGGTGGCCTCTTCCATGGGCAACCCGGTCCGATAGTCCAACTGGCGGGGTTCATATTCTTCATTTTCCCTCTGCCTGGTATAACCAGTGTTATCCCAGGAGGGTGACGCAAGACCCTGTCGCCATGGACGGTGTTCCCACTGATATCCCCGGAAAGGATCCCGGGTCTGGTTCATCCATTCCAGAAGGAGGTCATGGAGGCGGATCTTGTGGTTGTCATATGCCTGTTCCCGGATGAGGTTATTCATCTCATAGGGATCTGTCTCCTGGTCGTAGAATTCATCCATAGAGTCCAGGAGGTGTATGGCCAGCTTGTACCTGCCATCGAAAATGGCCCGCATGAACTGTATGCCGCCGAAGCCATCGTGGTCAACTTCATAGCGGGTAAATTCCGTAATGATATAGTCATTGGTCCGGACCTGGGGATGATATATTTCTTCCAGCAGGCTTTTCCCTTCAAAACATTTTGGAATGGGAAGGCCCATATATTCCAGGATAAAAGGCGGGAGATTGATGTGGCTGACAGGGTGGGAATCCGTTATGCCCAACGGCACCCCGGGACCGGCGATCAGCAGGGGAACCCGTGCGATTTCATTGTACATGACAGGGCCTTTGGCGTATAGGCAGTGGCTTTCCAGCCCGTCCCCGTGGTCAGAGGTATAGAGGATCATGGCCTCTGGCGCATATTGCCTGGCACAATCCAGCACTCTGCCCAGTTCAAAGTCAGCGAAAGCGTTACAGCCCAGGAAGGTAGGAACTTTGATCCGCAGGGCATCCCGGTCAGTCAGCCGGTTCCTGCCAGCCCAATATTGCTGGTACTTAGGCTTCCCTTCCAAAGTATCCCACACATTTGGGGACTTGGGGAATTCGTAGTCATTGAACATGGAGGCATAAGGCTCCGGACAGAGTCCGGGGTCATGGGGTTCATCCAGGGATACTGTCAGGAAGAAATCTTCGGAGCCATGTGTTTCCAGAAAGTCGATGGCACGATTGGCGCAGCGGTGGCCGAAGGTGAAGTCTGCAGACAGACCCAGGCGGTTGGAACTGCTCTTGCGGGATAACAGACGTTCTTCAGGTGTCAGCTCTTCCAGGTAACATCTCATGTCATACCAGTACTTGGGATCCCATCCTTCCGGACATCTGCCAAGACCAAAATAATCGCCTCCATCCAGATGCCATTTGCCGATATAGGCGGTTCGGATGCCATTGTCCGCAAGGCGCTGCCCGATGGTCTTCACATTGGCACCCAGGGGCATGCAGTTGGCAACGCTGCCATTGGAATGAGGATACATCCCTGTGAACAATGCCGAGCGTGCCGGGCCGCAGACGGGCTGGCAGGTGTAAGCGTTCTGGTAGCGTATCCCCCCTGCAGCCAGGGCATCCAGGTTTGGCGTATGCATGGCCGGGTTCCCATAGCATCCCACCATGTCCTGCCTGGTGGCATCTGTCATCAGTAGAATGATCTGTTTTCTGTGTTGTGTCATAGCGTTACCTCCTAGCATCGTATGGTAGATACTACATATCTCTATTATAGACAATATTGGTCATACATGCAAGCAAATGTAAGCAAGATAAAAGTAACGAATAATGTCCTTGCGGTTCCGGGCATCTCATATTAAAATAAAAGAAAGGAGGACAGCGTTGCCGGAGGGCAGCGTGTGAATGGTATGGAAAAGGAAACAAGACAATACGGTACAAAGGAACTGCTGCGGAGGTTTGTACCTTACTTTGGACGATATAAGAAAACCCTGGTGCTGGATCTGTTCTGTGCGGCGCTGACAACAGTGTGTGAACTGGTGCTTCCCTTGATTATGCGTTATATCACCAATGAAGGCATCCGGGATCTGGCTTCCCTGTCCGTGCGCACAGTAGGAGGCCTGGGGCTTCTTTACCTGGGGCTTCGTATCCTGGACTGCTTTGCGGGGTATTACATGGCAGACATGGGGCATGTGATGGGGGCTAAGATTGAGACGGACATGCGCAGGGATGCCTACAGCCATTTGCAGAGGCTGTCAGATACCTATTACAACAATACGAAGGTAGGGCAGATCATGGGGCGGATTACCAATGATCTGTTCGATGTGACAGAATTTGCCCACCATTGTCCGGAGGAATTTTTCATTGCGGGGATCAAGACAGTGATCGCCTTCGTGGTCCTGGCAGGGATCAACCTGCCTCTGACACTGCTGATTTTCCTCTGTATTCCCCTGATGCTGGTGGTGTGCATGACCTTGAATTTTCGGATGCGGGCTGTGTTCCGCAGACAGCGCAGCCAGATCGGGGAATTGAATGCCAGGATCGAGGACAGCCTTCTGGGCCACAAGGTGGTGAAGGCTTTTACCAATGAAGAGATTGAGACAGGGAAGTTCGAGCAGGACAACGGGTCTTTCCTGGATATCAAGAAACAGTCCTACAAGTACATGGCGGCTTTCCAGACGGCGGTGAAGATCTTTGACGGTCTCATGTACCTGCTGGTGCTGGTGGCCGGGGGTGTCTTCATGATCCGGGGAATGATTGCTCCGGGGGACCTGGTGGCGTATATGCTGTATGTGACCACCTTGATTGCCACCATCCGCAGGATCATTGAGTTCGCGGAGCAGTTCCAGCGGGGTATGACGGGTATCGAGCGTTTCCTGCAGATCGTGGATGCGGACATTGAGATATTCGATGAGCCGGGGGCGGTGGAACTGGCCGGCACCCAGGGGCTTATCACTTTTGAAAATGTGAGCTTTGAGTATCCGGATGACCATAACAGGGTATTCTCCAATTTAAACCTTTGCATCCATCCCGGGGAGAAGGTGGCCATTGTGGGTCCTTCCGGTGGGGGCAAGACCACCCTGTGCAATCTGATCCCCAGGTTCTATGATGTGTCTGCAGGGCGTATCACCCTGGATGGGGAGGATGTGAAGCATTTTACCCTAAAGAGTCTCCGGGGCAATATCGGTATCGTCCAGCAGGATGTATATCTGTTCTCGGGTACCATTTATGATAATATCATATACGGAAGGCCTGGCGCTTCCAGGGAAGAGGTGGAGGAAGCGGCAAGGCGGGCAGGGGCACATGAATTTATCCTGGGGCTGAAGGACGGATATGACACCTATGTGGGGGAGCGGGGAGTGAAGCTTTCCGGCGGCCAGAAGCAGCGGATCAGCATTGCACGGGTGTTTTTGAAGAACCCTCCTATCATTATCCTGGACGAAGCTACCTCAGCCCTGGACAATGAGAGTGAATTTGCCGTGGCCCAGTCCCTGGCAAAGCTCTCGGAAGGGCGCACTACCCTGACTATCGCCCACAGGCTTTCCAGTATCCGGAATTCCGACAGGATCCTGGTGCTGACGGAGGAGGGCATCGTGGAGGAGGGGAACCATGAGGAGCTGCTTCGGAGGAAGGGAATGTACTACCACTTTTATGAGACAGCAAATGCCTTGAAATGATAAAACAAAGAGAAGGAGGAGTGCCAATGAAGCTAGTATTTGTGGGAGCAGACCATGAGGTAACAGGAAGCTGTCACTACCTGGAGGCAGCGGGGAAGCATATGCTGGTGGACTATGGTATGGAACAGGGGAAGAATGTGTTTGAAAATGTGCCCCTGCCTGTGCAGGAATCCCTGATCGACTATGTGTTCCTGACCCATGCCCATGTGGATCACTCGGGGTTGCTGCCCCTGCTTTACGCCAGGGGGTTCAGGGGGCAGGTCTTTGCCACGGAGGCCACAGCAAAGCTATGCAGCATCATGCTCCGTGACTGTGCCCATATCCAGGCTATGGAGGCAGAATGGAAGAACCGGAAGGCCAAGAGAAGCGAATCCCTGGCAGTGTCAGAACCGATCTATACCATGGAGGATGCGGAAGGGCTGATCAAGCGTCTGGTGCCCTGTCATTACGGGCAGGAGATCCAGGTGTGCGAGGGAGTGAAGATCCGTTTCACAGATATCGGTCATCTGCTGGGATCTTCCAGTATCGAGGTGTGGCTTACAGAGGAAGGTAGCCAGAAGAAGGTAGTGTTCTCCGGGGATGTGGGGAACAAGAATAAACCCCTGTTGCGCAGCCCTATCCACACGAAGGATGCGGATTATGTGGTGATGGAATCCACCTACGGGGACAGATCCCACGGCGCAGAGAATCCTGACTATGTGCATGAACTGGCTGCCATTCTGAAGGAAACCTTTGACCGGGGCGGCAATGTGGTGATCCCTTCCTTTGCTGTGGGACGTACCCAGGAGATGCTGTTCTATCTGCGGAAGGTGAAAGTGGAGAGGCTGGTGGAAGGGCATGAGGATTTCCCTGTGTATGTGGACAGTCCCCTGGCAGTGGAAGCCACAGGTATATTTGAGGAAAGCAAGTGGGAATGTTTTGACGGGGAGGCCTTGGAGCTGGTGAAGGCGAAGATCAATCCCATAGGATTTGCCGGGCTGAAGCTGGCCATCACCAGTCAGGAATCCATTGATATCAACTTTAACGACCAGCCCAAGGTCATCATCTCCGCTTCCGGTATGTGTGAGGCGGGGCGTATCCGTCACCATCTGAAGCATAATCTGTGGCGTCCGGAATCTACCATTCTCTTCGTGGGCTACCAGGCGGTAGGTACCCTGGGACGGCTGCTGGTGGAAGGGGTGGATGAGGTGAGACTTTTCGGAGAGCCCATCCAGGTCAGGGCCCAGATCCGCAAGCTGGTGGGCATGAGCGGCCATGCGGACAAGGAAGGACTCATCGAATGGCTGGGGGGCTTTGAGGAGAAGCCGAAGAAGGTATTCCTGGTACATGGGGAAGACAGTGTATGCAATGTTTTCGCGGAATGTCTGAAGGTAGAGCATGGCTACCGGACCTATGCCCCTTACAGTGGCACCATATTCAATCTGGCCACAGGAAAGCTGGAGTACGAGGCAGTACCGGTACCTGTGCAGAAGACGAAGCATTCCATTTTGTCTGGTGTGTATGCAAGGCTTCTGGCGGCGGCACAGCGCCTGATGAATCTGGTGAAGAGAAGCGATGGGATGCCGAACAAGGATATGGCTAAATTCGCAGACCAGATCAATTCTTTGTGTGACAAGTGGCAAGTGTGAACGGAATGAAGATTTTCTAAGGTCAGAAAGAACTTGACCTAAGAAAATCTAAGTCATTCCCAAGGAATGGCTTTGCCATTCCTTTAAGAACGCAAGTGCAGCGTTCTTCCAAGCGCGATTTTGCGCTTTGCCTGCACCAGTTCATCCATTGTTTGTGCCGTTATAGAGGCATGACAGGAATAACATATTTTTTGAGAAAGAGGAAAGTAGAAGAATGAGTTATGCAGACCGTGTATTTGTAGAAATGTGCCGGGACATCCTGGAGAATGGCACCAGTACGGAAGGGGAGAAGGTGCGTCCCCGCTGGGAGGACGGAACACCTGCGTATACCATCAAAAAATTCGGGGTAGTGAACCGGTATGACCTGTCCAGGGAATTCCCCATTATGACCTTGCGGAAAACAGCGCTGAAGCTGGCCACAGATGAAATGCTGTGGATCTGGCAGAAGAAATCCAACAATATACACGATCTGCATAGTCACATCTGGGATGAGTGGGCAGATGCGGACGGCTCCATCGGCAAGGCTTACGGATACCAGATGGGAGTGAAACACCAGTACAGGGAGGGTGCCATGGACCAGGTGGACCGGGTGCTCTACGACTTGAAGCATAATCCTTTCAGCCGCCGGATCATGACCAATCTCTATGTCCACCAGGATCTTCATGAGATGAACCTGTACCCCTGTGCCTACAGCATGACCTTCAATGTGACGCAGAGGAAGGGGGAAGAGAAACTGACCTTGAATGCAGTCCTGAACCAGCGCTCCCAGGATGTGCTCACGGCCAACAACTGGAATGTGGTGCAGTATGCAGTGCTGCTGCATATGTTGGCCCAGGTCTGTGACATGAAGGTGGGGGAACTGGTGCATGTGATTGCAGACGCCCACATTTATGACCGCCATGTGCCCCTGGTACGGGAACTGATAGACCGGAAGCAGTATCCGGCTCCGGCCTTCTGGCTGAATCCGGAGGTTCACGATTTCTACCAGTTTACCAGGGAGGACGTGAAGGTGGAGGGGTATGAGACCGGAGGGCAGATTGTGGGGATTCCGGTTGCGGTGTAAGGCATGTGGTGAATCATGGTCTGAGGATTATTCTGCCCTAAGGATCATTCTGCCCGGGGGCGGCATGAGGTGGGTGAGGGCAAAAGGCAGCAGGAAAGGATGGGAGGAATATGAACATCATCGTAGCGGTAGACAAAAACTGGGCCATTGGCAACCATGACCAGCTCCTGGTCCGGATTCCCAATGACCACAAGCATTTCCGGGAGGAGACCACCGGAAAGGTGGTGGTCTTGGGACGCAGGACCCTGCAGACTTTTCCCCAGGGACTTCCCTTGAAGAACAGGACGAACATTATCCTGTCCAGAAATGAGGAATATCAGGTAAAGGATGCCACCGTGGTCCATTCAGTGGAGGCTCTCCTTCAGGAGATCAGGCAGTATGATACCACGGACGTGTATGTGATCGGCGGGGAGAGTATCTACAGGCAGCTTCTGCCCTACTGTGATGTGGCCCATGTGACGAAGATCGACCATGCCTATGAGGCAGACACCTATTTCCCGAATCTGGATGCAGACCCGGACTGGAAGGTGGAAGAGGACAGCGAGGAGCAGACCTATTTTGACATTGCCTACCAGTTCGTGAAATATGTGCGAGTTGGCCGCGATTCTTAAGGCATTGCCTTAGGGGCGATCTGACGGGAAGTGCAGGAAGAAGGATGATGAGACCGGGGAAAGGGAAAAGAAAAGGGGCGAAAATCTCAATAGGGCTGACAACTGCCGGGGCAGTCTTGTCAGCCCTGTATCTGTTGGGAATGTTTCTGATGCAGGGGAGCGACTATACCTACCGCATGTGGGTGAAGAGCCTTGGAAAAACAATGATTCTGATGGTGCTGCCCCTGTTGCTGCTGCTGGACGGCTGGCTGATACTGCGCAGATTGGAAAAGCGGAAAAAGGCAGTCGTCAATCTGCTGGGTGGGGCGGCGGCTTTCCTCTATCTTCTCTGGTGCCCTTTCGCTATCCTGTATGTGGCTTTTACCGTGGATACAGAGACCAGGCTGGTGGGTGATCTGCTGCTGGTTTCCCGGCAGAATTTTCTGGATGCGCCTACAGAGTATTATGGCAGACAGGCATACCTGTTTTTCCGGATCCCTGGGGAACTGACGGATGCGGACAGGGAAAAATACCTGGAGGAAAAGTATGGAAGGGATTTTGAAGCGGTTTCAGCCCCTGGGGAGGATGGTGGGTACGGGAATCCGGATGCCAGGATTTTGTTCCGGGATGTGGAATATCCTGATGTGTGTGTCAGTGTGTACCGGGAGGGACGCAGCCTTGCAGACGATTATGTGGAATGCATGACGGTAAGATACCTGGAGGAAGGCTGCCGCAGGCTGGGAATCCAGAGGGAGTACGAAGCGGAAAGCAGGGAGGGATCTTTCTCCAGGTTCTATCTATTGCTGGAGGGCAGGGAAGATGTGTCGGCCTGCTCTGGGGATGTGGCCAGGCTGCTACAGTATGTGACAGGGCAGACAGATCTCTTCCGGACATACAGAGGGATGCTCTATCTCAAGTGCCGGACACAAGACCTGGAATTTGTAAGTAGGATTCCCTTCGGAAAAACCAGTATCCATGATGAGGTGGGGAAGGATTACTGGCGGACTCCCGGCCTGGTGGAGACATATGTGGCCGACCGGTATGAGAGCGATCTGGAACAGGCCAGGAAATGGAAGGCATACCAGGATTCCCAGGAGGCTGCCGGGAAGGAACTGGAAGAGATATCCGGACAGGGCAGTGAGGGGGTCCCCCAGGGCAGGGATGAGGAGAAGACAGGGGATGGCAAGGACGCTGCAGAGATACCAGAACAGGAGGAGCCTGTGATTCCGGATCCCCTGGAGGAGATGGCCAGGCTGGTCTATGAAGTGCTGCCGGAGGGGGAGGATTATTCCTTCCAGGTCTGTTACAATGCCAAGGGAAATTTCTATATTGATCTGGGCAGCCGCCCGGCGGGGCGGGAGGAAGATGCCTATGCAGAAGGAAGCTACCGCTTTACACTGGTGTATGACCGGCCTTCCCAAAACGATAGATGCGAACTTTTTGTGTTTTATAAGGAGCACTATACACCCGGGGAGGGATCCGGGGACAGTGTCGGTACAGGCTACAATGACAGCACGGCCATCCTGGAATTCTATGCCGTGGACAAGGAAACGGGCAGCGTGACTGCCGCGGGCAAGAGGGCCTGGGGTCAGGTGGGGTGTGAGGCATACCGGGAAGCCACAGGGGAATAGTCCCCTGTGGCAGGATCCGCTGTCAGGTTTATCCTTTTTTCGCTGTCTGAACTGTTACCAGCGGTGGGATTTTGTTTTCGTAAAATAGGGAATCAATATTGACTTTTCTGGACAAAAGTATAATAATGGGTAGCAACAAATATTTTTAGATTTGCTTTCGCATGTGTCTGTGTGCAGCAGGCCTGGGGCGTTAAGGTGAAGGAAAGAAGGCTTACGATGGAAAAGAAGAATATCGACTGGGGGAATCTTGGGTTCGGGTATGTACAGACGGAGAAGCGTTATGTATCCAGATATCAGAACGGGGCATGGGATGAGGGAGTCATCACGGAGGATGCCACTGTGGTGCTCAATGAGTGCGCAGGGGTCCTACAGTATGCCCAGACCATCTTTGAAGGGCTGAAGGCATATACCACCGAGGACGGGCGCATTGTGACTTTCCGCCCGGATCTGAATGGGGAGCGTATGGAAGCTTCTGCCGCCAGGCTGGAGATGCCCGTTTTCCCCAGAGAGCGTTTCGTGGATGCCATTACAAAGGCTGTGGCCGCCAATGAGGCATATGTGCCGCCTTATGGAAGTGGTGCCACCCTCTATGTGCGTCCCTATATGTTCGGTTCCAATCCGGTGATCGGCGTAAAACCAGCAGAGGAGTATCAGTTCAGGGTGTTCTGCACGCCGGTGGGTCCCTATTTCAAGGGAGGGGTGAAGCCCCTTACCATCTGTGTCAGCGATTTTGACCGGGCAGCCCCTCACGGCACCGGCCATATCAAGGCGGGACTGAACTATGCCATGAGCCTGCATGCCATTGTGTCTGCCCACAAGGCAGGCTTTGACGAGAATATGTACCTGGATCCCGGTACCCGCACAAAGGTGGAGGAGACAGGCGGGGCTAACTTCCTCTTTGTCACAAGGGATGGCAAGGTAGTGACACCGAAATCTGACAGCATCCTTCCTTCCATCACCCGCCGTTCCCTGGTCTATGTGGCACAGGAATATCTGGGGCTGGAAGTGGAAGAGCGGGAAGTGTATCTGGAAGAAGTGAAGGATTTTGCAGAGTGCGGCCTGTGCGGCACGGCGGCGGTCATATCCCCTGTGGGTAAAATCGTGGATCATGGGAAAGAGATCTGTCTGCCAAGCGGTATGAGCCAGATGGGTCCTGTAACCCAGAAGCTGTATGACACACTCACAGGCATCCAGATGGGCCGGATCAAGGCACCGGAAGGCTGGATCCATGTGATTGCATAACAGGGCCAGGGTATGCTGTGGAGGATCCATACAGTGGAAAGTCAGGTATGGCAGCCTTCCATATGGCGGAAACCAGGATAGAAGGAGGTGTTTATTTGGCAGATCCGTTGCATGGAAAACAGGGTGCCAGTGGGCAGGTCCGTGCTATTGCCGGAAACTGCCAGGAGCAGCCCTCCGGCAGAAAAGCCAGGAGGTTGATCCTGGCCTTTTTCTGTGTGCTGCTGGGAGCACTGTTTCTGGGGGCCTGTGGATTTCCGGAAAACGGTGCGAGAGTAGTCTTCACCACAGGACTTGGCAAAAACGAGGTATTCCGGATCGGGAATGCCAGATGCACCAAAGCGGAGATTGCTATCTATCTGGCAGATGCCCAGAGGCGGTATGAGAGCGTATATGGAACAGGGGTGTGGGGGATCTCCAGCCAGGGGGTAACACTGGAGGAGAATGTGAAGGAGACCGTGCTGGCCAGGACAGCCCAGATCAAGGCCATGTATCTGCTGGCCCAGGAGAAAGGGATCACTCTGAACGAGACGGAGACGGCAAATGTGGAGCGGGCTGCGGAGACTTATTTCCAGTCTCTGGGCCAGGCGGAAGTGAAGCGGATGGAAGCGGATGCAGACACGATCCTGCAGATGTATACGGAATATGCCATGGCGGACAAGGTGTACCATGAAATGATACAGGGGGTCAATCCGGAGATCAGTGATGATGAAGCCAGGACTATTACCGTACAGCATATCCTGTTGCGGTCCAGGGAAGAAGACCAGGGGGTCTATGACAGGATCAGCCAGATCCGGGAACTGGCTGTTTCGGGGGAGGAGGATTTCGTGGAGCTGGCCACCAGGTATAGCGAAGACCCGGATATTACCTATTCCTTTGGCAAGGGAGAGATGGATCCGGTCTTCGAATATGCAGCCTTCGGACTGGAGACAGGGGAGATCAGCCAGGTGGTAAGAAGTGAGGCCGGGTATCATATCATCAAATGTATCAGTACCTTTGACCGGGAGCAGACAGACCTCAATAAGCTGGAGATAGTGGAACAGCGCAAGAAGGAGGTGTTCGGGGAAGAATACGATGCCTTTGTGGAGGGACTTGTCTGTCAGTTGAATGAGAAGCTCTGGGAGGATATGGGACTGGATCATGAGGCGGATGTGAGTACCAGCAGTTTTTTTGAGGTATATGAGCAGTTTTTTCCAGAGGAGGATTCGTTTTAGAAAAATTTTAGAAATGTAGGAATCCTTGATTTTAGGGCTTTTCCAGGTTATTATTAGCACTCGTGTCAAATGAGTGCTAATTTTGCCTTGACTTTTTGGAAGGCCGGTTTTAAACTGGATTTTAAGGCGGCTGGTACACTTGCTGCGAATGGACAGGGCTGGCCGGAAGCAGCAGTCCTGGTCTATGACAGGACAGATGTGGTGTAGGAGCTGTTTACCGGAATGTGCCGTATAGAAATTGCAGAAAAGCGGAAAGAAAGGGATGTGGTAAAATGGCTACAAGAAGCGGAAATCTATCAATCAACAGTGAAAACATTTTTCCAATTATCAAGAAGTGGTTGTATTCTGACCATGACATTTTCTACAGGGAGCTGATCTCCAATGGCTGTGATGCTGTGACCAAATTGAAGAAGCTGGACATGATGGGGGAGTATACCCTTCCAGATGGTTACAAGGCCAGGGTGGATGTGATAGTTGACCCGGAGAAGAAGACCTTGACCTTTGTGGACAACGGCCTGGGCATGACCGCAGATGAGGTGGAGGAATATATCAACCAGATAGCATTTTCAGGTGCCACGGATTTTATTGAGAAATATAAGGACAAGAGCAATGCAGACCAGATCATCGGGCATTTCGGCCTGGGATTTTATTCTGCATTCATGGTGGCGGACGAGGTACACATTGACACATTGTCCTACAAGGATGGCGCAGTGGCTGTCCATTGGGAATGCGATGGAGGCACACAGTTTGCCATGGAAGACGGGGACAGGACAGAAGTGGGTACAACCATAACCCTGTTTTTGAATGAGGACTGCCTGGAATTCTGTAATGAGTATAAGGCCAGGGAAGTGATCAAGAAATACTGTTCTTTCATGCCTACTGAGATCTATCTGTCCAAGGCGAACACCACAGAGACCCAGATCATCAAGGAAGAGGAGAAGCTGGAGGACGATGTGGTTCTGGAGACCATTGAACCGGAGAAAAAGGAAGAGAAGGCAGAGGATGCAAAAGACGCTTCCGGAGACCAGGAAGGGGAAGGCGGGGCAGAAGACAAGGTCCAGGAGAAAGAGCCGGAACCCACGAAGCTGAAGATCAAAAAGCGCCCGGAACTGCTCAACGAGACAACTCCCCTGTGGACAAAACATGCCAATGATTGCACGAAGGAGGAGTACCTGGAGTTCTACCGGAAGGTATTCCATGACTATAAAGAGCCGCTGTTCTGGATCCACTTGAATATGGACTATCCGTTTAATCTGAAGGGGATCCTGTATTTCCCCAAGATCAACATGGAGTATGAGTCCATTGAAGGCACCATCAAACTCTACAACAACCAGGTATTTATTGCAGACAATATCAAGGAGGTGATTCCGGAGTTCCTGCTGCTCCTGAAGGGTGTCATTGACTGTCCGGATCTGCCCTTGAATGTGTCCAGGAGTGCGCTGCAGAATGACGGGTTCGTGAAGAAGATCTCTGAATATATCACCAAGAAGGTGGCGGACAAGCTCTCCGGTATGTGCAAGACAGAGAAGGAAGAGTATGACAAGTACTGGGATGACATCAGTCCCTTTATCAAATTCGGCTGCCTGAAGGATGACAAGTTCTGTGAGAAGATGAACGATTATATCCTCTTCAAGAACCTGGATGGCAAATATCTGACATTGCCCGAGTGCCTGGAGGTGAAGCCCCAGGATACAGAGGAGACGGAGACCGCAGTGGACGAGAACGGTGAGAAGATTGAGGCCGAGGTGGTCTCTGATGGGGAGGCCAGTCCGGATGGGGAAGATGCCGGCACAGGGGAGAAGAAGGAGAAGCACATCTACTATGTCACCGATGAACAGCAGCAGGGTCAGTATATCAATATGTTCAAGGCGGCAGGGATGGATGCAGTGATCCTCACCCACAATATTGACCAGCCCTTTATCTCCCAGTTGGAGTCCAAGAACGAGGGTGTGAAGTTCCTGCGCATCGATGCAGATGTGACGGAGGCCATGAAGGCCGATGACTCCGAGACGGCAAAAGAAGAGCTGGATGCCCTGGCCGAGGGTCTGGGTGAGATCTTGAAGAAAGCCTTGAAGAATGACAAGCTCACTGTGAAGGTGGAAAAGCTGAAGGATGATAAGATCTCTTCCATGATCACTCTCTCCGAGGAGAGCAGGCGGATGCAGGATATGATGAAGATGTATTCCATGCCTGGTATGGACATGGGTGCTTTCGGCGGGGAAGGGGAGACGCTGATCCTGAATGCAAACCATCCGCTGGTGCAGTATGTGAATGCGAACAAAGAGGGGGAGAATGTGGAGATGATCTGTGAACAACTCTATGACCTGGCCCGGATCCAGCACGCACCCCTTTCAGCGGAGGCTATGTCAGCCTTCATTGCCAGAAGCAATGAGATCATGTTGTTGCTTGCAAAATAAGAATCCCTGGCGTTGCCGGTGGGAAAAGGAATCGGAAGGACGTTGCTTTGCGTATGTGAAGCGGCGTCCTTTTTTAGGATATGGTGAAAAATCCCCAGGCTACAGGCTTAACCATGGCATGAAAAATGGATTACTGTTCACGGCAGCGTAATGTACGTGCAGTCTTAGGTTTGTCACGCAAAGAACGTGTGAAAACACTTGGCGGCAACCGAGTGAACAGTAATAAAATGAGGCAATCTATTATGGAAAAACAGATTTGAAGTTGTTGGACTTGAAAAACCGTGTTACACTGATTGTGGTAGTTTTTGTTGTCAGGCATTATCTGGGGAAGTAATCTGACAGTGTAGTGTAATGGCATGTGAAAACGCAAAGATATTCATAAATACAAATACAATCAGCCAGGAAAGGAAACAGAGCATGTCACATCAGACTTTATTCCTCCAACAGTCCTATCTGGACTGCACGGAACAATATATGCAGATCCTGCAAAAGCAGAACCTGCCCATGTGGGACTATATTATCCTTACAGCTTCCAACGAATCCCAGGCAGAATCTTACAGGATGCAGATTGCCTACCGTTTGAGGAGGGGTATGCTGCCATCCGGTACCCACTATGCCGTTCTTCCTGACCCGGATGGCCAGAGAGTGGGCAGCGGCGGGGCTACGCTGCATGTGCTGCGCTACATCTATGAGCGGGAAGGTTCCTTTGCGGGCAGGCGGATCCTGGTGATTCACTCCGGTGGAGACAGCAAACGTATCCCCCAGTATTCAGCCTGCGGGAAATTGTTTTCCCCGGTGCCCCGCCTTTTGCCAAATGGCAGGCGTTCCACCTTGTTTGATGAATTTATGATTGCCTGCGGTGGCGTGGCTGCCCGGATCAATGGGGGAATGCTGGTCTGCTCCGGGGATGTGCTGCTGTTGTTCAATCCGCTACAGATTGACTTCTATGGGAAAGGGGCAGCGGCTTTGTCCATCAAGGAGCCTGTAGAGGTGGGCAGGAATCATGGTGTCTTCCAGGTGGACGGGGATGGGAATGTAGGGGATTTCCTGCACAAGAAGACAGTGGATCAGCTTAAGGGCCTGGGAGCAGTGGATAGCCAGGGGCATGTGGATATTGACACAGGTGCGGTGATTCTGGACAATGATATGATTGCGGATCTCTATGGGCTGGTAGATACCCCGGAGAAATGCAAGGCATTTGTCAATGGGCAGGCAAGGCTATCCTTTTATGCGGACTTTCTCTATCCTCTGGCGTCCGGCGCTACCCTGGAACAGTACTACCGCGAGACGCCGGAGGGAGACTATACCCCGGAACTTCACGCCTGCCGCAGGGCCCTGTGGCAGGTACTGCATCCCTATCGCATGAAGCTGATCAGGATGTCCCCGGCGGCTTTCATCCACTTCGGGACCACAAGGGAATTGCTTCATCTGATGACGGATGGCATGGAGACATACCGGTATCTGGGCTGGCAGGCCCGGATCCAGACAAACCGGGAAGAATCCGGTATTGGGCCGGGCGAAAGCCTGGATGCAGGACAGGGCTGGAGGGCATTGTGGAATGGAAGCGGGGAAAGCGTAAGAACCGTGTCCCCAATCCATAATGGGAATGACGGATCCTGCAGATATGCTGCCAGCAACAGCTATATCAGTCCCAGGGCCAATGTGGGCAGCGGCTGTTATATAGAGGACAGCTATGTACATGGCGGCACTGTGATAGGGAATGACTGTGTGATATCAGGTGTCACCTTAAATGGACAAAAGGTGCCGGGGGGTGTTGTGCTTCACGGTCTGAAACTGAAGGACGGACGATTTGTGGCCCGGATGTATGCAGTGAAGGACAATCCAAAGGAAGCCCGGCTATTTTGCAAGAAGCTGGATGCTCCTCTTTGGACAGCGCCTGTGTACCCAGCGAAGGATACCATGGAGGAAGCTGTCTCGGCGGTGCTGGCAGCATATGACAAGGGTTTTCCAGAAAGTGACACATGTGTCTCCCTGTATGACAGCTTTGAACAGGCAGATATGACAGCCATACTGCCCTGGCAGGACAAGCTGGAGGATAAGGTCAAGGCTGAATTCCTGCTGGAGGCAGCAGACCGGGGAAAGGATCTGAGAGAGATACTTCATGCCATGGGGGGCGAAATCTCGTGCAGGGTATCAGATATGCTGCTTAGGGAGGCAGAGCGCCTGGATTCCCGGAAACTGGAGGAATTTGGCCGGAAGATCCGGATCTATTATCTGCTCTCCTGTGCGGGTGGGGAAAACCGGTCAATGGAGCGTTCCGGGGAGCAGACAACCGGATACATCCAGGAACCGGATACAGAATTTCCCGGAATCCGGGGACGGATGGAAAAAGAGAGAGCGGAAAAATATATGGATGCCTGTTTCCGTACGATTAGCGATACGATATTGACTACCGCAGTCGATAATCTGGAAGGCAGGGTATATACGGAAATGAAGAAACAGGAGGTGGTGGTACGGCTGCCTGTCCGGGTAAACTGGGGCGGCGGCTGGAGCGATACCCCGCCTTATTGCATGGAGCACGGTGGGACCGTGCTGAATGCGGCAGTGTTGTTGAACGGGAACTGCCCGGTGGAGGCAGTGGTCCGTAGAATAGACGGGGACAGGATCGTGCTGGCCAGTGATGACAGCGGTGCCATACAGGAATTTACCCAGGTGGCCAGTCTACAGGATTCCAGCAATCCCTATGATCCTTACGCCCTACACAAGGCGGCGCTGATCGCCTGTGGGATCATTCCATACAGGGAAGTGGTTCCCATGAGGGAGATTACCGGGAAGCTGGGCGGTGGATTGTATCTATCGACCCAGGTGGTCAATGTTCCCAGAGGATCCGGGCTGGGGACATCCTCTATTCTGGCGGGTGCCTGCGTCAAGGCGCTCTATGAGATTTTTGGGAAGAAGCTGTCCGAGGAGGAACTATATCAGAGAGTGTTGTGTATGGAACAGATTATGTCCACAGGCGGAGGCTGGCAGGATCAGGTGGGGGGGCTGACACCCGGCATTAAGATAATCACATCCGAACCTGGTATCCGGCAGAAGATTACCTGTACCCATTGTGCAGTCAGCAGGGAGACCATGGAGGAGCTGGAGAAACGGTTCTGCCTGATCTATTCGGGACAGCGCAGGCTGGCCAGGCATCTCCTGCGGGATGTGGTGGGCCGCTATGTGGGAGGCGTCCGGGAAGCAGTGGATGTGCTCTATGAGATACAGAGACTTGCGGTGCTCATGCGTTTTGAACTGGAGAAGGGCAATGTGGATGGTTTTGCAGGGCTTCTCAGTGAACACTGGGAACTGTCCAGAAAGCTGGACGAGGGCTGTACCAACACCTGTATCGACATGATCTTCCATGCGGTGGAAGACTTGATCTGCGGTAGGATGATCTGCGGGGCAGGCGGGGGAGGCTTTCTACAGGTGGTGCTGAAGCGTGGCGCAACAGTGGAGCAGATGCGGGACAGACTCCGGGATGTGTTCCGGGACAGCGGCGTGGAGGTGTGGGAGTGCTCCTTCCAGAGGTAGAGGAAGGCAGACGCAGATCAGCGTATGGCCAAAAAGGAGGATGTGACTGATACAAGCCACATCCTCCTCTTTTGGACCATCCCACTGTCCGGGAAACTTCCTCTTGGCCGGTGCATCAAACGCCCTCGTAAAGACTTCATTCTCCTCCTCCGGCAAGTTCTCAAATATCTCCGATTCAAAAAACCTCCCGCCGAGACGGATATTCAAATACAAACGTTTCACTTGCGAGAACAACCCTGTATTGGCAATGAAATCGGAGGACATGAGAGACCTTTCAGCAAATGTTATGATATGACGAAGAAAAGTTTGATGTTATAAATAGAATTATTGGAATGGCAGAAAAGTGTATGGTATAATATGGGAGGATGATGCAATTAATTGAAACTACCTATTGAAAGGCTGGTTTAACTGGAGGTGGCTAAATGTCAGAAAAAAACGTATATGAAATAATGCATATGGATAGAAGAGTTGCAAAGATAAATGATTCTGGACAATGCAAAATATATTATAAGTCATTTATGCCATATAATTTATATTTAGAAGAAGCCGAAGACATTGACACGTTAGTCAATAACATTACGAATTTCAATTATTGGTGCGCAACAAGAATTCTTACGTTGGATAGAAAGTATGCAAAAGAAATATTAAACAGCATAGGAATGTTACAGGCAGTGACTGACAAGGAAAGAGCAAAAATTGCTTTATCATATAGATGCGCTTCATTAACCGATGTTTTCTGGGTAAAATTAAAGAAAGAAAAAATTTTATTCAAGGATGTAAATTTGTATGACAATCATTTGGATAACACTTTTATTGACATAGCTTTAAAAGGAAGACAATACACAGTGCAAAATGAATGCTTAGCGAGAGACTTATCAACTAATGGATGCTTTCCTAAAGCTTGGCAGAGGATGAATGACGGTTTTAGATTGCTGAAAGATGGCGATACAGAGGCGGTTGAAAGAGAGCTGCTTGCAAGCCAAATATGTAGATGCTTTGATGTTTCACAAGTATTATATGAGAGGGATTATTTTGATGGAGAAAAGGTCAGTGTAAGTAGTAATATTACATCGAAAGAATATTCAATTGTTTCCATGGAAGCATTTGAGGTATATGCAGCAAACCATGGCAGAAATACAAAAAAATATATTATTTCATTAGATAAACATAATTATTATATGATGAATATTGTTGATTATCTGATTGGAAATACAGATAGGCATTGGGGAAATTGGGGAGTATTTGTTCGTAATTCCAATAATAAACCAGTAAGGCTATATGATTTAATGGATTTCAATCAGGCTTTTCATTCTTATGATAACTTAGATGGTGCCAATTGCCAGACTATGTTTGGAGAGCGTGTTAATCAGAAGGAGGCCGCAATTAAAGCTGTTCAAAAAATCGGATTAAATCAATTGGAAGAAGTAAGTAAAGCATATTTTGATGAATTGCCTCAGTTCTATAATATGTTTTGTAAGTAAATGTGGACAGAAGGCAATACCCCCTCAAAGCTTGAGGGGGCAGGGGGAGTTGAAGTGTCGGAGACACTTATTTACCTTATAGGAAACTTCGCTGCACCAGGGGAAGAATGCGAAGTATTCTTCGAAGCGTCCGTCAGGATGCTTATTACGCCTTCACATATTTTTCCAAAGTCTTTTTCACGGCGCCTGTACCGCTGGACAGTTCTGAGAAATAGCCTTTCACCAGGTCTGCCATGCCTATTTCCACCAGGTTCACGCCAAATACTTTTTCGTTGGAAAGCAGTCTGTCCAGCCCGGAGAGATCCTTGGGGGCGCTATCCAGTCTGTAATCAGCCACGTAGGCGCTGGCAGCTTCTAGCAGGGGATCGGCGCTGGGGGTGAAGGGTCTGCCTTCATCGTCCACGGCCATAAGATAGCGCAGCCATCCTGCGAACACCAGGGGGATCAGCTTCAGGTCTTCCACATGAAGATCCGGGGACCTGTGGTAGGCTTTGATGGTCTCTCCGAAACGGATAGCCAGTTTCTGGGAGGTGTCCGTGGCAATGCGCTGGGGGGCATCCGGCATGAAGGGATTGGGGATACGTACATTGACTACCTGGTCGATGAAGTCCTTTGGATCCAGGATTTTGGGATCTGTTACCACAGGAAGCCCTTCCTGGTAGCCGATGCGTTCCACCAGCCTGCGTAGCACTGGGTTCTTCATCTCCTCCGAGATAAGGGTGTAACCCAGCAGGCAGCCGAAGATGGCCAGGGTGGTGTGCAGGGGATTCAGGCAGGTGCAGACTTTCATCTTCTCCACCTTGTCCACAGTCTCCCGGTCTGTGAAAATGACACCGCCCTTCTCCAGGGGAGGTCTGCCGTTAGGGAAGGTATCTTCGATCACCAGGTACTCACATTCCTCAGCATTTACGAAGGGGGCAATGTAGGTGTTTTTGGAGGTGATGACGGCATCCAGCTCCTCTAAGCCGTCATCAGCCAGCATTCCGGCTACTTTGGCGTCCGGTCTTGGGGTGATCTTGTCGATCATGGTCCAGGGGAAAGATACTTTGCCTGGATCCTGCACATAATCGGCAAATCCCTGGTCTGCCAGGCCATGTCCACACCAGGCATCAGCGAAGGCGGTGACAGCATTCCTAAGCTTGTCGCCGTTGTGGGAACAGTTGTCCATGCTGACCATGGCCAGGGGCAGGCGGCCATTTAGGTAGCGGTGATAAAGCAGGGAAGCCACCTTGCCCAGATAGCTGTCCGGGGCCTGAGGGCCTTTTTCGAAATCCGCCGAAATGGCAGGGAGGACATTTCCCTTGGCATCTGTGACAGCATACCCCTTTTCCGTGATGGTGAAACTGGCCATCTGCAGGGATGGGGCTGCGAAGATTTCTTTCAGCCGGGTATACTCTTTTTCGTTTAAGCTGTCCAGAACCAGGGATTCCAGGACACTGCCGACTACCGTTTTCTCCACGGTTTCGTCTGCCTTCAAAGTGGCCAGGATGGACAGGTTGTCGTGGGGGCGGTTGCCCTTTTCTATGATCTCGTAATCATACCCTTCGGCGGCAATCAGCCCGGTGTCCAGGGTGCCTGCATTCAGCAGGTTCTGTACCAGGTTGGCCTGGAAGGCCCGGAAAATATTGCCTGCCCCGAAGTGGATCCAGGCAGGGCGGCGGTGGGTGTTTTCTGCTACCTTCTCATAATCGAAAGAAGGAAGCTTATATCCGGCGGCTTCATATGCGGCACGGTCTGCGTTGATGCCGGCTCTTGTCAGTTTCATGGGATATCCTCCTGTGTGCGTTGGCACGGGTAATCAGTGAAAATCGTTCCGGTTGCTTATCGATGCTGCTTTTCGATGGCCTCCCAGAGACCATTCAGGTAAGTGGCGCCCAGTGCCCTGTCGTAAAGCCCATATCCTGGCATGGCCACTTCGTCCCAGATCATGCGCCCGTGGTCGGGCCGGATCGGTCCGGTAAAGCCGATGTCATACAAGGCCAGCATGATTTCATACATATCGAAGGTGCCATCGCTGGACAGATGGGCGGCTTCCTCGAAGTCCGTGGGAGTGTTGAATTTCAGGTTCCTGACATGGGCAAAATGGATTCTGCCCTTCAGGGAACGGATCATGTCCGGCAGATCGTTGTCCAGGTTGGTGCCGTAGGAGCCGGAGCAGAAGGTGACGCCATTGTGTGGATTGTCCACCATTTGCATCAAGCGCAGGATGTTTTCCTTATTGATGATAATACGGGGCAGTCCGAACACGCTCCAGGCGGGGTCGTCCGGATGGATGGCCATGTTGATATCGTATTTGTCGCAGGTTGGCATGATGCGTTCCAGGAAATATTTCAGGTTGGCGAAGAGCTTTTCATCGTCCACGTCCTTGTACAGGGCGAAAAGTTCCTTCACCCTGGCCATGCGCTCTGGCTCCCAGCCGGGCATCACTGTGCCGTTCATCTCACCGGCAATGGAATCGAACATCTTCTCCGGATCCAGGGCATCCACTGCCTTCTGGGTGTAGGCCAGCACCGTGGAGCCATCGGGCCGCATCCGGGCCAGCTCTGTCCGTGTCCAGTCGAACACGGGCATGAAATTGTAACAGACCATATGGATTCCGGCCTGCCCCAGGCGCTCCAGGGTGGTGATATAATTGTCAATATACATGTCTCTGTCCGGGGAACCTACCTTGATGGCATCGTGGATATTGACGCTTTCAATTCCGGCCAGGGACAGTCCGGCATCCTCTATTTCCTTTTTCAGTGCCAGGATGTCGTCCATCTCCCAGACCTGGCCGGGGATGGTACCATAGAGGGTGGAGATCACTCCTGTGACACCGGGGATCTGCCGGATCTGTTTCAGGGTTACGGTGTCGTACTTGCTGCCGTACCAGCGTAGTGTCATCTGCATCAGCTTTTCCTCCTTGCATGTTTTAGCAGTCTGTGTGTATGATTTGTTTTACTATAAAGTCCCTATGTCATTCTAGTACCGCGAAGTGTTTTTGCGCTTCCTATGCGCAAAAACCGAGACAGCTGTGCGCCAAAATGAGCTTCTCTTGCT
>CAJTOJ010000033.1 GCA_910577665.1 uncultured Acetatifactor sp.
TTGCCCGACTAAAGCCCGACCCGTCCGGCAGTCAGCCGGACAGGGAACGGCAAAATTTTTTAAACTTCTTTTACTTCTTTATCTCACATGAGCAAAGTAACAGGAAAAGTAACAGTTCAATGCCCTGTCTGAACTGTTACAAGGAAAAACACCAGGATAGGGAGTCTGCCGTAGGAAAATTTTAAGAAAAAAGCAGGAAAACCATAAGGAAAATAGTTATCAATGGTGCTATACTACACCCGTCAGAAAGGTACAATGCAGAAGGGTGGCAACCAAATGGACATTCACATTTTAGTGGTAGATGATGAGAAAGAACTTGCAGATATCATAGAATTATACCTTACAAATGACGGCTATACTGTCCACAAATGCTACAACAGCAGGGAAGCCCTGGCCTTTATCGGCAATGGGAATCTGCATCTGGATCTTGCCATACTGGATGTCATGCTGCCAGATGGGGATGGTTTCCAGATATGCAGGAAGATCCGGGAGGAATCCTATTATCCAGTGATTATGCTTACGGCAAAGGTGTCAGATGGGGATAAGATCAAGGGACTGACGCTGGGGGCTGACGATTATATCACCAAGCCTTTCAATCCATTGGAACTTGTGGCCAGGGTGAGGACACAGCTACGGCGCTACATGCAGTACAATCATTCTGCTCCCAGGCAGGAGAAATGTCCCAGGGAGTATGATATCCGGGGACTTGTGATCAATAGGGACAGGCACAAATGTTACCTGTTCGGACGGGAACTGCAGTTGACACCCATGGAATTCTCAATCCTCTGGTACCTCTGTGAACACCAGGGAATTGTGGTTCCTTCCGAAGAACTATTTGAGTCCGTGTGGGGAGAAAAGTACCTGGATAATAACAATACTGTCATGGCCCATATAGGCCGTCTTCGGGAGAAAATGGGTGAACCTGCCAGAAATCCGAAGTTCATCAAAACAGTATGGGGGGTAGGATATACCATTGAAAAGTAGGAATCATGAAGCATTCAGACACCTTGCCAGGAAGATTCTGATACATACAGTATGCCTGTTGGGTATGGCCACTGTTATGATCTATGGCATCTATAACTTTCTATTTGAGGCCGGCTTTTCAAGGATGATACCGTCCTTTTTCCAGAATGTTTTCGGTATGGAGAAAGATGCTGCTGTCAGCTTCTATGAAAGGGCATTCCGCCGCCATATGGATCTTATCATCCTTCTGTCTATGGCAGGAATATTTTTTTTATTTCTTCATATTTACCTTCGCTATTTTACCAGGTATTTTGAACAAATCAGTAAAGGTATGGACAATCTGATGCTGGATATTCCCGGAGAGGTCTCCTTGCCTGCAGAATTGCTGCCTATAGAACGTAAAATGAACTTGCTGGGACATATCATTGACCGGCAGAAAAGTGATATGGCATTGATGAAACAGCGAAAAAATGACATGATTATGTACCTGGCCCATGACTTGAAAACGCCACTGGCTTCCTCCATCAGTTATTTGAATCTGCTGTTGGAAGAGAAGGCGATATCAGAAGAACTGCGTGAAAAATATCTCTCCATTTCCTTAGCCAAGAACCAGCGGCTGGAGGATCTGCTCAACGAATTCCTGGAGATTGCAAAATACGATCTATCCCACATTGTCCTGCAATGCAGCAGGATCGATCTCTCCAGGCTGCTGGAACAGCTTGTATTTGAATTTCAGCCCATTCTGGAACAAAAGAAGCTGACCTGCCGGCTGGATATGGGGGAACATCTTGTACTGGAATGCGATGTGGACAGGATGCAGAGGGTATTCGATAATCTCCTGCGGAATGCAGTGCTTTACAGTCAGGAGGGAAGTCAGATCACCGTTACTGCCGAATACAAGGAAGGGGGACTGGAACTGCAATTTGCCAACCATGGAGACACCATTCCACAGGAGAAACTGGATCGGATCTTCGAGCAATTTTATCGGCTGGATGCAGGGCGCAGTACAGATGGTTCCGGCCTGGGGCTTGCCATTGCAAAACAGATTGTTACGCTCCACGGAGGTACTATCACAGCGGCCAGCAGACAGGGAATGACAATATTTACTATAAAAATACCGCAACCAGCCATGTAAAAACTGTGCAGTAAAGGGAGTTTTCTTGTTCATTTTGCAAGACATTAGTACTGCAGGTATGAGCCTGGCTCTGGGACATGCTGGCAGATATCAGCGACTGTATGCTGTGGGAAAACTGTAAGAAAGTCCATAAAAAAAATTCAAAATATGGTATGTGTATACAAGAAAAGAGATCCTTTGTATCTGGTACAATAATTGTATCAAGGCAGGGGATTTTCTTTTGACACTTCGATTTTTTACGAATAAGAAATGTTCTTGGAGGATCCTGCATATCTGCCCTGGAAAGGTATCAGAAGATTGGAAGGAGGAGGTATTTTCCATGGAACTATTGTTGGATCATGTGTCTAAAAGCTTCAAGGATAAGCATGCAGTGGAAGATTTCTGTCTGGAATTGACTCCAGGTGTCTGGGGGCTGTTAGGAGCTAACGGAGCCGGCAAGACCACTTTGATGCGGATGATTGCAGGAATTCTGCACCCTACTGCAGGAGAGGTGGTATATGACGGTGTACCCATCCGAAAACTGAGGGAAAGATACCGGAATATATTCGGATATCTGCCCCAGGATTTTGGTTTCCCCAGGGAGTTCTCTGTTAAGGAATATCTGATGTATGTGGCGGCCCTAAAGGGGATACCAGGGCAACAGGCCAGGCAGCGGATTCGGGAGTTGCTGGAGCAGGTTTCCCTGTCAGGTGTGAGCCACAAGAAAATCACCAGGCTTTCCGGAGGTATGAGGCGCCGGGTGGGTATTGCCCAGGCCCTGCTGAATGACCCGGAGGTATTGATCCTGGATGAACCTACCGGAGGTCTGGATCCTGGCGAGAGGGTGCGTTTTCGGAATCTGCTGTCAGAATTTGCCCAGGATAGAATTGTATTGATTTCTACCCATATTGTTTCCGATGTGGAATATATTGCCACCTGTCATGCCATGATGGGGAACGGAAAATTGCTGGCAACTGGCACCACGGAGGAACTGGTCAGCCAGGTGGAGGGCAGGGTGTGGAACTGTATGGCTACGGCAGACAGGGTGGCGGAATATGAGAACAGATTGCAGGTCATCAGTCTGCGGAATGAGCCGGATGGCAGGGTGAGCATCCGGTATCTGGCAGATAATCCCTGCACTGGCGATTCCGTGACAGTGATGCCCCGTCTGGAAGATCTGTATCTGTGGATGTTTCCCCGGAATATGGCGGGGGAAATAGGCAGGGAGGAGGTATCGGCATGAGGATTCTGGGATTGGAACTAAAACGGGTATGGCTGGCAAGGCGTACCTGGATCCTGCTGGTATTGGCGCTGTTGCTGTCTGTGCTTCTGGCTTATTTGCCAGTGACTTACTGCTACAGCAACGGTACAGATGAGGCAGGAAACCCGGTGAACCTTACGGGGCTGGCTTCCATTGCCTATGAGAAGGAACGCCAGGCCTCGGCGGCCGGCCTGGTGACACCGGGGCGGGTCCGGGAGGCTGTGGAAACCTACCAGGATTGTCTGAGGGCATATGGTGTCACAGAGTCCTACGACTTGCCGGAAGGAGTCTATGAGCGGGAGATCCTGCCCATTGCACCCCTGCTCCATGGGGTAAAGGAGGCTTTTGCAGATCCGGATACAGGTATGGCACCTGCGCTGATGGAGATTGAGCCGGCCATGCTGGAAGACTATTATGCCACCTGTGAGGAACGGATTGTTTCCTTGATGGCCATGGAATGTCCCGACAGTCTCCAGGCACAGCACAAGGCAGTGGAAATGTATGACCGGGTGGGGAAACCATTTACGGTCTATCCCGGTATGAATTCTACAGTGATGGATTATCAGAACATCATGGGGTTTCTGGTACTGTTGTGCTGTGTGGTCATGGCGGCACCGGTGTTCTCTGCCGATTACCAGTCCGGGGCAGACGATATCCTGCGCTGCACCCGGCATGGCAGGATGAGGCTGGGGGCTGCAAGGGTGGGGGCTGTGCTCCTCATCAGCGGCACCGGGTTCGGGATCTGTGCTATGGCATATATCCTGGCGGCTGACAGTCTTTTTGGATGGGACTGCCTGGGGACATCCATTCAGATGACATATTCCATTGTGACGCTTGCTGATATAACCATAGGGGAACTGCAATGGATTTTCGCTGCTGCCGGGCTCCTGTCGGTGCTGGCCTCGGTGAGTTTTACCCTGTTTCTCTCTGCCAGGTGCAAGAGTATGGTCATGTCCCTGGCGGCAGCGCTGGGATTCTGTATGGCGCCGGTGGTGGTCTGCATGGCCATACCCGGGGCGGCAGGCGCCTGGATCTGCAGTATCCTGCCAGCCAGCGGCACCAGCATACAGGCCAGCTTTCTATACGCTTTAACGGATTTTGTTTTCTTACAGGTGGGGGAATGGGCAGTATGGACCCCTGTGGCCATGGTAGGGGCCTGTATCCTGGAGATACCACTGTTTTCTTTTTTGGCGGTCCGCTCTTATGCCAGGGGCAAAGTTTGAAGGGAATGGAGATTTTCTTTAAAGTAAAGGTTCAGCCCGCGCCATTCGTAAAGCCGCGCCCAAGGCGCTTTTCGCTGCTTCGCAGCTTTCTTTACTCATGGACTGGCTGAACTTTTGATATACAAGTTGACCAACAAATCGGGCCATTTACCGTCATGGTGCCCAAAGATAAAAAATCACGGTTATGGTCTTGACATTCCAGGTCTGGAGGTGTAAATTTAGATTCACTTAACACGAATCGATGCAAGCATCTTATTCATCTTGTTTTTATCGGCTGGATCGGCCAGGGGTACGCATTCATATTACAGGAACCGAAGGAAATGCAAATGCGCGGTATTTTTGACGGAACCGGGAGGAAACCGGCACCAGAATCTTTACCAGGCAGGGTATTGGTGCAGGGTAGTATCATGCAGGGCACAGGGAACAGGACAAGGCCAGGGAGGTAGGACAACATCAGAACAGAATATGGAGCCGCCGGGGACAGCCTGCTGCAGGAACTTGTGGAAGATTACACCACCCAGAAGCAGCAGTCACTGATGCAGATGAAGAAAGGCCAGCTATCCAAGGAGGCTTTTCTGGCAGAGGCGGCAGGCCACATAGCCAGTTATTACCACTTGCCGGAGCAGGCGGCCGGGAAACTGCTGGGGGAATTCGAGAGATATATTTTCGGGTACTCCAGGCTTTCGGGGCTGATTGACGACAGGACGGTCTCCGACATACGGGTGGTCAGCTATGACAATATCCGCATCAAGAAAAAGGGGCAGAGGATGGCGGCAGATGTCACCTTTTCCTCCCCCAGGGAGTACAGACAGTTTATTGATTACATTGCTACAAGGAATCAGGTTAATATTTCTAATCTCAATGCCATTCAAAGGTTCACGGACAACGAGAGCCATCCGGATTTTATCTTAAGGTTCACGGTTTCCATGCCTCTCGTCAACACGTACAGCGAACCTTATCTATGCATCAGGAAAGTTCCAAGATATTTTCCGCAGATGAAGGATCTGATCGAACAGGAGATGATGGACCGGGAGACAGCACAGCTTCTGGTATCGCGGTTCAGACAGGGGTCTACGCTGATTGCCGGGGGTAATTCCTCCGGGAAGACTACCATCCTCAACGCCTTGAAGGAGACCCTGCCTAACAATATGGCAGTGCTGGTGGCCCAGCAGGCAGATGAACTGACCACACGGTTCCATCCGGATATGATGTTTCTTCATTCACTGCCCGGTGCCGGAGAACAGCAGGTCAGCTATGACCTGGAGCATATCAGCATTGCCGGGCTGACCATGGATGTGGACTTTTTTATCATCGGGGAGGTGAAGGGGGCGGAGGCGTTGTACCTGTTGAATGCGGCCTACACCGGGCAGATCTGCGCTGCTACCATACATGCTCCTTCTGCGGACCGGGCCACGGATAAGCTGGTGGACTATGCTATGTATGAGAGCCGCTATTCCAGGGATGAACTGATGAAGATGATGGATTGCTTCCAGACCCTTGTGTTCATGGAACATTACCGGGTGAAGGAAATTTTCACCTGTAAGGGCTGGGACGGGAAGGAAAGGAGGCTTCTGTATGAGAGGATCCTCTGACAGGTCCCGACCCGTGCGTGGCCCATAAACAGAACAGCTTATAGCAGGGGGATCTGGTGGAAAGTGTTTGAAAAAAGGCTCTGTGTTGACATGGGGAAGGAGGACAAAGGGATGGAAATGGGGATGCGGATTGGAATACTGATCAGTCTGTTTACCGGGTTTTTCATGCTATTTTATAAGATGCGGGTGATGGGCCATGTGATGGAATTCCTGCGCAGGACCAGGTGGGACATGGATATGGCTTCCCGGCAGAGGAACCTGGCGGGCAGGCGCAGATTGCTGGAACTACAGAGAGACCATTCCCCGCTGATGGCCCTGGAGCAGAGATTACAGTACAGCGGCTTAAAACTACGGTATCCGGGGCTGAAGGCAGAGTGGTGGATCGCGGGTAATGTAGTGACGGCAGTGGCAGTGTTCCTGGTGGGCTTATTGTTTGGAGGTATAGGGGCAGCTTTTGTGTCTGGGATCCTGGCAGTGGTGGCAGGGTATCTGTGGCTGCGGCTGCTATGTATAGCCAACTTGCGGCGGGTGAATGGCAGTCTCATGAAGCTGCTGGACTTTCTGGGCAATTACAGCATCACAGCAGCAGAGGTCACTGGTGTCTTCGAGCAGGTAGCCAGATATATGGAGGAACCCATAAAAAGTGCGCTGGATACCTGTAGCTATGAGGCACAGACCACTGGGGACGCGGGCCTGGCGTTGCTATCCATGGCAGAGCGGATCGAACATCCCAAGTTCAAGGAACTGGCCCGCAACATGGAAATCAGCCTTCGGTACTGTGCGGATTTTTCTGCCCTGGTTACAAGCAGCAAAAGGAGCCTGCGGGAATACCTAAGGGTTACCCAGGAGCGCAAAGGAATGCTGCGGGAGGCACTGGTCAATATGGCCCTTCTGCTGGGCATGTCGGTGGCAGTGCTCTTTACGGTGGGACATCTCATTGACATATCTGTGTGGTGGCTGCTTACCGACACTGTGCCGGGACGGATGGGGCTGTGTGCGCTGGCGGTGATATTCGGGTTGTTTGCCGGGCAGATGCAGAAAGTCCAGGGTTGATGGAAGGGAATGTACAGTGCGGTTTCGGTAGACTGCTGTGGGCCAGCCTCCATGCCTTTGGCAGGTTGTGAACATCTTCTGAACGCCTGGTTTTTGTTTATGGTGGAACATTGGGATGCATGGGGGTTTAGGACAAGGGTATTTGCAAGATGGGGGCTATATACAGAGAGGAGGAATCGGGTGAGGGAAGAACAGATTGTAGTGGCATTGCGGCTGTTGCCCTGGATAGCGGCAGGGCTGACTTTTCTGTTGTTTGTGGTGCTGCGGCGGGGGTATCACCCGGAGAGAGTAGTGTTTGGGGCGTTTCGGGAATTGTCTGGACTGGTGCGGCAGCGACAGAAAGGAAGCAGCTGGTACCGCCGGTCCAGGCAGTGGCTGCTTCGAAACGGGGCCACCTTCCACTATGGACAGAAGATGGACCCGGAACATTTCCTGGCAGTGCGTATGCTGCTTACCTTGGGAGGCGTGGCAGTATTGTGGCCTGTTGGGTGGGAATGGGGGCTGGCGGCAGGGTTACTGCTGTTTTTCCTGCCCTGTGGAATGCTGGTCTACCTGAACGGCCGGGACAATGAGAAACTGCTCCCGGAGCTGAAGCTGGTCTATCACGCCCTGGAGATCCAGATCCGGGCAGGGGTTTATGTGACAGATGCATTGGCAGAATGCTATGGAAGTGTGCAGCAGGAACGGCTAAGGAGCGCTTTGCTGGAGCTGGCAGGGGATATTGTGATGAAAGCAGATATCTATGAGGCCCTGGACAGGTTCCAGGGGAAATTCGACAACCGGTATATTGATTCTTTGTGTATCACCATTCTCCAGGCCCTGGAGTCAGGACAGGCCCTGGAACTTCTGGGGGACATCGGAGAGCAGATCAAGGACATGGAGGAGACGGTTCTGGAACGGAAAAAAGCAGCCTTGGACCGGAGCATCACTTTTTACCAGCTGGGTGTACTGGCAGTGGTGCTGGGAATAGCCCTATATGCCTGCGTTACTTATATGTTCGGGGCTGCAGCAGGGTTCTGACAGACAGAACGTTAGGTTAGAAGACCACTTGTGTGGCAGAAAGAGAGGACAGAAATGATGTGGAGGGAATATGTGGGCAGGAAAATACGTAGGATGGGCCGGAAGCTTGTGGGAATGGGGATGCGAAAGGAACCTGGAATCGATGGCATACTGGTTACTGTGGGATTATGCATCATTGCCCTGCTTCTGTGTGTGGTGATGAAGGACAGCTTGAAGGCATTTATTGAGACAATTGTGAATGCCATGACATCGGAAGCCCAGAATATCTTGAAAGGGGTAACCCCATGACGCGGGAAGAAGGCAGCATAGGGGATCTGCTGGCAGCAGGACTTTGCATGCTGGCTATGACAGTGTTGCTGTTGTCCTACATGGGCAATGTGCAGATGATCTACCAGAAGACAGCCATCAGCCAGATCGCCAGGAAATACATTCTGCGGATGGAGACCATAGGAAGCCTCACGGAAGCTGACAGGGTGCTGCTTATGCAGGAACTGGAAACGGTGGGGGTAACAGAGCCCAAGCTGGATGGCAGCTCCCTGGAAAGCGTGGGATATGGCAATCCTGTGATTCTTCTGATCCGGGGTAAACTGGAGGGGGAATATGATTTTGAGGAAAAAAGGGTTTCAACTGCAAAATACTGAGTCCGGACAGACCGAGTGGGCTGCAGGGATCTTTTTCCTGCTGTTTCTGGGGGTATTGCTCTGTAGTCTGTTACAGATGGAACTCTTCAGATGTTCCTCCCGGTATTTGGAGGATGCCCTGGCCTTGTCCAACCTGGCCTCTGCTGTGATTGATGTGGAGGAATATGGCATCAGCCACAAAGTACTGGTCTCCGATCCGGACCAGGCATATGAGCGGTATAAAAATGCAGTGAAGGGGAACCTGAATCTGGATGATGGATGGGAATGTCCCAGAAAGGCTATTATTTCCGGACCGGTGAAGGTGGTGAAATACATCCTGTACAATGTGAGCGGCAGCCAGGTGGAAATCTTTTATTTCGATGAAATGGGTATGATGACAAGCTGGCGTGAGGTATTGGGAAGTTCTGTGTCGCCGGATGGCAATTCTATCGAGTCCACAGGGGTATACAGTGAGATCTCCTACCAGGTGGAGGGGCTTTTGGGGATACGCACAGAAGCCCGGAAGGGGAAGCTGGTGGATATTGTAGCCCAGGGAGAGATTGTGGAAGAGGAGGGACAACAGACAGGCCAGGATCCGGTGGAGTAAAAGGTTTGTATACAGGCCAGGACCCGATGGAAGAAAACGGAGGGGAGTAGTAACAAGAATGGTTTCAGATTACAAGGGAGACAGGGTATGAGAGAGAAGAAAAGCAGAAGGGCTGATAAGGAGAAGAAAGGCATATCTGCCCAGAGTCTGCAGACAGGCGGAGTGCTGGCAGCCTTGCTGGCAGCGGTGGCTATTTTTGTGGGAATGGTGCAGCTGGAGAAAAGGGTGCTGACACAGTATGAGAAAGCAGTGATCTACACTGCCCTGTGTGAGATTCCACAGGGTATGCTGATCACAGCACAGAATTATGGACAGTATTTCCAGGCCCGGGAGTTGGACAAAAGCTGTATTCCGGCTACGGCCCTACAGTCACCAGAACAGGTGGAGGGGCTGATTCCGGTCTGGAATATTGAGCCGGGGGTACTACTCACCCAGGGCATGTTCCAGTCACAGCAGGATATTCTGCAGAAGCTGAAGGAACCTGTGGTAGCAGGTTTTAAAGCAGAGGACCTTTATCAAGTGGCTGGAGGAGTGTTGCGGGCTGGGGACAGGGTACACATTTATTCTGTGCAGGAGGGGGAGACGGTGCTGGTGTGGCCGGATGTGTATGTGCAGCAGGTATTTGATGCTTCTGGCAAGGCCATTGTAAGCGGAGATGGGAGTACAGCGGCTCAACGGGTGAACATCTATCTGGGCAGGGCTGATGTGGAAGCTTTCTACACACAGCTGGCCAATGGCTCCCTGCGGGTGGTGAAGTGTGAGAAGAAGTTCTAAGCATTCTTCATCCTTTTTTGTGCCGCCAAAGAGGCATGTCTGAAAGTGTAAACGGAATGCAGATTTTCTAAGGCCGGAAAGTCTAAAGTCAGAAAGACTAAAGTCAGAAAGACTAAGACCAGAAAATCTAAGGTCTGACAGTACTTGACGGAAGAGGAGGTATTGTATGGGAAGTGACGACAGAATAAGAAGGAAAGGCCTGCTTGTAGCTGTGGCAATTTTGATGCTGGCTGGATGCGGACATATGGAGAGAAAGCTGGAGGGAGATACCGGTATGGGCATGGAGTGGCTGGAAGGGACCGGGGTATTGGGTACATGGCCCCTGGACAAGACAACCCTAACCTGCCATGGCAAAGATAAGATGTATCTGGGGCATGCTTATGAGAAGACATACTGGCCAGAGGAACCCACCTGTCTGGCTGGAGGAACTTATCACACAACATGTGCACGCTGTGGATATCTGGGAGAAACGGGGGAGGATGCGGCATTGCCCCATTTACCTGTGGCCAGGAAGGAAATCCAGGGAGACTGCATCCATTCTACGGTTGAGGTGACAGACTGTGAGATGTGTGGGCTGGAGCTGGGGAGGCGATCCTATTTTGTAGAAGAGCATGATTTCCAGGAAAGTTACTGCCAGGTATTTGACACAGTGACACTAAATTGGGAACAGAAAAACTGCATGAAGTGCAGACGGTGCGGTGTTCTGCAATAGTGGGGGGAAGTGTGGGTATGGATTGGAAGAAGACGAAGCTGTGGGTGGGGATGTTGTTATTGCTGTTTTTGTGGGGGAGGCCCGCATGGAAGCTCATGGCAGCTCCGGCAAAGACCATTTATAACAGCTCTTATGTGTCATTTGGACCCGATGGAAAAGCATGGACTACCGGGGGGAAGGCTGGAAGATATACCTGGTATGAGAAAGGAACGACTGTGAAGACAGGGATTTCCTCCTCCCTGCGTAGCCTTGGCAGGGGGGAACACATCTATTGGACCCAGAAAGCAGGTACACTTCCTGTGGGGAAGTGGGTGGTGGCATTGAAGACCGGACATTGTATCCACAACAATTATCCTGAAGCGGGAACAGACTGGCATGGTCTTTCGTTTGGAAGGCAGCAGTGCGGGAAATATTATGATTCCGGATGGACTGCCTATTGTGCAGATTGTGGGGGATCCTTGACGGACATGCTCATCTATATGAGCAGGGAAGCGGCAGCATCTATTGACTATCTGGATCTGGGGATGGGTATGAGCTACTATTATCTCTGTCCCCATTGCAGGAACCTGGAGCAGGGCGCAGGACTGAAAAGCCATGTGTGTAAGGCCATTTCCTGGAACCAGTACAAAGTGGTCTATCATGCGAACTGTGAGGGAGTGTATGGCGGACATATGGTGCCTAGTACCCATATGTATAACAATGCAACGGAATATCAAGGTATGCCGGTGACACCTATCACCCATCTGACCCGGAACCAGTATACCCGTATGGGATATGAATTTGTGGAGTGGAATACCAGGGCAGACGGAACCGGGACAGCGTATGAGGACGGAGAAGAGATAAGGAATCTGACAGAGGCAGACTGCCATGTTAAGGACACCTGGACAGAAGTGAGCCAGGGCATTGTTACGCTGTATGCCCAGTGGCGGCCTTCCAGGAGTACTTTGCAGGTGGATCCGGCGGGAGGTTCTTATGGGGGAAATACAGAGATTACCTCTGTGACAAAGGAGTATGGGTATGTGTATGTGCTTGACACCGGACTGGTGAAGGCTCCGCCAGGATATCAGATCTCCTTTGAAACTAACGGAGGAAATGCCGTGGCACCTTTGACCGGTACACAGCATTTTATTGAATGGAGTATGGTGCAGCCATTTGGAGGGTATCTGTGGGAAGACACCTATTGTTTTACGGCACAGGATGGCAATATGGATACCATCCAGGCCATGTATGCGCCGGATCCGGTGTCTCTGCCGTCCACATATAAACAAGGATTTTCTTTTGGCGGCTGGTACTACGATGCGGACTTTTCAATGCCCGCAGGAGCGGCAGGGGGATCGATCGTACCATCTAAAGATCTCATATTATATGCCCAATGGATCGATCTACAGCTTACTTCCAGGGATAACTATGCTGCGGCAGATGGCAGAGGGGCAGTGGATCTGTCCTGGTTCCAGTCCGATGGAAAGGGCAAGGTCTACCGGGTCAGCCAGAGCAGGGACGGGAAGAACTGGACCATGGTAAATGGAACCGATGATATCGGCAATAGTCGCAGGGTGGAAGAGTCCTATTCCTACACAGACCGGATCATACAATATACGATTCCTTATACAGGGGTGTATACCCTGGAGGGAAATGGAGCACAGGGGGCTGACCATGGAGGCTATGCGGGAGGTCTGGGGGGACAGACAGCTATGAAGGTGTGGCTGGAAAAAGGGGAGAAGCTCACTATCACAGTAGGAGGCAGGAACGGCTATGAGAACGGCGGTAAGGCTTCTATCTACGGAAGTGGAGGTGGTGCATCCACCATTACCAGCGACAGAAAGGGACTTTTGCTGGTTGCCGGAGGCGGAGGCGGTGCATCCCCTGGTGGGAAAGGTGGGCCAGGCGGTAGTACGGCGGGGATCGTCAAAGGGGGAAAAGGACAAGATGGTATGGCCGGAGGGGGTGGGGGCTATCAAGGTGGCATTGCCGGGGAACGTATTGTGCATTACCACAGTGGGGAATGCTATACCCAGTCAGGATACAATGCCCTGGCAGACAACGCCGCTATCGGCTATAGGGTATACAGGAACCTGTCCACAGGATCCTACGGGAGTGATGGGGTTGGCTATGCCACCCAGACTTCTGTTCTGGGGGACAGGAACCATCTGATACCAGTACTGGGAAATGCACAGCTAAAGCTGGATATCTATATGAGAGCCGGTAGTAACCATGACGGCGGGTTTATGGGGGATGCACACATAGCTGTGTATGACCAGAATGGAAACTGTTTTTTCCGGAAGACATACCAGGAACTGGTGAATCTGTACAACCGGGAGCATAGTGGTATGCGTCCTGGAAGCCGGAGGAATCCGCCTTTTAGCGTTCTGTATAAACGGGATGAGGAAACGGGAAGCTTTAATACCAGCTGGACCCTGTGGACAAAGGATGGATTCCAGATCAGTCATGATGTGTTCTATGCAGATGGCAGCAGCGGGATCGTCCGGGAATATTATGACACAAGGCGCAAGTTCCTGCGTGCGGAAGGAACATGGGCCAACAGTATTGCAACACCGTTTCTGCCACAGATAGAGTGGTTAGGTACCTGGTTCTGGCACGATGAGATGGTAAGCTATTGCTATGTGGTCGATCTGCCCCAGAATGTGACCGGACTCTATGTGGTGGCATACAATCACGTCAAGGAGAGCAGGAATGGAAGTATTACGTATCGGAATGCCACTTTGATGGGAGGCAGGCGGGTTTCCTGCGGCTACCAGGAAGGCCAGGTAGTCAGTTCCATGCCAGCCTATGGGGGAAGCAGCTATGTGAATGCTTACCAGGCCTATGACTATACCCAGACGCCTGGCATACATACAGGGAATGGAAGCATAAAGATCTGCTCAGAGCACATTGGGTATGTAGAGACTTTACATATGGAAGGGGTACAGGCTACAGACCTGGCCGCACCGAATGCGGTTTCTCAGGAAGTGGTTTTGGAACCAGGGGAGGATAACCAGGTTATTGTGACATGGGAGAAGCCGGAAGATACGGGGACGGCATATTATCACAGAGTGGAATCCTACCTGCCCGGATCAGAGGAAATGCTGTGCCGCTCCAATATTACCTGGAATGAGCTGGTGTCAGGCATACAAGGATATTATGTGTTGGTGGATGAGGAAACGGATACGGGGGTATCAGATGCAAACGGAAAACTGTGCCAGGAGATGTGTGCGGCGGTTGATTTTCTGGACAACGGACTGGCCCAGGTAAAATATCTGCATGTGGCGCCAGTGGATGTTGCTGGAAACATAGGGTCAACCACACATGTTCCTGTGGAAAATGCCAATGGGAATGTGCCATGGAAATTGTATACCAGACAACTGGAGATAGAAGAGGGGGAGAATGTATACAAGGGAGGGGGATACCAGACCTGGTATGTGAGAAGCGATGGCGAGACACCGTTTGGGCTGTACTGCAAGACTTATATGGAAGGGATTGCCACCAGAGAGTACCAGCCCAATTACACCATCTATGAATTTGAACCTGCTTTGGGCAGTGGGGATCAGAAAGGGAAAGGGGCAGCCAGGCATATTCTGTATACGCCCTCCTGTGCCATTGGTGAGACAGATATCCGGACAGAGGCTGCGGGAATCCGGTATGCATCAGAGGGCAATCCGCTTTCTGCCATTTATCCGTATGGCTTCACGGTGAGATCCCGGGAAAACAGGGATCTGGAGGCTTTGCAGAAATTTACCCTGGCGTCAGAGCTGTCAGGAGAGAAGATCCATGTCCTGCCTGTAGCCGGGGCTGACTGGAAGCAGGATTTGTTATATTCCGATTATGCAGAGGACCGGGGCAACGGGATCACACTGATTGCAGACGGAGAAGGACCTGCGATAAACGGTATGGAAATTCTGGAACAGAAGGAACTGATTGATTGGGGAAAAGAAAACATCACGTTGCGGATCTGGGCGATGGATCTGCTATCTGGTTTGCGGGAACTTGAGCTGACAGTGGTAAATACGGACAATGACTGTAGGCAGACTTGGAAAGCAGGTGACAACGGAATGATTCAAGTGGAACTGACTGCGGATGAGCCAATTTTCAGCGGTAGTTTTACGATTACAGCCAGGGCAGTGGATCAGGTGGGCAATGTCACAGAGATGGTAAGCAGCGTCACGGAATTTTCGCTGGAGGCATATGTGGAAAGAATTCTGCCGCCTCACGATCCAGTGTTCAAGAGGGGGGAAAGTGGTATCCTTCATATAGAGGTGCGGGGATATGCGGAGCGTGTGGAAGTAGAATTTCCGAAAGAAATGGTAGAGCAGTGTCCTGAACTGAACCAGGTCTATGTATATACAAATAAACCTTCCTATGTGCAGGAGGAGAAACAACAGTTCATGATTCCACTGCATATTCCGGTGGATCAAAGCTATAGCATAACGGTGCGGGCCTTTAAGGGAGAAAAGAAGCTGGAAGAACACCCTGCTGTGGGGGTCATTCAAGTGGAAGGAACCATTCTGGATGAGATCCGCACCAGACTGAGATGATCGCCGTAATTCTGGGTATGGTGACTGCGGGTATGCTGCTGGTGAAGCGGCTGGACCCGCAGACTGCCATCCCTGTAACTGCAAAATGTCGTGCGCTAGTCCTGGCGGGAGGAATGGCAGGTGACTTTCTCATGTGGTGTATGGCACAAGGAGAGCCATTTTTGGGGAAATTGTTCTTGGCAGTGATCTGGGGCTGCTTTCTTCTGGCCTGTATCACGGATGTGGCAATCTGCCAAGTATACAATTTTGTATGGTGGATTTCCGGTGCGGCAGCCATGGCCCTGCTGTGGCTGCGGTGCCATATGAACAGGGACTTAGGTATATCCGGGCCAATTCATACAATGGGTTCCATGGATGTGCCATCTGGCAGTATCCTGGCACTGATGGTGTTCTGTGCTCTTCAGCTGATCATATTTGCGCGGCTATATGGATTGGCTGACTGCTATGCCTTCTGTGTCTGCGCCATAGTGGAATGCGCTTATGGGGCAGGTATGGGAGATTTCCTGATGCACATGCTGCTGGCTGTGGGTTTGCTGCTGCCTGTGCAGGCAGCGAAAAGAAACCTAAACAGGTATGGAAACCTAAAGAAGCCGGTTCCCTTTCTGCCTTACATCACCCTTTCCTTTTACCTGGTATTTTTTCTGAAATATTTGGGGAAGAACAGTTGTGTGATGGCCTTCTTTTTGGTATGATGAAAACTGTTTGAAGGAATCTATACACTGATAGGAAATACATAAAACTGCAACGGGATTTACAAGAAAGGCAGGACAGTGGAATGGTCACAATCTCCCTATGTATGATTGTAAAGAATGAAGAGGGCATCCTGGCAAGATGTCTGGATAGCATTGTGGATCTGGTGGAGGAAGTGGTCATAGTGGACACAGGTTCCGCGGACAGGACCAGGGAGATCGCGGCCCTTTATACTTCCAGGATCTATGATTTTGCATGGACAGATGATTTCAGTGCGGCCAGGAACTATGCATTTTCCAAGGCAGGTATGGATTATATCTATTCTGCAGATGCAGATGAAGTCTTGTCTCCCGAAAACCGGGAGCGTTTTCGGAAGATGAAGGAATCCCTTCTTCCGGAGATTGAGATTGTGCAGATGAAATATGCCAATCAGCTGCGGTTTGCTACGGTTTATAATTATGATGAAGAATACCGTCCCAAACTATTCAAGCGGAAACGGGATTTTGTGTGGGAAGCCCCCATCCATGAGACCATCCGTCTGACCCCGGTGGTGTATGACAGCGATATTGTGATTGACCATATGCCCGGAGAGAGTCATGCCAGGCGGGATCTGGACAATTTTCACAGACATTGCAGTACAGGATACTATCTGCCTAAAAGACTGCACACCATGTATGCCAGGGAACTATTTCTTGCCGGGGAAGCAGAGGATTTTTCCAGGGCCATGCCCTTTTTTATCACTTCTGCCGGAGACGGGAGCCGGGGGAGAGAGGAGATTGCGGAGGCTTGCTGTGTGGTAGCCAGGGCCGCCAGGCTTGCAGGAGATGCCATTCTGTTTTTCAAGTATGCATCCAAAGTGATAGCAGAGGAGGCATGTTCGGAGATCTGTTGTGAGATGGGTCATTTTTACGAAGACAGACAGGATCTGGAAGAAGCAGCTGTATGGTACTATAATGCAGTGTACGAGACCAGTCCCATCCTGTGTATCCGGTCCGGGGACAGGGAAGGGCTGGAAGGCCTGCTGCGCTGTTACGAAGGTCTGGGGGATCAGGTACAGGTGCAGGTATACCGGACGGAACTGCTTAGGCTGATTGCGGAAGGAAAGTGAGGGATTGGGAAGAAATTAGGAAGAAATAAGAAGATTAAGTGGAGACAGGAAGAGAGAGGTTCTACAAGACAGGTTACTGGAATGGCAGATGGCCCAATAAAAAACAGAATGTAAATGAATAGGAAACAGAACAAGGAATATTAGAAAGGGGATGACCCATATTTATGAAGTGGGAAGAAAATGTGCGGAAGGTAGTGCCTTATGTGGCAGGGGAGCAGCCCAACAGGCCCAATATGATCAAGCTTAACACAAATGAATGTCCGTATCCCCCTGCCCCGGCAGTGGGCAGGCTTGCCCGGGAACTGGATTACGATGCCTGCCGCCTGTATCCGGATCTGGGCAGCAGGACCCTGGTGGAGGCATTGGCGGCATACTACCATGTGGAACCGGCCCGGATATTTGTGGGAGTGGGTTCTGATGATGTGCTGTCTATGGCATTCATGACGTTTTTCAACAGTGGGAGGCAGATTCTGTTTCCGGATGTGACATATTCTTTCTATGATGTATGGGCAGGCTTGCATAAGATTCCGTACCACACCTGCCCGCTTGGAGAGGACTGGCATATTTGTCCGGCAGATTACAGGCAGCCCAATGGAGGGATCGTGTTCCCCAATCCCAATGCACCTACGGGACTTTTGGAGAGCCTGGACACAGTGGAGGAAATTGTGGCGGCTAACCGGGATGTGGTGGTCATTGTGGATGAGGCTTATATCGATTTTGGGGGGGACAGTGCCCTTGCTCTGCTTGAAAAATACGACAATCTGCTGGTAGTAGGCACTTTTTCCAAGTCCAGGGCCATGGCTGGCATGCGGATCGGGTTCTGCATTGGTGGGGAGAAACTGATTGGGTATTTAAATGATGTGAAATTTGCATTTAATTCCTATACCATGAATCTGCCTGCCCAGCTTTTGGGTGCAGCAGCTGTGCGGGAGGATGGATATTTCAAGGAAACGGTGGGTAAGATCATTTCCACCAGGGAGAGGACAAAGGGAAAGCTACAGGAACTTGGATTCTCTTTTCCGGATTCCAGGGCCAACTTTATCTTTGCCACCCATGAGTCCATTCCTGCTAAACAGATATACCAGGCCCTCAAAGAGGCAGATATTTATGTGCGCTACTGGGATAAGCCCAGGATATCGGAATACTTGCGCATTACCATAGGTACAGAGGAGCAGATGGACCAGCTGCTTCTGTTTTTGGAAGCGTATGTAGCACACCATGGAAAAGATACGTTGGAGAAATAACAAAAGCCCGATATCCAGGGTAAGGACTTGAACTTTGACTAGAAAACAGGAGGAACAAGAAAAGGATTATGATCAAAAGTATTTTAAAAGGTATGGTAATCGGCATTGCAAACATTATTCCCGGAGTCAGCGGAGGAACCATGATGGTATCCATGGGAATCTATGACAAACTGATTCACTGCATTACCCATCTGTTTAAAGAGTTTAGGAAGAGCGTGCTGTTTTTGCTGCCCATAGGAATTGGTATGGTGCTTGCCATTGCAGGGAGTTCCTTTGGCCTCACATACTTGTTTGAGCATTTTCCCATACAGACGAATCTCCTGTTTATCGGGCTGATCCTGGGTGGCCTGCCTGCCATCTGGAAAAATGTGGGCGGAAAGAAAATACAGATAGGCCATATTATCGCAGGACTTCTGTTTTTTGTCATGGTGGTGGGGCTTGCCGCTGTGGGGGAGACGGAAGGGACATCTGCAGAACTGTCCCTTAATGTGGGGATGGTATTACAACTGTTTCTGGTGGGGATCGTGGCGGCGGCCACTATGGTGATCCCGGGAGTCAGCGGTTCCATGATGCTGATGCTCATGGGCTTTTATCATCCGATTCTGAATGCGGTGAAGGATTTCTTTACGGCCCTGGCCTCCATGGATATGGAAGGAATCCTGGCAGGATGCGGGATTCTGGTTCCTTTTGGGGTGGGCGTGGTGGTAGGCGTTTTCGCCATTGCGAAACTGGTGGAGTTCATCTTTGAGAAGTTCCCGCTGTACGCCTATTGGGCTATTATCGGACTGATTGTATCATCTCCTATAGCCATTCTGCTTATGGGCAGTTTTCCTGCGGTGACAATTCTCAGTGCAGTGACAGGGGTGCTGTCTCTGGCGGCAGGCATTGGTATAGCCATGAAACTGGGTGAATAGCGTGGAATGGAAGAATTGGGTGAATAGCGCGCGGGATGAAAAGCATGATGGTATGACAGAAGGAGCGGAAAATGGAGACATATGGGGACTTTGCCTGTGTTTATGACACATTTATGGATGATACACCATATGGGGACTGGTGTGACAGACTGGAGAACCTAATTGGAAAATATGGTGTTTCCGAACCCTGCCGGGATGCGGAGAACCTGTTGGATTCCGAGAAAAACCTCGTGGTAGATTTAGGCTGTGGCACAGGTACCCTGGCTGAGCTGATGTATGCAAAAGGCTATGACTGTATCGGTGTGGACATGTCTGAGGATATGCTGAATATTGCCATGGGAAAGAAAGAGCAAAGCGGATCGGAGATTCTGTATCTGTGCCAGGACATGCGGGAGCTTTCGTTATATAGCACTGTGGGCACGGTATACAGTGTCTGTGATTCGGTAAATTATATCCTGGAGGAAGACGAACTCCTCACTGTATTTTCGCTGGTATGCAATTATCTGTTTCCCGGCGGTATCTTTATCTTTGATTTCAATACAGTCTATAAATACCAGGAACTGATTGGTGATACCACCATTGCAGAAAACAGGGAGGACTGTAGCTTTATCTGGGAGAATTACTATGATCCGGAGGGGCAGATCAATGAGTACGACCTAACCGTGTTCGTCCGCAAGGAAGGAGAGAATTTCCGCCGCTTTACGGAGACACATCTACAGCGTGGATACACGGTGGAGCAGATGACAAAGCTGGTATGCCAGGCAGGTATGAGGGTATTGGAAGTTCTGGATGCAGATACGCAGGCTGCGGTGACACCGGAGAGTGGGCGTGTGTGTGTGGTGGCAGGGAAATGCTGATTCCTGCGGGCAATGAGCGAGGATGCGCCAGCATCCAGTTGACGCTTGCCGCCAGGGGTGCGTAGCGTCAGCGGCGCAGATCAGCCCGCTGAAGCGGAGAGAATACCACATACTCCGCTGCCTGTAGCGCTATAAGCTGGATGCCCGCATGCTTTAGCATGCTTTGCTTCGCAGCGGGTTTGTTGACTTTTGCGTGTGTCTGGCCGTGTAAGGAAGCTTTTTGTATAATGGGTGGATACAGAGGAGCATGAGCAGGGAAAAACAGGCAGATCATATGCAGAAAAATGCGTGGGAAAGAGGTTTACAGATGACAGATTATATGGTGCGTGCAACAGCAGCAGATGCACAGATACGGGCCTTTGCCTGTACGACCAGACAGACGGTGGAAAAGGCCAGGAGTATACACAATTCCAGTCCGGTAGTGACGGCGGCTCTGGGACGGCTTTTAAGTGCTGGTGCCATGATGGGGAGTATGTTAAAAGGCGAACAGGATCTTCTGACCCTCCAGGTCAAAGGGGATGGACCTATGAAAGGCATGATTGTGACGGCGGATTCCATGGGCCATGTAAAGGGCTATCCCTATGTGCCGGATGTGATTGTACCTGCCAACAGCGCAGGCAAGCTGGATGTGGCAGGTGCTGTGGGGGCTGGGACGTTAAGTGTGATCAGGGATATGGGATTAAAGGAGCCTTATGTGGGGCAGACTTTATTGCAGACAGGAGAGATTGCAGAAGATCTGACCTATTATTTTGCCACTTCGGAGCAGGTGCCTTCTTCCGTAGGCCTGGGTGTGCTTATGGAGCGGAATAACCAGGTGAAACAGGCTGGCGGATTTATCATACAGCTGATGCCGTTTGCCCAGGAGCAGGTGATAGACAGACTGGAAGAGAATCTGGGACGGATTACCTCTGTAACAGCCATGCTGGATGGAGGTGACACGCCGGAGATCATGCTGGGAAAGGCCCTGGAGGGATTGTCCTTGGAACTGACAGACCAGATGCCGGTGGCTTTTTCCTGCAATTGCAGCCGGTCAAGAATACAGAAAGCCTTGACCAGCCTGGGAGAGAAGGAATTGCAGGCGATGATTCAGGAGGGACATGAAATTGGCGTGGAATGCCATTTCTGCAACCAGAAGTATGTATTTCAAGTGGACGAGCTGAAAGAATTGCTGGATCAGGGCAGGCAGTAAAGGGAATTCCATGGCTGCTGTGTGGAAACCGGAATTACGGGAGCGTGAAGTGCAGATTCCTACGCAGATACCATTGCTTTTGGTTCATATCTGAAGTAGTGTGGAAAAGAGGTATTTATGGAGCAGGGATTTATAAAAGTGGCTGCTGTGACACCAAAGATCAAGGTGGCAGATCCTGTGTACAATGGGGATGTTATCTGTGAGAATCTGGAGGAGGCGTATGGGAAAGGTGCGAAGCTGATTGTTTTTCCGGAATTGTGTCTGACAGGGTATACTTGTGGGGACTTGTTCCTACAGGATACTTTACTGGAAAGCGCTGTTTCCCAGCTGCTTAGGATTGTGGATTTTACCCGGGGCAGGGATGCTCTTGTGATGGTGGGACTTCCTCTGGAGAAGAATGGGAACTTGTACAATGTGGCGGCGGTGCTGCAGGACGGGAGGATTCTGGGACTTGTACCGAAGGAAAATATTCCTTCCTATGCAGAATTCTATGAAGGACGTCATTTTTCCCGGGGAAACAGGGAACCAGTGGAATGTGTACTTGGTGGGAAGCATGTGCCTTTAGGTACCCATATTCTGTTCCAGTGTCAGAATATGAAGGGACTTACTATAGGCTGTGAGATCTGCGAGGATCTGTGGGTGGCCAGTCCGCCGGGTACGGCACATGCCCTGGCAGGGGCCACTGTGCTTGCGAATCTTTCCGCATCCAATGAGACAGTAGGAAAAGATGAATACAGGGAACTTCTTGTGAAGTCTGCCAGTGCCAGGTTGCTGTGCGGCTATGTGTATACTTCCGCAGGGGAAGGCGAGTCCACCCAGGATCTGGTGTTTGGTGGACACAATCTGATTGCAGAGAATGGTATTGTACTGGCACAGTCCAAACGCTTTACAGGCGGAATCGTGTACGGAGATCTGGATGTGCACAGAATCCTGTCCCACAGACGCAGGATGGGAACTTTTGGCCAGGATGGGGGGGAAGCCCATATCTTTGTTCCGTTCCGGCTTGATATAGAGGAGACCCGGCTGGAGCGCACATTTGAAAGGATGCCTTTTGTACCTGCAGACCAGGAAAAATGCAGACTGCGCTGTGAGGAGATTCTGTCGATCCAGTCCTATGGACTGAAAAAGCGATATGAGCATACAGGTATGAAGAAAGCAGTGCTTGGCCTATCAGGGGGATTGGATTCCACCCTGGCACTGTTGGTGACTGTCAGGACCTTCGATCTGCTTGGACTTGACAGAAAAGGGATCATTGCAGTGACAATGCCTTGCTTTGGCACCACAGACAGAACCTATGATAATGCCTGCAAATTGGCAGATTCCCTGCATGTGACGCTGGAAGAAGTGGACATCCGGGAAGCTGTTATGGTACATTTTGCAGATATCGGGCAGGATCCGGACAGACATGATGTGACGTATGAGAATGGACAGGCCAGGGAGCGCACACAGGTATTGATGGACATTGCCAACCGGGAAGGAGGCCTGGTGATCGGTACCGGGGATATGTCGGAACTGGCACTGGGATGGGCTACCTACAATGGAGATCACATGTCCATGTACGGGGTAAATGCCGGTGTGCCAAAGACTTTGGTACGTCATCTGGTACAGTTTTATGCAGATACTTGTGAAGACAGAGAACTGTCCCTGGTTCTGGGGGATGTGCTGGATACACCTGTCAGCCCGGAACTGCTTCCGCCAGTGGATGGAGTGATTTCCCAGAAGACAGAGGATCTGGTAGGGCCTTATGAACTACACGATTTCTTTTTGTATTACATGTTGCGCTGTGCCTTCCCGCCTGCAAAGGTTTTCCGGGTGGCAAAGCTTGCTTTTGCAGGAATATACCAGCCAGAGGTAATTCTGAAGTGGCTGAAGAATTTCTACAGCAGGTTTTTCAGCCAGCAATTCAAACGCTCTTGTCTGCCAGATGGGCCAAAGGTGGGAAGTGTGGCGCTGTCTCCCAGAGGAGATCTGCGCATGCCTTCCGATGCAAGTACCAGGCTGTGGCTGGACCAGGCAGGACAGCTACAGGCATAATCCTGTAGGTACTGCTGTCCAGGCAATATAGTGGTGCGGGAAGGAGAGCTTAGGCATGGCAGATCATGATTCCTGTGGAGATATTCCGGGGCCGGATCTGTGCTGTGGCAGAACCTTGGATTACAAGGTCTGTACGGAGACGGAATCTTGGCTGGCCGGATCTGTGCTGTGGCAGAACCTTGGATTACAAGGTCTGTACGGAGACAGAATTTTGACTGACAGGAGCTGACCTATGACTGGGAGCCGGTTTTGTCAGATACAGCCGCCTTATCCAGGGAATTCTGGATTGCTTCCAGAAGCACCAGGGAGGTATATTTATTTTCCGCAGTATAAGTGACCTGCTCCAGGGACTGGGCGTCATATATCTGCTCACAGATAGAGTCGAAGGTAGGCTCCAGAAGCGGATACATGGTGGTGATGGCTTCGTTTAGGTTGACCATACGGATGGAGGTGATGGCATTGCTGTCCACGATGACCTCCACGTCTATGGCTTGATTGCCCAGAACCAGTTCGGTGGTATAGATGCCGGGTATGTAGAGGGAGTCTGAGCTTACAGCAGTGGTGGTTTCCCTGGGAGTCTGTGGTTCTTTTTTGTTCGGAAGGAACATCATCACCAGCAGGACAATGAACAGAATGCCCAGGACGGCAAAGATTCCGGTATAGATCAGCTCCTTCATATGAAGTACGACAATTTTGGTTTTAGCACTCATCCATATTCCCCTTAGCTTTTTGTGCGGCTGTGGGCTTGGGGGTGGAAGTCTGCTATGCAGTATCTGTGCCCCGGGAAGCTTTGCAGCCACTCTTATTTTTTATTAAAGATATGTGGTACAAATTGGAAATATGCATTGACAGGAAAAGTGTCTGTTGCTATCTTGGGATAAGGATCAAGGTGTTTCCTTGGGGAGAGGACTGCCTTTTGGTGGTAGCTGGCAAGGACGGTCAATAAGAATGGAGAAGCAAATGAAATTTACGAAGATGCAGGGATGTGGAAACGATTATATCTATATTGATGGGGCTGTGGAACAGATTTCGAAGGAAGAGAAACCAGACCTGGTACGGAGACTCAGTGACAGGCATTTTGGCATTGGCGGGGATGGGGTGATCTTTATCAATCCGTCTGAAGTGGCTGATTTTGAGATGGAAATGTACAATGCAGATGGAACCCGTGCGGAGATGTGTGGGAACGGGATCCGCTGCGTGGGCAAGTATGTGTATGATAAGGGGCTGACGGACAAGGAGCATATCACGGTTGTCAGTGCAGGAGAGATCAAATACCTGGATCTGCATGTACAGAAGCAGGAGGCGGGGATGGGGATGGGGAACCGCAGTACTGTGGACAGGGTGCGTGTGAACATGGGAAGTCCCATCTTCCAGTCTGCTGAGATTCCGGTGGAGGCAGAGGGGGAACAGGTACTGGATGAGCCAATTTATGTGGATGGACGGGAGTGGCACATGACTTGTGTGTCCATGGGTAATCCCCATGCGGTTATTTTCACCGGGGGAGTGACGGATCTGCCACTGGAGCAGATAGGACCACAGTTTGAAAATCATGAGCGTTTTCCCAGGCGGGTGAATACGGAATTTGTGGAGATACTGGACAGGAAAAATGTCTTCATGCGAGTCTGGGAGAGGGGAAGCGGGGAGACGTTTGCCTGTGGTACCGGATGTTGCGCTGTGGTGGCGGCAGGTGTACTGAATGATCTTACGGATAATGAGATTACGGTGAAGCTGTTGGGTGGAGAATTGCAGATTGCGTGGGACAGGCAGCAGAATCTGATCTATATGACAGGTCCTGCGGTAACAGTATTTGAAGGGGAAGTGTGAAAGGAAACTTTCAAATCCTGATTGGTATATGCGCTGAAGCGCATGCGGAGGTGTAAAAATGTTTCAAATTAATGAGAATTACCTAAAGCTTCCAGGGAGCTATCTGTTCTCAGCCATTGGCAGAAAGGTTGCTGCATATAGCCAGGCTCATCCGGCTCAGAGGATTATACGCCTGGGAATCGGGGATGTGACACAGCCCTTGGTTCCGGCCATCCTGGAGGAGCTGCACAGTGCCGTGGAGGAGATGGGAAAGGAGGAGACTTTCCGTGGATATGCTCCTGACCAGGGATACGAATTTTTACGCAGTGCTATTGCCAGGCAGGATTACCAGGACAGGGGATGCCAGATTTCCGCGGATGAGATCTTTATATCTGACGGGGCAAAATGCGATTCCGGCAATATCCAGGAAATCTTTAGCCTGGACAACCGGATCGCTGTGTGTGACCCAGTGTATCCGGTCTATGTGGATTCCAACGCAATGGCAGGTCGCACAGGAAACTATGATGCCCGGACGGGTACCTGGAGCAATGTGATCTATATGCCCTGTTCCAGGGAAAATGGATTTGTGCCTAGGCTGCCAGACGAAAAACCGGATATGATTTATCTTTGTTTTCCAAATAATCCTACTGGTGCCACGATTACCAGAGGACAGTTACAGGACTGGGTGGATTATGCCATAAGGATTGGTGCTGTGATACTCTATGATGCGGCCTATGAGGCATATATTTCAGAGAGAGATATACCCCATAGTATCTATGAGTGTAAGGGAGCCAGAAACTGTGCCATTGAGCTGCGCTCTTTTTCCAAGAATGCAGGTTTTACTGGTGTGCGTCTGGGATTTACGGTGGTACCCAGAGATCTGAAGTGCGGGGATGTGTGCCTTCATGACCTGTGGGCCAGGCGTCATGGGACGAAGTACAACGGAGCGCCCTATATTGTCCAGCGGGCAGGATGGGCTGTGTACTCGGAAAGCGGCCAGCAGCAGCTGCGGGAGCAGATTGCCTACTACATGGAAAATGCCAGTACCATTTATAAGGGGCTGACAGAAGCAGGCTATACGGTGTTTGGAGGCGTCAATGCACCTTATATCTGGCTGAAAACGCCGGGCAATATGACAAGCTGGGATTTTTTTGACTGTCTTCTGGAGCAGGCGGGCGTGGTAGGTACACCGGGATCTGGCTTCGGCCCAAGCGGAGAGGGGTACTTCAGGCTGACGGCCTTTGGCAGCCATGAGAACACGGCGGAAGCTGTGGACAGAATGAAGAAGGTTGCTATTTGAGATGGGATGTTTAAGAAAATCATAAGGTTTATTTTATAAAATGCTCATATGCGGTTCATATTTGTTCCGTATGATACTGGAAACAAAATACTTTCCGGTAAAAGTCCCTATGCCATTCCGGCGCCGCGAAATCAGACTGCTTGCCTTTGTGGTTTGGCGGAACTGCTGTGTGCCAACCTACATGTCAAAGGTGGCATGTAGCCCATGCAGGTTGTGTGCAACTTCCAGACTCTCGGCGCTCGCTTATGGTGGAACATTGGGATGCGTGGGAGTTTACAAAAAATACTGCCGGGCGGGAAGGATGTCTCCGGCAAAGTAACAGGAAGGTTCGACATGACGAACGAGCAATATTATGAACTGATAAAACCTTACGAGGATGTGACCAGGGTTATGCTGACCAAGCTGGAAATCTTGAATCACAGCATATACAGCAAGGATACAGGAAAGCCTATCCACCACATCCAGAACCGCATCAAACAGAAGAAAAGCATTGAAGGTAAGCTGGAGCGGCTGGAGCTGACAGACAGTGTCATGAATGCAAAGGATCATCTCATGGATATTGCGGGGATCCGGGTGATCTGCTATTTTCCGGGCGAAATCTATGACCTGGTGGAATGCCTGAAGCGGCAGACAGACTTGATTGTCATCAAGGAGAAGGACTACATAAAATCACCAAAGAAGAGCGGATACCGCAGTTTCCACGCGGTGTTTGGCGTTCCAATACACTGTCTGGATGCAATGGAGTATTATCCGGTGGAGATCCAGTTCCGTACCATGTCCATGGATTTCTGGGCCAGCATGGAACACAGGATCTGTTACAAAAAGGAGTATGAAGAGAAAGAGGCAGTCAGCCAGGAGATGCAACAGTATGCTAAAATACTGGAACAGATCGAGAGCCGTTTTGAGTTGCAGGTGCGGGAAGAGTGAAGGCCGGCCATGCAGGGCATGGCTATGGATCCGGTAAGCAGGCTTGTTCCTTGTCAGTACGGGAACTGAACGTGGTGGATCTGAGCGTCAGAGAGCCCGATGCGGAGGACGCAGTGGGGCGGATTGACCATGGGAGTGAGGGGGAGACTTAAGCATTTCAAAAGATATCGGCTGGGTTATAGAAAAAGTGCTTGCAAACCATGCCAAGGTGTGGTAGTATAACTTTCAAAATATTTGCGGCGCTTTGCTGACCCAGGACAGGGTCATATGCCGCAAGGTAAATGCCATGAAGGAGACTCTTTTCAGGGAAAACGACAGGAAGGAGGCGTCACCGACTGAGAGCGCCACACGCGGGAACTGATATAGGGAACACTCCGGAGCAGGTGGTCTGAACGCAGCGGATACAGACAGGAAGGGATTCCCGGGAGGGAATTGCCGGGATGTGCTGTAGGAAGCTGTGCTAGGGTTGCACGTTGCACGCGTTAAGTGTAAGAGTGGAAGGACTGAAGAATGCCTTTGATGGAAGGTACAGTGCTTCAATGCGGGTGGTACCGCGGATAATATCGCATATTATTCGTCCCGGGATGCAGGAAACTGTGTTCCGGGGCTTTTTTTATCCTTGTGGGCAGGAACCCAGGCCGGTGCAGTCTGTCTGATATCCCATACCAGACGGACAGTGGCCAGCCTGGGCTGACCTGACCTGGATGAAGGAAGACAAAGGGATGTGAGCATCGAGCTTTTATTGGAAAACATGCTCCAGGAAAAGTCCCGGACACATCACGCAAGGGAAGGAGACACTTTATGAAGGCAGGGAAGTCAATGGAAGCAGGCAACATCTACAGAGACATGTCGATCCGCGAAATCGGGGAACAACACATTGGGAAATCTGTGCGGATGGCCGGATGGGTGGAGAACATCCGCGACCATGGCGGGGTATCCTTCCTGGATCTGCGGGATATGTACGGGGTACTCCAGGTAGTGATCCGCAGGGAGGGGCTGCTGAAAGGGCTTGTGCGGGAGACCTGTATTAGTGTTTCAGGGGTTGTGGAACTTAGGGAAGAAGAGACTTACAACCCCAGGATCCCCACAGGAACCATTGAGCTGGATGCCGGAGGGATCACCGTGCTGGGAAAGGTATACCGGCAGCTTCCCTTTGAGGTGGTCTCATCCAGGGAGACCAGGGAGGAGGTACGTCTCAGATACCGCTATCTGGATCTGCGCAACAGGAAAGTGCAGGACAACATACTTTTCCGGTCCCGGGTGATCGCATACCTGCGGCAGAAGATGACAGATCTGGGATTCGTGGAGATCCAGACACCGATCCTGTGCGCCTCCTCCCCTGAGGGCGCCAGGGACTATATCGTGCCGTCCCGCAGGTTCAAGGGAAAGTTCTACGCCCTGCCCCAGGCGCCCCAGCAGTACAAGCAGCTTCTGATGGCTTCCGGCATTGACAGATACTTCCAGATTGCCCCCTGTTTCAGGGATGAGGATGCGCGGGCAGACAGGTCGCCGGGGGAATTCTACCAGTTGGATTTTGAGATGGGATTTGCCACCCAGGAGGACGTTTTCCGGGTAGGGGAGGAAGTGCTGTCGGCCACTTTTGAGACATTTGCGCCCGGGGGATATGCTGTGACCAAGGCTCCTTTTCCGGTGATCAGCTATAGACAGGCCATGCTGGAATTCGGCTGTGACAAGCCGGATCTGCGCAATCCCTTAAGGATCTTGGACGTGACGGATTTCTTCCAGAACTGTACGTTCCGGCCTTTCCTGGGCAAATGTGTCCGGGCCATCAAGGTCAGCCGGGAGATGAGCAAGGGATTCCATGAAAAATTGCTGCAGTTTGCTCTTTCCCTGGGCATGGGGGGACTGGGGTATCTGGAAGTGGCCCAGGATCTGACATACAAGGGTCCCATTGATAAGTTCATTCCAGAGGAATGGAAAGGAGAACTGGGAAAACTTGCCGGACTCCAGCCAGGGGATACCATTTTCTTCATAGCAGATAAAGAGGAGCGGGCCTGTTACTATGCAGGGAAGATCCGCAGCGAGCTGGGAGAAAAACTGGGCCTGGTGGAGGAGAAGGCGTTCCGTTTCTGTTATGTGAACGATTTTCCCATGTATGAGCGGGATCCGGAGACAGGAAAACCCGCCTTTACCCACAACCCATTCTCCATGCCTCAGGGAGGGCTGGAGGCGCTGGAGACCAAGGATCCCCTGGATATACTGGCATACCAGTATGACATTGTGTGCAATGGGGTGGAGCTTTCTTCCGGTGCAGTGCGGAATCATGACAGGGATATCATGGTGAAAGCATTTGCCATAGCCGGGTATGGGGAAGAGACTTTGCAGCAGAAGTTCGGCGCGCTTTATCAGGCATTCCAGTTCGGCGCACCGCCTCATGCAGGCATGGCTCCCGGGGTGGACAGGATGCTGATGCTCCTTAGGGGAGAGGAGAACATCCGGGAGGTGATTGCTTTTCCCATGAGTGGTTCCGGACAGGACTTGATGTGCGGCACACCGGGAGAGGTCACGGAACAGCAACTGAGGGAAGTGCATGTGAAGATCCGGGGATAGGCAGTGGCAAAAGGAGGGAGACGGGATATGGCAAATAGAATCAGTGATGACATCATAGAATATGTGGGAATCCTGGCAAAGCTGGAGCTTTCCGGGCAGGAAAGGGAGCAGGCCAGGCGGGATATGGAAGAGATGCTATGCTATATAGACAAATTAAATGAGCTGGATACTTCCGGGGTGGAACCTATGTCCCATGTATTCCAGGTACAGAATGTATTCCGGGAGGATGTGGTGACAAACGGTGACGGTGGGCAGGAGACCCTGTGTAACGCGCCTGAGCAGAAGGATGGGATGTTCGTGGTGCCGAAGACTTTTGTCTAGAGGAGGACAGATAGGGGGTATTTGGAAATGGAGATGGGTTTTGCTACAGCTGTGGAGCTTGCCACAGCCATACAACAGGGGAAAACAACAGCAGTGGAGGCCATGGAGGCGGTGCTTGCCAGGATCGGGGAAACGGAAGAACTGTACAATTGTTATGTGACAGTGGACCGGGAGAGAGCCTTGCAAAAAGCAGAAGCCGTACAGAAACGTATCCAGGCAGGAGAGCCGGCAGGCCCCCTGGCGGGAGTACCGGTGGCCATCAAAGACAACCTGCATGTGGCAGGGCTTCCTACCACCTGTTCATCCAGGATCCTGGCCTCCTACCGGCCGACCTTCAGCGCCGAGGCTGTAAGGAGACTGGAGCAGGCCGGGGCCGTGGTGGTGGGCAAGACCAATATGGATGAATTTGCCATGGGCTCCACCACGGAGACCTCTGCCTGGGGAGTCACCAGGAATCCCTGGAACCCGGGGCATGTACCCGGTGGTTCTTCCGGCGGTTCTGCCGCTGCCGTGGCGGCGGGGGAATGCTTCCTTGCCCTGGGATCCGATACAGGCGGGTCTGTCCGCCAGCCTGCTTCCCACTGTGGTGTGGTGGGCATGAAACCTACCTATGGCACCGTGTCCCGGTATGGCCTGGTGGCCTATGGTTCCTCTCTGGATCAGGTGGGGCCACTGGCCAGGACAGTGGAGGACTGTGCGGCTGTACTGGAAGTGATTGCCGCCAGGGATGAGAAGGATTCCACTTCCCTGGCCAGGGAAGACACGGATTTTACCAAAGCCCTGGTGCAGGATGTACAGGGAATGCGCATCGGGATCCCCAGGGATTATTTTGGGCAGGGCCTGGATGAGGAGGTAAAGGAGGCTGTGCTGGAGGCAGCGGCACTGCTTGGACAACAGGGTGCACTGGTGGAAGAGTTTGACTTAGACCTGGTAGATTATGCGGTTCCCGCATATTATACCATTGCCGCTGCGGAGGCCAGCTCCAATCTGGAGCGCTTTGACGGGGTGAAATACGGATACCGGGCAGCAGAAGCAGAAGAGCTGCATCAGATGTACAAACGGACCCGTTCCCGGGGATTTGGCCCGGAGGTAAAGCGCCGCATCATGCTGGGCAGCTTTGTGCTCAGCGCAGGCTATTATGATGCCTATTATCTGAAAGCCCTCAAGGTGAAAGCCATGATCAAGGCGGCCTTTGACCAGGCCTTTGCCAGATATGACTGTATCGTAAGCCCGGTGGCGCCCACTACGGCTCCCGGGCTGGGAGAGAGCCTGCAGGATCCTCTGCGGATGTATCTGGGGGATATTTACACAGTCTCCGCGAACCTGGCAGGCCTTCCGGCCATCAGTCTGCCCTGTGGCGTGGACCAAAAGGGGCTTCCCATAGGACTACAGCTTATGGGGGATTGTTTCCAGGAGAAAAAGCTGCTTAGGGTGGCATATACTTACGGGCAGCTGACACAGGACAAGATGCCTGCAGGCATTCCAGGACAATTCGTCCAGGGCGCAAAAACGGTATCCTGTCCGAAAGACCAGATAGAAAAAGCAGCTGTGGCAGAAGCCCACGCACCAGGAAAGGGGGGCATGTAAATGGACAGAGAATATGAGACGGTCATTGGTCTGGAGGTTCATGTGGAACTTGCCACCAGGACAAAGATCTTCTGTGGCTGTTCCACCGCTTTCGGGGCAGCTCCCAATGCTCACACCTGTCCGGTGTGTACGGGAATGCCGGGTGCTTTGCCGGTGTTGAACAGAAAGGTCCTGGAGCACGCTGTTGCGGTGGGGCTTGCCACCCACTGCGAGATCACCAGGTATTGCAAGTTCGACCGAAAGAACTATTTTTATCCGGACAATCCCCAGAACTATCAGATCTCTCAGCTCTATCTGCCTATTTGCAGGAACGGCTATGTGGAGATCGGCACATCACAGGGTACAAAGAAAGTGGGGATCCACGAGATCCACATGGAGGAGGATGCAGGAAAACTACTCCATGATGACTGGGAGGATGTGTCCCTGGTGGACTATAACCGTTCCGGGGTTCCCTTGATTGAGATTGTATCAGAGCCGGATATGCGCAGTGCCCAGGAGGTCATCGCCTACCTGGAGAAGCTGCGGCTGATCATCCGCTATCTGGGGGCCAGCGACTGCAAACTTCAGGAAGGTTCCATGCGGGCGGACGTGAATCTGTCCGTGCGCAAGGTGGGGGCTAAAGAGTACGGCATACGCACAGAGATGAAGAACCTGGGATCCTTCCGGGCCATATCCAGGGCCATTGAGGGAGAGTGTAAAAGACAGATTGATCTGTTGGAGAGCGGTGAGAGGGTGATCCAGGAGACCAGGCGCTGGGATGAGACAAAAGAGACCTCCTATGCCATGCGCTCCAAGGAGGATGCCCGGGATTACCGCTATTTTCCAGATCCGGATCTGGTTCCTGTCCGGATCAGCGATGCATTCCTGGAGGAGATTGCGGGCAGACAGCCGGAATTTCGCACAGAGAAAATGCAGCGTTACAAGACGGAATTTGATATTCCTGATTATGATATTGAGATCATCACATCATCCAGGCATATGGCAGATCTCTTTGAGGAGACAGTGGCCTGTGGTGCCGCTCCCAAGAAAGTATCCAACTGGCTGATGGTGGAAACTTTGCGGCTCTTAAAAGAAAAAGGCCTGGATCCAGAAGACATCCGTTTTTCCCCGGCACATCTGGCCAGTCTGATTGCCCTGGCGGAGAGCAGGGTGATCAACTCTACTGTGGCCAAGGAAGTATTTGAAGTCCTGTTTGAGGAGGATGTGGATCCGGAAAGCTATGTAGAGGAAAAGGGCCTGAAGATGGTCAGCAATGAGAGCGCCCTGCTGGAGACAGTGAAGGAGGTCCTTGCTGCCAACCCGAAATCCGTGGAGGACTACCGGGGCGGGAAGGAGAAAGCCATGGGTTTCCTGGTAGGACAGACCATGAAGGCCATGAAGGGAAAAGCAGATCCCGGTGCCGTGGGAAAGCTTTTGAAGGAACTGCTGTAACCGGATACCCCGCTGCAGGCCGGCCCTAATGGGGGGCGGCCTGCATTACATAGTCGATGTATTTGCGTGTATGCTCGGGATGCTGTCCGTTTAAGAGGACACAGAGTACCACATCCTCATCCTTGAAGTGATAGCTTTCCCGGATATTGCTGCCGTCCAGGTAGAGCCCCACGGGCCTGGGATCATGCATGGCCTCAGGATGCCTGGGGTCAGGATAATGGGGGACATAAGAGTTGTCCATGGCATCCAGGGCAGCATCCTTCTCTTCCACCACGGCCATGTCGATGTAGTAGAAATGATCCTGGTAAGCTTCCAGCTGCTCCGGCGTCAGAAATTCCCGCAGGTCATAGAAGGTCTCGTTATTGGCATAGTTCTGGATGCCGTCCGGGTCAGAGACGATTACATCCAGCTCCCCGGCGGCAATGTAGACCATCAGCTTCTGGGTGGAGGCTACGGAAGACTCATCCAGGCCATCCGAAGTCAGATACAGGGAGGAATCGAACAGGATGTCGCAGGTGCCTGTATCAATCCCGGCGTATTCGGCGAATCCCTGGTTATAGTCAGCCGCGGCATCCAGTTCCACGGAGTTGAGCATACAGGCATAGAAAGCAATCTCTTTTCTGTTTAAGAGCTGGGTGACGAAGGAGATCACCATGGCAAGTACGGCTATGGTTACGATCAGATGCCATTTGTAATAATAAAAGAAATAAGATATTTTTTCTTTGAGGGTTCCGTTCCTTAGGGCTTGTCTTTCTTCTCTGAATTCGTCCATTACAGGCATGGTTCATACCACCTTTCTTCTATATGACTTCACCGGTTTCTTACCATGATACGTTCTGTCTGCAATCTTGTCAATGAATGTATTCTAATGGGAATCTAAAAAAAGGATAAAAAGAGAGATTTTGTGGAAAGTTGCCTTGCAACTTAAGGAAAGATGTTATATCATGAAAAGGGATAAGGAATCTGCAGGGTTATCCTTGTATCAGGGACAGCGTACAAGATACAGTGCACCATGAACGACATGCAGAAACGGATCCTATGCAGAATCCGTAAGGAGACATCCGGGTTCCGGAAAATAAGAAAAGGACAGGTTAAATGAGATGAGTGATACGTATGTGGAATGCCTGGTGAAGGCGAAGACCTCTCTGTGGGGTAAGTTCTTAAAGGGACTACTGATCATGCTCACGGTACTGCTGGTACTGGTCGCATTCATCATCCCGCTTGCATTCATCATTGCGATTGTGGCAGGGGTGGGAGCCTATTTCGTGAATCTCTTCACGGATCTGGAGTATGAGTACCTGTATCTGGACAAAGAACTGGTGGTGGACAAGGTGATGGCAAAGTCCAGGAGAAAACGGGTTGCCACATATACTTTAGAGCGGATGGAGATTCTGGCTCCTGTGAAAAGCTACCGTCTGGACAATTACAAGAACCGCAATGTGAAGGTGAAGGACTACAGCATCGGGGAAGAACTTCAGCCGGACAGGCGTTATGCCATGTACTATGAGGGTGGGGAGAAGATTCTTTTAAGCCCTTCGGAAGATCTGATCAAGGTCATGAAAAATGCAGCGCCCAGAAAGGTGTATTCTGATTAGAATCATCCACCTGGATGGCGAAAAAGAACAGTTCAGTCTGTAGGGAGTATGCCCCTGTCAGGCTGAATTGTTGTTTTCTGTACATGACTTTTCTCATGCCGGGGCTTATCCGGACTGGCTGGAAATGGCCTGCTGCACCAGCTGGAGATTTCCCTGTGATTTATTACTGATAACAGGTTGACTTTCGGACTTAAGTCTGCTATACTCATTCGAAATTTAACAGTTTTCATACAATTACACAATTTTCTGACAGGAGGATTGAAAATGGGACAGATTATCGGAGAAGGCATTACCTTTGACGACGTACTTCTGGTACCTGCGTACTCACAGGTAGTACCGAACCAGGTGGATCTGACTACCTGGCTGACCAAGAAGATCAAGCTCAACATTCCTATGATGAGTGCAGGAATGGACACAGTAACGGAGCACCGTATGGCCATAGCCATGGCCCGGCAGGGCGGTATCGGTATCATCCACAAGAATATGTCCATCGAGGCCCAGGCCGAGGAGGTGGACAAGGTGAAGCGTTCCGAGAACGGTGTCATCACAGACCCCTTTTCCTTGACTCCTGAACATACCCTGGCAGATGCGGATGCTCTTATGGGGAAGTTCCGCATCTCTGGTGTTCCCATCACAGAAGGCAGGAAGCTGGTGGGTATCATCACCAACCGGGACTTGAAGTTTGAGACCGATTTTAGCAAGAAGATCAAGGAATCCATGACCAGCGAGGGACTGATCACTGCCCAGGAAGGAATCACCCTGGAGGAGGCCAAGCAGATCCTGGCCAGGGCAAGGAAAGAGAAGCTGCCCATTGTGGACAAGGATTTTAATCTGAAGGGTCTCATCACCATCAAGGACATTGAGAAGACCATCAAATATCCCCTGGCAGCAAAGGACGAGCAGGGCAGACTCCTGTGCGGTGCAGGTGTGGGGATCACGGCCAATGTACTGGAGCGGGTGGCTGCGCTGGTAGATGCAAAGGTAGATGTGGTGGTGTTGGATTCTGCCCATGGTCATTCCCAGAACGTGATAAATTGTGTTAAGATGATCAAGGAGAAATATCCGGATTTACAGGTGGTGGCTGGAAATGTGGCCACTGGGGAGGGCACCAGGGCCTTAATCGAAGCAGGAGCAGATGCTGTGAAGGTGGGTATCGGACCCGGATCTATCTGTACCACCCGTGTGGTAGCAGGTATAGGCGTGCCTCAGATCACGGCGATCATGGACTGCTATGCAGTGGCGAAGGAATATGATGTTCCTATTATCGCAGACGGCGGCATCAAATATTCCGGGGACATCACCAAGGCTATCGCCGCAGGTGGGAATGTATGTATGATGGGCAGCATGTTTGCAGGCTGTGAGGAGAGTCCTGGGGAATACGAGCTGTTCCAGGGCAGGAAATACAAGGTTTACCGGGGCATGGGTTCTATTGCTGCCATGGAGAACGGCAGCAAGGATCGTTATTTCCAGGAGAATGCCAGGAAGCTGGTGCCGGAAGGTGTGGAAGGCCGGGTGGCCTACAAGGGAGATGTGGAGGATACCGTGTTCCAGCTTCTGGGAGGCTTGCGCTCCGGCATGGGCTACTGTGGTGCCCACAATATCCTGGAGCTGAAGAAGAACGGCAGGTTCGTGAAGATCTCCGCCGCTTCCCTGAAGGAAAGCCATCCCCATGACATCCATATAACCAAGGAAGCGCCGAATTACAGTGTGGATGAGTAGAGGTTACTGTTCACTCGTCAGTAACGCGAGGCGTTTTTATGTGTATTTTGCATAAAAACCCGGGACTGTGTGCGCCAAAACGCATGTCCTTTGCGTTTTGCGTGTATTTGTTACTGTAACGGAGTGAACAATAACGAGTAGAGATGTTTTTGCAAATAGGTTCTTGCAAATTTGGTGAAAGCCATGTAATATAAGGATAGTAGCTGCATGACTGGCGGAAGTGGGAATACCCACAGGGAGTGCAGTAAGTTTTGAAGCCGACCGCCTGGGCGCCACTTGTCATGGACGCTCAGGTGGTTTTTTGTCTATGCAGGGATCATGCGATAGAACGCGGCCTTCCCTGCATCCAAGAAGGAGGAGACATATGATATCACTGGAACAGGAACTGAAAGCCAATGCCTATCCCGGCAGGGGCATTGTGATCGGGGAGTCAGGCAGCGGCAAATATGCTGTGGCCGCCTATTTTATCATGGGGCGCAGTACAAACAGCCGCAACAGGGTATTTGTGGAGGACGGGGAAGGGATCCGTACCCAGGCTTTTGACCCGTCCAAGCTGGAGGATCCCAGCCTGATCATTTATGCCCCGGTGCGGGTGCTGGGACACGACACGATTGTCACAAACGGGGACCAGACAGACACGGTCTATGAGGGACTGAAGAAGGGACTTACCTTCGAACAGACTTTGAGGACCAGGGAATTTGAACCGGACGGCCCCAACTATACACCCCGGATCTCCGGCCTGTTGCACGTGGAGGATGGGAAGTTTGGATATGCGCTGTCTATCTTGAAGAGTAACCATGGGGAACCCTCTTCCTGTCTGCGGAATACTTTCCAGGTAGAGAATCCCCTGCCGGGTGAAGGGCATTTCATTCATACCTACTTGCATGATGGCAATCCTCTGCCCAGCTTTGCAGGAGAGCCGAAGCTGGTGGAGATTCCCGATGACAGGGAGGCTTTCACACAGATGCTCTGGAACAGCCTGAACCAGGAGAACAAAGTTTCCCTGTTTGTGCGGTATATTGACATTGCCACTGGGGAATGTGAGACCCGGATCTGTAACAAGAATGTATGACTGGCAGAAAACCTGCAGAAGGGAATGGAGTAAAATGAAAGAAATAGAATTGAAATACGGTTGCAATCCCAACCAGAAACCCTCCAGGATCTATATGGAGGATGGCAGTGAGCTGCCAGTAAGGGTTCTGAACGGCAGGCCCGGCTATATCAATTTCCTGGATGCCTTCAATGGATGGCAGCTAGTGAAGGAATTGAAGGAGGCCACTGGCCTGCCAGCGGCTACTTCCTTTAAACATGTGTCCCCGGCCGGGGCTGCAGTGGGGCTGCCATTGGATGAGACGTTGGCGAAGATTTACTGGGTGGACGACCTGGGAGAGCTGTCTCCCCTGGCCTGCGCCTATGCCAGGGCAAGGGGTGCAGACAGGATGTCCTCCTTCGGGGATTTCATTGCCCTGTCCGATGTGTGTGATGCGGACACAGCCCGGCTGATCAAGCGGGAAGTGTCGGATGGCGTCATTGCTCCCGGCTATACGGAAGAAGCCCTGGAACTGCTTCGGGCCAAGAAAAAAGGCGGGTACAATGTAATCCAGATCGACACCGCATATATCCCTGCCCCGGTGGAGAAGAAACAGGTCTATGGCATCACCTTTGAGCAGGGCCGGAATGAGCTGGATGTGAATGGAGGTCTGCTCTCCAACCTGGTGACAGTGAACAAGGAGATCCCCGAGGCGGCCTTGATCGATATGAAGATTGCCCTGATTACCTTGAAATACACCCAGTCTAACTCTGTGTGCTATGTGAAGGGCGGACAGGCCATCGGTATAGGTGCCGGACAGCAGTCCAGGATTCACTGTACCAGGCTGGCAGGCCAGAAGGCAGACAACTGGTTCCTGCGCCAGGCTCCCCGGGTGATGAGTCTGCAGTTCGTGGATGGCCTGGGCCGGGCAGAACGGGACAATGCCATTGATGTGTACATGGGAGAGGAATGCATGGATGTGCTGGCAGATGGTGCCTGGGAGCATATTTTCAAGGTAAAGCCTCCCGTGTTTACCGGGGAGGAAAAGCGTGCCTGGCTGGACGGGATGCAGGATGTGACACTGGGGTCTGACGCCTTTTTTCCCTTCTCCGACAACATTGAGAGGGCACATAAGAGCGGCGTGAAATATATTGCACAGCCTGGCGGCTCTGTCCGGGACGATGCCGTGATTGCATGCTGTGATAAGTACAATATGGTGATGGCCTTTACGGGAATCCGACTGTTCCACCATTGAGGCAGTGAAATCACACAATGAGTCCTGTGACGGTTCTGACAGGACGGTAAAATAAAAGTGACCGGGTGATGAAATTGAGTGGGAGGGCCTATGTCCTCCTACTTTTTAATATAAAATAGGAACGAATGAAGATTTTCCAAGGGGGTATAAGAATGGATTCACAGCTTATTGAAAGCAACTATGAGTTAAAGGTGTCTGATATAAAGCTTCTGGATGAGCATTTTGGAACGGAAATCTATGTCATTGGCACAGAAGCCAAAAAGTATATCGTGAAGGTTCTGCCGCTATATTTTGAAAACATGGAAAACGAGGGACTCGTTTCCGGGTATTTATACAGTCGTGGACATAAAGTGGCACGACTTATAAAAAGCAGGGAAGGAAGTTACGTTATAAAAACGCCAAAGTTTCAATTTACGGTTCAGGAATATGTGGAGGGAAAAACGCTACCGACCAACAGCGCTCCAAAATGGCTTTTAGAGAAGTCTGCAGACTTCCTTGGCAAAACCACACTGGCCTTGAAAGACTGGGATCCGCTTCCTCTACGATTCGACAGGAGTTTTTTTACTGCAGACACAGCGCTCAGAAAGAAACAGCAGTATATCGGCGAACTCGAAAGGGCCAAAGAATTAGGAGATAAGAAGATTATCCCCGTTTGGGAAGAGCAGATACGGCATCTTGAACGGATTTCCAGATTCCAGATTGATGCCGATAGATTGACCTATGCAAATTCCCATGGTGACTTTCATATTGGCCAGATAATTGTGCAAGACCATGATATCACAGTGATTGACTGGTCTTCGGTCTGCCGGTTACCAGTCTGCCTTGATGTTATGACTTCCTATGTGTTTGCCAGCCCGAATTGCAGGGAAGGTGCTGTAGATGTAGAAGGCCTGGGTGGCTATATCCAAGCCTATGTGAAACATTTTCCGCTAACAGAGTATGATATCCAGGCAATGCCCTATGTCCTCTACTTCTGGCACTGTGTCTGTAATTATAGCCCCAATGAACTTTGTTCTATTGCGGGAAAATACCGGTCGATGGCATTGCTTATTCAGAAAATGCTCAATTGGCTTTATGTGCATGTGGATGATCTGAGCAAGGATTTGCAGGGAAGGGTAAACAGCAGGTAATAAATATTTGTAGTCTTTTTTCCCACGTGAAATAACCGATAGGAGTGCGAGGAATGTTACTTTGGTATGATTTTTTGACTGATATACTTTTATGATAGGTATATTGCAATATATAATACTGTGTGTTACAATACAGAAAAGGGCTGAAGACAGGATGGCAGGGTCAGGGAATTTGCAGAAAATGAAAGAAAGGAGAGGTGCATGAACACACAGTTTAAAAAGGGAGCCTTGGAACTATGTGTGCTTTCCCAGCTATTGTGGGGAGATAAGTACGGTTATGAACTTACAGAGAAGATATCCGGGCAGATGTCCATTGCCAGTGGTACGCTGTACCCCATACTGAGGAAGCTGAAGGACGATGACTATGTGACAACATACCTGGTGGAATCGGAATCCGGTCCGGCCAGGAAATATTATCGGCTGACGGATAAGGGGAAGGATTACCAGACCCTGGTCAGGCAGGAGTGGGATCAGTTTTTGTATGCGGTGAATCAGTTGATTACAGAAAGGGGAGTTGGACATGACGAAACTTGAGTATATGGATATTCTCCGGGAGAAACTGGCACGGTTCGGGGAAGAATTGCAGGAGGAGATCCTGGAGGATTACAGGGGGCATTTTGCAGAAGGAGAGCGGCAGGGCAAGACCCAGGAACAGATCATCCAGGAACTGGGAAGCATTGATGAGATGATCCAGGAGCTGGGGGAGCCAGAGGATAGGAAGGCCGGTGCGGGTGAACTGTACCAGGGGGTATCTGGCAGGGAGATTCCTGCGCAGGCAGGGAGGATTACAGCAGATGGAGTGTCTGGGGAAGACAGGATGGAAGGAAGAGGCCGTGCACAGGAAACGCTTTGCGGGGCGGGCTGCCAGGAGATAAAGACAGGGCAGGAAGTAATCTGTGTGCAGGAGAGCATCCAGGCAGCAGGAGCGGGACCGGAAGCATCCAGCGGGGAGGAGAATGTCCAGGCAGCAGGAGCGGGACCGGAAGCATCCAGTGGGGAGGAGAGCGTCCAGGCAGCAGGAGCGGGATCGGAAGCATCCAGGGGAGTGGAAGGCTGCCGGGAAGCAAATGGAATGCAGGACACATCCTCCGGGGCAGGCCGGGATCAGGAGGACGAGATCATCATAAGGCAGCCGGAAACAGGATCTGGTACGGGACGGTATCAGGGTATCCGGATCCAGTCGGAGGCAGGATCCGTTTTCCTGGAGGTATCTGAGGATGACCGGATCCATACGGCTTTCCGGAAAGCCGACTACGGCAGATACCAGTGCGGAAGGCAGGCAGAGGGAGATACCCTTTGTATTACCGTGACAATGGCAGAAGGGGGACAGGAGTTCCAGGGCGGGAAAAGCTTCTTTGGCTTCGGTGGAAAGTTTTCCTGGACAAGTGGTTTCTTTGGAAGCAGTAGCCAGGAAGTTCCCATAAAGGTTAGGATTCCTCAGGGGATGAAGCAGATCCTGGTGCAGACTTCGGACGGGGACATCCAGGTCACAGGGATCAAGGCCGATTCCTTTACAGGGAAGACAGAGGATGGGGACATTGTCTTATCCGGAATTACCCTGGCGCAGGTGGATGTGTGTACCCAGGACGGGGATATCCGTGGAAATTCCTTGACAGTAGCCATGTTCACCGGGAAGGCCCAGGACGGGGATATCATAATCAATGGAGGAGACATGGCCAGGGCAGACTGTCAGACCCAGGGTGGGGATATCCGTATCAAGGATTCTGATATGGCAAGATTTGCTGGCAAGGCAGAGGATGGCGATATTGTAGTCACCGGAACGGATCTGGGAGATCTGGAGGTGATAACCCAGGATGGGGATGTGATACTGACTGGCATGGAGACTGCCCAGGGCCAAATTAGGACAGACTGCGGAGACATTGTGCTGCAGGATACCCGGGGTGGCAATCTACAGTGCAGGACAGAGGATGGAGATGTGAAAGCCACAAAAGTGAGCCTTGCTGCAGATATCAACATAAGCACACAAGACGGAGACATCCATCTGGAGGGCATCCAGTGCAACAACCTGGAATGTGAGACAGAAGACGGGGATATCGCCGTACAGGGAACCAGGAAGATGAACCAGGCGATCCTGAAAACCCAGGATGGAGACATCAAGCTGGACCTGGATGCCGGGCAGATTAGTTGTGAAAGCGGGGACGGGGATATTTATGTCCAGGGAAATGGCGGCTCCCAGCACATAACCCTGCATACGTGTGATGGCAATATCTATTCGAACAAAGATGTGGTGAACCTAAGCTGTGATACGGGAGACGGAGATATCCGGGTCATGGGGGATGGCAGGTCTGAGAATGTGACATTGTCTACCGGGGACGGCAGTATCTATGTGAACAAGGATGCAGGGGATCTAAGCTGTGATACGGGAGACGGCAATATTACCGTGAAAGGGACAGGCCGGACCCGGCATATGACCCTGACCACCGGAGAAGGGGAAATCAGTGTGGAGAAAGACGTGGAGAACCTGACCTGTGACACTGGGGAAGGGGAAATTACGGTCAAAGGGACAGGCCGGACCCAGCATATGACCCTGACCACCGGAGAAGGGGAGATCAGAGTGAAGAAAGACGTGGAGAACCTGACCTGTGACACCGGGGAAGGGGATATTTCGATCAAAGGGACAGGCCGGACCCAGCATATGACCCTGACCACCGGAGAAGGAGAAATCAGTGTGGAGAAAGACGTGGAGAACCTGACCTGTGATACCGGGGAAGGGGAAATTACGGTCAAAGGGACAGGCAGAACCCAGCATATGACCCTAACCACCGGAGAAGGGGAAATCAGTGTGGAGAAAGATGTGGAGAACCTGACCTGCGACACCGGGGAAGGGGATATCGTTCTGGATCTGGGAGCGATAGAAGGGATGGAAGTAGAAGCTTCCAGTGAAGACGGCCAGATAAGGATCCTCTGGCCAGGAGCTTATACCTCGGATGCCCATGGAGACAGACGTATCTACGGCAATGGGGCCCGCAAGATCCAGGCTTATACGAATTGTGGCAATATTGAAATAAAGGCAGCTGCCAGCACCGGGGAGTCCCATCCGGCATAGTCCAGGGGAAGGCAGCGTGTTGTCTCAATGGACCAGTATTGGCCTCTTTTGCCGGCTATGCACAGAACAGGAGTTTTGAAGCAGCGACTGTGTTTGCGAATGCGGTGAAAAGAGTGCTTGTAAGAAAAGACGCTATCCAGCCGAGGATCACCTTTACACTTGATGAAGTTACAATCCTGCTCCGGCTTCCTGATCCTAAGAAACGGCTGGGCTTCCGTGACCAGATTCTTTTGAATTATCCAAGTTCTGGGATAGGGCGCAATTATGCACCACTTCAGAAAGTGGTGCATTGCGCCCTGCGGACAGCGGATGATTTCCGTAGATTTTAATCTGCTCCAAGCATCACAGGGAAGCTACAGCTTAATATAACCCGAAATAAATATCCCTGTAAAATTCAAATTTAGGGAGAAACCACGATTGCCAACCGGGAGGCCGGGCACATGGGGCACAACTATTTCAAGTCCCTTTTCGCCGTAGGGTTCCAGGGGATGCTTATCATGGTCTGCATGGCGGTCTACGCCGTACCGGTGCAGGGTATCGCGGCGGGCGGCGACCTGATGGGGGACATCTGGATCTGCGTGGGGTACACGGTGCTGCTGTGCTTCGTACTCTTCAAGACCGGGAGTCTCTCGAAATCCATATGGGGCGCTCACTAAAATACTGTTGTAAAATATGCTGTTGAATTTTACATCAAATCGGGATATACTAAAGGCAGGAAAGGAGAATGTGATTATGCCGAATATCAAACCAATCTCTGATTTGAGGAATTACAGTGATGTGCTCCGTGATGTATCTGTGGGCGCACCGGTCTTTCTCACCAAAAACGGACGCGGGCGCTATGCAATCATTGACATGCAGGACTATGAAAAAACACGGGCGAC